>NZ_JAOBTQ010000001.1:6005303-6605833 GCF_033366695.1 Streptomyces sp. SCL15-4
GAGGGCGGCGCGGTGCTCGTCCTGGAGGAGCTGGAACACGCCCGGGCCCGCGGTGCCCATGTGTACTGCGAGTTCGGCGGCTACGCCACCTTCGGCAACGCCTACCACATGACCGGCCTGACCAAGGAGGGCCTGGAGATGGCGCGGGCCATCGAGTCCGCCCTCGGCCAGGCGCGGCTCGACCCCACGGCGATCGACTACGTCAACGCGCACGGCTCCGGCACCCGGCAGAACGACCGCCACGAGACGGCGGCCGTGAAGCGGGCGCTCGGCCACCACGCCTACGACACCCCGATGAGCTCCATCAAATCCATGGTGGGGCACTCCCTCGGGGCGATCGGCGCCATCGAACTGGTCGCCTGTGTGCTGGCCCTCGCCAAGCAGGTCGTACCGCCGACCGCGAACTACGAGATCCCCGACCCGGAGTGCGACCTGGACTACGTCCCGCGTGTCGCCCGCGAACGGAAGCTGAGCAGCGTGCTGTCCGTGGGCAGCGGGTTCGGCGGATTCCAGTCCGCGGTGATCCTGACCCGGCCGAGGGAGTGAGGACACACGATGAGCGAACCGAAGGACCGGCAGGCGGCCATCACCGGCATCGGAGTGGTCGCGCCCAACGGCACCAGCACCGACACCTTCTGGAAGGCGACCCAGGAGGGCCTCAGCGTCCTCGACCGGGTCACCCGCGAGGGCTGCGAGCACCTTCCCCTGAAGGTGGCCGGTGAGGTCCGCGCCTTCGACCCGGCGGCCACCATCGAGGAGCGTTTCCTCGTCCAGACCGACCGGTTCACGCACTACGCCATGGCCGCGGCCGACTTCGCGCTGGACGACGCCCGGCTCGGACCGTCCGGCATCCCGGACGCGCCGTACTCGATCGGCGTGGTCACCGCCGCCGGATCCGGCGGCGGCGAGTTCGGCCAGCGCGAACTGCAGCGACTGTGGGGCAAGGGCAGCCGGTTCGTCGGGCCGTACCAGTCCATCGCCTGGTTCTACGCCGCGAGCACCGGCCAGGTCTCCATCCGCCGCGGCTTCAAGGGGCCGTGCTCGGTCGTCGCCTCCGACGAGGCCGGCGGCCTGGACGCCCTCGCCCACGCGGCCCGGGCGGTGCGCCGCGGCACCGACGTGATCGTGGCCGGCTCCACCGAGGCGCCGCTCGCGCCGTACTCGATGGTCTGCCAGCTCGGCTACGCGGAGCTGAGCCGCGAGACCGACCCCGCCCGGGCCTACCGGCCCTTCACCGACGGGGCGTGCGGATTCGTGCCGGCCGAGGGCGGCGCCATGCTCGTCGTCGAGGCGGCGGACACCGCCCGGGCCCGCGGCGCCGACGTCCGGGCCGTCGTCGCGGGCCACGGGGCCACCTTCACCGGAGCCTCCCGCTGGGCGGACTCCCGCGACGGACTCGCGCACGCCATCCGGCGGGCCCTGACGGAGGCCGGCTCGGCCCCCGAGGAGATCGACGTCGTCTTCGCCGACGCCCTCGGAGTACCGGAGGCCGACCGGGCCGAGGCGCTGGCGATCGTCGACGCCCTCGGCGCCCACGGCACCCGGGTCCCGGTGACCGCCCCCAAGACCGGGTTCGGCCGCGGCTACTGCGCGGCCCCGGTGCTGGACACCGCCGCGGCCGTGCTGGCAATGGAGTACGGCCTGATCCCGCCGACGCCGAACGTCTTCGACGTCTGCCACGACCTCGACCTCGTGACGGGCCGCGCCCGGCCCGCCGCACCGCGCACGGCACTGGTGCTCAGCCGCGGACTCATGGGGTCGAACTCGGCGCTGGTGCTGCGAGCCGGCACCAGGCAGTGAGCACAGCAAAGGAGGAAAGCGCATGCCGCAGATCACCGTGGAAGAACTCGCCGCGCTGATGAAGAAGGCCGCCGGGGTCACCGTCAGCCCGGAACAGCTGACCGAGAAGCCGGACACCGGTTTCGACGTCCTCGGAGTCGACTCGCTCGGCCTGCTCGGCATCGTCGGCGAGCTGGAGAACACCCACGGCACCCCGATGCCGGTCGACGCCGAACGCTGCAAGACGCCTCAGCAGTTCCTCAACCTCGTCAACACGACCCTGATGGCAGGAGCCTGACATGGCAGGACACACCCAGAACGAGATCACCATCGCCGCCCCGCTGGACCTGGTCTGGGACATGACCAACGACCTGGAGCGCTGGCCGCAGCTGTTCAGCGAGTACGCGTCGGTGGAGGTCCTCAAGCGGGAGGGCGCGAAGACCACGTTCCGGCTCACCATGCACCCGGACGAGAACGGCACCGTGTGGAGCTGGGTCTCCGAGCGGGAGCCGGACCGCGACTCCCTCACCGTCACGGCCCGCCGCGTGGAGACCGGCCCCTTCGCCCACATGCACATCCACTGGAGCTACGAGGAGGTCCCGGCCGGCACCCGGATGGTGTGGGTCCAGGACTTCGCGATGAAGCCGGACGCGCCGGTCGACGACGACTGGATGACCGACAACATCAACAAGAACTCCAAGGTCCAGCTGGCCCTCATCCGGGACAAGATCGAGAAGGCGGCGGCCGGACAGCGGCCCGCCCCGGCGCTGGCCGACTGAGCCGGACGACAGGAGACGACCGTGCACCAGGCCCTGATCGTCGCCCGGATGGCCCCGGGCTCCGCCCCGGACATCGCCAAGGTGTTCGCGGAGTCCGACCGCGGAGAGCTGCCGCACCTCGTCGGGGTGGTCCGGCGCAGCCTCTTCCAGTTCGGTGATGTGTACATGCACCTCATCGAGTCCGAACGCGAGCCCGGACCGGCCATCGCCAAGGTGACCTCGCACCCCGAGTTCAAGGAGGTCAGCGAGCGGCTGTCGGCGTACGTCAGCGCGTACGACCCCGAGACCTGGCGGTCCCCGAAGGACGCCATGGCCCAGCGCTTCTACGTCTGGCAGCGCGACACCGGAGTCTGACACCCTCGTCCGGAGCACCGGTGCCGGGCCCGCGTCCGACGCGGACCCGGCACCGGTGTGCCGTGGGGGAGTGCGCTCACGCGGGAACCGTGCAATCGAACGCGTGCAGGAAGGGGTTGACCGGCGCGATGCCGTCGACCTCCAGGCCCGCCGCCCGCAGCCGGCCGGTCATGCCGGCGGTGGTGTGCTTGGCCCCGCCGACGTTGAGCAGCAGCAGCAGGTCCATGGCGGTGCTGAACCGCATGGACGGCGTGTCGTCCACCAGGTTCTCGATCACGACGACCCGGGTGCCGGGGCCGCCGGCCTCGACCACGTTGCGCAGCAGCCGGGTGGTGGACTCGTCGTCCCACTCCAGGATGTTCTTGATGATGTAGACGTCGGCCTTGACCGGGACGGCCTCGCGGATGTCGCCCGGCACGATCCGCGTCCGGCCGGCCAGGTCGCCGCCCTCGCGCAGCCGCGGCAGGGCGTTGTCCACCACGCGCGGCAGGTCCAGCAGGTAGCCGCGCATGGCCGGGTACTTGTCGAGCAGGCTGGCCACCACGTGACCCTGGCCGCCGCCGAGGTCGGCGACCGAGGCGCTGCCGGACAGGTCGAGCAGCGCGGCGACCTCCCGGGCCGACTGCTCGCTGGAGCGGGTCATGGCCCGGTTGAAGACGTCGGCGGACTCCGGGGCGTCCTCGTTGAGGTACGCGAAGAACTCCTTGCCGTACAGGTCCTCCACGACGTTCCGGCCGGTGCGCACCGCCCGGTCCAGCCGGGGCCAGGCGTCCCAGGTCCAGGGCTCGGTGCACCACAGCGCGATGGCCCGCAGGCTGTTCGGGTCGTCCTCGCGCAGCAGCCGGGACATCTCGGTGTGGGCGAAGGTGCCGTCGGGCCGCTCGGCGAAGACGCCGTAGCAGGACAGTGCGCGCAGCAGCCGGCGCAGCGGCCCGGGCTCGGTGTGCACGGCCGCCGCCAGGCCCTGCACGGTCATCGGGGCGTCACCGAGGGCGTCGGCGACGCCGAGCCGGGCGGCGGCGCGGACGGCGGCGGCGCAGGCCGCCCCGAACACGAGTTCGCGCAGCCGCATCGACGGCGGCGGGGTCGGGGGTGCCCCGGGCTCCGGCGCGGTGGAGAGCGCGGGGGATGGTGCGGTCATGGGCCGCCTTCCTTCCTTGCGTGGGTCGGGTACGGCTGTCCGGTCAGCACAGGCCCGCGGGCCTGGAGGCGCGGCAGGTGTTGTGGTCGAAGGCGTTGCGGCTCTTCGCGGCCTCCTGGTTGACCAGGTCCGCCGGGGAGTTGGCCGACAGGTGGTTGCCGGTGATGCGGTTCTGCTCGCTGGCGGCGCCGACGAAGCTCTTGAACAGGACGATGCCGCCCGACAGCGGGGACTTGCCGGAGTGGCCGGTGACGGTGTTGCCGGAGATCAGGGCCTTCTCGGTGCCGGTGAGCACGATGCCGGAGCCCTGGAGGTAGGGCAGCCGGGCGGTCTTCGGGCAGTACTTGTTGTTCCGCTCGACCAGGTTGGCGCGCACGGTCAGCGCGCCCGCCCGGGGCTTGTTCTCGTCGCCCACGACGAACACACCGGCGCAGTTGCCGGTGACGTGGTTGCGCCGGACGGTGAGGTTGCGCAGCCGACGGACGGTGAGACCGATCCGGTTGCCCTCCAGCCGCGTGTGTTCGACCACCGTGCCCTTGCTGTCCTTGGCGCCCTGCTCGGCCTTGACGCTGTTGGCGAGGAACAGGCCGGCGTCGCCGTTGCGCCGGGCGGCGTCATGCCGGAAGACGCCCCGGGTGGAGTGCTCCTGGGCGATGCCCCACTGGCCGTTGTCGTCGGCGCTCACTCCGGTCACGGTCAGCCGGTCGGTGCCCATGGACCACAGGCCGACCTTGGCGAAGCCGGTCACCTGGAGATCGGCGACGGTGACGTCCCGCAGGGCCCTGTTCTTGCCGCCGACCACGCAGATGCCGTTGCCGGCCCCGGAACAGGTGGGGACGGCGCCCTTCGCGGGCGCCGCGGCCCTGGCCCCCGCGGGCGGCCGGATGACGGTGAGCGGGCCCATGCCCCGCAGGGTCAGCGCGGCGGTCCGCACGGTGACGCTCTCGTGGTAGGTGCCGGCCAGTACCAGCACGGTGTCGCCGGGCCGGGCGGCGTTCACCGCCTTCTGGATGGACTCGCCCGGATGCACCACGAGGGTTTGGTGGGCCGCCGACGCCGGAGCGGCGCCGGCGAACGCACCGACGAGGGCCGTGGCGCATGCGAGGTACGTAATATGGCGTTTTGTCACATTCCGAAGGCTAGGAGCCGATGAGCTGATTACCCGCCGGATGCTCCGTTCGGTGGCGTGTCAACGACAGACCCCGCACCCTCGGGGGGTGCGGGGCCTCGTCGATGGCGTACGGGGTGCGGTCAGCGTCCCCGGGGTCCGCCCTTGGGCAGCTTCATGCCCTTGGGCATGGGGCCCTTCGGCAGCGGCATGTTGCTCATCAGGTCGCCGAGCGCGCGCAGCCGGTCGTTGGTGGCGGTCACCTGGGGACCGGTCAGCACCCGCGGGAACTTCAGCAGGGTCGTGCGCAGCTTCTTCAGCTCGACCTGGCCCTCGCCGGTGCCCACGATCACGTCGTGCACCGGCACGTCCGCGACGATGCGGTTCATCTTCTTCTTCTCGGCGGCCAGCAGGCTCTTCACCCGGTTCGGGTTGCCCTCGGCGACCAGCACGATGCCGGCCTTGCCGACGGCCCGGTGCACCACGTCCTGGCTGCGGTTCATCGCCACCGCCGGAGTCGTCGTCCAGCCCCGGCCGATGTTGTCCAGCACGGCCGCGGCGGCGCCCGGCTGGCCCTCCATCTGGCCGAAGGCGGCTCGCTCGGCGCGGCGGCCGAACACGATGGCCATCGCCAGCAGGGCGATCAGCAGACCGAAGATGCCCAGGTAGACCGGGTGCCCGAGCAGGAAGCCGATCACGAGGAAGACACCGAGGACGCCGATGCCGACGGCCGCGAGTACAAGACCGATCTTCTTGTCGACCTTGCGGGTCATCTGGTACGTCAGGGCGATCTGCTTCAGTCGCCCGGCATTCGCGGCGTCCGCCGCGGTTTCCTTCCTCGCCATGCCACGAAGTCTACGTGCCCCCGGGAGTGCCGACGACGGCAGTGCCCGGCGGGCCCGCGTCGGGGCCGGGGGCGGGGCGTCAGGAGCGGCCGGCGGCCTGCTCCAGGAACCGCTGGGCCTCGACCCGGTCCTGGGCACGGCGGCGGTCCTCCAGGACGGAGGTCCAGGCGTTGCGGCGGGCGGTGCGCTGGCCGCCGCTCAGCAGCAGGGACTCGACGCGGCGGAGCGCGTCGGTGAAGGACGGGATGGCGGTGGCACGCACGGGTGCTGCCTGCATGAGCGGGATCCCCCCTCGAAGCGGTGGAGATAGGGGCATGACACCAAGGGTCACTGTCTGGTGTTACCAGGACGTGACCGACCGGTCAAACAGTCGTGAACCCCTCGGAGCGGGCGCCGGAACGCCGACGCGGCCCCGCCGCCGCCCTCATCAGCGAGGACGGCCGGGACCGCGTCGACTCGGCCGTTACCGGTCGGTAGCGATGTGTGCGGCGATTCACACGCGCGGGCTCACACCGCGGGTCTCACACCGCCTGGGCGGCGATGAACGCACCCCGCTTCTCGACGGCCATCTGGTACAGCCGTCCGGCGCGGTAGGAGGAGCGCACCAGCGGGCCGGACATCACACCGGAGAAGCCGATCTGCTCGGCCTCCTCCTTCAGCTCCACGAACTCCTGCGGCTTCACCCAGCGCTCCACCGGGTGGTGCCGGACGGACGGGCGCAGGTACTGGGTGATGGTGACCAGCTCGCAGCCCGCCTCGTGCAGCTGCCTCAGCGCCTCGCCGACCTCCTCGCGGGTCTCGCCCATGCCGAGGATCAGGTTCGACTTGGTGACCAGGCCGAAGTCACGGGCCTCGGTGATGACCTTCAGGGAGCGCTCGTAGCGGAAGCCGGGGCGGATCCGCTTGAAGATCCGGGGGACCGTCTCGACGTTGTGCGCGAAGACCTCGGGGCGGGAGTCGAACACCTCGGCCAGCTGCTCGGGGACGGCGTTGAAGTCCGGGGCGAGCAGCTCCACCTTCGTCCGGCCGTCCGCGCGGTCCGCCGTCTGGGCGTGGATCTGGCGCACGGTCTCGGCGTACAGCCAGGCGCCGCCGTCCGGCAGGTCGTCGCGGGCGACGCCGGTGATGGTGGCGTAGTTGAGGTCCATCGTGACCACGGACTCGCCCACGCGGCGCGGCTCGTCGCGGTCGAGCGCCTCGGGCTTGCCGGTGTCGATCTGGCAGAAGTCGCAGCGCCGGGTGCACTGGTCGCCGCCGATGAGGAAGGTCGCCTCGCGGTCCTCCCAGCACTCGTAGATGTTCGGGCAGCCGGCTTCCTGGCACACCGTGTGCAGGCCCTCGCTCTTCACGAGGTTCTGCATCTTCGTGTATTCGGGGCCCATTTTCGCCCGGGTCTTGATCCACTCGGGCTTGCGCTCGATGGGGGTCTGGCTGTTGCGGACCTCCAGGCGCAGCATCTTGCGTCCGTCCGGTGAGACTGCGGACACGTCGGCTCCCTGTGACTTCGATTCTTCGGCGTACACCAGGGTACGCCCGTGCTCATTGCGCCCTGCCGGTGAGACCAACCTCGCGACCACAGGGCACATTCCCGGCGCCGGTGATCAGGCGGAAGCCTTCTCGATCTCCCGGGGCTTGAGGTCCGCGTTCTCCAGGACGTCCCCGAGGTGCCTCTCCACGACCGGCACGACCTCCTCGATGGTGACGTCCCGGCCCAGCTCGCCCGCGAGGGAGGCCACGCCCGCGTCGCGGATGCCGCACGGGATGATCCGGTCGAACCACTTCATGTCCGGGTTCACGTTGAACGAGAAGCCGTGCATCGTGACGCCCTTGGCCACCCGGATGCCGATCTGCGCGATCTTGCGGTCCTCGCGCCGCTGGCCCGCGTTGGAGGGCGCGTACTCGGGGCCGTTGAGCCGGGGGTCGAACTCCTCGTCGGTCAGGCGCGGGTCGAAGTCCAGGGAGAGGCCCCCGAGCGCGGGCCGCCGCTCGACCGGGTCGCCGAGCACCCATACGCCGCTGCGGCCCTCGACCCGGGTGGTCTCCAGGCCGAACTCGGCGCAGGTGCGGATGAGCGCCTCCTCCAGCCGCCGCACGTGCGCGACCACGTCCACCGGGCGGGGCAGCTTCTGGATCGGGTAGCCCACCAGCTGGCCCGGGCCGTGCCAGGTGATCTTGCCGCCGCGGTCCACGTCGATGACCGGGGTGCCGTCCAGCGGGCGCTCGCTGTCCTCGGTGCGCCGGCCGGCCGTGTACACCGGGGGGTGTTCCAGGAGGATCACGGTGTCGGGGACCTCGTCGGCGAACCGGGCCGCGTGGATCCGGCGCTGCTCGTCCCAGGCCTCCTGGTAGTCGACGGCATCGGCACCGAATCCCCTGCGGACGAACCGCAACTCACTCACGGCAAGCGCCTCCCTCGGCGATGGGTGTGTCAGGCATGTATCGCGCCCACGCCACTGTACGTCCGACCCCCACAGGTCAGCTGTGCGGGCGTTCCTCACACGAACGGATGAATGAGCGGCGAAGTGTGTGATCGTCTGCTCACTCTCCGCTACATTCGCGCCGTTCGTGAGCCATAAGGGCTGCTCAAAGGCAATCCGGGCACGTCGACAGGCCCGGAAGGCAGGAGACCGCACCGCAGATGACGGACCGACCCGCGCAGCGCACCCCCAACCGCCAGCTCGCCGCGCTCATCGCAGAAGCGGGGTTCTCCAACGCGGGTCTGGCCCGTCGCGTCGATCAGCTCGGTCTGGAACACGGGCTGGACCTCAGATACGACAAGACGTCGGTCACCCGCTGGCTGCGCGGACAGCAGCCGCGCGGGACGACCCCGGCCCTGATCGCCGAGGTGTTCACCCGCCGGCTGGGCCGCCGGCTCACCGCCCAGGATCTCGGCCTGGACTCCTGTGCGCCGGTGTACGCCGGGCTGGAGTTCGCGGCCACCCCGGAGGAGGCCGTCGACATCGTCAGCGGCCTGTGGCGCAAGGACTCCGGCAGCCACGCCGAGCTGCGCAAGATCGCCTTCACCCCGGCAGGCCTGGTCGTGCCCAGCCGCGACTGGCTGATCGGCAAGCCCGACGACCGGGTGGCCCGCGAGCCGGGGCCCCGGGTGCCGCCGCAGGGCCGTCCCGGCGTGGCCAGGCCGCCGCTCCCGCTCGGGGCGGCGGCCGTGGCCCGGGCCCGCGCCGAACGCGCTCCCGGCCACCGGGTCACCGCCGGCGACATCGGCGCGCTGCGCTCGGTCGGCGAGCTGTTCCGCACCCTGGACGACCGGTTCGGCGGCGGCCACGCCCGGCAGGCACTCGTGCGCTACCTGGAACACGAGTGCGAGCCGATGCTCCGCGGCAGCTACGGCGAGCAGACCGGCCGCCGGCTGTTCGGCGCCGCCGCCGACCTGACCCGGCTCGCGGGCTGGACGTCGTACGACATCGCCGCGCACGGACTCGCCCAGCGCTACTTCGTGCAGGCCCTGCGGCTCGCCCAGGCCGCCGGCGACCGGGCCTACGGCTCCTACGTCCTGGTCACCATGAGCCGCCAGGCCGTCTACCTCGGCCACGGCAGGGAGGCCGTGCAGCTGACCCGGGTCGCCCAGCAGGGCGTGGGCAGCGGTGCTCCGCCCGTCGTCCAGGCGCTGCTGCACGCCTCCGAGGCGCGGGCGCACGCCGTCCTGGGCGAGATCCGGGCGTGCACCGCGGCGCAGATCCGGGCCGAGCGCGCGCTGGAGGCGGCCCGGCCCGGGGACGAGGTGCCGTACTGGGCCCGGTTCTTCGACGAGGCACAGCTCGCCGACGAGTTCGGGCACTGCCACCGCGACCTCCAGCAGTACCGTGCCGCCGCGCAGCACGCCGAGCGCGCGCTCCAGCTGCGGGCGCCGGTCCACGCCCGCAGCCGGCTGTTCTGCCGGGTCGTCCTCGCCACCGCGCGGCTCGGCCTCGGCGAACTCGACCAGGCGTGCGTGCTGGCGGCGGAGGCCGCCGGGCAGGCGGCGGAGATGCGGTCCGCTCGCGCGGTGGAGTACGTGAAGGACTTCGAACGCCGGCTGGAGCCGTACCGGGACGCGGCGCCGGTGCGCAGCTACCGGGAGAAGGTCGCGGCGCTGGGCTAGGGCCTGTCTGACCATTCCCGTCTGCCGCGCTTCGGGCGACGACGCGAATGGTCGGACAGGCCCTGGGGCCCGTCGCGTCTCACGCCGCCCTCGGCAGCGTCGGGGCCGGGTCCGCGCGGTGCATCGGGCCCGCCGCGCCCAGGTCCGCCAGGATGGCCGACGTCGCCCGGCGGGCGGAGCGCAGTGCGCCCTGCACGGTGCTGGTGTCGCGGTGGTCGCCGCAGACGTACAGGCCCGCCAGGAGGCGTACCGGACGGCGCGGGTCGTGCGGCGGACGCATGGCCGGGACCGCCTCGGGGGTGTGGTGCACGGCCAGCGTCTCCCAGCGGCGCGTGGAGGTGCCGTAGAGGCGGGAGAGGTGGATGCGGACGGCGGTGTCGACGCCCTCCGGCGGCGGGCCCAGCACGGTCGAGGAGATCAGCACCCGGCCGGCCGGGGCCCGGCCCGGGTCCACGGTGCTGAGCACCGCCGTGTGCGCCACCGGCCCGCCCCGGTCCGCGTCCAGCAGCAGCGAGGCGCCGGTCGCGAACGCCTCCGCGGGCTCGTCCGTGGTGTGGTGGACCACGGTCACCGGATGGAAGTCCGGCACCCGGAGCCCGGGCAGCAGCTCCGCCGCGGCCAGCGCGTCGGTGGCCAGCAGCACCGCCCGGCAGCGGATCTCGCCGTGCTCGGCGGTGGTCACCGAGGTCGTGGACACCGAGGTCACCCGCACCCCGGTGTGCACCGTGCCCGGCGGCAGCGTCCGGGCCAGCATCTGCGGCACCGTCTCCGCGCCGCCCTCCGGCACGCACAGCCGGCCGCTCGCGAAGGTGCGCAGCGCCAGGTCGGCGTACCGGCTGGACGTGGTCAGCTCCGGGTCGCACAGCAGCGCGGCCAGCAGCGGGCGCAGGAAGCCGTCGATGGTGCGCGCCGGCACCCCGCGCCGGGCCAGCGCCTGGGCGGCGGGCAGCTCGGGACGGGCGAGGACGCGCTCGACGGGGTCGCCGCGAGCCGGCCGAGCGCGGCGCCCAGCCGGGCCTGGTCCACCGCGCCGCCCACCGGCGCCGCGCCGACGCGGCCGGGCGTGACCGTCGTACCCCGGCCGGTCGCGGCCCGGGCCGCGGTGGCCCGGGCCGCCGTGGCCCTGGGCGGGCCGGCGAAGGCGCGCACCGCGTGGAGTGCGCCCCGTGCGCCCCGCGCGCTCCCGCCGACCGCCGGCGTGCCCGCGCGCTGGAGGCAGCCGTCGCGGTGCAGCAGCACGCCCGGCGCGAAGCGGCGCACGGCCAGCCCGGCCAGGCCCGGGGTCAGCCGCAGTTCGGGACAGGACGTGGACAGCAGCTGTCCGACGCGGTCGAGCCGGAAGCCGTCGACCTTCTCCGTCGACATGCGGCCGCCGACGTACGGGGCGGCCTCCAGGACCGTGGTGGTGACTCCGGCGCTGGTCAGCCGGTGGGCGGCGGAGAGGCCGGCGACGCCGGCCCCCACGATGACGACGTCCGCCTGGTACGCGGGCTCAAGCACGAGGCCCCTCCTGTGGTTACGCGGCCGGCGGAGGAGTCATGCCTCCGACTGGCGCCACGGATACCCGAGTTCGGATCGAGGTTAGGGCCGTGATCGGTCAGGAGGAGTCGCGCATCAACAGGGCACGGTCGCATGGAGGTCGCATACGGTCACTTTTGTGTGCCCTTGTTGTCAACCGGCTCACTACGCCGCGCGGATCGCGTCCTCGATGCCCGGGAACGCGAACCGGAAGCCCGACTCCAGCAGCCGCGTGGGCACCACCCGCTGACTGCCCAGCACATCCCCGGCCATCTCCCCGAGCACCGCCCGCAGCACGCCGGCGGGCACCGCGCACACCGCCGGCCGGCGCAGCACCCGGCCCATCGCCGCCGTGATCTCCCGGTTCGTCAGCGGCTGCGGGGCCGTCAGGTCGAACGGGCCGGACAGGTCCTCGCGGTCGATCAGATGCCGGATCGCGGCCACCTCGTCGTGCAGCGCGATGTACGACCAGTACTGCCGCCCGTCACCCAGCCGCCCGCCGAGACCCGCCCGGAACAGCGGGAACAGCCGCCCCCAGGCACCGCCGCCGCGGGCCACCACCAGACCGGTGCGCAGGAACACCGTCCGCACCCCGGCCTCCTCGGCGGGCGCCGCGGCCCCCTCCCACTCCACGCACAGCCGGGCCAGGAAGCCGTCTCCCGCGGGCGCGTCCTCGTCCACCACCCGCTCGCCGGTGTCGCCGTAGAAGCCGATCGCGCTGCCGTTCAGGAAGGCCCGGGGCGGTTTCGGCAGCGAGGCCACCGCCTCGGCGAGCGCGGCCGTGCCCAGCACCCGGCTGTCCCGCAGCACCCGCTTGTACTCCGGGGTCCAGCGCCGGTCGCCCACGCCGGCCGCCGCCAGATTGACCACCACCTCGCACCCGGCCAGCCCGGCCGCGTCGACCCGGCCCCGCTCCGGGTCCCAGCGGACCTCGTCCGGGCCCCGGGGCGCCCGGCGCACCAGCCGCACCACCTCGTGTCCGTCCGCGGTCAGGGACCGCACCAGAGCGCCGCCGATGAGACCGGACGCGCCGGCCACCGCGATACGTGAACGTTCCATGGCCCCCAGCATGACCCCACCCGGCCCCCGGAAACCCGCTGGACGCCCGGACCGCGCGTCGTAGGGTGATCGTCATGCCCGAGCCCTCCATACGCACCGCCCAGGCCGGCGACGAGGACGAACTCGCCGTCCTCGACCGGGCCACCTGGTCCACCCTGCACGCCGTCATGCCCCGCCCGCGGCCGCCGTACCCGCCCTTCTTCGACGACCGGCACCGCCCGGAGGACTTCCTCGTCGCCGAGGACGCCGAGGACGCCGGGGACGCCGAGAACGCCCAGAACGGGGACGCCCGGGCCGGCGGACGCCTCCTCGGCTACATCCGCCTCGCCCACCCCACTCCGCTCGCCGCCAACGCGCACGTCCTGCAGATCCAGGGGTTCGCCGTCGCCGAGGAGGCGCGCGGCCGGGGCGTCGGGCGGGCGCTGATCCGGGCCGCCGCGGACCGCGCGCGCGAACGCGGCGCCCGGCGCCTGACCCTGCGCGTGCTCGGGCACAACACTCCGGCCCGGGCGCTGTACGAGTCGGAGGGGTTCGCCGTGGAGGGCGTGCTGCCCGAGGAGTTCCTCGTCGACGGCCGCTACGTCGACGACGTGTGCATGGGCCGGTTCCTGTGACCCCGGGGCGCTAGGCGGCGACCAAGTCGCCCGTGTCCACCGGTGCCGTCGCCGTGGCCGCGCGCCGGGCGTCGCCCGTCACCTCGGCCGCCGTCAGCGCGTACCCCGTCCCGTCGTCCGAGGCGGACCGGGCGAAGACCATCCCGAGCACCCGGCCGTCCGGGGCCAGCAGCGGGGCGCCGGAGTCGCCCGGCCGGACCGTGGCCCGCAGCGTGTAGACCTCCCGGGTGACCGTGTGCTCGCTGTAGATGTCAGCGCCGATCGCCCGCACCCGGCTCGTGACCGTCGCCGCCCGCAGGTCCAGGCCCCCGTTCTGCGGATAGCCCGCCACCACCGCCGGGTCCCCGCGCCCGGCGTCCGGCGCGAACCGCAGCGCCGGGGCGCGCAGCCCGGGCACGTACAGCACCGCCACGTCCCGGCCCGGGTCGAAGAACACCACGCGGGCCGGGTACGACCGTCCGGTGCCGCCGACCCGTACGCCCGGGCGGTCGATGCCGGCCACCACGTGCGCGTTGGTCAGCACCCGCCGGGAGGCGAACACGAACCCGGTGCCCTCCCGGCCCTCGGCGCCCGCGGCCCCCTCGATCTTCACCGTGCTGTGCCGGGCCGCGTTCGACGCGGCCGGGCTGACGTCGTCGCCCGGCGGCCGGGCCACCCCGGCCGCCGGCCGGCTCCCGAACGGGTCGGACACCCGCGGCAGACCCGCCTCCACCAGCGCGGCCGTGGCCCGCGAGAACCAGGCCGGCGCGGTCCCGGGCATCCGCTGCTGCACCGCGCCCAGCAGCGCCGAGTCCCGGACCGCCGCCGACAGCGCCGGCGCGGGCGCCACGCTCAGCACACTCGCCGCCACCCAGGCCACCACCAGCACCGCGCCCCCGCTCGCCGCCGCGCCTCCGACGCCGTCCACGACCCGCAGCGGGCCCCGGTCCATCCGCGCGCGCAGCCGCCGCGCCGCCCGGCCCGCCAGCGCGCGCCCCAGCAGCGCCGGCCCCAGCACCGTCGCCGCCGCGAGCCCCGTCGCCGCCGTCGAACCCCGCGCCACCTGGCCCGCCGCCCACGGCAGCAGCCACACCCCGACGGCCGCGCCGCCCACGAACCCGGCCAGCGAGACACACCCGGCCACCAGCCCGCGCCGGTATCCCGACAGGGCGAAGCAGACGGTCACCACAGCGAGCAGCAGATCCAGCCGGTTCACGGGAACAGCCTTTCTCCAGGCCCCCGGATCCCCCTGCCGGGACGAGCGTTCCGCCAGGTGGCAGAGCGCGCGTCGCGGCTACGGCCCGGCGGCTTGACAGTGGCGTCATGCGTGTCCTGCGAAGAGCCCCGCGGGCCCCGGCACGGCCGGCCGCGGGGACCCCCTGTCCCGCGCGGCGGACACCCGGTGCGCTGCTGGTGCTGCTCGGCTGCCTGCCCGGGCTGCTCGCCGTCGGCGCGCTGGTCCTGTGCGCCCGAGGCGGCGAGGACGCCGCCGTCTCCCGCCCCGACCGTCCCGCCGCCGGTGCCCGGCCGCCCGTCGGACACCGGGCCGTCCGGCCGCGCATCGTGCCGCGCTCCGGCTGGCTGGACCGCGTCACCGGGCACGCCCAGCCGCCGCCGCGCTACGACGACAAGGTGGTCGCCGTCTTCCTGCACCACACCGACTCGCCCAACGGCTACGCCTGCGCCGACACGCCGCGCATCATCCGCGGCCTGTACGCGGGCCAGACCGGCGCCCGGCACTGGGACGACATCGGCTACAACTTCCTCGTCGACCGCTGCGGCACCATCTACGAGGGCCGCGCCGGAGGCATCGACCGGGCCGTCACCGGCGCCCACACCCAGGGCTTCAACCACCGCACCGCCGGCATCGCCGCGCTCGGCACCTTCACCGCCGGCGTGCCCGTGCCCCGCGCCATGACCGACGCCATCGCCGCCCTCGCGGCCTGGAAGCTCGGCCTCGCCGACATCGACCCGCGCGGCCGGGCCCGGCTGGTCTCCAGCAGCGGCCAGAGCCGCTACGGGACGGGCGCCACCGCCACCCTGCCCGCCCTCGCCGGCCACGACGCCGGATTCCGCACCAGCTGCCCCGGCGCGGCCCTCACCGCCCGCCTCCCGGCCATCCGGGAGCGGGCCGCCCTGCTCCAGGGCCGCCCGGCCACCACCGCCCACCGCCCGCACCTCACCCCGCGGCCCCGCACGTCCCACAGCCCGCCCGTTCCCCGTCCCACGGCCGTCTCCGGCACCGGCACGGGCACACGCCGGGCCGAGCCGACCGGAGCCGGGAAGCACGGGAAACGCCCCTGACGACAGGCGGCCCGGCCGGGCACGTGCCCTGCAGCCGTGCTCGGCCCCCGTGGCACCGGTAGCGGCGCGCGTCGGGCCACGTACGGCCCCGCACGACGTGGCCGTCATGTCCGCAGCCGTTCCCACAGCCGGGGGAAGCGCTCGGCGAGCACCCGGTCGTCCTCCAGGTCCGGCGGTGTGCCCTCCGGCTCGGCCGGCGGCGGGGCGAGGCCCAGGTCGGGCGCGACCGTGCCGGTCAGCTGCTCGTACGCCTCGTCCGCCGCGTAGCCCAGCTCCTCGCCGTCGCCGTCGATCTCCTCGTCGAACTCGCCCAGCAGCCCGGCCAGCGCGTCCGGGTCGTGCAGGGCCCCCTCGAAGACCTCCCGGCCCTGCCCGATCAGCCAGCACCGGAAGAAGTCGAACGCGTCGTCGCTGCACCCGTCCAGCAGCAGCCAGGCGGCTCCCCACAGGTCCCAGCGGTAGGCGCGGTTGTAGCGGGCCTCGAAGTGGCGGGCGAAGTCCAGGACCCGTTCCGGGTCCAGCGCGAGAAGCCGCTCCACGAGCAGGTCGGCCTGGTCCTCGGGGTCACCCCCGGCGGCCTCCCGGGTGGAGTCGATCAGCTCCCAGAACTCCGTCTCGTCCATCACGCCACCAGCATCGGGCCTGACCCGGTGGCACGCACCCGGAGTACGGCGGACTCGCTCAGCCGTCCCCGGCGTGGTACAGGGCGGCGGCGCGGGCCGCGTCCGCGGCGAACCGTTCGCGCAGCGCGGCCGGCGCCAGCACCTCGGCCTCCGGGCCGAGCGCGGTCAGCTGCTCGTACGCGACCTCCTCCGACTCCACCGGCAGCGTCACCGTCACCCGGCCCGCCGCGTCCGGCGCTCCCGGCTCCGCGAGGGCCGTCCGCGCGGCGAGCGGATCGACGGCGTGCGGCAGCCGGCGCACTCCCTCCGGGGAGAGCCGTACGACGACCTCGGCGCGCAGGATCGAGCGGGCGAACCGCTCGGCCTGCTCCGCCCAGAAACCGGGCAGATCGAACCCCGGATCGCGGTCGAAGCGTTCGTCCAGCGCGTCCACGGCGGTGAACCGGTCGATCCGGTACGTCCGGAAGGAACCGCCGCCGGCGACCCGCGCGCACAGGTACCAGACGCCGGCCTTCAGCACGAGCCCGTACGGCTCCAGCCGCCGCTCCACCGTGTCCTGGCCGCGCCGGTACCGGGCGAGGACCCGGCCGTCGTCCCACACCGCCTCGGCGAGCACCGGCAGCGGCGCGGGCGTCACCGGCTCCCGGAACCAGGCGGGCGCGTCCAGGTGGAAGCGCTGCGCGGCGGTGTCCGGGGCGTCCCGCAGCGAGGGCAGCAGGGCCGCCGACACCTTCAGCCGGGCCGCCGAGGCGGCGTCCTGGAGCCCCATCTCCCGCAGCGCCCCCGGCACCCCGCTCAGGAACAGCGCCTCGGCCTCGCCGCGGGCCAGCCCGGTCAGCCGCGTCCGGTACCCGCCGACCAGCCGGTACCCTCCGGCCCGCCCCCGGTCCGCGTACACCGGCACGCCCGCCTCCGACAGCGCCTGGGCGTCCCGCGTCACGGTCCGCTCCGACACCTCCAGCTCCCGGGCCAGTTCGGCGGCGGTCATGACCGGCCGTGACTGGAGGAGCAGAACCATCTTGATGAGCCGGGCCGCACGCATGCGCTCATGATGCCGAACGGCACCGACAGCGCGGGCCGCGCGGTAAAGACAAGCGCGGCGGACGGCAGGGCGCCCGCACCCCTCGCGGGGGCGCGCCCTGCCGTCCGCCGCGCCGGCGCTCGGCCGCGACGGTCCGGCCCGGCGGTGCCGGACCGTACCGTCACCGGCCGCCGGCCCTCTTACAGGCCGTACTTCTCCCGGGCCTCCTTGACGGCCGTCGCCTTGACCTCGCCGCGGCGGGCGAGCTGGGCGAGGGCGGCCACGACGATCGACTCGGCGTCGACGCCGAAGTGACGGCGGGCGGCCTCACGGGTGTCCGACAGACCGAAGCCGTCGGCGCCCAGCGAGGACCAGTCCTGCTCGACCCACTGCGCGATCTGGTCCGGTACCTGGCGCATGTAGTCCGACACCGCGAGGACCGGGCCCTCGGCGCCCTGGAGGGCCTGGCGGACGTACGGCACGCGGTCCTCGCCGCGCAGCAGCGCCGCGTCGGCCTCCAGCGCGTCCCGGCGCAGCTCGGTCCAGGAGGTCGCCGACCACACGTCCGCGGCCACGCCCCACTCCTCGGCCAGCAGCTTCTGCGCCTGCAGGGCCCAGTGGATCGCCGTACCCGAGCCCAGCAGCTGGATGCGCGGGGCGCCCGCCGCGACGGCGATGCCCGCCGACTCCGCCGTGTTGAAGCGGTACAGGCCCTTGACGATGGCCTCGTCGATGCCGAGGCCCTGCGGCTTGGCCGGCTGCGGCAGCGGCTCGTTGTAGACCGTCAGGTAGTAGAAGACGTTCTGGTCCTCGCCCGGCTTGGCCTCGCCGTACATCCGGCGCAGACCCTCACGGACGATCACCGCGATCTCGTAGGCGAACGCGGGGTCGTACGTCAGCGCGGCCGGGTTGGTCGCGGCGATCACCGGCGAGTGGCCGTCGGCGTGCTGCAGGCCCTCGCCCGTCAGGGTGGTGCGGCCCGCCGTCGCGCCGATGAGGAAGCCGCGGCCGAGCTGGTCGCCGAGCTGCCACATCTGGTCGGCCGTGCGCTGCCAGCCGAACATCGAGTAGAAGATGTAGAACGGGATCATCGCCTCGCCGTGCGTCGCGTACGACGTCGAAGCGGCGATGAAGTCGGCCATCGAACCGGCCTCGGTGATCCCCTCGTTGAGGATCTGGCCGTTCTCGGCCTCCTTGTAGTACATCAGCTGGTCGCGGTCGACCGGCTCGTACGTCTGGCCCTTGGGCGAGTAGATGCCGAGCGACGGGAAGAGGCTCTCCATGCCGAAGGTGCGCGCCTCGTCCGGGACGATCGGCACCCAGCGCTTGCCCGTCTCCTTGTCGCGGACCAGGTCCTTGATCAGGCGGACGAAGGCCATGGTGGTGGCCACGTTCTGGGAGCCGGAGCCCTTGTCGAAGGAGGCGAACGCCTTCTCGGCCGGGGCCGGCAGCGCGGGCAGGACGTGGGTGCGGCGGGCCGGGGCCGGGCCGCCGAGGGCCGCGCGGCGCTCCTGGAGGTAGCGCACCTCGGGGGCGTCGGCACCCGGGTGGCCGTAGGGCACCACGCCGTCGACGAAGTCGCTGTCCTTGATCGGCAGGCCGAGCCGGTCGCGCATCGCCTTGAACTCGTCCACCGTCAGCTTCTTCATCTGGTGGTTGGCGTTCTTCGACGCGAAGCCCTCGCCGAGGGTGTGGCCCTTGACCGTCTGGGCCAGGATCACGGTCGGCGCGCCCTTGTGCTCGACGGCGGCCTTGTAGGCGGCGTAGACCTTGCTCGCCTCGTGACCGCCGCGCGAGAGGTGGAAGCACTCGAGGATCTTGTCGTCGCTCAGCAGCTTGGCCATCTCGGCCAGCGCCGGGTCCGCGCCGAAGAAGTCCTGGCGGATGTAGGCGGCGTCGCGGGTCTGGTACGTCTGGACCTGCGCGTCCGGCACCTCGCGCAGCCGGCGGACCAGCGCGCCCGTGGTGTCGAGGGCGAACAGCTCGTCCCAGGCCGAACCCCACAGCGTCTTGACGACGTTCCAGCCGGCGCCGCGGAACTGGGCCTCCAGCTCCTGCACGATCTTGAAGTTGGCGCGGACCGGGCCGTCCAGGCGCTGGAGGTTGCAGTTGATGACGAAGGTGAGGTTGTCCAGCTCCTCACGGGCGGCCAGCGCGAGGGCGGCCGTCGACTCCGGCTCGTCCATCTCGCCGTCGCCGAGGAAGGCCCAGACGTGGGACGCGGAGACGTCCTTGATGCCGCGGTTGGTCAGGTAGCGGTTGAACCGCGCCTGGTAGATCGCCGACAGCGGGCCGAGGCCCATGGAGACCGTCGGGAACTCCCACAGCCAGGGCAGCCGGCGCGGGTGCGGGTAGGAGGGCAGGCCGTTGCCGCCGGCCTCCTGGCGGAAGTTGTCGAGGTGCGCCTCGTTCAGGCGGCCGTCGAGGAAGGCGCGGGCGTAGATGCCCGGGGAGGCGTGGCCCTGGATGTACAGCTGGTCGCCGGAACCGTCGCCCTCCTTGCCCTTGAAGAAGTGGTTGAAGCCGGTCTCGTACAGCCAGGCGGCGGAGGCGAAGGTCGCGATGTGGCCGCCGACGCCGTGCTTGCTGCCACGGGTCACCATGGCCGCCGCGTTCCAGCGGTTCCACGCGGTGATCCGGGCCTCCATCTCCGGGTCACCGGGCAGGGCCGGCTCCGCGGAGGTGGGGATGGTGTTGACGTAGTCCGTCTCGAGGAGCTTCGGCAGCGCGATGCCGCCCGCCTCGGCGCGCTCCAGCGTGCGGCGCATCAGGTACGCGGCGCGGTGCGGTCCGGCTTCCCTGGCCACGGCGTCCAGGGAGGCCTGCCATTCGGCGGTCTCCTCCGGGTCGCGGTCCGGGAGCTGGTCGAGCGCGCTCGGCTGGATGGCGTTGGGGTCGGTCATGTCGCCGCCTTCCTCAGTCGAAGGGGGTTCCCTCATCGTCAAGGGTTCGGGGGTGCCCTAGGTCTTTGGCAGGACAGGGCAGCGGACTTCGGTGGAAGTCCGTCGGCGACTGTAACCCTCTGATCGATGATCGATCAAAGGGTAGAGGGAGAAAAAGCCCCGATTCCGGGAAAGTAGGCACCCGGTGCCTTGGAAATGGGCACCCGGTGCCGCTTTTTGCAGGGGTTTTCGCAGGTGAGCGTGGGTGTGCTCGGCTGGGTCAGGCGCGCGGCGCGCAGCCCAGCACATGCGCCTTCACCAGTTCCGCGATCCGCGGATCACGGCGCTTGAACGCCTGCACCAGCTCCTCGTGCTCCTCCGCGTACGACTGCTGGACGGTGCCCAGCCAGCGGATCGACAGCGCCGTGAAGACCTCGATGCCCAGCCCTTCCCACGTGTGCAGCAGCACCGAGTTGTGCGCGGCGCGCACCAGCTCCCGGTGGAAGCCGACCGTGTGCCGCACCTGGGCCGTGCCGTCCGCCTCCCGGTCGGCCTCGTACAGGGCCGTGACGTGCGGTTCCAGCGCCGAGCAGTCCTCCGCGAGGCGCTCCGCCGCCAGCTCGGCGGCGATCGCCTCCAGCCCCGCCCGGACCGGGTAGCTCTCCTCCAGGTCGGCGGCGGACAGATTGCGGACGCGTACGCCCTTGTTCGGCGCCGACTCGATCAGCCGCAGCGACTCCAGCTCGCGCAGGGCCTCCCGCACCGGGGTCTGGCTGACCTCCAGTTCGGTCGCGATCCGCCGCTCCACGATCCGCTCGCCCGGCTGCCAGCGCCCGCTGACGATTCCCTCCACGATGTGCTCGCGGATCTGCTCGCGCAGCGAGTGGACGACGGGCGCGGTCATGACGGCTCCTTAGGGAGGGGCCGTCCTGCGGCCCCCGGGGGCTTTGACGTTTAGACAATACGGCTGGTTCGCGCCACGGGAAGGGCGTGCGGCGGCGCTTTGGCGCAGGTGAGACGAGCCTTACACGCTCCGCACCCGGACAAACACGAACACCCCGCCCGAAGAAAACTCCGGACGGGGTGTCGCATGGCCGTACTGCCGGTCAGGGCGTCAGAGGCCCAGCTCGACCTCGAACTCGCCCGCCTCCAGGATCGCCTTGACCGCCGTCAGGTAACGGGCCGCGTCGGCGCCGTCGACCAGGCGGTGGTCGTAGGAGAGGGTCAGGTAGGTCATGTCGCGGACGCCGATGACCGTGCCCTCCTCGGTCTCGATGACGGCCGGACGCTTGACCGTGGCACCGATGCCGAGGATCGCGACCTGGCCCGGCGGCACGATGATCGTGTCGAACAGCGCGCCGCGCGAACCGGTGTTGGAGATGGTGAAGGACGCGCCGGACAGCTCGTCCGGGGTGATCTTGTTGGCGCGGACCTTGCCCGCCAGCTCCGCCGTGGCCTTGGCGATGCCCGCGATGTTCAGGTCGCCGGCGTGCTTGATGACCGGGGTCATCAGGCCCTTCTCGGAGTCCACCGCGATACCGATGTTCTCGGTGTCGAAGTAGGTGATGGTCCCCTCGGCCTCGTTGATCTTGGCGTTGATGACCGGGTGGGCCTTCAGCGCCTGCGCGGCGGCCTTGACGAAGAACGGCATCGGGGAGAGCTTGACGCCCTCGCGGGCCGCGAAGGAGTCCTTCGCCCGGGCACGCAGCTTCATCAGACGGGTGACGTCGACCTCGACGACCGACGACAGCTGCGCCTGCTCGTGCAGCGCCTTGACCATGTTGTCGCCGATGACCTTGCGGATGCGGGGCATCTTGACGGTCTGGCCGCGCAGCGGGGAGACCTCCAGCGCCGGGGCCTTCTTCGCGGCGGCGGCCGGGGCGGCCGCGGCGGGAGCCGGGGCGGCGGTGGCGGCCTTCGCGGCCTCGGCGGCGGCGAGGACGTCCTGCTTGCGGATCCGGCCGCCGACGCCGGTGCCCTTGACGGTGGCCAGGTCGATGCCGTTCTCGGCGGCGAGCTTGCGCACCAGCGGGGTCACGTACGCGCCCTCGTCGGTCGCCTGGGTGGCGGTCGGCGAGGTCGGCGCGGTGGCCGGGGTGACCGGAGCCGGAGCCGGAGCCGGAGCCGGAGCGGCAGCGGCGGGCGCGGCCGGAGCGGCGGGCGCCGGGGCCGGGGCAGCGGCCGGGGCCGGGGCGGGCGCCGGAGCGGCGGCCGGAGCCGGAGCCGGAGCGGGCGCGGGAGCCGGGGCCGGAGCGGGCGCCGGGGCGGCCGGGGCGGCCTCGGCGGCGGGGGCCGGAGCGGCGCCCGGGGCACCGATGACGGCGAGCTTGGCGCCGACCTCGGCCGTCTCGTCCTCGCCGACCACGATCTCCAGCAGCACACCGGAGGCGGGGGCGGGGATCTCGGTGTCGACCTTGTCCGTGGAGACCTCGAGCAGCGGCTCGTCGGCCTCGACGGTCTCGCCGACCGACTTCAGCCAGCGGGTCACGGTGCCCTCGGTGACGGACTCGCCCAGCGCGGGCAGGACCACGTCGGTGCCCTCGGCGCCACCGGCCGGGGCGGCCTCGGCGGCGGGGGCCGGGGCAGCGGCCGGGGCCTCGGCGGCAGGGGTGGGGGCCGGCTCGGCGGCGGGGGCCTCGGCGGCCGGGGCGGCCTCGGCGGCCGGGGCCTCGGCGGCGGCGGGCGCACCCGAGCCGTCGTCGATGAGGGCCAGCTCGGCGCCGACCTCGACCGTCTCGTCCTCGGCCACCTTGATGGAGGCCAGGATGCCCGAGGCGGGGGCGGGGATCTCGGTGTCGACCTTGTCCGTCGAGACCTCGAGCAGCGGCTCGTCGGCCTCGACGCGCTCGCCCTCGGCCTTCAGCCAGCGGGTGACAGTGCCCTCGGTGACGCTCTCGCCGAGCGCCGGAAGGGTTACGGAAACCGCCATGGTTTCGGTTGCTCCTAACGAATTGCGGAAGTCTGTGGTCGTCGCGCCCGAAGACGGAAGGCGTCAGTCGTGCATGTGGAGGGGCTTGCCGGCCAGGGCCAGGTGGGCCTCGCCGAGCGCCTCGTTCTGCGTCGGGTGGGCGTGGATGAGCTGGGCCACCTCGGACGGCAGCGCCTCCCAGTTGTAGATCAGCTGCGCCTCGCCGACCTGCTCGCCCATGCGGTCGCCCACCATGTGGACGCCGACCACGGCACCGTCCTTGACCTGGACGAGCTTGATCTCGCCCGCGGTCTTCAGGATCCGGCTCTTGCCGTTGCCGCCGAGCGGGAACTTGATGGAGACGACCTTGTCCGCGCCGTAGACCTCCTTGGCCTTGGCCTCCGTGATGCCGACGGAGGCGACCTCCGGGTGGCAGTACGTCACCCGCGGAACACCGTCGTAGTCGATCGGAACGACCTTCAGGCCGGCCAGGCGCTCCGCCACCAGGATGCCCTCGGCGAAGCCGACGTGCGCGAGCTGGAGGGTCGGGACGAGGTCGCCGACGGCGGAGATGGTCGGGACGTTGGTGCGCATGTACTCGTCGACGAGGACGTAGCCGCGGTCCATCGCGACGCCCTGCTCCTCGTAACCGAGGCCCTGGGAGACCGGGCCGCGGCCGACGGCGACGAGCAGCAGCTCGGCCTCGAACTCCTTGCCGTCCGCCAGGGTGACCTTCACACCGTCCTGGGTGTACTCGGCCTTCTGGAAGAACGTGCCCAGGTTGAACTTGATGCCGCGCTTGCGGAAGGCGCGCTCGAGAAGCTTGGAGGAGTTCTCGTCCTCGACCGGGACGAGGTGCTTGAGGCCCTCGATGACCGTGACGTCGGCACCGAAGGACTTCCACGCCGAGGCGAACTCGACGCCGATGACACCGCCGCCGAGGATGATGGCGGACTTCGGCACGCGGTCCAGGACCAGGGCGTGGTCGGAGGAGATGATCCGGTTGCCGTCGATCTCCAGGCCCGGCAGGGACTTCGGCACGGAACCGGTCGCCAGCAGGATGTGGCGGCCCTGGACGCGCTGGCCGTTCACGTCGACGGAGGTGGGGGAGGAGAGCCGGCCCTCACCCTCGATGTACGTCACCTTGCGCGAGGAGATCAGACCCTGCAGACCCTTGTACAGGCCCGAGATGACCTCGTCCTTGTACTTGTGGACGGCCGGGACGTCGATGCCCTCGAAGGAGGCCTTGACGCCGAACTGCTCGCTCTCGCGGGCCTGGTCGGCGATCTCGCCCGCGTGGAGCAGGGCCTTGGTGGGGATGCAACCCTTGTGCAGGCAGGTGCCGCCGACCTTGTCCTTCTCGATCAGGGCGACGTCCAGGCCCAGCTGAGCCCCGCGCAGGGCCGCGGCGTAACCACCGCTACCACCGCCGAGGATCACTAGGTCGAAAACGGTGCTGGCGTCGTTCGCCACGTCACGTCCTCCATGCATGTGCGCCGTACGCCGGTCGGCGATGACCGGCAGGCGGCTGGTGTCCGGCCGCTTGATGCTTCGGCCCTTCGGTGGGGGCCCTGTCCTGCCGGGCTCCATCTTTGCACTTGTCGGACGGGATCGAGACGCCGGGCCGGTGTGTGAGACGTCCCACGTTCACCGGCGCCGAAGCGGCGCGGGGCCGTGTCCGGGGTGCGGCTCCGCCGCGCGGGCGCGGCCGGCCTCCACGCGGCGGAGCCGCCGGACGACGGATCGGCCCGGCCTCTCAGGCGGTCGTCAGCCCAGGTCACCCTCGGCCGTCAGCTCCGCCAGCCGGACCAGCGTCCGCACCGCGGACCCCGTGCCGCCCTTCGGGGTGTACCCGAACGGCCCGCCCTCGTTGAACGCCGGCCCGGCGATGTCCAGGTGCGCCCAGGTGATGCCCTCGCCCACGAACTCGCGCAGGAACAGGCCGGCCACCAGCCCGCCGCCCCAGCGCTCGCCCATGTTCGCGATGTCGGCCACCTGCGAGTCCATGCCCTTGCGCAGGTGCTCCGGCAGCGGCATCGGCCAGGCCGGCTCGCCGACCTCCTCGGCCGCCTCGTACACCGCGGAGCGGAACGCGTCGTCGTTGGCCATGACACCGAACGTCCGGCTGCCCAGCGCCAGCATCATCGCGCCGGTCAGCGTGGCGACGTCCACGATCGCGTCCGGGTTCTCCTGCGAGGCCGCCCACAGCGCGTCGGCGAGCACCAGCCGGCCCTCGGCGTCGGTGTTGAGCACCTCGACCGTCTTGCCGTTGTACATGCGCAGCACGTCGCCCGGGCGGACGGCGGAGCCGGACGGCATGTTCTCGGCCAGCGCCAGCCAGCCGGTGACGTCGACCTCCAGGCCGAGCCGGGCGGCGGCGACGACCGCGGCGAACACGGCGGCGGCGCCGCTCATGTCGCACTTCATCGTCTCGTTGTGCCCGGCCGGCTTCAGCGAGATGCCGCCCGAGTCGTAGGTGATGCCCTTGCCGACGAAGGCCAGGTGCTTGTCCGCCTTCGGGTGCTTGTACGACAGCTTCACCAGGCGCGGGGTGGCCGCCGAGCCGCCGCCGACGCCGAGGATGCCGCCGTAGCCGCCCTTGGCCAGGGCCTTGTCGTCGAGCACCTGCACCTTGATGCCGTGCTCCTTGGCCGCGCTCTGCGTGAGGGCGGCGAAGGCGGCGGGGGTGAGGTCGTTCGGCGGCATGTTGATCAGGTCGCGGGCGCGGTTCAGCTCCTCGCAGACCGCGACGGCGCGGGCCAGCGCGCCCTTGTGGGCGGCGTCGCGCGGCTTGCCGCCGAGCAGCGCGGCCTCGGCCAGCGGCGCCTTGCCGTTCTTGGCCCTGGCGTTCTTCGCGTCCTGGGCGCCGCCCTTGTAGGCGTCGAAGGAGTAGGCGCCGAGCAGGACGCCCTCGCCGATGGCGCCGAGCGCGCCGGGGCCGTCGACGGGCAGCGCGAACGCGGCCTTCCTGGACCCGGTCAGCGCGCGGGCGGCCACACCGGCGGCCTTGCGCAGCGCCTCGGCGTCGTAGCCGGCGTCGTCGCCCGCGGGCTCGGCGCCCAGGCCCACCGCCACCAGGAGCGGGGCCTTGAAGCCGGCCGGCGCGGGCAGCTTCGTCAGCTCGCCCTCGGCACCCGAGGCGCCGAGGGTCTCCAGGACGCCGGCCAGCTTGCCGTCGTACGCCTTGTCCACGGCCTCGGCGCCCGGCGCGACGACGGGCCCCTGGGCGCCCTTGGCGACACCGATCACGATCGCGTCGGCCCGCAGGCCGGGCGCCGCGGCGGTGCTGAGAGTCAGAGCAGTCACGGTGGTGAGTTCTCGCTTCCGATGTGAAGTTGCAGTGGCCGAAATGGGGTGGGTCGACCGGGCCCGAGAGCCGACCCTAGGTCCAGGCCTGGGTACAGGTGGCAACCGGGGCCTTCACCCTGTCGGCGAACACCCGGGACGAGACTACGCGCGTGGGTGTGTTCGCTCATTCCTTCGGATGTTCACCCGCGTGTGCCGCCGTGTCCACGGAGCGCTCCACGGACGGTTCCACGGCACGGCCCCGCGGCGGCTAGCGGCCGAGCGAGAACACGACGAGCGCGGTCGTCGCCGCCGTCTCCGCGAGCGCGCCGAACACGTCCCCGGTCACTCCGCCGAACCGGCGCACGCACCGCCGCAGCAGCGCTTCGGCGACCGCGACACCGGCGGCCACCGCGAGGGCGGTGCGCACGCCGTCGTACCCGCCGAGGCAGGCGCCCGCCGCCCCGGCCGCCACCGTCACGCCGGCCGCGGCGGCGGCGCGGCGGCCCGCGGCACCACCCCGGCCACCACCGCCCCGAGCCCCTCCGGCCGGGCGGCCGGCACCCCGGCGCGGGCGGCCAGGGTGAGCGCCAGCCGGGCCGCGACCGCCGACACCACGGCGGCGAGCGCGCCGCGCGCCCAGGAACCGCCGTAGAGCTGGGCCAGCACCGCCACCTGGGCCAGCAGCACCAGGACGAGGCCGAGCACTCCGAACGGCCCGATGTCCGACTGCTTCATGATCCGCAGCGCGTCCTCGGCGGGCTTGCCGCTGCCCAGCCCGTCGGCGGTGTCGGCCAGCCCGTCCAGGTGCAGCCCGCGGGTCAGCGCGGCGGGTACGGCGACCGAGGCGACGGCGGCGAGCAGCGGACCGGCGCCCAGGCGGAGCAGCAGCAGCCCGAGCCCGGCCGCGGCGGCGCCGACGACCAGCCCGGCCACCGGGGCGCACAGCATCCCGCCGCGCGCCGCCGCCCGGTCCCAGCGGCGCACCCGCACGGGCAGCACGGTGAGCGTCCCGAAGGCGAACCGCAGCCCGTCGGCGACGGAGGGCGGAGCGGGCGACGACGGAGAGGACGAGGAGGACGTGACCACCGCCGCAGGCTACCGACGCCCCGGCGCCGCGACGGCACCCGGGGGCCGGAGGGCCGGTGGCGGCCATGGAGGGCCGGGCCGGCGGGGGTTGTGTGTTCGAAGGGGCGTTCCGGGGCCTGTGGTGTTCCGGAGAGCACCGGGACGTGCGGGGCGGGGCAGGGAGCCGGCCGGTGGGGGTCAGGGACGGGCCGGGGGCGTGGTCGGGGGGTGTGCGGGCCAGGCGGGCGGCCAGCGAGGGGCGGCCGGGCGGTCCCGCAGCGCGGCCAGCAGGCACAGCAGGCCCACCACGGTGAGCGCGGCCAGGTGCTCCTTGCCCGCCAGGTTCTCCTTCAGCAGCACCTCGACGACCATCGCCAGGGTCACCGCGCCCGCCGTCGCGTAGGCGCCGTACCGCCAGCCCACGTACACCGCGAGTCCCACGACCGCCGCCGACGGGCCGGTGTCCACCACCTGCGCGTCGGTCCACGGCAGCCCGAACGGGGCGTGCGCGCCCAGGGTGACGCCGAGGCGCGCGTACAGGGTCCCGGCGAGCGTGGCGGCATACGCGATGGCCAGCGTCCGCCACCGGCCCAGGCACAGCTCGGCGATCCCGAACACCAGCAGGATCTGCGCCAGCGCACCCCACACCGGCAGGTCCGGCGCGGGCACGAACAGCGACAGCGGGGTGCGCAGCAGGGCCGCCCACAGCGGGTCGCCGGCCCGTACGGCACCCAGGTCCTGCACGAGCGGGTACCCCCACGGACGGTTCTGCGCGTACTGGAGGAACGCCGTCAGGCCCACCGCGGCCGTGGTCAGCGGCAGCGCCGGCGGCCGCCGCCGGCGCAGCGGAGCGCGCACGGCGGCGTACAGCGGGCCCCACTCGGCCCGGGCCCAGCGGGCGGGCGTTCCCTTCACGTGTCCCTCATCCCCGTACGGTCATCGGTGGGTGCGCGGCTGCCCGCGGCGCAGCCACCCGGTCGGTCCCGGGACCGCCAGGAACCCTTCCGCGCGGGCCGAGGCGAGGCCGATGCGCGGCAGGTCCGCGCTCTTCTCGAAGAGCAGGAAGCGCGGTTCCCAGGCGGGCCGGTACTTGGCGTTGGCGCGGTACAGCGACTCGATCTGCCACCAGCGGGAGAAGAAGCCGAGCAGTGACCGCCACAACCTCAGCACCGGTCCGGCCCCGAGGCGCGCGCCACGTTCGAAGACCGAGCGGAACATGGCGAAGTTGAGCGAGACCTGAGTGATCCCGATCTCGCGGGCGCGCCGCAGCAGCTCGATGACCATGAACTCCACCAGCCCGTTGTCGCAGTCCCGGTCCCGCCGCATCAGGTCCAGCGACAGCCCGTGCGGGCCCCACGGCACGAAGGACAGCAGCGCCCGCAGCCGTCCCCCGGCATCCGTGCACTCCAGCATCACGCACCGGCCGTCCCGGGGGTCTCCAAGCCGGCCCAGCGCCATGCTGAAGCCGCGCTCGGCCGCGCCGTCCCGCCAGTCCTCGGCGCGCTCGACGAGGTAGGCCATCTCGGGCGCCGGGATGTCCTCGTGGCGCCGGACGCGCACCCGGTACCCGGCCCGCCGCACCCGGTTGCACGCCTGCCGTACGGTGCGCATGGCCCGTCCCTCCAGCGTGAACCCGGCGACCTCCACGACCGCCTCGTCCCCCAGTTCCAGCGCGTCCAGGCCGTGCCGGGCGTAGACCGTCCCGGCCTCCTCGCTCGCGCCCATCACCGCCGGGATCCAGCCGTGCGCCCGCGCCTCGGCCAGCCACGGCACGATCGCCCCCGGCCACGCCTCCGGGTCGCCGAGCGGATCCCCGGACGCCAGGCTCACGCCGCCGACGACGCGGTAGGCGACGGCGGCCTTCCCGGTCGGCGACCACACCACGCTCTTCTCCCGGCGCAGCGCGAAGTAGCCGAGCGAGTCCCGCTCACCGTGCCGCTCCAGCAGTTCCCGCAGCCGTTTCTCGTCGTCCTCGGTGAGCGGGTCGACGGCCCGCCGGGAGCGGAAGGCGGCGTACAGCACGGCGAGCAGCAGCGCGGTGCTGAGCACGTTGACGGCCACGTTCGCCCAGTTGGGCGGGTCGATGCCGGGGAAGCGGGACTCCTCGGCCGCCACCGACACCAGCCGCAGGGTGCCGTAGTACCAGTGCTCCGGGAACGCCGGCCGGGCCGCGTCCGGCGCCTGGTCGGTGACCGTCACCAGCAGCCCGGCCAGCAGGCTCGCGGCCAGGCCGCCGCCGACGGCGACGGTCGCCGCCAGCCGCGGGTTGGACCGGTCGCCCGTGGCGTAGAACTCCCGGCGGCCGATGAGCAGCGCGGCCACGAAGGCGGCCGTCAGCGCCAGGGAGACCCAGTTCTGCGCGTGGCGCCGGGTCTCCGGGAAGGTCATGGCGCACACGAGCAGGGCCAGGAAGAGCCCGCTCAGCACCAGGTTCAGGATCCACGCGGCCCGCTTGCGGCGGCGCATGGTGACGGCCAGGAAGGCGGCGAAGACACCGGAGGCGAAGCCGGCCGTCAGCAGGTACGGCGTGAAGAAGTCGTCCTGGTTGTGCCGGCGCACGTCCTGGCCGAGCGAGACCCACACCGCGCCGAGGACGTTGACGAACGCGACGGTCCGCAGATACCAGACGGCGAACGCGGCGGCCCGCCGGGAAGCCCCGGCGGCCCACCGCACCCTCACTCGCCGTGTCACGGCAATTCGGGCATCCTCCATAACGGAGGATCATATGGGTGCGATCAGAGTAAATCGCACTTTTCACGCCATTCGCGGCATCAGTCCAGGAGCTGGTCCTTCTCCGCCGGCTCCTTCTCCGCCGGTCCCTCCTGCGCCGGTTCCTTCTCCGCCGGCTCCTTCTCGGGAAGCTCCGCGGCCAGCGCGGCGGCGGCCCGGACCAGCGGCAGCGCCAGCAGGGCGCCCACGCCCTCGCCGACCTTCACGCCCTGCTCCAGCAGCGGCTCCAGGGCCATCCGGTCCAGCGCCTTCGCCTGTCCCGGCTCGCCGCTGTCGTGCCCGGCCAGCCACCAGTCCGGCGCCCGGAAGGCGACCCGCTGGGCGACCAGCGCGCACGCGGCGGCCACGACCCCGTCGAGAATCACCGGCAGCCTGCGCACCGCGCACTGCAACAGGAACCCGGTCATCGCCGCGAGGTCCGCGCCGCCCACGGCCGCCAGCAGCCGGAGCTGGTCCCCGAGCACCGGCCGGGCCCGCCGGAGCCCGTCCCGGATCGCCGCGCACTTGCGCATCCACGCCAGGTCGTCGATGGCGAGTCCGCCGCGCCCGGTCACCACGGACGCGTCGGTGCCGCACAGCGCGGCGATCAGCACCGCCGCCGGCGTGGTCCCGCCCACGCTGACATCGCCGAGCACCACCAGATCGGTCCCCGAGTCGGCCTCCTCGTCGGCGACCGCGACCCCGGCCCGCAGCGCGGCCTCGGCTTCCTCCAGGGTGAGCGCGTCCTCGACGTCGATGCGGCCGCTGCCGCGCCGCACCCGGTGCCGTACGACATCCGGCGGGAAGGCGTCCGGCGGGCAGTCCACCGCCATGTCCACGACCCGCACCGGCACCTCCAGCCGGCGGGCGAGCACCGACACCGGGCTCGCGCCCTCCAGCACCGCCCGCACCAACTGCTCCGCGCCGCCCGCGGGCCGCGCGGAGACGCCCAGTCCGGCGACGCCGTGGTCGCCGGCGAAGAGCACCACCCGCGGTTGTCCGACCGGCCGCACCGGCACCTCGCCCCGCGCGGCGGCCAGCCACTCGCCCAGCTCGTCCAGGCGGCCCAGGGCCCCGGGCGGCACGATCCGGCGCTCCCGGAGGGCCTCGGCGTCACGGCGTACGCCCCCGTCCGGGCGCTCGATCAGATCGGTGAAGTCGTCCAGATTAAGGCTGCTCATTCGCCGAACAGTACCGCCCGCGCGCGAACGCGCCGGCGCCACATCGCCACCACACCACCACGATGTCTTTGCACCTCGGATCGGCATCCCATACGTTCCGCTTTGCCGCGGAATGTCGCACAGGGAGCCGCCCATGCCGACCTCGCCCCTCACCCCGCAGTTCACCACCCCGCACGACCCCTTCCAGGAACCCCGCCGCGAGGACTGCCCCTGGTGCGGCTCCCGGCGGCTGCGCACCCGGCTGCGCGCGCCCGACCCGCTGCGCCACCGGGGCGGCACGTTCACCCTCGACGCGTGCGGGGACTGCGGCCACGCCTTCCAGAACCCCCGGCTGAGCGCGGAGGGACTCGCCTTCTTCCACCGGGACTCCTACGAAAGACAGCTGGAGGAGTTCGCCGGCCGCATCCTGTCCGCCCGCGCGGTACGGCGCCGGCACCGGGCCGCCGCGTGGCGCCTGTCGCGGCTCGGCGAGCCGGAGAGCTGGCTGGACGTCGGCACCGGGCACGCCCGCTTCCCCGAGGCGGCGAAGGAGTTCTTCCCGTACACCAGCTTCGACGGACTCGACCCCACCGCCCGGGTCGAGCAGGCGCTGCTGGAAGGCCGGGTGGAGGAGGCGCACCGGGGCTATCTGACGACCCCCGGGATGGCGGCCCGGCTGCGCGCCCGCTACGACGTCGTCACGATGTTCCACCATCTGGAGCACGCCCCCGACCCGCGCGCCGAACTCCGCGCCGCGCTCACCGTGCTGCGGCCCGGCGGCCACCTGGTCGTCGAGGTCCCGGACCCGGCGTGCGTCTTCGCCGCGTTGCTGGGCCGGTGGTGGCTTCCCTACGGGCAGCCGCGCCGTCTGCACCTGGTGCCGCGGGCCAACCTGTGCGCGGAGCTGACCGGGCTGGGCTGCGCGGTCCTCGTCGTGGACCGCGGGGCCGCGCACATCCCCTACGACCTCTCGGCGGCCCTCGCCCTGTCCCTGGCCCACGCCCATCCGGCGCTCCACCTGGCCGCCACGCCGGCGCTGGCGCTGGCTTCGGCCCTGGACCACGCGGGCGCCCCGCTGTTGCGGCGGACCCGGTTCTCCAACGGGTACCGGGTGGTGGCACGCAAAGGCACGGGCGGGCGGAAGGGCACGGGCTAGTTCCGGTCCGTCGCCGGCCGCGGGTGCGCGGTGGCCGCCCGCGCCGGTCCCCGCGCCCCTTGCGGGCCGCCCCCGCTCACCCCCGTCACCCGCGCAGCACCAGCGCCTGTCCCGCCACCACCAGCACCACCTGTTCGCACTCGTTCGCGAACGCCGCGTTCAGGCGGCCCAGTTCGTCGCGGTAGCGGCGGCCGGAGGCGGTGGCGGGGACGATGCCCGAGCCGACCTCGTTGGAGACCGCGACCACCGTGCGCCGGGTGGAGCGCACCGCGTCGGTCAGCTCCCGCACCCGCTCCCGCAGCGACTTCTCACCTCCGCCCGCCCACTCCGCGTCGTCCCAGGCCCCCACGGAGTCCATCGCGTCCGCCAGCCACAGCGACAGACAGTCGACCAGCACCGGCGGCCCGTCGTCCGCGAGCAGCGGCACCAGGTCGGTCGTCTCCGCCGTACGCCACGACCCCGGCCGCCGCTCCCGGTGCGCGGCCACCCGCGCCGCCCACTCGCCGTCCCCGCCGCGCGTGCCGCCCGTCGCCACGTACAGCACGCCCGGGAACGCCTCCAGCCGCCGCTCCGCCTCCACCGACTTGCCCGAGCGGGCCCCGCCCAGCACCAGCGTCCGGCGCGGCACGTCCGGCACCTCCTCGTACGCCCCGACCACCAGCGTCGTACCGTCCGGCACCGCCCGCGCCCCGGCCGCCGCGAGCCGGCGCCGCAACTCCGCGCCGGCCGGCACTCCGTGGTCGAGGTGGACGGCGACGACGTCCGTCGTGGGGCCCGCCGAGCCGACCGCCCGGAGCCGGGCCAGCGCGTCCGGCCGGTTCACGACGTCCGCGAGGACCATGTCGTAGGACTGCGCGCCGGCCTGTTCCAGGCCGGCCGGCGCCCCGCCCGGCGGCAGGTACAGCAGCCGCTGCCCGTCCGGCCCGGTCACCGCGTACCCGGTGCCGCCCGCGTCCATCGCCACCGCCCGCACCCGATGCCCCGTCAGCAGCGCCAACTCCCGTCCGTCCGGCACCCGGCCGGGCTGCGGCAGCCCGGCCGGCACCTCCACCGCCGGGCCGTCGTGCGGATGCGACAGCAGCACCTGCCGTACGCCGCCCAGCGAATGCCCGGCGCGCGCGGCCGCGAACGCCGCGCCCGGCGTGAGGTCGAGCAGCAGCGCGCCGTCCACGAGCACCGCGGTCGCGGCCCGCGCGTCCGGCCCGAGCGCGGTCGCGCAGACGGCGCAGGAGCAGTCGGGCCGAGGCAGTCCCGCGGGGGCGCCGGTACCGAGCAGAGTGATGTTCACGGACCGATTTTCGCCTGTCCCGGTGGGTCTTGCGCTTCCGGCTAGGCTGCCAGCAGGTGTTGGATCAAAGGAGGCCTGTATGACGGCATGGACGTGGCGGTTCGAGAAGGCCGACGGGACGGAGGTCCAGCCCGCCGTCCGGCCCGAGGAGTTCACCACGCAGGGCGATGCCGAGTCCTGGGTCGGCGAGAACTGGAAGGCCTTGCTGGAGGGCGGGGCCGACCAGGTGCGGCTGTTCGAGGAGGGCACCGAGATCTACGGGCCGATGAGCCTGCGCGCCGACGCCTGACCGGACCGGCGCCCGCGGTGGGGAGAGGGCCTCCTCTCCTCACTGCTCGCCCAGCGTCACCTGGACCGTGTGCTCGTCGCCGTCGCGGAGGAAGGTCACCGGTGTCCGCCGGCCCGGCCGGGCCGCGGCCAGCGCCTCGGCGAGCGAGGTGATGCCGGTGATCCGGCGGCCGTCCAGCCTGGTGATGATGTCACCGGGCCCGAGGCCCGCCTTGTCGGCCGCGCCGCCCGCGCGGGCGCTGACCACCGCCACCCCGACCGGCTGGTAGCGGTCGTCGACGACGGTCCGCGCGGTGATGTCGAGGGCCGCCCGCCCGGAGTCGACGACCTTGCCCTCCTTGACGATCTGGTCGGCGACCGTCTTCACCATCGACGCCGGGATGGCGAACCCGATACCCGGCGCCGCGCCGCCGCCGAGGCTCTGGTCGACCGCGGCCAGCGTCGGGATGCCGATCACCCGCCCCTCCAGGTCGACCAGCGCGCCACCGCTGTTGCCGGGGTTGATCGCGGCCGAGGTCTGCACCATGTTCGCGATGGTCGCGCCCGTGCCGCCGCCCGAGTCGCCCTCGCTGACGGTCCGCCCGGTCGCCGAGACGATGCCCTGGGTCACGCTGGACGACAGTCCCAGCGGCGACCCCATGGCCAGCACGATCTGGCCCACCGCCACCTTCTCGGAGTCCCCGAGGACCGCCGGTTTCAGCCCGTCCGGCACCCGGTCCAGCCGGATCACGGCGAGGTCCTGCTCGGGATAGGAGTAGACCAGGCTCGCGGTGAGCGGCTCCTCGTTGTTGGCCGTGGTCACCTGGAACGTCTTCTCCGAGCCGACCACGTGCGCGTTGGTGACGATGTGCCCGTTGCCGTCGTACACCACTCCCGAGCCCAGGTCCCGGCTCGCCTGGATCTGCACGACCGACGGCAGCACCTCCTTGATGACCCGCAGGTACTGGCTCTGCAGGTCGCCCGCCGCCAGCGGCACGGCCGCCCCGGTGTCCGCCGGGCTGTCCCGTCCGGCCGGGACGGCGGGGGTGGTGCAGCCGGCGGCGAGGGCCGCGCAGCACACCAGCGCGGCGGCGCAGGCGGCCGTACGGGCCCGCGCGCGGATACGGGAAGCGTCCATGCCCCGAGTCTCACCGCACGGTGATCAGCCGTCCCGCGCGGTTGCCCCGAACGGGCTCAGCCGCGTACCCCGCACAGATGCAGCAGCGCCGCCACCCCGCGGTAGGGGTCCGTGCGCCCGGCCCGCTCCTCCACCGCGAGCAGCGTCGGAAGGTCCTGCGGGAGGGCCGCGTTGTGCGCCGCCGTGTCCGTGAACACCCGCACGCCGTACCAGGCCTGCAACGGGGCGGCGATCCCGGCGAGCGTGGCGGTCAGCGCGGACAGCCGGTCGGCGCGCACGTCCAGGTCCAGCCGGTTGCGGTAGGTGGTGGTGTCGAAGGCGGCCAGGGCGGCCGCCCAGTCACCGCCGAGGCCCGGCCGCATGGCGAGCGCGTCGCCGTTGCGGACCAGCAGGGAGAGGAGGCCGCCCGGGGCGAGCATCCGGGCCAGACCCGCCACCAGCGGGTCGGGGTCCTCCACGTACATCAGTACGGCGTGGCACAGCACCACGTCGAAGCCGCCCGGCAGGAAGTGCACCCCGGTGTCCCGGCCGTCGCCCTGCACCAGCCGCACCCGCTGCCGGATGCCCTCCGGCTCCCGGGCCAGCGCCGCGCGGGCGGCGGCGATCATCCTGGGGTCCCGTTCGACGCCGGTCACCTCGTGGCCGAGCCGGGCCAGCCGCAGCGCCTGCGCGCCCTGGCCCATCCCCACGTCGAGCACCCGCAGCCGCCGCCCGACCGGGAACCGCCCGGCTATCTGCTCGTCCAGCTGCCGGGTCACCAGCTCCTGGGAGACGAGGTCGCGCAGCCCGCCCAGCTCGTGCGGCCGGGCCGGGGAGGGGCCCCCGGTGAACGCGTCGGCGTTCAGGGCCGCTCTCCGCGCTTGACCCGGGGCTTGGGCAGGCGGAGCCGGCGCATCTGGAGGGACCGCATCAGCGCGTAGGCGACCGCGCCACGGGTGTTCTCGTCCGGGAAGCGCTCGGCGAGCCGCTTCCTCAGACGGAAGCCGCTGACCGCCGCGTCCAGCACGATCAGCACGATCACGATCAGCCACAGCAGCAGCGCGATGCTCTGGATCGCGCCGATCCGCACCACGCTCAGCACCAGGATGACCACGGCGAGCGGCAGGAAGAACTCCGCCACGTTGAACCGCGAGTCGACCCAGTCCCGGGCGAACCGGCGGACCGGGCCCTTGTCACGGGCGGGCAGATAGCGCTCGTCCCCGTTGGCGAGCGCCTGGCGCTGCCGTTCCAGGGCCTGCCGCCGTTCCTCGCGCTGGCGCTTCGCGGCCTCCTTGCGGTTCGTCGGCGTATGGGCGACGCTGCGGCGCTGGGTACGGGCCTCACTGCGCTTGGGAGTGGGCCTGCCCTTCGGGGCCTGCGGGTCACGGGGCTGCTTGGAGTCGGTCAGCGCCGCCTTGGCGGCGGGGGCCTTCTCTTCCTTGGCACGGCTACGGAACACAAATCCCAAGGGTAAGGGCTGTACCGGCATGGACCCCAGCCCGGCGGGGAACGATCCGGCAACGCCGGACGTCTGAAGGGGACGGAGGGGGACGCGGGGAGGGGATCACCTACTCCTTGCGCCGGAGCGGAGCTGTCCGCAGTCGTCCTCGGGGATGAGCGCATCACCCGGCGAACAGTGCGGTAATGGAGAGACAGGGCCCGTACTGTGGGTCTTGTCGCAGGATCGGTGAGCTGGAGTCCGTCAGAAGGGGGCGCGCGAAGCCCATGAGCGGTGTCATGAAGCGTATGGGGATGCTCTTCCGCGCGAAGGCGAACAAGGCCCTGGACCGGGCCGAGGACCCGCGCGAAACCCTCGATTACTCCTACCAGAAGCAGCTGGAGCTGCTGCAGAAGGTGCGGCGCGGCGTCGCCGACGTGGCGACCAGCCGCAAGCGCCTGGAGCTGCAGCTGGGCCAGCTCCGGCAGCAGTCCTCGAAGCTGGAGGAGCAGGGCCGCAAGGCGCTCGCGCTCGGCCGGGAGGACCTGGCCCGCGAGGCGCTGTCCCGCAAGGCCGCGCTCCAGGAGCAGGTCGGCGACCTCCAGTCGCAGCACGCCACCCTCCAGGGCGAGGAGGAGAAACTCACTCTCGCGGCCCAGCGCCTCCAGGCCAAGGTGGACGCCTTCCGCACGCGGAAGGAGACCATCAAGGCCACCTACACCGCCGCCCAGGCCCAGACCCGCATCGGCGAGGCGTTCTCCGGCATCTCCGAGGAGATGGGCGACGTCGGCCTCGCCATCCAGCGCGCCGAGGACAAGACCGCCCAGATGCAGGCCCGGGCCGGCGCCATCGACGAGCTGCTCGCCTCCGGCGCCCTGGACGACCCCTCCGGCATGCACAAGGACGACATCCAGGCCGAGCTGGACCGGCTCTCCGGTGGTACGGATGTAGAGCTGGAACTGCAGCGCATGAAGGCCGAGCTGGCCGGAGGCTCCCCGCAGCAGGCCATCGAGGGCGGCACCGGTCAGGGGCAGTCCCAGCAGCAGCCGCAGGACACCCCGCGTTTCGACAAGCAGTAGCCGGGCGCCGGGGCCCGAGCCGAGGAGGCCGACGTGATCGTACGGATCATGGGGGAGGGCCAGGTGAGGGTGGACGACGCCCACCTCGCCGAGCTGAACGGGCTGGACGACGAACTGCTCGACGAGATGGAGGGCGGCGACGCCGAGGGCTTCCGCCGCACGCTCGTCGCGCTGCTGGACGCCGTCCGCCGGTTGGGCACCCCGCTGCCGGACGCGGCGCTGGAGCCGTCCGACCTGATCCTGCCGTCGGACGACGCCACCCTGGAGGAGGTCCGCGCCCTGCTCGGCGACGACGGCCTCATCCCGGGCTGACCGCGGTCAGCTCACGGTGAACCACGTGGTGCGCGACTTCTGCCACTCCGGGTGGGCGAGGTCCTTCGCCTCGGTGCCGTCGCCGTACAGATCGGCGGCCCCGTCGTCCGTGATCAGCTGCACCCGCGCCCCGGCCGTGGCCGGATCGGGCACGGACACCACGGACTCCCAGCCGCCCGCGTCCGCCGTCGGCAGGTCCAGCACCTTCACCGGCTGGTGCCCGGCGGTCCCGTCCCAGGAGTACAGGGCGTAGGGGGCGCTGTTGTCCTCGGCGGCCCAGGACCCGGCGAGGATCAGATACCGGCCCGCCTCGTCGCGGCGCAGATCCCGGACCGACAGCCCGCCGAGGTCCAGCTCGACCGGCGTCCCGAACACCGCCTTGCCGCCGCGGGCCACCTGGTCCATGTTCGTCACCGGCACCAGCAGCGCCTTCCCGCCCGCCCGCGGCGGCACCAGCGGAGCGCGGAAGCCGACGTAGGCGGTGGTGGCGGAGCCCGGAGCGAACTCCAGACCCTCCACGTTGAAGCCGTCGGCCCGCTTCGGTTCCCGCCCGTCGGCGGTGGCGGCGGCGAAGCCGTACCGGTCGCCGTTCGCCTCGTCCCAGGCCACCAGGTCGTCGCGGAGCCGGTGCCCGGCGGTGCCGAACGTCAGCCGGGTGGCGGCGCCCGACCCGGACACGGTCGTGGTGAACACGGTGTTCCGGTCCGGCTTGTACTCGCCGTCCTTGTTGTTGCCCAGCGAACCCGTCCAGTAGACGGTGTTCCCGACCCGGGCCGCGCCCTCGATGTCGACCTCCTTGTCCGCGTCCAGCGCGCCGCCGAGGTCCCAGGTGCGCACCGGCGCGCCGGAGGCCGTGCCGTCGTACAGGCGCAGCGTGTTGTCCTCGTCGTTGGCGACGACGACGTACCCGCCGCCCACGTCCACGTCCACGGCCGCCGAGGCGTCCGCGGCGCCGGTGAGATAGCGGGCGTCGGCGCTGTGCCCGACCGCCGGTGAGGCCGCGTAGTGCAGGGTCGCGGTGGCCGTCCTGCCGCCGAGACCGGTCACCTTCAGCGTGAGGTCGGTGTAGCCCCGGGCGTGCGCGGTGACGGCGACGGCACGGCTGCCACCGGTGCCGGTGACCCGGACGTCGGCGGCGGCGGCCACGGTGCCCTCGCTGCTCCTGGTCGCGGTGACCGTCAGGGCGGAGGCGTCGGCGCCGCTCTGGGCGACGGTCACGGTGACGGTGGGATCGCCGGTGGCGCCGACGGCGCCGGACAGATACGCGGCCGACAGCTTGATCGTGGGCGTGCCGTAGGTGACGGCGTGCGCGGGCGCGGCGGCCGCGGCCAGCAGGGCGAGCGCGGCGGCGGACCAGAGTGGTGAGCGTGGGCGCACGGAAGACCTTTCCTCGACGGGCGGTGTCGAGGGGAAAGGCTGAGCGGGCCGGGCCAACGGGACCCGACGGCCGGCGGTCGGCCGGCCGACGGCACGCCCAACAGCGCGAGCCGCGCGCCCGGGTCGCCAGGACTTGTACCGCGTCCGCGGGTACTGGGCGTATTCGTCCCTGGCGAGGTACCCGCCGCCGTCGGCGTCGGCCTCCGCGAACTCCGGCGGGGCCCCGGGCAGGGGCACCTCCTCGGCCTGCTGCCGCGCCGGCCACCCGAACGGGGGACCCGGGGGTTTCCGGGCCGGGGCCGCGGTGCCGGAAGGGCGCCGTACTGTTCCTGCGTGAGCACTCTCGAACGCGCCCGGTGCGGCCTGAAGGCCCACCCCCTCGCCCTGGACGCCGCCCTGGCCGCGGGCGTCCTGGTGTGCATGGTCGCCGGCTCCTTCGCGGTGCCGAGGGACGGGCACGGCGTGACCTGGGGCGTGCACACCCCGGACACCCTGAGCCTGCTCCTCATGCTGATCGGCGCCGTGGCGCTGGTCCCGCGCCGCCGCCGGCCGCGCGCCGTCCTCGCCGTCACCGGCACGGTCTCCGTGGTCGAGTGCGTCACCGGCGACCCGCGCGCCCCGGTCGCGATGTCCGCCGTCGTCGCCCTGTACACCGTCGCCGCGACCACCGACCGCCCGACCACCTGGCGCCTCGGCCTGCTCACCATGACCGTGCTGACGGGCGCCGCCATGCTCGCCGGCCCGCTGCCCTGGTACGCCCAGGAGAACCTGGGCGTCCTCGCCTGGACCGGCATCGGCGCCACCGCCGGGGACGCCGTGCGCAGCCGCCGCGCCGTCGTGCAGGCCATCCGGGACCGCGCCGAACGCGCCGAACGCACCCGGGAGGAGGAGGCCCGCCGCCGGGTCGCCGAGGAGCGGCTGCGCATCGCCCGCGACCTGCACGACGTCGTCGCCCATCACATCGCCCTGGTGAACGTGCAGGCCGGCGTCGCCGCACACGTCATGGACAAGCGGCCCGACCAGGCCAAGGAAGCCCTGGCGCACGTGCGTGAGGCGGGCCGCAGCGCGCTGAACGAGCTGCGCGCCACCGTCGGACTGCTGCGCCAGTCCGACGACCCCGAGGCCCCCACCGAGCCCGCGCCCGGCCTCGGCCGGCTGGCGGAGCTGGCGGCCACCTTCCGCAGCGCCGGCCTGCCGGTGGAGGTCGCCTGCGCCGACCGGCCCGGCGAGCTGCCCGCCGCCGTGGACCTGGCCGCCTACCGGATCGTGCAGGAGGCGCTGACCAACGTGCGCAAGCACGCGGGCCCCGCGGCCCGGGCCGAGGTGAGCGTCGTGCGCGTCGGACCCCACCTGGAGGTCACCGTGCTGGACGACGGCGCGGGCGCCGTCCCGGGTACGCCCGGGGACGGCGGCGGGCACGGGCTGCTCGGCATGCGCGAGCGCGTCACCGCCCTCGGTGGCACCCTGGCCACCGGACCCCGCTACGGCGGCGGCTTCCGCGTCCATGCGATCCTTCCGGTCCACCCGACGACCGCCCAGGGGGAGCCCGTATGACCATCCGTGTCCTGCTCGCCGACGACCAGGCACTGCTGCGCAGCGCGTTCCGGGTGCTGGTCGACTCCGAGCCCGGCATGGAGGTGGTGGGCGAGGCATCCGACGGCGCGGAGGCGGTCCGGCTGGCCCGCGAGCACGTCCCCGACGTCGTCCTGATGGACATCCGGATGCCCGGCACCGACGGCCTCGCCGCCACCCGGCAGATCGGCGCCGACCCGGCGCTGGCCCAGGTCCGCGTGGTCATCCTGACCACTTTCGAGGTGGACGACTACGTGGTCCAGGCGCTGCGCGCCGGCGCGTCCGGCTTCCTCGGCAAGGGCAGCGAGCCGGAGGAACTGCTGACCGCCATCCGGGTCGCGGCCGGCGGGGAGGCCCTGCTCTCCCCGGCCGCCACCAAGGGCCTGATCGCCCGCTTCCTCGCCCAGGGCGACACCGGCCCGGGCCCCGACCCGGCCCGCGCCGAGCGGCTCGCCACCCTCACCGGACGGGAGCGGGAAGTCCTCGTCCAGGTCGCCGGCGGCCATCCCAACGACGAGATCGCCGAGCGCCTCGCGGTCAGCCCGCTGACGGTGAAGACGCACGTCAACCGGGCCATGGCCAAGCTGGGCGCGCGGGACCGGGCACAGCTCGTCGTCATCGCGTACGAGTCGGGACTGGTACGTCCGAGGACGGACTGATCTCCACCCGGGTGTACTGCGCGCGGAGTAGGGGCCCGGCGGGGAACGGGACCTGGGACCTACGGAACGGCCGTCCGGGATGGCCCAGGGTGGTGGAGACTCCTGCCGCTCCCGGATGAGAGAACCTGATCCATGTCCTGGCTGTCCCGCTTCAGCCTCGCGCAACGGGCCCTCGTCGGGCTCGTGTCGCTCGTCGCGCTCGCCTTCGGGCTGATCGCGATACCCCAGATCAAACAGCAGCTGCTGCCCACCATGGAACTGCCCATGGTGTCGGTGATCGCGCCGTACCAGGGCGCCTCGCCCGACGTGGTCGAGAAGCAGGTCGTCGAGCCCATCGAGGACAACCTCCAGGGCGTCGACGGCGTCACCGGCGTCACCTCCACCGCGAGCGAGGGCAACGCCGTGATCATGGCGTCCTTCGACTACGGCAACGACACCGAGCGGATCGTCGGCGACGTCCAGCAGGCCGTGAACCGGGCCCGCCACCAGCTCCCGGACGACGTCGACCCCCAGGTCGTCTCCGGGTCCACCGACGACATGCCGACCGTGGTCCTCGCCGTCACCTCCGACAAGGACCAGCAGGCGCTCGCGGACCAGCTCGACACCACGGTCGTACCGGTCCTGAAGGACATCGACGGCGTCGGCCGCGTGCAGATCACGGGCGTCCGCGACCGCCAGGTCACCGTCACCCCCGACGACGCGAAGCTCGCGCGCGCCGGTCTCACCGCCCCCGCCCTGGGCCAGGCCCTCCAGGCGGGCGGCGCGACCGTCCCGGCCGGCTCCTTCGACGAGGACGGCGCCAACCGCACCGTCCAGGTCGGCGGCGGCTTCACCTCGCTCAAGCAGATCGAGGACCTGATGGTCACCGGCGAGGGCGCGAAGCCGGTCCGCCTCGGCGACCTGGCCACCGTCGAGGAGCGGCCGGCCCCGGCCGACTCCCTCACCCGCACCGACGGCCGGCCCAGCCTCGCCGTCAACGTCACGATGGACCACGACGGCAGCGCGGTCTCCATCTCGAACGCGGTCAAGGACAAGCTGCCCGGCCTGCGCGCGGACCTCGGCTCCGGCGCGCGGCTCACAGTCGTCAGCGACCAGGGACCGGCCGTGTCCAAGTCCATCAAGGGCCTGACCACCGAGGGCGCGCTCGGCCTGCTCTTCGCGGTCCTGGTGATCCTCCTCTTCCTGGCGTCGGTCCGCTCGACGCTGGTCACCGCGGTCTCCATCCCGCTGTCCGTGGTCCTCGCCCTGCTCGTGCTGTGGACGCGCGGCCTGTCGCTGAACATGCTCACCCTCGGCGCCCTGACCATCGCCGTCGGCCGGGTCGTCGACGACTCGATCGTGGTCCTGGAGAACATCAAGCGGCACCTCGGCTACGGCGAGGAACGCAAGGAGGCCATCCTCGCCGCGGTGCGCGAGGTGGCCGGCGCGGTCACCTCCTCCACCCTCACCACGGTCGCCGTGTTCCTGCCGATCGGCCTGGTCGGCGGCATGGTGGGCGCTCTGTTCGGCTCGTTCAGCATCACCGTGACGGCGGCCCTGCTGGCCTCCCTGCTGGTGTCGCTGACGGTCGTGCCGGTGCTGTCGTACTGGTTCCTGCGCGCCCCCAAGGGCACCCCCGAGGACGCCGCCGAGGCCCGCCGCGGGGCCGAGGAGAAGGAGGCGAACAGCCGCCTCCAGCGCGCCTACGTCCCCGTGCTGCGGTTCGCGACCCGGCGCCGGCTGACCAGCGTGCTCATCGCGGTCGCCGTCCTGGCCGTCACCTTCGGCATGTCCGGCCTGCTGAAGACCAACTTCTTCGACCAGGGCGAGCAGGAGGTCCTCACGATCAAGCAGAAGCTGAAGCCCGGCACCAGCCTCGCGGCCACCGACGCCGGGGCCCGGCGGGTGGAGAAGCTGCTGGCGTCCACCGAGGGAGTGAAGGACTACCAGGTCACCGTCGGCTCCTCCGGCTTCATGGCGGCCTTCGGCGGCGGCACCGACACCAACCAGGCGTCGTACCAGGTGATGCTGGAGGACTCCGCGTCCTACGACGAGGTGCGGCAGCACCTGGAGGACGGGCTGAAGAAGCTCGACGGCGTCGGTTCGACCACCGTGTCGGCCGGTGACGGCTTCGGCAGCCAGGACCTGAGCGTGGTGGTCAAGGCGTCCGACCCGAAGGCGCTGCGGACGGCGGCGGAGCGGGTCCGCGCCACGGTCGCCGGCCTCGACGACGTCACCGACGTCACCAGCGACCTCGCGCAGAGCGTGCCGCGGATCTCGGTGCGGGCCGGCGCCAAGGCGGCGGCGGCCGGGTTCGACGACCAGAAGCTCGGCGCGGCGGTGGCGCAGGCGGTGCGCGGGACGACGGCCGGCAAGGCGGTCCTGGACGACACCGAGCGGGACATCGTCGTACGGTCCGCCAAGCCCGCGACCACGCTGGCCGAGCTGAGGAACCTGCGCCTCGGCCCGGTGCGGCTCGGCGACATCGCCACGGTGGAGCAGGTGGCCGGCCCGGTGTCCATGACCCGCATCGACGGGCAGCGCGCGGCCACCGTCACCGCCCGGCCGACCGGCGACAACACGGGCGCGATCAGCGGCAGGCTCCAGTCGAGGATCAAGGCGCTGAAGCTTCCGGCGGGCGCCACGGCCGAGATCGGCGGTGTCTCCTCCGACCAGGACGACGCGTTCAAGAACCTGGGCCTGGCCATGCTGGCGGCCATCGCGATCGTGTTCATGCTGCTGGTCGCGACGTTCCGCTCGCTCGTCCAGCCGCTGATCCTGCTGGTCTCCATCCCCTTCGCGGCGACCGGCGCGATCGGCCTGCTGGTGGCCACCGGCACCCCGATGGGCGTGCCCGCGATGATCGGCATGCTGATGCTGATCGGCATCGTGGTGACCAACGCGATCGTGCTGATCGACCTGATCAACCAGTACCGGGCACAGGGCTACGGCGTGGTGGAAGCCGTGGTCGAGGGCGGCCGGCACCGGCTCCGTCCGATCCTGATGACGGCGCTGGCGACGATCTTCGCCCTGCTCCCGATGGCCCTCGGCGTCACCGGCGAAGGCGGCGTCATCGCCCAGCCGCTCGCCGTGGTCGTCATCGGCGGCCTGATCACCTCCACCCTGCTGACGCTCCTGCTGGTACCGACGCTCTACGCGATGCTGGAACTGCGCAAGGAGCGCCGCGCGAGGAAGCGGGCGGCGAAGCGGGAGCCGAGCGCCGAACCGGCGCCGGAACCGGCTCGCGGCTGACCGCGAAGGAAGGGGGCCGCACCACCGGGTGCGGCCCCCTTCCCATGCCGGAGCGGCCGGAAACTACGGCAGCGCCAGCATCCGCTCCAGCGCGAGCTTGGCGAACGCCTCCGTCTCCTTGTCGACCTCGATCCGGTTGACCAGGTTGCCCTCGGCCAGGGACTCCAGCGTCCAGACCAGGTGGGGCAGGTCGATGCGGTTCATGGTCGAGCAGAAGCAGACCGTGCGGTCGAGGAAGACGATCTCCTTGCCCTCGGGCGCGAAACGGTTCGCCAGCCGGCGCACGAGGTTCAGCTCGGTGCCGATGGCCCACTTGGAACCGGCCGGGGCGGCTTCCAGGGCCTTGATGATGTACTCGGTCGAGCCGACGTAGTCCGCCGCCGCCACGACCTCGTGCCGGCACTCCGGGTGCACCAGGACGTTCACGCCGGGGATGCGGGCGCGCACGTCGTTCACCGACTCCAGGCTGAAGCGGCCGTGCACGGAGCAGTGGCCGCGCCACAGGATCATCTTCGCGGCCCGCAGCTCGTCCGGGGTGAGGCCGCCGTTCGGCTTGTGCGGGTTGTAGACCACGCAGTCGTCCAGGGACATCCCCATGTCCCGGACGGCGGTGTTGCGGCCCAGGTGCTGGTCCGGCAGGAAGAGGACCTTCTCGCCCTGCTCGAACGCCCAGTCCAAGGCCCGCTTGGCGTTGGAGGAGGTGCAGATGGTGCCGCCGTGCTTGCCGGTGAACGCCTTGATGTCGGCGGAGGAGTTCATGTACGAGACGGGCACGACCTGCTCGGCGATCCCGGCCTCGGTCAGCACGTCCCAGCACTCGGCGACCTGCTCGGCCGTCGCCATGTCGGCCATGGAGCAGCCGGCGGCCAGGTCGGGCAGGACCACCTTCTGGTCCTCGGACGTCAGGATGTCCGCCGACTCGGCCATGAAGTGCACACCGCAGAAGACGATGTACTCGGCCTCCGGGCGCGCGGCGGCGTCCCGGGCCAGCTTGAAGGAGTCGCCCGTGACATCGGCGAACTGGATGACCTCGTCACGCTGGTAGTGGTGGCCGAGCACGAAGACCTTGTCGCCGAGCTTCTCCTTGGCCGCGCGGGCGCGCTCGACCAGGTCGGGGTCGGACGGCGACGGCAGGTCACCGGGACACTCGACGCCCCGCTCGCTCTTCGGGTCGGCCTCACGGCCGAGCAGCAGCAGGGCGAGCGGACTCGGCTGCACGTCGAGCTCCGGGGTCTGGGCGGTGGTCACGACACGCACCCTTTCTACTTTTCGTCTAACTGACGCTATCTATCATAACTGGTTCACGTCACTTTGACGACGGCGATAACGTCGATGTGACGTGAATCCCGTCGGGCCCTCTCTCCGGGCCGCTGTCCCCTCGACGGGCCGTGTGCGAGCATGAGGAAGCAACACGAAAACGCGACCACGCGAATGCCCGGCCCGGAATGAATCCGCGGAAGCGCCGGTTGCACTGGTCGGCAAGCAGTCTCCGTACAACCCGGGAGAGATGTAGATGTCCGTATCGGACGAGACCACCACCGTCACCGACGGCATCATCCTGACCGACGCCGCCGCGGCCAAGGTCAAGGCCCTGCTCGACCAGGAAGGCCGCGACGACCTCGCGCTGCGTGTCGCCGTCCAGCCCGGCGGCTGCTCCGGCCTGCGCTACCAGCTCTTCTTCGACGAGCGTTCGCTCGACGGCGACGTCGTGAAGGACTTCGGCGGGGTCAAGGTCGTCACGGACCGGATGAGCGCTCCGTACCTGGGCGGTGCCACCGTCGACTTCGTGGACACGATCGAGAAGCAGGGCTTCACGATCGACAACCCGAACGCGACCGGCTCCTGCGCCTGCGGCGACTCCTTCAGCTGAGTCGATCACCGGACGGTGAAGGCGGCGGTCCCCGCGAAGGGGGCCGCCGCCTTCGTCCGTCCCGGCCGGACCGCCGTCCGTCGTCCGCAGGTTCAGCGCGGCCGCGGCGGCGCGTCCGGCCGCGGCGCGCCCGGCTTCGCCTCCGGTACCGCCCGGCCGTCCGCGCCGGTCACCGTCCGCCCGTCCAGCGGCGCGTGGAGCGTCACGGTCTTCGCGTACTCCTTGGCGACCAGCACGCACACCCGGTCCGGCCACGGCGTCTCGGTGACGGTCACCGCCACCCGGTCGCCGCTCTCCCGCGCCGTCACCCGGTAGTCGGCGCACACCCCGCCGGAGAAGCCCACGCGCAGCGTCCGCCCGTCGGCCGTGTACCAGCGCACCGGCACGCTCGGACTCGTCCCGCCCGTCCCGGACGGCGCCGGCACGGGAGAGGCGGACCCGGCCCCGGACGCCGTCGCCAGGTACGCCGGGTCGACCGCCGGATACGTCACCGTGAACGCCTCGCCTCCGGCGGATGCCCGCGCCCGGAACAGCCAGGACGGCACCAGCGTCCGCCGCCCGCCCACGGAGTGCGCGGCCAGCCCGAACACCGCCTCGTCCACCGTCACCGTCCCCCGCGCCCCCGCGGACGTCCCGCACGGCCGCTCCAGCCGGTCCTTCGGCGGCACCGGACTCGCGCACCCGCCGATCCCCATCCGGTGGCCGCTCCCGGCCTTCCCGTTCAGCAGCTCCAGCGTCCGCGCCGCGCCCAGCACCGGATACGTCTCGCCCTTCACCGGCGCGGCCGACAGCCCGTGGCCGCCGGTCGGTTCGCCTCCGCGGCCGACGCTCACGCCGGTCGTCCAGCCGTAGGTGGGCAGTCCGCCCACCACCGGATCGGCGGTCACCATCCGCCGGGCGCCCACGACCCGGCTCGCGTCGGTCTTCGCGGCGCCCAGCCCGGCCGCCTCCAGCACCGGCGCCGCCGCCTTCCGCGCGTCGGCCGCGCTCACCGGATCACCGGCCGCAGCGCCCGGGTCCGGGGAGCAGACGGTCACCTTGCGGCAGTTGTCGGTGCCGGGCGCGTACCGGCTGTACGACCAGTCGCCCGGCGCGTCCCGGCGCACCGTCAGGACCGGCCCGAGACCGTCCCGGCCGCCGACCCGCCAGAACCGTCCCTCGGCCACCGGCGTCCCTTCCATGCCGAGCGCCTCCGCCAGCCGGGCCACCCGCTCCCGGCCGGCCCCCGCCCCCGGCGCGTACACCGGCGCCGCGCCGGGCCCGTCCGGCAGCTCGCCGGCGGCCACGTACCGGGTGCCGTACGGGTCCGGTTCGCCGGGCGCGATACCGCCGGTGCCGGTACCGGTGCCGGTCCAGTCGTCCAGGGGGAGCGGCGGGGGAGTGCGGTGCTCGGCGGGCGCCGCCGCGTCGTCCGTACGGCCGCCCGGGCCGCCGCCGGCCGCGAGGCAGGCCGCGCCGCCGCCGGCGAGCAGCACGGCGGCGGTGGCGAGACCGGCGGCGAGGGCGGTGGGACGGCGCCGCCTCCGCCGCGTCCCGCGCTCCTCCGGGCCGCCGGAGTGTTCAGGGTGCTCGGTGTTCACCGCGTCGCTCCTCGCTCGTCGTGCCCCGCGTTCCCTGCGCGGGGGACGGCGATGGGACGCGGGAGGGCGGCGCGCGGTTCCCGGGGACGCGGCCCGGTCAGTCGCCGTAGTCCGACATCGCGTCCAGCAGCCGGGCGGACCGCGCCGGGACGGACACCCCGTGGATGCGGGACGGGGACACCGGACGGGACGCGGCCCGCTGCGGGGCCGCCCAGTGCGGAGCCATCCGGGCGCAGTCGCCCCACAGGGGAGCGAGGCCGCCGCCGGGCTCGGCCGGGGCGGAGGAGGTGACCTCGAGGTTCGTCATGACCGCACCGTACGCACGGCGCGGGCCGCGAAGAAAGATCTACTATCGGGTAGTTTCGTCAGCTTCAGCGACGGCGGCCGAGCGGGTAGCGTGAACTGTCAACCCAGCCTCCCGCAGGAGAATCCCCGTCGTGCGCATCGCAGTCACCGGCTCCATCGCCACCGACCACCTCATGACCTTCCCCGGCCGCTTCGCCGACCAGTTCGTCGCGGACCGGCTGCACACGGTTTCGCTCTCCTTCCTGGTCGACAACCTCGACGTCCGCCGCGGAGGCGTCGCCGCCAACATCGCCTTCGGCATGGGCCAGCTCGGCACCCGGCCCGTCCTGGTCGGCGCCGCCGGCTTCGACTTCGACGAGTACCGTGCCTGGCTCGACCGCCACGGCGTGGACACCGAGTCGGTCCGCATCTCCGAGACCCTGCACACCGCCCGCTTCGTGTGCACCACCGACGCCGACCACAACCAGATCGGCTCCTTCTACACCGGCGCGATGAGCGAGGCCCGCCTCATCGAGCTGAAGACCGTCGCGGACCGCGTGGGCGGCCTGGACCTGGTCCTCATCGGCGCCGACGACCCCGAGGCGATGCTCCGCCACACCGAGGAGTGCCGCTCCCGGAACATCCCGTTCGCCGCCGACTTCTCCCAGCAGATCGCCCGGATGGAGGGCGAGGAGATCCGGATACTGCTGGACGGCGCGACCTACCTCTTCTCCAACGAGTACGAGAAGGGGCTCATCGAGTCCAAGACCGGCTGGAGCGATGCGGAGATCCTCTCCAGGGTCGGCCACCGGGTCACCACGCTCGGCTCGCGGGGCGTGCGCATCGAGCGGACCGGCGAGGACCCGATCGAGGTCGGCTGCCCGGAGGAGGACCGCAAGGCCGACCCCACGGGCGTCGGCGACGCCTTCCGCGCCGGGTTCCTGTCCGGGCTGGCCTGGGGCGTCTCGCTGGAGCGCGCGGCGCAGATCGGGTGCATGCTCGCCACGCTGGTCATCGAGACCGTGGGCACGCAGGAGTACCAGCTGCGGCGCACGCACTTCATGGAGCGGTTCGTGAAGGCGTACGGCGACGAGGCCGGCGAGGAGGTCCGGGCCCACCTGAGCTGAGGGCCGGCCGGGCGGGGTCTCAGCTCACCCGGCGGACCAGGTACGCCGTGCCCTGTTCCGCCGGCTCCTCGCCCACGTACTGCTGTCCCCGCATCTCGCACCACGCCGGGATGTCCAGCCGGGCCGCCTCGTCGTCCGAGAGGACCCGGACGAGGCCGCCCACCGGGACCTCGCCGAACACCTTCGCCAGTTCGATGACCGGGATCGGGCAGCGCTTGCCGAGCGAGTCGACGACCAGCTCCTCGGCCCGGACGGCCGTCACCGGGACCGGTGCGCCCAGCTTCTCCCGGACGCCCGCCACCGCCTGCGGCAGCACCCGGAGGAACCGCTCCACGTCCTCCTCGGCCGTCCCCGCCGGCAGGGACACCCGGACGTTGCCCTCGCTCAGCACGCCCATCGCCTTCAGCACATGGCTCGGCGTCAGCGTGCCGGACGTGCACGAGGAGCCGGAGGAGACCGAGAAGCCGGCCCGGTCCAGCTCGTGCAGCAGGGCCTCGCCGTCGACGTAGAGGCAGGAGAAGGTCACGATCCCGGGCAGCCGGCGCCCGGCGTCGCCGACCACCTCCACGTCCGGCACCAGCTCCGGCACCCGGTCCCGGATCCGCCGCGTCAGCTCCCCGAGCCGTGCCGCCTCCCGGTCCGCCTCGGCCCGCACCGCGCGCAGCGAGGCCACGGCCGCCACGACGGCCGGGATGTTCTCGAAACCGGGCGCCCGGCCCGACTCCCGCTCGTCCACCGGCCCTTGGGCGGCGTACCGCACGCCCTTGCGCACGACGAGCAGTCCCACGCCCGACGGCCCGCCCCACTTGTGCGCGCTGGCCGCCAGCAGCGACCAGTCGCCCTCCACCGGCCCCCACCCCAGCGACTGGGCGGCGTCCACCAGCAGCGGCACCCCGGCGGCCCGGCACACCTCGGCCACCTCGGCGACCGGCTGCACGGTGCCCACCTCGTGGTTGGCCGACTGCAGGCACGCCAGCGCGGTGTCCGCCCGGAGCGCCCGCGCGTACCCCGAAGGGTCGACGGCTCCCGTCCGGCTGACGGCCACCCGGGTGACGTCCCCGCCCTCCGCCTCGCACACTTCCGCCGAATGGAGGACGCAGGAGTGTTCGACGGCAGACACGATCAGGTGGCGCCCCACCCGTCGCCGCCCGGCCAACGCCCCCGCGATCCCCATGTGTACGGCCCGGGTCCCGGACGGGGTGAAGACCACCTCGTCGGCCCGGCAGCCCACGGCCTCCGCGGCCGCCTCCCGGGCCGCGTCCAGCAGCATCCGCGCCTTGCGCCCCTCCCGGTACAGCCGTGCGGGATCGGCCCATCCCTCATCCAAAGAGGCCAACAGCGCCTGACGGGCCACGGGATGGAGGGGAGTGGCGGAAGCAGCGTCAAAGTAGGCCATACGGCAACGCTAAACCGCCGGTCGGCCCGGTGTCTCCAAGGGGTGCGCCGCCGGGCGCGACCAGCCACAACGCACCCGCAGCCGCCAATCAAGCGAACCACCCCACCCAGTAGGCACCCCTCCTCGCGAACCCTCGGAGAGGGTGGGCTAGGGTTTGGTCCGCATAAACATCCAAACCCCTGCCCGACGCAGGGCGGCGACCGACCAGCGAGAAGGCCGCAGCCAACCGCGCGGGCGAGACTCTCGGGAAGGCGCTACGTGAGTCCCAACGGCTCCGACCGCTCGCCGCGGCGCCCGATGCGGCGGAAGCTGCTGCAGGCACTGACCGCGGGCCTGGTCCTGGCGACCGCAACCGGTTGCACATACAAGGACTTCCCCCGCCTTGGCATGCCCACCCCGACCACGGAAGAGGCTCCGCGGATCCTCTCCTTGTGGCAGGGCTCCTGGGCTGCCGCGCTCGCCGTCGGCGTGCTGGTGTGGGGCCTGATCCTGTGGAGTGCTTTCTTCCACCGGCGCAGCCGCACCAAGGTCGAGGTTCCTCCGCAGACCCGGTACAACATGCCGATCGAGGCCCTGTACACCGTGGTCCCGATCATCATCATCTCGGTGCTCTTCTACTTCACGGCCCGGGACGAGTCGAAGCTCCTGGACACCTCCAAGAAGCCCGACGTCACGGTCAACGTGGTCGGCTTCCAGTGGAGCTGGGGCTTCAACTACGTCGAGAACGTCCCCGGTTCCACCGGTGACGCCAAGACCGACAAGAACCTGGACGCCATCCCGGACCGGTTCAAGGACCAGTTCCCGGCGAACGCCGGCGGTGTCTACGACGTCGGTACGCCCGGCACGCGGAACCCGCAGACGAAGAACCCCGGTCCGACGCTCTGGCTCCCCAAGGGCAAGACGGTCCGCTTCGTCCTGACCTCGCGTGACGTCATCCACTCCTTCTGGGTGGTGCCGTTCCTCATGAAGCAGGACGTCATCCCGGGCCACACCAACGCCTTCCAGGTGACCCCCAACAAGGAGGGCACCTTCCTCGGCAAGTGTGCCGAGCTCTGCGGCGTCGACCACTCCCGGATGCTGTTCAACGTGAAGGTCGTCTCCCCCGAGCGGTACGAGCAGCACCTCAAGGACCTCGCCAAGAAGGGGCAGACCGGTTACATTCCCGCCGGCATCGCGCAGACGAGCCACGAGAAGAACCGGGAGACGAACAACCTGTGAGCATCCTCAACGAACCCCAGGGTGCCGCGGCAGCTGAAGGCTCGTACGCCGACGAGCTGCCGGTCAGGCGCAAGCAACCCGGCAATGTCGTGGTGAAGTGGCTGACGACCACCGACCACAAGACGATCGGCACGCTGTATCTGGCGACGTCGTTCGCGTTCTTCCTGATCGGCGGCGTGATGGCGCTCATCATGCGCGCCGAGCTGGCCCGGCCGGGCCTGCAGATCATGTCGAACGAGCAGTTCAACCAGGCGTTCACGATGCACGGCACGATCATGCTGCTGATGTTCGCGACGCCGCTGTTCGCCGGTTTCGCGAACTGGATCATGCCGCTGCAGATCGGCGCGCCCGACGTGGCGTTCCCGCGGCTGAACATGTTCGCCTACTGGCTCTACCTGTTCGGCTCGCTCATCGCGGTGGCCGGCTTCCTCACCCCGCAGGGCGCGGCCGACTTCGGCTGGTTCGCCTACTCCCCGCTGTCGGACGCGGTCCGCTCGCCGGGCGTCGGCGCCGACATGTGGATCATGGGTCTGGCCTTCTCCGGCTTCGGCACGATCCTCGGCTCGGTCAACTTCATCACCACGATCATCTGCATGCGCGCTCCGGGCATGACCATGTTCCGCATGCCGATCTTCGTGTGGAACGTGCTGCTGACCGGTGTCCTGGTCCTGCTGGCCTTCCCGGTGCTGGCCGCCGCGCTGTTCGCCCTGGAGGCGGACCGCAAGTTCGGCGCCCATGTCTTCGACGCGGCCAACGGCGGCGCGCTGCTGTGGCAACACCTCTTCTGGTTCTTCGGACACCCAGAGGTGTACATCATCGCCTTGCCGTTCTTCGGCATCATCTCCGAGGTCATCCCGGTGTTCTCCCGTAAGCCGATGTTCGGCTACATGGGCCTGATCGCCGCGACGATCGCGATCGCCGGTCTGTCCGTGACCGTGTGGGCCCACCACATGTACGTCACCGGCGGTGTGCTGCTGCCGTTCTTCTCCTTCATGACGTTCCTGATCGCCGTACCGACCGGTGTGAAGTTCTTCAACTGGATCGGCACGATGTGGAAGGGCTCGCTGTCCTTCGAGACACCGATGCTCTGGGCGACCGGCTTCCTGATCACCTTCACGTTCGGTGGTCTGACCGGTGTCATCCTCGCCTCGCCGCCGATGGACTTCCACGTCTCCGACTCGTACTTCGTGGTGGCCCACTTCCACTACGTGGTCTTCGGCACGGTCGTCTTCGCCATGTTCTCCGGCTTCCACTTCTGGTGGCCGAAGTGGACCGGCAAGATGCTGGACGAGCGCCTCGGCAAGATCACCTTCTGGACGCTGTTCATCGGCTTCCACGGCACCTTCCTGGTCCAGCACTGGCTGGGCGCCGAGGGCATGCCGCGCCGGTACGCCGACTACCTGAACGCCGACGGCTTCACCGCGCTGAACACGGTGTCGACCATCAGCTCCTTCCTGCTCGGCCTGTCGATCCTGCCGTTCCTCTACAACGTCTGGAAGACCGCCAAGTACGGCAAGAAGGTCGAGGTCGACGACCCGTGGGGCTACGGCCGCTCGCTGGAGTGGGCGACGTCCTGCCCGCCGCCCCGGCACAACTTCGTCACCCTGCCGCGGATCCGCAGCGAATCCCCGGCGTTCGACCTGCACCACCCCGAGATCGCCGCGCTCGAGCAGCTTGAGCACGCCGGTCACGGCACCGCCGTCGCGGGCAGCAAGGAGGCCGGCAAGTGAAGATCCAGGGTCGGATGTTCATCTGGCTGAGCGTCTTCATCCTGATCATGGCCATCGTGTATGGCGTGTGGTCGAAGGAGCCGGCCGGTACCACGGCACTCTTCCTGGCCTTCGGCCTGTCCGTCATGATCGGCTTCTACCTGGGCTTCACCGCCCGGCGGGTCGACGCGGGCGCCCAGGACGACAAGGAGGCCGACGTCGCGGACGACGCGGGCGAGCTGGGCTTCTTCAGCCCGCACAGCTGGCAGCCGCTCATGCTGGGCTTCGGCGGCGCGATCGCCTTCCTCAGCATCGCGGTCGGCTGGTGGCTGATCTACTTCTCCGCGCCGTTCATCCTGATCGGCCTGTTCGGCTGGGTGTTCGAGTACTACCACGGTGAGAACCGCACCCAGTAGGGCGCGCCGAAGCACCGGGAGCCCGGACCTTCCTGACGGAGGGTCCGGGCTCCGCTCGTTTGCCGGAGCATCGTTCGCTCGGATGAGTGACTCACCATGCCGGTAGTCTCTTTATCTCATAGCGTGATCATATGAACCACACTGCGCGGACCCGTACCGTCGTCGGCTGCACCCTGCTGGTGACCGCCCTCGGTGCGGGCGTCACCGCTTGCGGTTCGGACGGCAACCCCCTGTCGGCCAGGCCGTACGACGCAGCGGACCTGATCTCCTTCAACGGCCCCGCCGAAGCGGGCGGGCGGGCCGACCCCGACAAGCCCCTGGAGGTCACCGCCAACAGCGGTGACGGCCGGATCACGGACGTCACCGCCCGGGACTCCACAGGGCGCTATGTGACGGGCGAACTCGCCGCCGACGGCAGCCGCTGGCACAGCACCTCCCCGCTGGCCGCGGACGCCCACTACACGGTCACCGTGAGCACCGAGGACGACGACGGCGCGCCCGGCCGCAAGGTCCTCTCCTTCGACACCAGCAAGCCCGCCGGCAAGAAGCGCCTGGGCGTCGTCCTCGGGCCGGGCAGCGGCACCTACGGCGTCGGACAGCCCATCACGGCCCAGCTCGACCAGGGGATCAAGGACAAGGCGCAGCGCGCCGTCGTGGAGCGGGCCCTGAGAGTGGAGTCCGTGCCGGCCGTGCCGGGCTCCTGGTACTGGGTGAACGACAAGGAACTCCACTACCGTCCCAAGGACTACTGGCCGGCCCACACCACCGTCCGGGTGCGCAGCAACCTCAACGGCGTCCGGATCGGCGACCGGCTGTGGGGCGGGACGTCCACACCGCTGAAGATCACCACGGGGGACCGGGTCGAGGTCGTCACGGACGCCGCCGAGCACCAGCTGACGTACTACAAGAACGGCCAGCCAGTCGAGCAGATCCCGGTCACCACCGGCAAGCCCGGCTTCGAGACCCGCAACGGCGTCAAGGTCGTCCTGGAGAAGCAGTACTTCGTACGGATGCGCGGCACCACCGTCGGCATCGCCGAGGGCACCTCGGACTCCTACGACCTGCCGGTGTACTACGCCACCCGGGTCACCTGGTCGGGCGAGTACGTCCACGCCGCGCCCTGGTCCGTCGGCTCCCAGGGCTACGCGAACGTCAGCCACGGCTGCACGGGGATGAGCACGTCCAACGCCGAGTGGCTCTTCGACAACATCCGCGAGGGCGACATCGTCAGGGTCGTCAACTCCGAGGGCCAGACCATGGAGCCCTTCGGCAACGGCTTCGGCGACTGGAACGTCGACTGGAAGAAATGGCGCACGGGCAGTGCCCTCACCGACAAGACCCCGGACGGCCCCGCCCCGGCAGAGGCGGTACGCCTCCAGCCGAGAGCGGTGTAGCGGCGCCCCGGAAGGGGCGCGGGAGCGTGTCGGAGGTGCGGCTGCCGCCGCGTGGGCGCGGGAAGACCCCGCCGGCCCGCACCCGCGCACGATCCCCGCGCCCCGGGCCGGCCGGCGCCCACGGCCCGTCCTACGCGCCCACAAGCCTCTTCTGCCGCAGCAGGGAGGCCAGCGCGGAGGCGAACTCCACCGGGTCCACCGGCAGCGTCACAGCCGCGTCCGCACGGCTCCACGTGGCCAGCCACGCGTCCTGCGGCCGTCCCATGAGCAACAGCACCGGCGGGCAGCCGAACACCTCGTCCTTGATCTGCCGGCACATGCCCATGCCGCCCATCGGCACGGCCTCGCCGTCCAGCACGCAGACGTCGATGCCGCCCTTGTCCAGCTCCCGCAGCACCGCGTCCGGAGTCGCGCACTCCACGAACTCCACCAGGGGGACGTCCGGAGCGGGCCGGCGTCCGGCGGCCAGCCGTACTTGTTCGCGAGTGGTGGAGTCGTCGCTATAGACCAGCACCGTGGCGGTCGGCTGCATTGTTCCTCCGGGACGTCGGCGTCGTACGGACGGGACGGGCAGGGCCGTCTGGGCGGATGCTACTCCCCCGAACACCACGTCAGCACCGGTTCGGCGGGCGGCAACACTCCGAACGGCACCCCCCGGAGTGAGCGCGAGATAAGCGACCGACATAATGTCGGTCGTGGCGACAGCAACGACAGTAGAAACAGGGCACGCGCACCCGTCGGTCAACCGGCCGAACCTCACCAGCGTCGGAACCATCATCTGGCTGAGTTCCGAGCTGATGTTCTTCGCGGCCCTCTTCGCGATGTACTTCACCCTCCGGTCGGTGACCGGACCGGACCACTGGAAGGAGATGGCGCACGCGCTGAACGTGCCCTTCTCCGCGACGAACACCACGATCCTGGTGCTCTCCTCCCTCACCTGCCAGCTCGGTGTGTTCGCCGCCGAGCGCGGCGACGTGAAGAAGCTCCGTGGCTGGTTCATCCTCACCTTCATCATGGGTGCGATCTTCATCGGCGGTCAGATCTACGAGTACACCGAGCTGGTGAAGAAGGACGGCATCTCGCTGTCCTCGGACCCGTACGGCTCGGTGTTCTACCTGACCACCGGCTTCCACGGCCTGCACGTGACGGGCGGCCTCATCGCCTTCCTGCTGGTCCTCGGCCGTACCTACATGGCCAAGAGGTTCACTCACGAGCAGGCGACCGCCGCCATCGTCGTGTCCTACTACTGGCACTTCGTCGATGTCGTCTGGATCGGCCTCTTCGCCACGATCTACCTGATCAAGTAGCCGGGATCGTTCCGGCACATCCAGAAGCACCGACGCAGAAGATCCTGACACCGGGGTAATCCGTGAAAAAGCTCTCCGCACGACGACGCCATCCGCTGGCGGCGGTCGTCGTCCTACTCCTCGCGCTGGCGGCCACTGGGGGGCTGTACGCCGCGTTCGCACCCGCGGGCAAGGCGCAGGCCGATGAATCCTCCCAGTCCCTGACCATCAAGGAGGGCAAGAAGCTCTACGAGGTCGGCTGCGCCAGCTGCCACGGCACCGGTGGCCAGGGCTCATCCGACGGCCCGAGCCTCGTCGGCGTCGGCGCCGCGGCCGTCGACTTCCAGGTCGGCACCGGCCGTATGCCCGCCGCGACCTCGCAGGGCGCCCAGGTCCCGCGCAAGAAGCCCATCTACACGCAGGCCCAGATCGACCAGCTCGCCGCGTACGTCGCGTCGCTGGGCGCCGGCCCGAGCGTGCCCACCAAGCAGCAGTACGGCCCCGACGGCGCGGACATCGCCAAGGGCGGCGAGCTGTTCCGCACCAACTGCGCGCAGTGCCACAACTTCACCGGCAAGGGCGGTGCCCTGACCAGGGGCAAGTTCGCCCCGACGCTGGAGGGTGTCGCTCCGAAGCACATCTACGAGGCCATGCAGACCGGCCCGCAGAACATGCCGTCCTTCCCCGACACCACGATGTCGGAGAAGAACAAGAAGGACATCATCGCGTACCTGAACGCGGTCAACGGTGACAAGACGGAGAACCCGGGTGGTCTGGAGCTGGGCGGCCTCGGGCCGGTCAGCGAGGGCCTGTTCGGCTGGATCTTCGGCCTCGGCACGCTGATCGCGGTCGCCGTCTGGGTCGCCGCTCGGACCGCAAAGGCCAAGAAGTCATGAGTAGCCAAGACATTCCTGAAGAGAACCTGCCCGCTGAGCAGGACCACGCACACGGCGCGGTAGCGACCGCGGACGAGGAGAACCCGTTCGCGGACCCGGGTCTGCCGCCCCACGAGCACCGGATCCAGGACATCGACGAGCGGGCCGCGAAGCGGTCCGAGCGCGCGGTGGCGTTCCTGTTCACGGTGTCGATGCTGGCCACCATCGGCTTCATCGTCGCCTACCTGGCGATCCCGAACGACAAGTCGATCTTCGTCTTCCCGATCGGGCACCTGAGCGCGATGAACTTCGCGCTCGGCCTGACGCTGGGTGTGGCGCTGTTCTGCATCGGCGCGGGCGCGGTCCACTGGGCCCGCACGCTGATGTCGGACGTGGAGGTCGCCGACGACCGGCATCCGATCGAGGCGTCGCCGGAGGTCCGGGCGAAGGTCCACGCGGACTTCCGCCAGGGTGCCGCGGAGTCCGGCTTCGGCCGCCGCAAGCTGGTCCGCAACACCATGTTCGGCGCGATGGCGCTGGTGCCGCTCTCCGGCGTGATGCTGCTCGGCGGTCTGGGTCCGGCGCCGAAGACGAAGCTGCGGCACACGATGTGGGCCAAGGGCAAGCGCCTGGTCAACATGAACACCAACCAGCCGCTGCGTCCCGAGGACGTGGCCGTCGGCTCGCTGACCTTCGCCATGCCCGACGGTATGTCGGAGCACGACGAGGACTTCCAGAACGAGATTGCCAAGGCGGCCCTGATGATCGTCCGGCTCCAGCCGGCCGACATCAAGGACAAGCGCGAACTCGACTGGTCGCACCAGGGCATCGTCGCCTACTCGAAGATCTGCACCCACGTGGGCTGCCCGATCTCGCTGTACGAGCAGCAGACGCACCACGTGCTGTGCCCGTGCCACCAGTCCACCTTCGACCTCACCGACGGCGCCCGAGTGATCTTCGGCCCCGCCGGCCACGCTCTGCCGCAGCTGCGGATCGGCGTGGACAGTGAGGGTTACCTCCAGGCGCTCGGCGACTTCGAGGAGCCCGTCGGTCCTGCTTTCTGGGAGCGCGGATGAGTACTGCACCGAACGAAACGCCTTCATCCGCCGCCGCGGCGGGCCGCTCTCGCGGGAAGGCACCGGCCGGCGAGCGCGTCGCCGACTGGGCCGACGGCCGGCTCGGGATCTACTCCCTGGCCAAGGCCAACATGCGCAAAATCTTCCCCGACCACTGGTCGTTCATGCTGGGCGAAGTGTGCATGTACAGCTTCATCATCATCATCCTGACGGGTGTCTATCTGACGCTGTTCTTCCACCCGTCGATGAACGAGGTGGAGTACCACGGCAGCTACGTCCCGCTCCAGGGACAGCTGATGTCCGAGGCGTTCAACTCGACCCTGCACATCTCCTTCGACGTGCGCGGTGGTCTGCTCATCCGGCAGATCCACCACTGGGGCGCGGTGGTCTTCCTCGCCGGCATGTTCGTGCACATGATGCGCGTGTTCTTCACCGGCGCGTTCCGCAAGCCGCGTGAGGTCAACTGGCTGTTCGGCTTCCTGCTGTTCGTCCTCGGCATGTTCACCGGCTTCACCGGCTACTCGCTCCCGGACGACCTGCTCTCCGGCACCGGTGTCCGCATCGCCGAGGGTCTCGTGCTGTCGATGCCGATCGTCGGCACGTACATCTCGTTCTTCCTCTTCGGCGGCGAGTTCCCCGGTCACGACTTCGTGGCCCGGTTCTACTCGATCCACATCCTGCTGCTGCCGGGCATCATGCTGGGCCTGATGGTGGCCCACCTGATCCTGGTCTTCTACCACAAGCACACGCAGTTCGCGGGTCCCGGCAAGACCGAGAAGAACGTCGTCGGCATGCCGCTGCTGCCGGTCTACATGGCCAAGGCCGGAGGCTTCTTCTTCCTGGTCTTCGGTGTCCTCGCGATGCTGGCCGCGGTCGCGCAGATCAACCCGATCTGGGCGATGGGCCCCTACCGTCCGGACCAGGTGTCCACCGGCGCCCAGCCCGACTGGTACATGGGCTTCTCCGAGGGCTTCGTGCGAGTGATGCCGGGCTGGGAGATCAACGTCGCGGGCCACACGCTGGTCCTCGGTGTGCTCATCCCGCTGATCGTCTTCGGTCTGATGCTGGTCTCGATCGCGGTCTACCCGTTCATCGAGTCCTGGATCACCGGCGACAAGCGCGAGCACCACATCCTGGACCGTCCGCGCAACGCCCCGACGCGTACCGCTCTCGGCGTCGCCTGGCTGATGTTCTTCGCGGTGGCCATGCTGGGCGGCGGCAACGACCTGTGGGCGACGCACTTCCACCTGTCGGTCAACGCCGTCACCTACTTCGTCCGGGTCTTCCTGTTCGCCGGTCCGGTCCTCGCGTACATCGTCACCAAGCGGATCTGCCTCGGCCTCCAGCGCCGGGACCGCGAAAAGGTGCTGCACGGCCGCGAGACCGGCATCATCAAGCGGCTGCCGCACGGTGAGTTCATCGAGGTGCACGAGCCGCTCAGCCAGGAGCAGCTGCACACGCTCACCGCGCACGAGCAGTACGCCCCGGCCGAGATCGGCCCGGCGGTCGACGAGAACGGCGTCGAGCGCAAGCTGCCGGCCTCGCAGAAGCTGCGGGCCAAGCTGTCGCACGCCTACTACGGCGAGAACGCCCAGATCCCGAAGCCGAGGGTCGAGGAGTACAAGGAGATCACGAGCGGCCACGGCCACCACTGATCTGCCGTTACTGAACGCCACGAAGGCGGCCCCGCGGACCCGGTCCGCGGGGCCGCTCTTTTGTGTACGCGATGTGTCCGGGGTTATCTACCCGTTATCCAGCTGTCGCTGGATCGACGCTATGATCACACTGTCGTGATCTTGAGCCGGGGCCAGAAGCCCGCACGGGCCGCCCACGGCGTGATAATGGGGGAGACACTGATGGCAGATCCTGCCGAGCCCGAATTCTTCTTCGATCCGACCGATCCCGGTTTCCGTCGGAACCCCTACCCGGTCTACGCGAAGCTCCGCGACGAGCACCCCGTCCTGGCGGGCCCGCTCAACTCCTGGGTGGTCAGCCGCTACGAGGACGTCGAGGCCCTGCTGCGCGACCGCCGGCTCGGCAAGGACCTCGGAGGTACCCAGTTCTTCGCCCAGGTGGCCGGCGGTCCCGACGAGGAGCCGCCGCCGTTCCTGGGGCTCGGCCTGGACGGCTGGGACGCCAACCTCTTCCGGCTGCTGGACCCGCCGGACCACACCAAGCTGCGCAACCTCGTCGCCGCGCCGTTCACCCCCTCCGCGGTGGAGGCGCTGATCAAGTCGGTCACCGCGGTCGTGGACGACCTGCTGGCGGACCTGCCCGAGCGGTTCGACGTCATGGAGGTGCTGGCCTCCCAGCTGCCCGTGCGCGTGCTCGGCGACATGATGGGCATCAACCGCGAGGACCAGAAGCTCCTCGCCGCCTGGTCGACGGAGATCGCGCACATCCTGGAGCTGGGCGCCGCGCCGTCGGAGGACGTGGCGATCGCCTGCCAGCGCGCGGTGGCGCAGTGCACCGAGTACTTCGTCAAGGTGCTCCAGGAGCGCGAGGGCGGCGACGGCACCGACCTGATCACCGAGCTGACCCGGGCCGGCGAGACCATCGAGGGCCTGACGATCCACCAGATCGCCGCGGTGTGCGTGCTGCTCATCGTGCCGGGCCTGGACACCTTCGCCAACCTCATCGGCAACGCCGCGGTCATCCTGGCCGAGCACCCGGACGTGCTGGAGCGGCTCGCCGCCGACTCCTCCCTCGCGGACGACGTGCTGGACGAGGTGCTGCGCCTGGAGCCGCCCACGCACGCCTCCTGGCGTGTGGTCAACGAGCCGATCACCCTGCACGGCCGGACCATGGAGGCCGGTGCCGTGGTGCTGCTGATGCTGGCCGCGGCCAACCGGGACGAGCGGACCTTCGAGAACCCCGACACCCTGGCCCTCGGCGCGCACGGCCGCAAGCACCTGTCGTTCGGCCGCGGTATCCACTACTGCCTCGGCGACAACCTCTCCCGGCTGATGGCCAAGGAGGCGCTGATCGGGCTCGCCAAGCGCTGCGCCTCGATCAAGCCGGACGACGACGAGGTGGTGCTGAAGCCCGGCCTGTGGCTGCGCGGCCCGGCCCGGCTCCCCGTCACCACGACTCCCAGGGTTGGCTGACTGATGACCACGGAAACCTCCGGCAGTGCCGCGACGGAGCCGATCCTGCTCGAACTCGTCGACGAGGAGGGCCGCACGATCGGCGTCGCCGAGAAGCTCTCGGCGCACCAGGCGCCCGGTCATCTGCACCGCGCCTTCTCGGTCTTCCTGTTCGACACCGAGGGCCGCATGCTGCTCCAGCAGCGAGCCCTGACCAAATACCACTCGCCGGGCGTGTGGTCCAACACCTGCTGCGGTCATCCGTACCCGGACGAGCCCGCGCAGGAGGCGGCGGCCCGCCGGGTCGGCGAGGAGCTGGGCCTGCACGGCATCCCGCTCCAGCCGGCCGGCACCGTCACCTACGAGCACCCGGACGAGATCTCCGGCCTGGTCGAGAAGGAGTACAACCACCTCTTCGTCGGCCTGGTGCGGGACACCCCGCGACCGGACCCGTCCGAGATCCACGACTACCGGTTCGTGACCCCCGAGGAGCTGGCCGCGCTGCGCGCCGGGACCAGCTTCTCGGCCTGGTTCCCCACCGTCCTGGACGCGGCCCTGCCGGGCGTACGGCGTGTCGCGCCGGGCGGCGGCTGGTGAGCTGAACCCCGGCACACGAAAGAGCCGCTGCCGACGGGAGACCGTCGGCAGCGGCTCTTTCGCTGTCCGGTGTGCGGGCCTAGGCCAGAGCGCGCAGCACGCTGTCGTTGGCGTCGGTGTCGCCGACGGTGAGGCGGACGCCCTCGCCGGCGTAGACGCGGGCGTGGACGCCCTCGCCCTCCAGAGCGGCACGGATGTCCTCGGCCCGCTCCGGTTCGTCCAGCCACAGGAAGTTGGTGTGGCTCGGCAGCACCTTCCAGCCCCCGCGGGCCAGCCCGCCGGCAAGCCGCTCGCGCTCGCCGACGATGAGGGCGATCCGCTCCTCCAGTTCCGGCTGGGCGCGCAGGGAGGTCTCCACCGCGACCGCCGAGAGCGTGCTCAGGGCGTACGGAAGCTGGTACCGGCCGATCCTCGCGGCCCACTGAGGCGACGTCACGCCGTACCCGACGCGCATGTTGGCCAGCCCCCAGGCCTTGGAGAACGTGCGCAGCACCAGCAGGTTCGGGAACTCCCGCACCCAGCGCAGCGAGTCCGTACGGCCGGACGGGGCGACGAACTCGATGTACGCCTCGTCCAGGACCACCAGGACGTGCTCGGGGACCCGGCCGATGAACTCCTTCAGGTCATCCCCGGGGACCAGCTGGCCGGTCGGGTTGTGCGGGTTGCACACGATGACCGCGTCCGCGTCCTGGACCGCCTTCTCCAGGGCGTCGAGGTCCTGGTGCCCGCCCGGGAGCAGCGGCACCTCCAGGGCGCGGGCCCCGACCATGTCGGCGAGCAGGGGATAGGCGTCGAAGTTGCGCCACCCGTATGCCAGCCCCCCGCCGGCGGACACACTGGCCTGCAGCGCCTGGAGCGCCACGCCGACGGAACCCGCGCCGAGGACGACCTGCTCACCGGGCAGTCCCAGCCAGTCGGCGACGATCCCGCGCAGCCGCTCGGGATAGAACTCCGGGTACCGGTTGACCGCACCGGCGTGCCTGGCGATCTCGGCGGCGACGGAGTCGAGCGGCGGCAGCGGGTGTTCGTTGAGGGTGAGCCGATGCGGCTGGGGCATCAGCCGACGCCCACCGACGTGAGCAGGTCGCGCGCGTCCTGGAGCGTGGACTCGACGCCGAGTTCGTTGCCGTTCAGCGTCGGGGTGCCGAACTGCCGCTCCAGGGCCACGATGAATTCGACGACGCCCATCGAGTCCACGCCGGCGTCTTTGAACGACGCGCCCTCGAAAAGGCGGTCGGTGGACTGCGGGAACCGCTCGTCGAGCAGCGCCTTCAGGTTCTGGTCGATGGTGTTCATGATTCTCTTCTCTGTGGAGGGTGCCGTCAGTCGGCGATCACCGTGAGGCCGCCGGGCCAGGTGAGGAGCGCCGAGCCCCAGGTCAGACCGCCGCCGAAGCCGGTGAGGACCACCGACTCGCCCGCCCGCAGCCGCCCGTCGGCCGCACCCGCGGCGAGCGCGAGCGGGATGGAGGCGGCCACGGTGTTGCCGACCTGTTCGATGTTCTTCACGACGCGCTCGGCGGGCAGCCCGAGTTCCCGGGCGCAGGTGTCGAGGATCCTGACGTTCGCCTGGTGCGGGACCAGGTGGGCGACGTCCTCGGGGGCCAGCGCGGCGGCGTCCAGGACCTTGCGCACCGATCCGGTCATGTACCGCACGGCCCGGGTGAAGACCTGCGGGCCGTCCATGTGGAAGTACGCGTCGCCCGGTGCGGCCCCGGCACCGCTCAGCCGCTGCTCGGAGCCTCCGCCCGGCACCGTGATGAGGTCCACGCCCTCGCCGTCGCTGCCCAGGTCGAAGCCGAGGAGGGCTCCCTGCTCGGTCCGGTCGCCGGCGCGCAGCACGACCGCGCCGGCGCCGTCACCGAAGATCACCCGGGTGGTGCGGTCGCTCGGATCGAGGATGGTGGAGAAGGTGTCCGCGCCGACCACCAGGACGCTGTCCGCCATCTGTCCGGCGATCAGCCCCGCCGCGGTGGCCAGCGCGTACACGAAGCCCGTGCACACCGCGGCCACGTCGAAGGCGCCGGTCCCGGACAGCCCGAGCGCGGAGGCGACCACCGGGGCGGTCGCGGGGCAGGGACGGTCCGGGGTGCTCGTGGCGACGATGACGACGTCGACGCGGTCGGTGCCGGCCGACTTCAGCGCCCGGCGCGCCGCCTCGGTGGCGAGGTGCCCGGTGCTCATGCCCGGCGACGCGATGTGCCGCCGGGCGATGCCGGTGCGGGTCCGGATCCACTCGTCGGAGGTGTCCAGCTCCGAGGAGAGCATGTCGTTGGTGACCACCTGCGGCGGGAGCCAGGTGCCCAGGCCGCTCAGGATCGCCCCGCGGGTCATGCCTCGGTGCCCCGGTACGGCGGCCGGATGCGGTAACCGGCGCGGGTGGCCTGCTGGTTGGCCTTGCGGGCCCGGACGATGGCCTTGGCGGTGCGCGGGATCATCCGGCCCGAGACGAAGTCGAGGCCGCGCCGCGGGCTCTTGAAGAACGCGTAGTCGTCCTTGATCAGCTCCGGGAACATGGAGTCGTGCGTCTGGATGTCGGTCTCCATGAAGATCCGCGCCGTCGGGTGCAGCGTCTGCGGCCAGGAGCGGCCGGCGTCCAGGTGCCCCCGGGCGATGTCGATCTCGAACTGGATCAGCTCGCGCAGGGAGTCGCTGATGTAACCGCTGCCGATCTGGCGGTCGAGGTCCGCCCGGGTCAGGTTGAAGCGGGCGAGGTGGTCCAGCGGGAGGTACAGCCGGCCGAGGTCCAGGTCCTCACGGACGTCCCAGATGAAGTCCAGCAGCTGGAAGGCCGTGATGGTGTGCCGGCACAGCTCCTCGGCGTCCTCGCTCAGCGGCTCGAAGATCTGGTTGATCCAGATCGCGGGCAGCAGCGTGACCGTCTCCAGGAAGTCGTCCAGCTCCTCCTCGTTCGCGTACTCGTACGTCGTCAGGGCCTTGCGGTGGCCGTCGACGAACTCGGGCACGCGCAGGTAGGGCAGGTCCCAGGTGCGCAGGGTGTGGACCAGGGCGCGGGCCAGCGCGGCGTCCGTCTGCTCCGACAGCGACAGCGGCTGGTCGCTTCGCAGCTCCTCGCCCTTGGCGATGGCCAGGTAGGTGCGCTGCCACTCGTCCAGCCGGCGGGCCCGGACGTCGACGCTGAGGTTGATGTCGTCGGCCAGGTCGTCGATGTAGCAGACGAACGAGAAGAAGGTGTCGAAGTAGGGCCGCTTGGCCGGGTGCATCATGTAGCGGCCGAGGAAGCGGCCCCGGCCGATCTTGCGGAACAGCTGGGAGCTCGCGATGTAGTCGGCGCGCAGCCCGGAGTCCGTGATACCTGCGAGGTCCAGCTCTTGCACTGTCATGTGATTTCTTTCCGATGGGGTCCGCGCGTCCCCGCCGGCCCGCACGGCCGCGTGCGGCGGCGGGAGGTGTCGCGGGAACGCGCGGACGAAGGCGTACGGAGGGCGACGCGTCAGAGAGCGCTGCCGGTCATCTCGTACGAGACGGCGGCCTGTCGCTGCCTGGGCACCGACACGGTGGGGGCGTCGGCGGGCAGGAAGGAGGCGAAGGGCGGCTCCTCCTCCACGGTGAGCCGGAGTTCCAGGACCCCGGGCAGGTGCGCGTGGCGCCGGTACTCGTCCAGCTGCCGGGCCAGCTCGGCGGCGGTCCCGGCGCTCCCGACCCACAGCCGGTCCGGGCCGCCGAGACCGCGCGCCACCGTGCACACGTCGACGGGCGTGTAGTCCACGGCGGTGATCCGGGAGTCGAAGAACCGCTGCTGGCGCGTGGCGCACATGCCGTGCATGCCGTTGTTGAAGACGACGTAGAGGATGGGCAGCCCCAGCTCCACGGCGGTGTGCGCCTCCAGGCCGCTCATCAGGAACGCGCCGTCACCGCAGAACACCACGGTCCGGGTGCCCTCCGGCGAGCCCAGCTGCGCGCCGACCGCGGCACCGACGCTGTAGCCCATGCCGCCCATGCCCAGCGCGATGGTGGAGGAGGAGCCGGCCGGGACGCTCCCGTAGTGCATGGAGGCGACGGCGCAGTTGCCGGCGTCGTACAGCAGGTGCCCGTCGCGGGGCAGGTGGTCCTGGAGCAGCCGGACGGCCTCGCTCTGCAGCAGCGCGTCCTCGTCCGTCCGTCCGGTGCGGCCCGGGACGGGGACGGCGGGCCGGGCCACGAAGCGGGTCAGCTCGTAGCCGGTGACCGGCGGGGCCGTGAAGGGCCGCTCGGCGCGCAGCCGTTCCAGCAGCCGGAACACCTCGCCGATGTCCCCGCGGACCGTGGTGTCGGCGAGGCGGGAGCGCTCGATCTCACCGAGGTCGATGTTGACCGCGCCGGTGCGCGCCGGGTCCCAGTCGCCCAGCGCCCGCCGGGTCATCATGGCCAGTCCCGTGCCGACCAGGACCACGAAGTCCGACTTGGCCACGTACTCGGCCGCCGAGGGATGGCCGCCCTCGCCGACGACGCCCAGGTACAGGTCGCTGTCGTTCGGGAACTCGCCGCGCGCGCCCATGGTGGTCACCACCGGGATGCCGGTCCGCTCGGCGAAGACGCGCACCGCCTCCGGGTCGCAGGAACGGCGGTTGCCGTGACCGACCAGCAGCACCGGGGAACCGGCCTCGCGCAGCCGGGCGAAGAGGGCGGAGACGTCCTCCTCGGGCAGCGGTTCGGGCTCGATGAAGGCCCCGAGGTGGTCCGGCCAGTCGGCCGGGAGGTCGCCGACCTCGAGTTCGTAGGCGTCCCGGGGGAGCAGCAGGGCCACCGGGCCCTTGCGCCCGCTCAGGCAGGTGGTGATGGCGTCGCGCAGCAGGTCCCAGAAGCCCTCCGCGCCGGTGACCCGGACGGCCTTCTTGGTGATGGCCCGCAGCATCGCCAGACCGTCCACGGTCCGGCCGATTCCCGAGGCGTCCTGGAAGGAGCCCCGGCCGTCCAGTGCGGCCGGCGGCTGCCCGACCAGCGCGAGGACCGGCACCGACTCGGCGTGCGACTCCGCCAGCCCGGCCACCAGGTTCATCATCCCGCCGCCGGAGGTCGAACAGCACACCCCCAGCGTGCGGTGCACCCGGGCGCGGGCGTCCGCCATGAACGCCGCCCCGTCCTCCCGCTTCGCCAGCACCGACGTCAGACGGCCCTGACCGAGCCTTTCGATCGCATCGTGGACGTGCTCGATGTTCGCGCCACTGACTCCGAATACGTACCTGGTGTCCAGATCGCGCAGAACCGTGACCAAGGCATCGGCCAGCCGCATTAATCCCCCATGTGTGGCGTGTGCTTCGTCGTGGAGCTGAAGGGGGCGGCCGAGGCCGCCCCGCAGCGGGCTCAGGCCTTGTCGGCGCCGAAGCGGTGCTCCAGGATCCGCTTGAGGTTGCCCATCTCGATGCTGTGGCCGGCGTGGAAGACGGGCCAGATGTCACCGACCCAGACGCGGTCGGTGCGCGCCCGGCCCTCGGCGATGTAGTCCGGGACGTTCTCCGTCGCGCGGTCGTAGTACGGGTGCTTGCAGTTGGTCCACAGCACCACGGTGCCCGGCTTGTCGAGCACCTTCGACGAGTCGATGATGGTCATGTAGTAGCGCATCCACAGCTCGTGGCCCTGGTCCCAGGCGCACGGGTAGACCACGAGACCGTGCTCGGGGCCCTTCTGCGCCTCGGCGCGGATGTAGATGTCCGTGTTCGGCTGGATCATCTCGTCCGCGCGGTACAGACCGCCGCCGAGGTGCTTCATGTTGCGGATGCTGTACGTCCACTCCTCCAGGGAGCGGGCGTTGGCGGCGTACTCGAAGACGATGTCGTAGGGGACGTTGATGTGCTCGGCGAGGGAACAGTACTGACCGAAGATCTCGCTGTGGTCGTACGTCTCCTTCGTCCGGCTCTCCATGAGCTTCATCATGTCGTCCATGCCGGTGTTCTCGTTCCACACCAGGTCCAGGCCCTCGAGGTCGGACCGGTCCAGGACGTAGTTCTGAGCAAGACCGGACTCGTCGGGAACGCGCGCGGACATAGTTCTCCTCATGCAGTGGGTAAGGGAATGAACGAAAGGAAAGGAAAGGGAAGGAAGGAGGGGGAACGGGCAGGCGGGGGTGCCCGGGAAGGTCAGTTCCAGCGCCAGACCATGGAACCGACGAGTTCTCCGCCGTGCGAGAAGGTCGCGAACGCGATGAGATCGCCGGGCGAGATCATCTTCTTGTCGAGGGCGTCGGCGAAAGTCACCGGAAGAGTGCCCTGGAACATGTTGCCGTAGGTGCCGAGCGTGTCGTGCGCCCGGGAATCGTCGAATCCGCAGCGCTTGCGCCACTCGGCGACGTATTTCTCGTTCGGCTGGTGGGTGATCAGGAAGGCGATGTCCTTGTTCTCCACACCGGCCTTCTCCAGCGCGATGTCGACCGCCTGGGGAAGCTGCTCCATGGTGATGGTGTACAGACGCGCCAGCATGGACTGGTCGAACTTCACGGTGAGCGCACCGGAGCCCGCCGACCAGTAGGGGATCTCCATGCCGTCGACGGTGTCCGGCTCCACCTTGAGCGCTCCCCAGTTCTCCCCGAAGGCCTGCTCGTGGATGGAGAGGATGGTGGGCTCGCCGCCGGCCGTGACGAGGGTGGCGGACGCGCCGTCACCGAGCACCCGGGACTCGGGGGCCTGCTGGAACTCCTCGAGCCGGGAGACGAAGTTGGTGACCGTGACCACCGCGACCGTGCGGTACTGGCCCGAGTCGATGAAGGCCCGGGCGGTGTTGATGGAGGAGATCCAGGAGCAGCAGCCGTTGTCGACCTGCAGTACGGCCGCCTTGGTGGCGCCGACCGCGTACTGGATGGCCGTGCCGACACCGGGCGAGAAGGCGTCGTTCAGCTGGGAGGCGCAGATGATGAGATCAACGTCCTCGGCCTGTACGCCGTTTCGCTCCAGCAGCTTCTCAAGTGCCTTCGTGCCCAGCTGGGCTGACGTGTAGTCGGGCCAGGCGAAGCGCCGCTCGTGCACGCCCGCGAAGAACGCGTGGTCGCCGAGATCGCCGCCCTCGCTTGACAGCTCGCTGTTCCGGACCACCCGCTCCGGCATGAAATTAACCACGTCGACAATGCGAGTTTGTGACACGAATTTTTCCCCGTCTTTGTACTGATGCTGCCCGCGGAAATGCCGATCGGACATACGTCGGGGCCCCGAGAGAACAATGAAAGCTCGTTGACCGGCCCCGCTTCCCCCGTCGTGTGCGCAGGCGACGGAGGGGAATTCCCTTGCGCAGTGAGAACGAAAATCACCTTATGATCACGACGATAACGGAACGATACCGGCAAGGTAACCAGATGATAACGTTCGGTCAGCTGTTTGGCCGAATCCCGCCATATCGCAGCGAGTTGATGATCCGTCGGGTTGCGCGGTACGGCCGATTTACCGCAGTGGGCGGCTAAACGTGAGCTATCTAACGCCGATTCGCCGTTGGCCGGATTACGGGGTGGCGGAACGGGGGTCGGCCGGGCGGCGCCGGACCCGGTCGCAGGGCGGTTCGCGCGGCCCGCGCGGACCTGGCGGAGGACGGCCGGACGGGCGGTTCCGGCCCTCGTGTTCGAAACACCCCCGGCCGGAGTAATGGCCCGGCTATCCGGACAATCTGCGTAGTACGGTGTGAATACACCAAACCACGGCGGTCTGGAGCACTATGGGAAACCGGGACATGCCGGAAGGGCGCCCGCCTGCCGAGCAGCCCGCCGGCGCGGGTGTGCACGGTGCCGTCTTGGTGGCCGACGAGGAGAATCCGTTCGCGGACCCCGGACTGCCCCCGCACGAGCACCGGATCCAGGACATCGACGAGCGGGCCGCGAAGCGGTCCGAGCGCGCGGTGGCGCTGCTGTTCACGGTGTCGATGCTGGCCACCATCGGCTTCATCGTCGCCTACCTGGTCATCCCGAACGACAAGTCGATCTTCGTCTTCCCGATCGGGCACCTGAGCGCGATGAACTTCGCGCTCGGCCTGACGCTGGGCGTGGCGCTGTTCTGCATCGGCGCGGGCGCGGTCCACTGGGCCCGCACGCTGATGTCGGACGTGGAGATCGCCGACGACCGGCATCCGATCGAGGCGTCGCCGGAGGTCCGGGCGAAGGTCCACGCGGACTTCCGCCAGGGTGCCGCGGAGTCCGGCTTCGGCCGCCGCAAGCTGATCCGCACCACCATGTTCGGCGCGATGGCGCTGGTGCCGCTCTCCGGCGTGATGCTGCTCGGCGGACTCGGACCGGCACCGGGCACCACGCTGCGCCACACCCTGTGGGCCAAGGGCAAGCGGCTGGTCGACATGAACACCGACCAGCCGCTGCGTCCCGAGGACGTGGTCGTCGGCTCGCTGACCTTCGCCAAGCCCGACGGCCTGGCGGAACGCGCCGAGGACTTCCAGGACGAGATCGCCAAGGCGGCCCTGATGATCGTCCGGCTCCAGCCGGCCGACATCAAGGACAAGCGCGAACTCGACTGGTCGCACCAGGGCATCGTCGCCTACTCGAAGATCTGCACCCACGTGGGCTGCCCGATCTCGCTGTACGAACAGCAGACGCACCACGTGCTGTGCCCCTGCCACCAGTCCACCTTCGACCTCACCGACGGCGCCCGAGTGATCTTCGGCCCCGCCGGCCACGCCCTGCCGCAATTGCGCATCGGCGTGGACAGTGAGGGTTACCTCCAGGCGCTCGGCGACTTCGAGGAGCCCGTCGGTCCTGCTTTCTGGGAGCGCGGATGAGTACTGCACCGACCGAAAACCCTCGCCCCGGCGCGGCCGGCCGTCCTCGCGGGACGGCACCGGCCGGCGAGCGCCTGGCCGACTGGGCCGACGGGCGGCTGGGGCTCTACACCCTGGCCAAGGCCAACCTGCGCAAGATCTTCCCCGACCACTGGTCGTTCATGCTGGGCGAGATCTGCCTCTACTCCTTTCTGATCATCATCCTGACGGGTGTCTTCCTGACGCTGTTCTTCCATCCGTCGATGAACGAGGTGACGTACCACGGCAGCTACGTCCCGCTCCAGGGACAGCTGATGTCCGAGGCGTTCAGCTCGACCCTGCACCTCTCCTTCGACGTGCGCGGCGGCCTGCTCATGCGGCAGATCCACCACTGGGGCGCGGTCGTGTTCATCGCCGGGATGTTCGTGCACATGATGCGCGTGTTCTTCTCCGGCGCGTTCCGCAAGCCGCGTGAACTGAACTGGCTGTTCGGCTTCCTGCTGCTCGTCCTCGGCATGTTCACCGGCTTCACCGGCTACTCGCTCCCGGACGACCTGCTCTCCGGCACCGGTGTCCGCTTCATGGAGGGCGCGATCCTGTCCGTGCCGATCGTCGGCACGTACCTGTCGTTCTTCCTCTTCGGCGGCCAGTTCCCCGGCCACGAGTTCGTGGCCCGCTTCTACACCATCCACATCCTGCTGCTGCCGGGCATCATGCTGGGACTCGTGGTGGCCCACCTGATCCTGGTCTTCTACCACAAGCACACCCAGTTCACGGGCCCCGGCAAGACCGAGAAGAACGTCGTCGGCATGCCGCTGATGCCCGTCTACATGGCCAAGGCCGGAGGCTTCTTCTTCCTGGTCTTCGGCGTCCTCGCGGCCCTCGCCGCCGTCGCGCAGATCAACCCGATCTGGGCGATCGGCCCCTACCGTGCGGACCAGGTGTCCACCGGCGCCCAGCCCGACTGGTACATGGGCATGGCCGAGGGACTGATCCGCGCCATGCCGGGCTGGGAGATCCGCTTCTGGGGCCACACCCTCGTCATGGGCGTGTTCGTCCCGCTGGTCGTGTTCGGCCTGATGCTCGCGGCCATCGCGGTCTACCCGTTCGTCGAGGCGTGGATCACCGGGGACAGGCGCGAGCACCACATCCTGGACCGCCCGCGCAACGCGGCCACCCGCACCGCGTTCGGCGTCGCCTGGCTCACCGTGTACTTCGTGATGCTGATCGGCGGCGGCAACGACATCTTCGCCACCCACTTCCACCTGTCGATCAACGCCGTCACCTGGTTCGTCCGGATCGCCTACTTCGTCGGCCCGGTCATCGCCTTCCTCGTCACCAAGCGGATCTGCCTGGGTCTCCAGCGCCGGGACCGCGACAAGGTGCTGCACGGCCGCGAGACCGGCATCGTCAAGCGGCTCCCGCACGGCGAGTACATCGAGGTGCACGAACCGCTCAGCCAGGAGCAGCTGCACACGCTCACCTCGCACAAGCAGTACACGCCGGCCGAGATCGGCCCGACCGTCGACGAGAACGGCGTCGAGCGCAAGGTGCCGGCCTCGGAGAAGCTGCGCGTGAAACTGTCCCACGCCTACTACGGCGAGGAGAGCCAGATCCCCAAGCCGACCGTCGACGAGTACAAGGAGATCGCGAGCGGCCACGGCCACCACTGATCCCCGTCACGCCGAGGGGCCCCGTCCGGGTCGCGGACGGGGCCCCTCGGCGTGCGTCCGGCTGGATAGGGTGGGGACGACGAGCAGGCATCTGGACAAGGAGCGGCTGATGAGCGCTGTGACCCCCGCTGGAGGCGACACCGCGGCGGGCCGCTCCTGGCCCGTCCTGCTGAACGGTCTGCTGGAGGGCCGGGACCTGGCGGCCGACGACACCGCCTGGGCGATGGACAAGATCATGCGCGGTGAGGCGACCGACGCGCAGATCGCCGGGTTCGCCGTCGCGCTGCGCGCGAAGGGGCAGACGGTCGAGGAGATCACCGGCCTGGTCCGCACGATGTACCGGCACGCGAACGTGATCGAGGTGCCCGGCCGCACCGTCGACATCGTCGGCACCGGCGGCGACGGGGCCAAGACGGTGAACATCTCCACGATGGCCTCGCTCGTCGTCGCCGGCACGGGCGCGAAGGTCGTCAAACACGGCAACCGGGCCGCGTCCTCGGCGTCCGGCTCCTCCGACGTGCTGGAGAAGCTCGGCGTCAACCTCGACCTGACGCCCCGCCGGGTGGCCGAGGTCGCGGAGGAGGCCGGCATCACCTTCTGCTTCGCCGTGAAGTTCCATCCGGCGCTGCGCCATGTCGGTGCCGCGCGCGGGCAGTTGGGCATCCGCACGGTGTTCAACCTGCTCGGTCCGCTGACCAACCCGGCGCAGGTGCGGGCCCAGGCGGTCGGCGTGGCCGTCGCCCGCGAGGCCCCGATCGTCGCGGGCGTGCTCGCCGAACGCGGCAACTCCTCGCTGGTCTTCCGCGGCGACGACGGGCTGGACGAGCTGACCACGACGGCCACGTCCCGGGTCTGGGTGGTGCGCGACGGCAAGGCCGCCGAGGAGCCCTTCGACCCCCGGGACGTCGGCATCGACCTGGTCCCGGTGGAGGCCCTGCGCGGCGGCGACCCGGAGTACAACGCCCAGGTCGCGCGCAGGCTGCTGGACGGCGAGCGGGGCGCCGTACGGGACGCCGTGCTGCTGAACTCCGCGGCGGCGCTGGTGGCCCTGGACCCGACGGACGAGCCGCTCGCCGACCAGATCCGCGCGGGGCTCGTGAAGGCCGCCGAGTCCGTCGACTCCGGCGCGGCGGGCCGCGTGCTGGAGCGCTGGGTGGCGGCCAGCAACGCCTGACCCGGCGCGGCCGGGGACCGTCCCGCGATCCGGACACCGGGTTGCGGGACGGCGATCACTTCACGTACGTTCCTGTACCAGGTCATGAGTGACAGTCATGAGGCCCCGGCCGACTGTCCGGCAACCCTCCGTCCGTGGCGGGGTGCCCCGGGTGAAGACCAGGCCGTGGACAGCAAGGTCCACGGCAAGCGCGGATCCCTCGCACCACCAGGGATCCTGGTCGTCGAGGAGTCTTCCGTGAGCAAGCGAATGCGTTAGGGCCGCAGAGCCCCGCCTCCGCACACCCTTTTCCCTGCTTGTTTCCCTTCCTCGTATTCCTTCACGGGAGTCCGCCATGTCTGTCTCCACCGCTGCCGCCGACCAGTCGCTTTGCACCCCTCTGCCCGTTCTGGGGCGAGATGTCACCGTCCCGCTGGTCACCGGCGGAGAAGTCACCTACGCGGCCCTGGACTACGCGGCCAGCGCCCCCGCCCTCCAGCGCGTCTGGGACGACGTCGCCGCCTACGCCCCGTACTACGGCAGCGTCCACCGCGGGGCCGGCTACCTCTCCCAGCTCTCCACCGACCTGTTCGAGAACGCCCGCGGGACCGTCGCCGAGTTCCTCGACTGCCGGGCCGGCGACCAGGTGGTCTTCACCCGCTCCACCACCGACTCCCTGAACCTGCTGGCCCGGGTGGTCCCGGCCGGCTGCCAGGTCTTCGTCTTCGAGACCGAGCACCACGCCTCCCTGCTGCCCTGGCAGCACGCCGAGGTCACCTACCTCGACGCCCCGCGCACCCCCGGCCAGGCCGTGCAGATCCTGGAGCGGGCCCTCGCCGACCGCGACCCGTACGGCCCCGCCCTGGTCTGCGTCACCGGCGCCTCCAACGTCACCGGCGAGCTGTGGCCGGTGCGCGAACTGGCCGCCGCCGCGCACGCGCACGGCGCCCGGATCGTCCTGGACGCCGCCCAGCTCGCCCCGCACCACCCGGTGTCCGTCGCGGACCTCGACGTCGACTGGATCGCCTTCTCCGGCCACAAGCTGTACGCCCCCTTCGGCTCCGGCGTCCTCGCCGGCCGCGCCGACTGGCTCCGGGCGGCCGAGCCGTACCTCGCGGGCGGCGGCGCCAGCCGCCGGGTGACCCGGCGCGAGGACGGCGGGGTGGACGTCGAGTGGCACGAGAGCGCGGCCCGCCACGAGGCCGGCTCCCCGAACGTCATCGGCGCCTACGCCATCGCCTCCGCCTGCAAGGCCCTCGCCGAGGCCGGCTGGGACACCCTCGTCGCCCGCGAGCGGCACCTGATCGACAAGGTCCGCGCGGGCCTGGCCGAGGTTCCCGAGGTGCGGGTGCTGTCCCTGTTCGGCGACGACGCCCCGCGTGTCGGCGTCCTCTCCTTCGTCGTCCAGGGCTGGAACAGCTCCCACTTCGCCGCCGCGCTCTCCGCCGAGTACGGCATCGGCGTCCGCGACGGCCTCTTCTGCGCCCACCCGCTGGTGCGCACCCTGCTCGGCACCGACCCGGGGACCCAGGGCGAGTGCGGCGCACCGGAGGCGGCGCCCGGCGAGAAGTCCCTCAACGCCATCCGCGTCAGCTTCGGCGCGGGCACTCCCGACGAGCACGTGGAGCGCTTCGTGAACGCCGTCAGGGAACTGGTCCGGGACGGCGCGAAGTGGCGGTACCGCACGGAGGAGGGCCGCTGCGTGCCGGCGGTCTGAGAAGCCCTCCGAAGGAGCACGGGGCCGTACCGGTGAGCGCGGGGCCGTACCGGTACGGCCCCGTCGGCATGGCCGTGCCGGGACCTAGCTGTCCAGGCCGATCGCGAACGCGGCTTCCAGGTCGTGCTGGGAGTAGGTGCGGAACGCCACGTGCGTGTCCGTGGCCTGCACGCCGGGGATCTTGCTGATGCGGCCGGGGATGACCTCGGCGAGGTCCTCGTGCCGGGCGACCCGGACCATGGCGATCAGGTCGTAGGTGCCGGTGACCGAGAAGACCTCGCTCACGCTGTCCAGCGCGGCGATCCGCTCCGCGATCTCGGGGATCCGGTCCACGCTGGTCTTGATCAGAACGATCGCGGTGATCACGGTTGTCTCTCTCCCTCGGTGACCGGAGCCGGTGCGTCCTTCACTCTAGTGGTACGCCCGTAGCGCACCCACGCGTAGCCGAAGCCGAGGCCGAAGCCCACCAGGTGGGCGAGGTAGGCCACCCCCGGCCCGTCGGAGGCGCGCCCGGCCGCCAGCCACTGCAGGGCCGCCCAGCAGGGCAGCACCACCCAGGCCGGGAAGCGCAGCGGCAGGAAGAACAGGAACGGCAGCAGACTGGTCACCCGTGCGCGGGGGAACAGGTACAGAAAGGCTCCGAGGACCGCAGAGACCGCTCCGGAGGCGCCGACCAGCGACTGCCCGGAGGCGGCGTTGGCCACCGCGTAGCCGAGCAGGGCGCCGCAGCCGCAGCCGACGTAGAAGAGAGCGAACTCCACCCGGCCCATCCGTTCCTCGGTCATCGCTCCGAAGACGAAGAGGAAGAGCATGTTGCCGAGCAGGTGCACCCAGCTGCCGTGCACGAACAGCGCGGTGGCCGGGGTCAGCGCGGCCCCGGCCGGCCCGTCGAACAGCTCGGCCGGGACCACGCCCCAGCGCCGGAAGTACGCCCGCTGCGCGGCGAGCAGGGCGTCCCCCGTGCCGTACCCCGGCACCAGCCCGGAGGCCGGGCCGAGGACGAAGAGCACACAGCACAGGGCGATGAGGGCGTACGTCACCGGCGCCGAGGTGTCCCGGACCGCCCTGAAGGTCCTGCCGGCCGCCGTGCTCCTGGAGCTGATCATGACTACAGAGCATGACGTAACGGGACGCAACCCGACAGACCGCCTCGCCGCCGTGAACGGACGGGCGGCGAGCGCCCGGCAGGCCGTAGGGTTACGAGCCACACGCGTCGGGGAGCGGCGCGGACCGACCCGAGAAGGAAGCGAACCAGCGCGATGACGGTTCCCCTGCCGACCGCCACGACCCGGTGGCGCTGCGCCCTCTGCGGCAACCTCACCCGTTTCGACGTGACCCGCTCGTCGAAGGTCGTCGAGTACGTTCACCTCGATCTGGCCGGCGAGCCGACGGTGGAGGAGCGCGAGGTGGTCAGTGAGACCATCGAGTCGGTGCGCTGTCGCTGGTGCAACGCGGTGGACCAGGTGGAACTCGTGGACAGGCCGGGCGCCGGCTCCTGAGCGGAGCGGCCCCCGGAGAGGCTTCTTCCGGTATTGGGGTGTGTGACGGATGGTGGAGACCGCAGGCGGGGGGCCGGGCGACGGCACCGCCGAGGTGCTTGACCGTCCGCTGCCCGACGGCGTGCGCCGGCGGGTCGTGCAGATCGTCTCGGACGGCTTCGGCGGACTGACCCTGGCGGAGCTGCCCGCCCAGCTGAGGCAGTACGCCCGCTTCGCCCCGAATCGCCGGGCCAAGTTCGCCGGGAACGCGATGGCGGCGGCGCTGGAGACCGACGCGCTGTTCCGGCAGCGGATCGGCGAGCGGTTCCGTGAGGCCCAGTCGGAACTGGCCGCGGCCCTCGACTCCGGCTCCCCGCCCCCCGCCGCCGACCCGCTCGACGTGGCGGCGGCGGCCTATGTGCTGCGCCCGGCGGGCTGGGTGAAGCTGGTCACGGCGGCCGGCGAGGAGGCGCAGCGCGCGGACGCCGAGCGGGCCGACGAGGAGAACCGGGCCGAGCTGGAGCGGCTGCGCGCGGAGCTGGCGCAGGCCCGCGACCACACCCGCGCCGAGACCGAACGGCTGCGCGCGGAGCTGGAGACGGCCCGCAGGGAGGCGGAGTCGCTGCACCGCAAGCTGCGGGCCGCGCTCAGCGACGTCAAGCGGGGCGAGGCCGCGCTGCGCAAGGCGTACGGCGAGGTCGACGCCGCGCGCGCCGAGGCGCAGGCGCAGGTGTCGGCGGCGGAGAGCGAGTCCCGGCGGCTCAAGGGCCGCCTGGGCGAGGCCGAGGCGGCGCTGGAGGCCACCCGCCGGGCGGCCCGGGAGGGCCGGAGCGTGGAGGACATGCGGGTGCGGCTGCTGCTCGACACCCTGCTGGACGCCACCCAGGGGCTCAGGCGCGAGCTGGCCCTGCCGCCGGTCTCGGTGCGCCCGGCCGAGACGGTCGACGCGGTGGAGCCGGGCCGGATGACCCCGAAGGACATCGCGGCGCGCGCCCTGTCGGAGAACGACCCGGCCATTCTCGACCAGTTGCTGGCGCTGCCGCAGGTGCATCTGGTCGTCGACGGCTACAACGTGACCAAGACCGGTTATCCCCAGATGCCGCTGGAGAAGCAGCGGCTCAGGCTGCTGGGCCAGCTCTCGGCGCTCGCCGCGCAGACCGGGGCCGAGGTCACCTGTGTCTTCGACGGCGCCGAACTGGCCGCGCCGGTGCTGCTCGCGCCGCCGCGCGGGGTGCGGGTGCTGTTCTCCAAGCCGGGTGTCACCGCCGACGAGCTGATCCGGCAGCTGGTGCGCGCGGAGCCGCCGGGGCGTCCGGTCATCGTCGCCTCCACCGACCGGGAGGTCGCCGACGGGATCGCCAAGGCGGGAGCCCGGCCGGTCGCTTCCGCGGTGCTCCTGAAGCGGCTGTCCTGAACGCCCAACGGACGTAGCCGTTGCCCGAATTGGCGGCATTGTCAGGCGACGTAGGGTCAACCCGATCTCACTACCCGTGAGTTATGTGCAAAGAATGCACGGCCTGACGCGTTTTTTTGCTGTGAGGATTTGAACTGATCACAACTGGGTCACTAGGGTCTGGCTCGAACCTCCGAACGGGTGATCACTCTCAAGAAGGAGTTCTCCCTCCGTGGCGTCCCACCGTCGACCCAAGCAGCCGAGTCGCACCCGCGTGACCGTGCTGACCACCGCAGCCGCCGCTGCCGTCGCGCTCAGCGCGAACGCCGCCAACGCCGCCCCCAGCGAGAAGCTGAGCAAGGACGAGGTGAAGGCGAAGGTCGACAAGCTCTACGAGCAGGCCGAGCAGGCGACCGAGAAGTACAACGGCGCCAAGGAGAAGCAGCAGAAGCTGCAGAAGGAAATCTCCACCATCCAGGACAACGTCGCCCGCGGCCAGGAGGAGCTCAACAAGCTGCGCGACGGCCTCGGTTCGCTGGCCACCGCCCAGTACCGCTCCGGCGGCATCGACGCCTCGGTCCAGCTGTTCCTGTCCTCCGACCCGGACGACTACCTCGACAAGGCGTCCACGCTGGACCAGTTGAGCAGCCAGCAGGTCGACGCGCTGAAGAAGATCCAGGACAAGCAGCGCGAACTGGCCCAGGAGCGGGCCGAGGCCACCGAGAAGCTCAAGGACCTCTCCGCCACCCGCACCGAACTGGGCAACAAGAAGAAGGAAGTCCAGGGCAAGCTCGGCGAGGCCCAGCGGCTGCTGAACACCCTGACCGCCAAGGAGAAGCAGCAGCTCGCCGAGGAGGAGCAGAAGCGCGCCAAGGCAGGGCAGGAGCGCGCCAACCGCTCCACCGGCAGCGAGCGTCCCGACCTCGGCGACGCCCCGCCCGCCTCCGGCCGGGCCCAGGCGGCCTTCTCCGCCGCCCAGACCAGGCTCGGCTCGCCGTACGTCTACGGCGCCACCGGCCCGTCCTCCTTCGACTGCTCGGGCCTGACCTCCTGGGCCTACGCCCAGGCCGGCGTCTCCATCCCGCGCACCTCCGAGGCCCAGTCCCAGATCGGCACGAGGATCACCTCGGTCAACGATCTGAAGGTCGGCGACCTGGTCTTCTTCTTCAACGACCTGCACCACGTCGGCCTGTACGCGGGCAACGGCCAGGTCCTGCACGCCCCGCGCACCGGCACGGTCGTGCGGTACGAGTCCATGAGCACCATCGGCGGCCCGTTCATGTGGGGCGTCCGCGTCTGACATCCCGCGGCACACGGACACGGTGGCGCCCGAACGGGCGAATCACCGGAACCGGAACTGACCCCGTGCCCCGCCGCTGACCTGCGTCAGCGGCGGGGCGTCAGCATGTCTTGACGCCGAGGTCTTTGGTCCGGGCCCCCGCGCGCGGCTACTGTCTGCCGCGTTTCCCCGCCGCCGGGGCCTCCCCGTCCCCGGCGTCGGGGAGACGGTCCGACGTCCGCCAGCCAAAGGACTGCCGTGGGGTCCCATCGCCGCCTTGCCCTGTCCGGATTCGACCGGGGTGCCGCCGCCCTGTGCGTGCTGTCGGCCGCGCTCGGCGCCGTACCGGCACACGCCGCGCCCGGGGCCGGTGACCGCGCCGAGGTGGACCGGCTGTACGCGGAGGCCGAGAAGGCGACCCAGGCCTACGACAAGGCCGAGGAGCGCGCCGGTGAGCTGCGCCGGCGGCTCGGCGCCACCCAGGACCACCTGGCCCGGCAGCAGCAGCGCGTCAACGACCTGCGCGAACAGCTCGGTTCGCTGGCCGGCGCCCAGTACCGGTCCGGCGGCATCGACCCGGCCGTCGCCCTGCTGTTCTCCGCCGAGCCCGAGGAGTACCTGGAGAAGGCGGCCACGCTCGACCGCATCGGCGCCCGGCAGGCCGGACGCCTCACGGAGCTGCGGGCCGTGCTGCGCGAACTCGCCCAGGAGCGCGCGGAGGCCGCCGGGACCCTCGCCGAACTGGAGCGCAGCCGCCGGGCCGTGGCCGCCCACAAGCGGACCGTGGAACGCAAGCTCGCCCGGGCCCGGCAGCTGCTCAAGGCCATGCCCGCCCGGGAACGCGCCGCCTACGACCGGGCCTCCCGCGGCACCCGCGCGGACCTGCCCGTCCCGGCCGCCGCCGCCGACGGCCGGGCCGCCGCCGCCCTGGCCGCCGCCCGCACCGCCCTCGGCCGCCCCTATGTGTGGGGCGCCAACGGCCCCGCCGGCTTCGACTGTTCGGGCCTGACGCAGTGGGCGTACGCGCACGCCGGCATCCAGCTGCCGCGCACCTCCCAGGAGCAGCGCTTCGCCGGCCGCCGGGTCCCGCTCTCCCAGGCCCGCCCCGGCGACCTGGTCGTCTACCGCTCCGACGCCAGCCACGTGGCGCTGTACGCGGGCCACGGCCAGGTCATCCACGCCCCCTATCCCGGCGCTCCGGTGCGCTACGACCCGGTCGGCATGATGCCGGTCTCCTCGGTCACCCGGCCCTGACCGCGCCGCGCGCCGTACGATCGGCGAATGGCTGGTCGCGGGCGGACGTGGAGCATCGGAGCCGTAGGGCTCGCTCTGCTGCTGCCGCTCACCGGGTGCGACGGGCAGCGGACGGGCGATCCGGTGCGCACCGAGGTGCAGCGGATGCTCGACCGGCGCTCGGCCGCCGTGCTCGGTCACGACGAGCGGGCGTACGGCGAGACGGGCACCCGCAACCAGTACACCCGGCTGCGCGCCCTGCCGCTGGCCTCCTTCGGCTACCGGGTCACCGCCGTGCGCCGCACCGCCTCCGGCGCCACCGCCGACGCCGAACTGAGCTACCGCATCGCCGGTTACGACAAGGCCCCGGTCGACGCCCGCCGCACCCTCAGCCTGGGCCGCACCGCCGACGGCCACTGGTACGTCACCGCGGAACGGCCCGCCCGCCAGGCCGGGCAGGAGTTGTGGGACCAGGGCACGGTGAGCGCCGTGGCGGGCGGCCACAGCCTGGTGCTCGGCACCGCCGACCCGGCCGCCCTGTCCGGCTTCGCCCGGCTCGCCGACCGGGCGGTCCCGGCCGTCTCCGGGGCGTGGGGCACGCGCTGGAGCCGCCGGGTCGTCGTCCTCGTCCCGAAGTCGCTGGCGGGCATGGCGGCCCTCCTCGGCGCGCCGGCCGATGACTACCGGGGCATCGCGGCGGTCACCACGGGCGAGGCGGGCGGCTCGGGCCGGGCGCCGGCGGACCGGGTGGTGATCAACCCGGAGGCGTACGCGCTGCTCGGCGACGCCGGCCGGCAGATCGTCCTCACCCATGAGACGGCCCACGTGGCCACCCGGGCGGACACCACGGCCGCCACCCCGCTGTGGCTGTCGGAGGGCTACGCCGACTGGATCGGCTACCTCGGCACCGGCCGCGCTCCGGCCGAGGCCGCTCCCGAACTCGCCCGGGCCGTCCGGGAGGGCGAGACGCCCGAGGCGCTGCCCACCGACAAGGACTTCGGCTTCACCAGCGACCCCGTGAAGCTGGCACGGGCCTACGAGAGCGGCTGGCTGGCCTGCCGGATGATCGCCGAGAAGTGGGGCGCGGCCCGGCTCGGCGCCTTCTACCGGGCCGTCGGCGCCCACGGCGAACGGACGGGCGCGGTCGAGGAGGCGCTGCGCACGGTGCTCGGCACGACGGCGCGGGATTTCACCGCCGACTGGCACGCCTACGTCACGTCCCGCCTCCGCTGACAGAGCCGGTCCGGTGGCCGCCGTTCCGTTCGCCGTCCCTGTCGCCGGGCCGGGCCCCGGGTCAGGAGGAGACCCGGGCCCGCGTGGTGCGGGCCGGCCGAGGCGGGAACGGGGCGGCCGGTCCGGGCGGGACGGTCGCGCGCCACAGCCGGCGGGCGGCGGTGAGCGTGGCCGCGACCAGCAGGCCGTTGCGCAGCACCAGCAGCGTGACACCGTAGCCGTCGCTCAGCACCACGTGCGAGAAGCCGAGCGGGAACTCCAGGACCGTCAGGAACGACGCCGCTACGACCATCAGCGCGGGCGGCCCCATCCGGGTCGCCCGGTGCGTCAGGCAGACGGCGGCCAGGCCCACCAGCCACACCAGGTACTGCGGGCTGATCACCCGGCTGGTCACCGTGAACAGCAGCACCGCCGTCAGGGCCGCGTCGGCGAGGGCGGGCCCCTCCAGGCGCCTCGCGCGCAGCCGCCACAGCAGCAGCCAGCCGAACGCGGCCCCGGTCAGCGCCAGCGCGGCCGTGCTCACCACGTTCACCCACGGGCCCAGGAACTCGATCGAGCCGTAGTTCAGCAGCACCTCGCCCCGCCAGCCGAAGTGCCGGGCCACATGGAAGACCAGGGCGCCCAGCGACTCCACCTCGGTGCCCCGGTCCCGCTGGAAGGTCAGGAACGCGAAGGCGCCCGGCATCGACACCGTGAACAGCAGCGCGACGCCCGCCCCGGTCACCGCCGCCGACACCCACGCCCGCCGCCCGGCGGCGCCGACCAGCAGCAGCGCCGGCCACACCTTCACCAGCGCCCCGAGCGCCGCCAGCGCGCCCAGCGCCCGCGGGTGCCGGGCCCCCGCCAGCAGCGCCGCCACGGCCACCGCGGTCACCATCAGGTCGTAGCGCGCGTACACCGTCGGCCCGAGCAGCGGTACGCCCGCCACCCACACCCACGCCCCGCGCGCGGACCGGCCGGACCGCCGGCCCGCGTACAGCAGCAGCGCCAGCACCACGGCGTCGCACAGGCACGCCAGCACGAAGAAGGCGTGCGCGTACGACAGGAAGGGCAGGGCGGCGGGGGAGAGGATCGCGAGGGCGGCGGCGGGCGGGTACTGCCAGGTCACGTCGTCCAGCGGAAACGTTCCTTGGCGCAGCACCTCGTACCAGCCGCGGTAGATCACCGACACGTCCGAGGTGACGTCCGGGCCCGGGAAGACGTACACCCGGAACACGAACAGCAGCAGCGCCGCGCGGCCGGCGCCCCAGACCGCGAGCGGCCACCACGGGGACCGTCCGGCACCCTTCGTCTCCACGTGATCCCCTGCCGTTCGAATCCGTTTCGAGCGACCATGATGTCCCGGGAGCCGGTGCGCGTGCCACAGACTCGGCCGCGTCCGGCCGGGGACGGCCCGTTCGGTAGGGTCGGCGGCGATGCGAAAGACCCTGATCGTCACCAACGACTTCCCGCCCCGGCCGGGCGGCATCCAGGCCTTCCTGCACAACATGGCCCTGCGCCTGGACCCGGACCGGCTGGTCGTCTACGCCTCCACCTGGAAGCGCGGCCGGGAGGGCGCGGAGGCCACCGCCGCCTTCGACGCCGAGCAGCCCTTCACCGTCGTCCGCGACCGCGCCACCATGCTGCTGCCGACCCCGGGGGCCACCCGGCGGGCGGCCGGGCTGCTGCGCGAGCACGGCTGCACCGCGGTGTGGTTCGGCGCGGCGGCCCCGCTCGGCCTCATGGCGCCCGCGCTGCGCGGGGCCGGCGCCGAGCGGCTGGTGGCCACCACCCACGGACACGAGGCCGGCTGGGCCCAGCTGCCCGCCGCCCGGCGGCTGCTGCGCCGGATCGGACAGTCCACGGACACGCTCACCTACCTCGGCGAGTACACCCGCTCCCGGATCGCCGCCGCCCTCACCCCGGATGCCGCCGCGCGGATGGTGCGACTGCCGCCGGGGGTCGACGAGAAGACCTTCCATCCCGGCTCCGGCGGCGACGAGGTCCGCGCGCGGCTCGGCCTCGCCGACCGGCCGGTCGTGGTCTGCGTCTCCCGGCTGGTGCCGCGCAAGGGGCAGGACACCCTGATCCGGGCCATGCCGCGGATCCTCGCCGCCGAACCGGACACCGCCTTGCTGATCGTCGGCGGCGGTCCCTACGAACGGGACCTGCGCCGCCTCGCCGAGGAGACCGGCGTGGCCGGCTCGGTCCGCTTCACCGGCGCCGTGCCCTGGTCGGAGCTGCCCGCGCACTACGGCGCCGGCGACGTGTTCGCCATGCCCTGCCGCACCCGGCGCGGCGGCCTGGACGTGGAGGGCCTCGGCATCGTCTACCTGGAGGCCTCCGCGACCGGACTGCCGGTCGTCGCGGGCGACTCGGGCGGCGCGCCCGACGCGGTCCTGGACGGCGAGACCGGCTGGGTGGTCAGGGGCGGCGAGCCCGCCGAGACCGCCGACCGCGTCGTGACCCTCCTCCAGGACCCCGGGCTGCGACGGCGGATGGGCGAGCGGGGCCGCCGGTGGGTGGAGGAGAAGTGGCGCTGGGACCTGCTGGCGGAGAACTTGAGGACACTGCTGGAGTGAAGCGCTCCGCGCGCCTCACTTGGCGTAGATCGCCTCGATCTCGGCCGCGTAGTCCTTCGCCACCACGTTCCGCTTCAGCTTCAGCGACGGCGTCAGGTGCCCCGACTCCTCCGAGAACTGGGCGGACAGCACCCGGAACTTGCGCACCGACTCCGCCTTGGACACCGCGGCGTTGCCGTCGTCCACGGCCGCCTGGATCGCCGCGAGCAGGTCCGGGTCGTCCTTCAGGGACGCCGCCGTGGAGCCCGCCGGCTTGCCGTGCTCGGCGGCCCAACGGCCCAGGAACTCCTCGTCGACGGTGACCAGCGCGCCCACGAACGGCCGCCCGTCGCCCACCACCATGCACTCCGCGACCAGCGCGTGCGCCCGGATCCGGTCCTCGATCACGGCCGGCGCCACGTTCTTGCCGCCCGCCGTGACGATGATCTCCTTCTTCCGGCCGGTGATCCGCAGATAGCCGTCCTCGTCCAGGGTGCCGATGTCACCGGTGTGGAACCAGCCGTCGGCCAGCGCCTCCGCCGTGGCGCCCGGGTTGTTCCAGTACTCCTTGAACAGGTGCTCGCCGTGCAGCAGCACCTCGCCGTCGTCCGCGATCCGCACCACCGAGCCGGGCAGCGGCTGCCCGACCGTGCCGATCTTCTGCCGGTCCCACGGGTTGAACGCGGTCGCCGCACAGGACTCGGTCAGGCCGTACCCCTCCAGCACCGTGAAGCCGATGCCCCGGAAGAAGTGGCCGAGCCGCTCGCCGAGCGGGGCCCCGCCGGAGATGGCGTACTCGCCCCGGCCGCCGAGGACCGCGCGCAGCTTGCCGTAGACCAGCTTGTCGAAGAGCTTGTGCCGGAGCTTCAGGCCGAGCGACGGTCCGGAGGCGGTGTCCAGCGCCTTGCTGTAGGCGATCGCGGTGTCCGCCGCCCTGTCGAAGATCTTCCCCTTGCCGTCCGCCTGCGCCTTGGCGCGCGCCGCGTTGTACACCTTCTCGAAGACCCGCGGCACACCGAGGATCAGCGTAGGCCGGAACGCGGCGAGTTCGTCGGTGAGGTTCTTGATGTCCGGGACGCAGCCGAGCTTGATCGGCGCCATCATCGGCGCCACCTGCACCAGCCGCCCGAAGACATGGGCGAGGGGCAGGAAGAGCAGCACGGAGCACTCGCCGGTGCGGAACAGCGGACGCAGCCGCTCCACCACGTTCCCGCACTCGGCGAAGAAGCTGCGGTGGGTCAGCACACAGCCCTTCGGCCGCCCGGTGGTGCCGCTCGTGTACACGATGGTCGCCGGGTCGTCGGCCCGGGCGAGCGAGCCGCGCTCCTCCACCGTCTCGTCGGACACGCCCTGTCCGAGCCGGCCCAGCTCCGCCACGCCCCCGGCCTCGATCTGCCAGACGTGCTTCAGCGCGGGCAGCGACTCGCGCACCGACTCCACGGCCGCCGCGTGATTGTCCAGCTCCACCACGCAGGCCGTCGCGCCCGAGTCGGACAGGATCCAGCGCACCTGCTCCGGGGAACTCGTCTCGTACACCGGCACGGTGACGGCGCCCGCGCTCCAGATCGCGAAGTCCAGCAGCGTCCACTCGTAGCGGGTCCGGGACATCAGGCCCACCCGGTCGCCCGGCTGCACCCCGGCGGCGATCAGACCCTTGGCGGCGGTGCGCACCTCGGCCAGGAACTCCCGTGCGGTCACGTCCTGCCAGACACCGTCCGACTTGCGGGCGATGACGGCGACGTCGGGGTGCTGCGCGGCGTTTCTGCGAACGATATCGGTCAGATTTCCGTCCGCGGGGACCTCGTACAAAGCCGGAAGGCTGAACTCGCGCAAGACTGCTGCTCCTCATAGGGCGCCGGCGCCACGACATTGTGCGATGCGACGGTGCGGTCCAAGGCTCGGGCAGGTGCTCGGGTACTTCGGTGGCTGAAAACCTGAGCACGACTGGACTGCCCGGACGTTACCCGCCGGTATGGCGTCTACGACAGGGGGTCCCGGCGAGATGTTCGCTGCGTCACACACGCGGGCGTTCCTTCGCGCACAGTAGTCCACGGCCCAACCGACCGGCGAGTAACCGCAGGCCGGACCGGCACTGTTCACGTACACCCCACACGCCTACCCTTGATCACCATGGCTTCCACACGCACCGGCAACCGGCGGACCCGGGTCCATGTGGTCAGCGATGTGCACGGCAACGCCCGTGACCTGGCCCGGGCCGGTGACGGCGCCGACGCCCTCGTCTGCCTGGGCGACCTCGTCCTCTTCCTCGACTACGCCGACCACTCGCGCGGCATCTTCCCCGACCTGTTCGGCAAGGAGAACGCCGACCGCATCGTCGAGCTGCGCACCGCCCGCCGGTTCGCCGAGGCCCGCGCGTTCGGCGCCCGGCTGTGGGCCGGCATCGGCACCGACCGGGCCGCCGCCATCGAGAAGGCGGTGCGCCGGCAGTACGACGAGCTGTTCGCCGCGTTCCCCACCCCGACGTACGCCACCTACGGCAATGTCGACATGCCGCAGCTCTGGCAGGAGTACGCCCGGCCCGGCACCACGGTCCTCGACGGCCAGCGGGTGGAGATCGGCGGGTGGACCTTCGGCTTCGTCGGCGGCGGCCTGCGCACCCCGATGCGCACTCCGTACGAGATCGACGACGAGGAGTACGCGGCGAAGATCGAGGCCGTCGGCGAGGTCGACGTGCTGTGCACCCACATCCCGCCGGAGGTGCCCGAACTGGTCTACGACACCGTGGCCCGCCGCTTCGAACGGGGCAGCCGGGCCCTGCTGGACGCCATCCGCCGCACCCGGCCCCGGTACGCGCTTTTCGGCCATGTGCACCAGCCGCTCGCGCGCCGGATGCGGATCGGCGCCACCGAGTGCGTGAACGTGGGGCACTTCGCCGGCTCCGGCACCCCCTGGGTGCTTCAGTGGTGAGGCACGTCAGGTGGGGTGAAGGCGGCAGGTCGGCGGCGCGGTAGCCTTCACGCTGCACACACGTGCGCGGCCCGGCGCACAGACGACCTCTCCCACACGGCGCGCATCCGGAGGAGCCACGGCGATGGCGGAACACACCAGTTCGAGCATCACGATCGAGGCGGCTCCCGCCGACGTCATGGCGGTGATCGCCGACTTCGCGCGCTACCCGGACTGGACCGGCGAGGTGAAGGAGGCCGAGGTCCTCTCCGCCGACGAGCACGGCCGCGCCGAGCAGGTCCGCCTCGTCATGGACGCCGGCGCCATCAAGGACGACCAGACCCTCGCCTACACCTGGCACGGCGGCCACGAGGTCTCCTGGAGCCTGGTGAAGTCCCAGATGCTCCGCTCCCTGGACGGCTCCTACCTGCTGAAGCCGGCCGGCGCGAACGCCACCGAGGTCACCTACCGGCTCACCGTCGACGTCAAGATCCCCATGCTGGGCATGATCAAGCGCAAGGCGGAGAAGGTCGTCATCGACCGCGCGCTGGCGGGCCTGAAGGAGCGGGTCGAGTCGCTGGGGAAGTAGCCTCCCGGAGTCCCGGCGAAGGAGCCTTGCCGAGTTCCCGGGAAGGGCGCCGCACCGGCCCGCCCGCGCGCACGGCGGTACGGTTCAGCCTCATGCGCACCCTCCTGATCACGGGCCCGGGCGGCAGCGGCCGGACCACCGTCGCCGCGGCCACCGCGCTCGCCTCCGCCCGTGCGGGCCACCGCACCCTCCTGCTGAGCGCCGACCGCACCGACACCCCGGGCGCGGCACTGGGCACCCCGACGGGACCGGCCCCGGTCGAGGCCGCGCCGCGCCTGACCGTCTGGCGTCCGGACGCCACGGAGGGCTTCCGGCGGGACCTCACCGCCTTCCAGACCCGCGCCGAGAGCGTCCTCGACCTGCTCGGTGCCGCCCGCCTCGACGCCGAGGAGGTCACCCCGCTGCCCGGCGCCGAGGAACTGTCCTTCCTGCGCGCCCTGCGGGACGCGGCCCTCTCCGACCGCCACGACCTGCTCGTCGTCGACCTCCCGCCGCTCCCGCGCGCCCTTGCCCTGCTCGGCCTGCCCGAGGAGCTGCGCCGCTATCTGCGCCGCCTGCTGCCGCCCGAACGGCAGGCCGCCCGCGCCCTGCGCCCGGTCCTCGGCCGGCTGGCCGGCGTCCCCATGCCCGCCGAGTGGCTGTACGAGACGGCGGCCCGCTGGGACGTCGAACTGGCCGCCGTCGAAGCCGTCCTCGCCGACCGGGACACCGCCGTCCGCCTGGTCGCCGAGCCCGGCCCGGCCGGCGCCGACGCCCTGCGCACCGCCTCCCTCGGCCTCGCCCTGCGCGGCCTGGGCACCGAGGCACTGATCGCCAACCGCGTCCTGCCCGAGACCGCCTCCGGCGACTGGCTCTGCGGGCTGATCGCCCAGCAGCACAAGACGCTCGCCGAGTGGCGGGAGCCCTACGACGTCCACCTCGTCCCGCACCTCGGCCGCGACCCGCAGGGCGGCGACGACCTCGCCGCGCTCGCCGTGCCCGCCGTCGATCCGGCGTCCGCACCGGTCGAGTGGCCCGTCACCGACCGGATCGCCGAGGACGGCGTGCTCGTCTGGCACCTGCCGCTGCCCGGCGCGATACGGGACGAACTCGACCTCGTCCGGCGCGGCGACGAACTCCTGATCACCACGGGCCCCTTCCGCCGGATCGTTCCGCTGCCCTCCGCGCTGCGCCGCTGCACCGTCGCCGGCGCCGGACTGCGGGACGGCGAGCTGCGCATCCGGTTCGCCCCGGACCCCGGCCTGTGGCCCGCCGGCGGACGGTGAACAGGGCACGGCCGTTCGGGTAACGTCGTAAAGGCGAACCGTAGTCAGGAGTCCGCCATGAGCGAAGAGCGCCCCGCATCCCAGCCGCCGCCGGAGCGGGCGACCGACGCCGACGCCTGGGCCACGGCCTGTGCCGAGGACCTCGCCGCCGAGCAGGCCCGCCGCCGCACCGAGCACGGCCCGCCCCCGGGCTCGGCCGCCGAGGAGCTGAAGAAGCTGGTCGACGCGGTCGCCGACAAGCTCTCCGGCCTGCAGGCGCCGCTGCTCGGCGGCCTCGCCGGACCGGCCGCCCAGCAGGCCGTGCGCCAGGTCGTCCAGCAGGCCAAGGCCGCCGTGGAACCCGTCATAGAGCGCAACCCCGATGTCTTCGATCACCTCGCCGCGGCCGGCGGGGAACTGCTCGCCGCCTACCGCTCCGCCGTCCAGGGCCAGGAGCGGCGCTGGACCGCGCGCACGTCCGACCCCGCGTCCGACCGGCCGGACCGGGACGACGGCGGCGCGGGCGCCGGCCCGGGGGAGCGCATCGACCTGGACTGACGCCCTGCCCCGGCGGGGCCTCGGGTACGGTTGGCCGTAGCGGGGCTCGACCGAAACTGAGGGATTCATGGGACTCACCATCGGCGTCGACATCGGCGGCACGAAGATCGCGGCCGGCGTGGTCGACGAGGAAGGCAACATCCTCTCGACCTTCAAGGTGCCGACCCCCACCACACCCGAGGCCATCGTGGACGCCATCGCCTCGGCGGTGGAGGGCGCGCGGGCCGGGCACGAGATCGTCGGCGTGGGCATCGGCGCGGCCGGTTACGTCAACCGCCAGCGCTCCACGGTGTACTTCGCGCCGAACATCGACTGGCGCAACGAACCGCTCAAGGAAAAGGTCGAGGCCCGCACGGACCTGCCGGTCGTGGTCGAGAACGACGCCAACGCCGCCGCCTGGGGCGAGTACAGGTTCGGCGCGGGCAAGGGCCACCGCAACGTCATCTGCATCACGCTCGGCACCGGCCTCGGCGGCGGCATCATCATCGGCAACAAGCTGCGCCGCGGCCACTTCGGCGTGGCCGCGGAATTCGGCCACATCCGGATGGTCCCGGACGGCCTGCTGTGCGGCTGCGGCTCGCAGGGCTGCTGGGAGCAGTACGCCTCCGGCCGCGCCCTGGTCCGCTACGCCAAGCAGCGCGCCAACGCCACCCCCGAGCGCGCCGAGGTCCTCCTCGCGCTCGGCGACGGCACTCCCGACGGCATCGAGGGCAAGCACATCTCCATGGCCGCCCGGCAGGGCTGCCCGGTCGCCGTCGACTCCTACCGCGAGCTGGCCCGCTGGGCCGGCGCCGGCCTCGCCGACCTGGCCTCGCTCTTCGACCCGTCCGCGTTCATCGTCGGCGGCGGCCTCTCCGACGAGGGCGACCTGGTCCTCGACCCGATCCGCAAGTCGTACAAGCGCTGGCTGGTGGGCGGCAACTGGCGCCCGGTGGCCGACGTGATCGCCGCCCAGCTCGGCAACAAGGCCGGCATGGTGGGCGCGGCGGACCTGGCCCGGGAGCCCGACCCCGTCATGTGACGAACCGCCCACGCCGAGGGGCGCGGGGAGCGGTGCGACCAGCCACGACACCGGTGGTCGCCCGCTCGCCGCGCCCCTCCGCCGTGGGCGTACATTGATCCACATGGCGCTGCTCCCCAACTCCGCAACAGAGCCCGACGGTTCGGCCACCCTCCGCGTCCTGAGTTACAACATCCGCTCGATGCGCGATGACACCACCGCGCTCGCCCGGGTGATCACCGCCTGCGCCCCCGACCTCGTCCTCCTCCAGGAGGCGCCCCGCTTCTTCCGCTGGCGCAAGAAGCTGGCGCGGCTCGCGGCGGCCTCCGGCCAGGTCGTCCTCACCGGGGGCGCCACGGCCGCGGGCCCGGCCGTCCTGTGCGGACTGCGCGCCACCGTCGAGCGCACGGAGGACCTGCTGCTGCCCCTCACACCGGGCCTGCACCGGCGCGGCTTCGCCACGGCGGTGGTCCGCTTCGGCGCCGCCCGCCTCGGGGTGCTCAGCTGCCATCTGTCCCTCCAGCAGGACGAGCGCTACGAGCAGGGCGGGATGCTCCTGGACCGGCTCGCCGCCCTGGGCGTGGAGCACGCCGTCGCCGGCGGCGACCTGAACGAAGGACCCGACGGCCGCACCTTCCGCCGCCTGGCCGCCGGCCTCCGGGACTGCCGTACGGCCGCGCCCTGGGGCGGCGAGTTCACCTCCACCCCCGCCGACCCGCACCAGCGCATCGACGCGATCTTCGCGACCAAGGGCATCGAGGTGCTGGGCTGCGGGGTGCCCCTGGACCAGCCGGGCGTGCGCGAGGCGGACCTGCGGGCGGCCTCGGACCACCTCCCGGTGCTGGCCGCCCTCCGCGTCCCGGCGGCGTAGGCCCTCAGACGACCGCCCCGCGGCCGGGGTCGTCGTCCTCCTCGTCGTCCGTCCGCATCCGCGCCACCAGCGTCACGAAGCCGCCGAGGAAGCCGCCGATGCCGAGGGTCGTCAGCCACCAGGTCATCTGCCAGCCGAGCAGCACCGCCAGCAGCAGCAGGACGGGCCCGCCGAGCACACCCAGCCAGGCGAACCGGGCGGTGGTGTCGGCGGTCGGCAGCGGCGGCGGTTCCGGCGGGACGAAGTGGCCCTCGTCGTCCTCGTCGAAGTCGTCGTCGGACGGCTCGGCCACCGCGTAGTCGCGCGGGCCGACCCGCGGGCCGACGCCGGGCGCGAAGGACACCGAGGCGCCCAGCGGACGCGGAGGCGGCTCCTCGCCCCCGGCGTCCTTGCCGGTGTCCGGCGCGGCGTTCTTCTCCAGCAGCGCCAGGTCCTCCACCGGCTTGAACGGCCGGGCGCCGGGCGGGTCCGGCGGCTCGTCGCCGTACCCGGCGACGATGGCCCGCCAGGCGGCGTCCTCGTCGAACGGCACTTCCTGCCGGTCCGGCTCGCGGACCTCCTGGCCGTCGCGGGCCTCGCGGGCCTCGCGGGCCTCCTGGCCCTCGCGGTCCTCACGGCCGTCACGGTCGGAGTCGTGCTCAGCCAACTGCGGCCGTCCCTTCCTTGCCGACACCGGGTGCGAGCCGGCCGATGAAGTCGAGGCTCTCCTCGAAGATCCGGTCCGCGTCCACGTCCAACGTCGCCACGTGGTAGCTGTGTTCCAGCACGATCTCCGTGACGTCCCGCGACGACACCCGGCTGAGCACCCGCGCCGAGTCGGCCGCCGGTACGACATGGTCCTCGGCGCTGCGCAGCAGCAGCAGCGGCTGGGTGACCTGGGGCAGCTCGGCGTCCACCCGGCGCAGCAGGTGCCGCAGCGAGTGCGCCGCGTGCAGCGGCACCCGGTCGTAGCCCAGCTCCGCCGCGTCCCGCTTGGCGATGTCGCTGGCGATGCCCTTCGTCGAGCGCACCAGGTGCCGGGCCACCGGAAGGGCGTACGCCGACAGGCCGTGCACCTTGTTCGCCGGGTTCACCACCACCGCGCCCGCGACCCGCGCGCCGTGCCGGGCCGCGAGCCGCAGGGCCAGCGCCCCGCCCATCGACAGCCCCGCCACGAACACCCGGGAGCAGCGGGCGGAGAGCACGCGCAGCTCGCGGTCCACCTCCGCGTACCAGTCCTGCCAGGTGGTGAGCTGCATGTCGGTCCAGCGGGTGCCGTGGCCGGGCAGCAGCGGCAGGGACACGGACAGGCCACGGGCCGCGTGGTGCTCCGCCCAGGGGCGCAGCGACTGGGGCGAGCCGGTGAAGCCATGACAGAACAGAACGCCCACCTCACCGCCCTCGTGGCGGTACGGCTCGGCTCCGGGGAGAACTGGCATGTGCTTCACCGTACGCGACCGCACGGACACCGACCAGGGTCGTCGGGCTCATTGACGGTACTCCGGGTTAAGGTCTTGCCGACGGAAACAGGAGGCACACGGGTGTTGTACGGCACGATGAAGGTCGCCATCGGCGGGCCGCTCAAGGTCGCCTTCAGGCCCTGGGTGGAGGGTCTGGAGAACATCCCGGCCACCGGTCCCGCCATCCTGGCGAGCAACCACCTGTCCTTCTCGGACTCGTTCTTCCTGCCGGCGGTGCTGGACCGCAAGGTCACGTTCATCGCCAAGGCCGAGTACTTCACCACCCCGGGTGTGAAGGGACGGCTCACCGCGGCCTTCTTCAAGGGCGTGGGCCAGCTCCCGGTGGACCGCTCCGGGGCGCGCGGCGCCGGTGAGGCGGCCGTCCGCAGCGGCATCGAGGTGCTGGAGCGCGGCGAGCTGTTCGGCATCTATCCGGAGGGCACCCGCTCGCCCGACGGGCGGCTGTACCGGGGCAAGCCCGGCGGCCTCGCCCGGGTGGCGCTGGCCACCGGCGCGCCCGTCATCCCGGTCGCCATGATCGACACGGAGAAGATCCAGCCGCCCGGCCAGGTCGTGCCGAAGCTGATGCGGCCCGGCATCCGGATCGGCAAGCCGCTGGACTTCGGCCGCTACCAGGGCATGGAGCACGACCGGTTCGTGCTGCGCGCCCTGACCGACGAGGTCATGTACGAGATCATGAAGCTGTCCGGCCAGGAGTACGTCGACATGTACGCCACCGCCGCCAAACGGCAGATAGCCGACGCGGCCAAGGCCGCGAAGGCGGCGAAGGAGGCGGAGAAGGCGGGGAAGAGGCAGGCCGAGCAGTAGCCGGGGGAATCGGGGGGTTTCGGGGGCATGCCCAAGCGGGAACGCGTCATGCGGATGTCGGTCGAGCTGCCGCTCTGGCGGGCACTCGCCGGCTACCGCGTCCTGACCATGCTGTACGCCATCGGTCTGTGCGCCACCGCGTACGACCAGTTCGCGCGGCCCTGGATCGCGGTGGCCTACTACGCCGTCCTGGTCGTGTGGACCCTCGCGACCCTGCCCCGGGTGTCCGGCGCGGCGCGCTGCACCGGGCGCTTCCTGGCCGCCGACCTGGCCATCGCCCTCGCCGGCATCCTGCTCACCCCGTTCGCCGACAGCCACCAGCGGATCGCGGGCGGCGGCCCCACGCTGCCGTCGATCTGGACCGCCGGCGCGGTGCTGGCCTTCGCCGTCAAGGGCGGCTGGCGCTGGGCGGCCCTCGCCTCCACGGCCGTGGCCGCCGTGAACCTGGTCGAGCGCGGCCGCCCCGCCCGGGACACCGTGCACAACGTGATCCTGGTCTGGGTGGCGGCCATCGCCATCGGCTACGTCGTGGAGGTGGCCCGCGCCTCCGAGCGCACCCTCGCCCGCGCGCTGGAGATCGAGGCCGCCACCCGGGAGCGGGAGCGGCTGGCCCGGGACATCCACGACGGCGTGCTCCAGGTGCTGGCCATGGTGAAGCGCCGGGGCGCGGCCCTGGGCGGCGAGGCGGCCGAGCTGGGCCGGCTGGCCGGGGAGCAGGAGGTGGCCCTGCGCACGCTGGTGTCGGGCGGCCTGGTCCCGGTCTCCCGGGTCTCGGAGGACCTGGCGGAGGGCGCCGTCGTGCGCGCGGTGGAGGAACCGGACGACGACGGCCCGCTCGATCTGCGCGCCCTGTTCGCGCCGTACGCGGGCGCCCGGGTCAGCCTGGCCGAGCCCGGCGCACCGGTGCCGCTGCCGCCCGGCGCGGCCCGCGAGGTGGCCGCCGCGGTCGGGGCCGCCCTGGACAACGTACGGGCGCACGCCGGCGACGGGGCCCGGGCCTGGATCCTGGTGGAGGACGAGCCGGACGAGATCGTCGTCACCGTCCGGGACGACGGCCCCGGCATCCCCGAGGGCCGGCTCGCGCAGGCCGAGGGCGAGGGCCGGCTCGGGGTGGCCCTGTCGATCCGGGGCCGGCTGCGCGACCTCGGCGGCGGCGCCCGGATCTACTCCGTGCCCGGGCAGGGCACGGAGGTCGAACTGAAGGTACCCAAGGGCGCCGTGCGGGCGCGGGGACAGAAGGCGGAACGGTGATGACGCAGCGGCAGGACCCGATCAAGGTCATGGTGGTCGACGACCACCCCATGTGGCGGGACGCGGTCGCCCGGGACCTTTCCGAGTCCGGTTTCGAGGTGGTCGCCACCGCCGGCGACGGCGAACAGGCGGTCCGCCGCGCCAGGGCCGCCGCCCCGGACGTGCTGGTGCTGGACCTCAACCTGCCGGCGAAGCCCGGCGTCCAGGTGTGCAAGGAACTGGTCGGCCACAACCCGGCGTTGCGGGTCCTGGTGCTGTCGGCGAGCGGCGAGCACGCGGACGTGCTGGAGGCCGTGAAGTCCGGTGCGACCGGCTATCTGCTGAAGTCCGCCTCCACCGAGGAGCTGCTGGACGCGGTGCGCCGCACCGCCGTCGGCGACCCGGTGTTCACCCCGGGCCTGGCCGGGCTGGTTCTCGGCGAGTACCGGCGGCTGGCCGCCGAGCCCGCGCCCGCCGCCGACGCCGGCCGGCCGGGCGCGCCCCGGCTGACCGACCGCGAGACGGAGGTGCTGCGGCTGGTGGCGAAGGGCCTGAGCTACAAGCAGATCGCCGAACGCCTCGTCATCTCCCACCGCACGGTGCAGAACCACGTCCAGAACACCCTCGGCAAGCTCCAGCTGCACAACCGCGTGGAGCTGGTCCGGTACGCCATAGAGCGCGGACTCGACGGGGAATAGGGCGCACGGGGCGTATCCGCCGTACGCCCCGGAATCACCCTTCTCGCCTATCCCGGTGTGACCTGAATCACCATTAACGTGACCAGGCGTCAGGTAACCGCGGTGAAGGGACATTTCCATGCGGGTCGCAGTACTGACCGGAGGCGGCGACTGCCCCGGGCTCAATGCCGTCATCCGGGGCATCGTCCGCAAGGGCGCGCAGGAGTACGGCCATGACTTCGTCGGCTTCCGGGACGGCTGGCGCGGTCCCCTGGAGAACGACACCGTCCGTCTCGACATCCCCGCCGTGCGCGGCATCCTGCCCCGCGGCGGGACCATCCTCGGCTCCTCCCGGACCAATCCGCTCAAGGTGCGCGACGGCATCCGCAGGATCAAGGACAATCTGGCCAAGCAGGAGATCCAGGCGCTCGTCGCGATCGGCGGCGAGGACACCCTCGGGGTCGCGGCACGGCTGTACGACGAGTACGGCGTGCCCTGCGTCGGCGTGCCGAAGACCATCGACAACGACCTGTCCGCCACCGACTACACCTTCGGCTTCGACACCGCCGTCAACATCGCCACCGAGGCCATCGACCGGCTGCACACCACCGCCGAGTCCCACATGCGGGTGCTGGTGGTGGAGGTGATGGGCCGGCACGCCGGCTGGATCGCGCTGCACTCGGGCCTCGCCGGCGGCGCCAACGTCATCCTCATCCCCGAGCAGCGCTTCGACGTCGACCAGGTCTGCGACTGGGTGACCTCCCGGTTCCAGGCGTCCTACGCGCCGATCGTCGTCATCGCCGAGGGCGCCATGCCGAAGGACGGCGAGGTGGTGCTCAAGGACGACTCGCGGGACTCCTTCGGGCACGTCCGGCTGTCCGGCGTGGGCGAGTGGCTGGGCAGGGAGATCGAGAAGCGCACCGGCAAGGAGGCGCGCACCACGGTCCTCGGGCACGTCCAGCGCGGCGGCACGCCCAGCGCCTTCGACCGCTGGCTCGCCACCCGCTTCGGCCTGCACGCCATCGACTGCGTGCACGAGGGGGACTTCGGACGCATGGTCGCCCTGCGCGGCACCGACATCGTCCGCGTCCCCCTCACCGAGGCCACGGCCCGGCTGAAGACCGTCGACCCGGAGCTGTACCAGGAGGCCGGCGTCTTCTTCGGCTGACGGCCGCCGGCCGGACCACCCGGGCTACACGGTCGTGCGGCGCAGGCCGCCCACCAGCTCCCGCACGACCGCGGCCCCGTTCAGCGTCAGCACCGACTCCGGGTGGAACTGCACTCCGGCGAAGCCCGGCCCGCGCAGGGCGTGCACCTCGCCGTCGGCCGCCCGGCTCACCTCCACGCCGCGCGCGGCCAGCTCCCGGGCCGCCTCCTCGTCGCAGCGCGCGACGAAGCTGTTGTAGAAGCCGACGGTCTCGCTCCGCCCGAACAGGTCGATCACCGTCTGCGCCCCCTGGTACGGCACCCGCTTGCGCACGATGTCCAGGCCCAGCTCCGCCGCGATCAGCTCGTGCCCGAGACAGACGCCGAGCACTCCGTGCCGGTGGACCCCGACGATCTCGGCGACGAGGTCCCGCAGGAACCGCATTTTGCGGTCGGCGGGGTCGCGCGGGTCACCGGGGCCGGGACCGAGGACGACCGGGCCCTCGTGGCCGAGCACCGCCGCCCGCAGTCCGGCCTCGTCCCAGCGCCGGACCGTCACGTCGAGCCCGTCCGAGCGCAGGACGTGCGCCAGCATCGCGGTGAAGGTGTCCTCGCCGTCCACCACGAGGGCGTGGCCCGTGAGCACGTCCGCGTGCTCCTGCATCCGCAGCCAGAACGGCGCGAGCCCGGCCCGCCGCCCGTCCAGCGCGGCCCGCACCCGCGCGTCGTCGGCCAGCCGGGGCCGCTCCCGCTCCGCGTGCGGCCGGGCCGGCCACACGCCGAGGGCCGCCAGCACGCCCGCCGCCTTCGCGTGCGTCTCGGCGACCTCGCCGGCCGGGTCGGACCCGCGCACCAGCGTCGCCCCGACCGGCACCCGCAGCCGGCCGTCGGCGCCGATGTCGGCGGTACGGATCAGGATGGGCGAGTCGAGCGTCTGCGCGCCCCCGGCGTCCCGCCCGAGCAGGGCCAGCGCACCCGCGTAGTACCCGCGCCCGCCGGGCTCGTAGCGCTCGATGACCCGGCAGGCGTTCTGCACCGGCGACCCGGTCACCGTCGCCGCGAACATGGTCTGGCGCAGCACCTCCCGCGCGTCCAGCGAGGACTTCCCGCGCAGCTCGTACTCGGTGTGCGCGAGGTGTGCCATCTCCTTCAGGCGCGGGCCGACGACGACCCCGCCCATGTCGCCGACGGTGCACATCATCTTCAGTTCCTCGTCGACGACCATGGACAGCTCCTCGGTCTCCTTGGCGTCGCCGAGGAACGTCAGCAGATCCTCCGGGGTGGGGCCGCCGGCCGGATAGCGGTACGTCCCGCTGATCGGGTTCATGACGACCGTCCCGCCGTTCATCCGCACGTGCACCTCGGGGCTCGCGCCCACCAGCGTCCGCTCCCCGGTGTGCACGACGAACGTCCAGTACGCCCCGCGCTCGCCCGCCAGCAGCCGCCGGAACAGCGCGAGCGCGTCCGCGCGCCCGAAGCCGGGGATCCTCCCCTCGAAGGTGCGCCGGATCACGAAGTTCGCGCCCTCGCCCCGGCCGATCTCGTCGCGCAGCACCCGGCCGACGATCTCGCCGTACTCCTCGTCGGCCACGTCGAAGCCGCCGCCCTCGACCCGCACCTCGTGCGCGGGCAGCCCGGCGAGGGCCTCGTCCAGCTCCAGCGTGTGCGTCTCCTCGGGGGTGAGCACCAGCAGCGGGGTGCCGTCGTCGCGGACGTCGAAGCCGCGCTCGGCCAGCTGCCGGAACGGCACCAGGGCGAGCCCTTCGTCCGGCAGGCCGGCCAGCCGGTCCCGCCGGGTCACCGGGCCGATCAGCACCTCCACCAGCCGCTCGTCGCGGCCCGGGGTGCGGCGGCGGAGCAGGGCGAAGGGGCGGTCGTCGTGCAGGAGCCGAGCCAGGTCCATGGGTTCCTCGTTCCGTTGCTGTGTCGGTGAGGAACGGCCCCGGATACGCCGAAGGCCGCCCCTCGGGCGGCCTTCGCGAAGTCGTCGTACGCGCGCGAATCAGTGGGCCGCCGGAGAAGCGGTCCACCACCAGTTCTGGATCGACGGCGCGAACATGCCGGGAACCCTACCGCACCCACCGGCCGTCCACCGTGCCGTCACGCCGTCTCACCCTTCGAGCCAGGAGGAAAATCCCTTGGCGCGACCCCGTAATGTTTACGGGGTGACCGTGAACGCTAAGACCAGCCCGAGCGCTGGCAACACCTGGCGAGACCTGCCCGCGGCGCAGCAGCCCGAGTACCCCGACCCCGAGGCTCTGCGCGCAGTGATCGCGGACCTCGAGTCGTATCCGCCGCTCGTCTTCGCGGGCGAGTGCGACCAGCTGCGCGCCCGCATGGCGGCCGTCGCCAAGGGAGAGGCGTTCCTCCTCCAGGGCGGCGACTGCGCCGAGGCGTTCGACGGGGTGTCCGCCGACCAGATCCGCAACAAGCTGAAGACGCTGCTCCAGATGGGCGCCGTCCTGACCTACGCGGCCTCCGTGCCGGTGGTGAAGGTGGGCCGCATCGCCGGGCAGTACTCCAAGCCGCGCTCCAAGCCGACCGAGACCCGTGACGGGGTGACGCTGCCGACCTACCGGGGCGACTCCGTCAACGGCTTCGACTTCACCGAGGCCAGCCGCGTCCCGGACCCGGAGCGGCTGAAGCGCATGTACCACGCGTCGGCGTCCACGCTGAACCTGGTACGCGCCTTCACCACCGGCGGCTACGCCGACCTGCGCCAGGTGCACGCCTGGAACCAGGACTTCGTGCGCACCTCGCCGTCGGGCCAGCGCTACGAGCAGCTAGCGCGCGAGATCGACAACGCGCTGCACTTCATGCGGGCCTGCGGCGCGGACCCGGAGGAGTTCAAGACCGTCGAGTTCTACTCCTCGCACGAGGCGCTGCTGCTGGACTACGAGTCCGCGCTCACCCGCGTCGACTCGCGCACCGGGCAGCTGTACGACGTCTCGGCGCACATGGTGTGGATCGGCGAGCGCACCCGGCAGCTGGACCACGCGCACATCGAGTTCGCCTCGCGGATCCGCAACCCGATCGGCATCAAGCTCGGCCCCACCACCACGGCCGAGGAGGCGCTGCGGTACATCGAGCGCCTCGACCCCGAGCGGGAGCCGGGCCGGCTGACCTTCATCGTCCGGATGGGCGCCGACAAGATCCGCGACAAGCTCCCCGAGCTGGTCGAGAAGGTCACGGCGTCCGGCGCGACGGTGGCCTGGGTGACCGACCCGATGCACGGCAACACCTTCGAGGCGGCCTCCGGGCACAAGACCCGCCGCTTCGACGACGTGCTCGACGAGGTCAAGGGCTTCTTCGAGGTCCACAAGGCGCTCGGCACCCACCCGGGCGGCATCCATGTGGAGCTGACCGGCGACGACGTCACCGAGTGCGTGGGCGGCGGCGACGAGATCTTCGTGGACGACCTGCACCAGCGCTACGAGACGGCCTGCGACCCCCGGCTGAACCGCAGCCAGTCGCTGGACCTGGCGTTCCTCGTGGCGGAGATGTACCGGGACCAGTGACCGGCGGCCGATGAGCCATCCTGGGGCGCGGATCACACCGGATCCGCGCCCCACCCGCTTTTCCGGGCGCCGGGGCATGGGTAAGGTTAGGTTTGCCTCACCGGAACGGGGAGAGCACCGAACAGCGAACCCCTCGGGGAGGTGAACCCGCGTGTACGTCTGCAGTTGCTTCGGCATCACCGAGGACCAGGTCAAGCAGCACGCGGAGAACGGCGCCTGCACCCCGCGCCAGATCGCCTCCGCCTGCAAGGCCGGCACCGACTGCGGCGGCTGCGTCCGGCGCATCCAGGCCCTGCTCGGCCGCGGTGCCTGCCCGCGCCGGGAGCTGATCGAGCAGCACGCCCCGGCCCTCGCGCGACTGGACGACGCGGCCTAACCGGCCGTGCCCGGGCCGGAGGAGTCCGGCTGGCTCTGCTCGACGACGGTCGACAGATAGAGCGCCTCGCCCAGCTTGTCCACCAGCTCCAGCTGGGTGTCCAGGTAGTCGATGTGGTGCTCCTCGTCGGCGAGGATCGCCTCGAAGACGTTGGCCGACGTGATGTCGTCCTTCTCCCGCATCAGCTGCACGCCCCGGCGCAGCCGGTCGATGGCCTCGATCTCGACCTGCCGGTCGGCCTGGAACATCTCGGTCACCGTCTGTCCGACCCGCACGTGGAACAGCCGCTGGTAGTTGGGCAGCCCGTCGAGGAGCAGGATGCGGTCGGTGAGGATCTCGGCGTGCCGCATCTCGTCGAACGACTCGGCCCGGGTGTACCGGGCGAGCTTGGTCCAGCCCTTGTGGTCCTGGAGCTTGGCGTGCAGGAAGTACTGGTTGATCGCGGTCAGCTCGGCGGTCAGCTGTTCGTTCAGTAGTTCGATGACCTCGGGGTCGCCTTGCATGCTGTGGACTCCTTCCGGGTGGGCCGGGCCGATAGGGCCGCATGATTGCACCGGCGAGGAAGATCGTCCAGTAAGTGCGTACTTAGTAAGTTCGCACTGAGTTGTAGGCAATTGTCCCATTCAGGGGTGGGTGGTCAGGGCAGTGCCCGGGGTCTGTCAGGATGGATACATGGGTCATCCGGTGGAGCGAGAGTCTGGGGCAGCGGCAGGGTCCGAGCTTCCGCCGGGTCAGCGGCTCCAGCGGGGCTGGCCGGTCACGCACTACGGGCCCGTGCCGAAGTTCCGGCCCGAACGCTGGGAGTTCCGGGTCTTCGGTGCCACCGCCGACGGCGGCAAGCACACCTGGACCCACGAGGAGTTCACGGCCCTGCCGTACACCACCGTGGTGGCCGATCTGCACTGCGTGACGAAGTACAGCATGCTCGGCGCGGAGTGGGGCGGGGTCCCGGCGAGCGCCGTCCTCGGCCTCGCGCCGCCGGCGCCGGACGTCACCCATGTGATGGTCTGGGCGGAGTACGGCTTCAGCTCGAACCTGCGCCTCGCGGACTTCTGCTCCGAGCGGACCATCTTCGCCACCCACAAGGACGGCGAGCTGCTCACCGCCGAGCACGGCTTCCCGGTCCGCCTGATCGTTCCCCATCTGTACGCCTGGAAGGGCCCGAAGTGGGTCCGGGGCGTGGAGTACATGACCGCCGACCGCCGCGGCTTCTGGGAGGAGCGCGGCTACCACAACATCGGCGACCCCTGGAAGGAGCAGCGCTACTCCTACCAGGAAGAGCCCGGGGACGGCCCCGAGCTCTGAGTCCTGGTGTCCGCGCGGCTCAGTGGTGGTACTGGTGCACCACCGCGTGGCCCTTGCCCCGGCCGATCGTCCACTTGTTGACCGGCGTGGTCACCACGAAGGCGATCACCAGCGAGACGGCGAGCGAGACCCAGAACAGCGCGTCGCCCAGCATGGCGTCCATCGCCGACGGCCAGACCAGGATCACCCCGTTGTCGATCAGCTCCATCACCGCGATGGACAGCGTGTCCGCCGCCAGCGCCACCCGGAAGGCCGTACGGAGGTCGACACCGGCCCGCAGTACCCCGCGCAGGGTGAGCGAGTAGCCGAAGAAGAAGGCCAGCACGATCGCGAGCAGCATGGTCGGCAGATTGCCCCAGCCGAGTGCCGTGCCGAGGATCATGCCCAGCACCTCGCCGACGGCGCACCCGGTCAGGCAGTGCAGGGTGGCCTGGGCGGCCGTGGACCAGGTGGCGGCGGGAGCGTGGTGGTGCCCGTGCTCGCCGTGGTGGTGTCCGTGTCCGGCGTGCTCGCCGTGCCGGTGTTCGTGTCCGGCCTGTGCCTCGTGCCGCATGACTGCCCCCATGTCAGGTAGTGGTTCCCGCACTCGGCAGGAATCATATACCCCCCAGGGGTATTCCGTCAGTCGTGGCGAAGTTTCTTCAGCCGCTCCACGTCCGCCGCGTGCCCCTCCTTGCCGCCCGGTGTCTCGATGACCAGCGGAACGCCCTCCGTCGCCGGGTGGGTCATGAGCGCCCGGAAGGGGTCCTCGCCGATGTGGCCGGCGCCGATGTTCGCGTGCCGGTCCTTGTGCGCGCCCACCACGTCCTTGGAGTCGTTGGCGTGGATCAGCTTCAGCCGGCCGGCGCCGACGGTCTCCACCAGCAGGTCCAGCGTCCGGTGCATCCCGCTCGGCCCGGTCAGGTCGTGCCCGGCGGCGAAGACGTGGCAGGTGTCCAGGCACACGCCGAGCTTCGGGTGGGAGTCCAGGGCCTCGAAGTACGGCCCGAGGTCCCAGGTGCGCGAGCACAGCGAGGCGCCCTGCCCGGCCGTCGACTCCAGCAGCAGGAAGGGATCGTCGTCGTGGGTCAGCTCGTCCAGCAGCGGCAGCAGGTGCTCGCGCACCTGCTTCAGCGCCACCTCCCGGGCCCGGCCGCCGGTCGCGCTGCCGGTGTGCACCACCACACCGAGCGCGCCGATCTCCCGCCCGCGCCGCAGCGAGTGCCGCAGCGACTCCACCGACCGCTCCACGGTCGCCTCGGTGTGCGAGCCGAAGTTGATCAGGTACGGCGCGTGCACATAGGCCGGGATCGACTCCTCGGCGCACGCCTGCCGGAACGCCTCGTCCTGCCGCGGATTGCCGGCGGGCGTGGCCCAGCCGCGCGGGTTGGCGACGAAGACCTGCACGGTCTCCGCCTTCAGGTCGCGGGCGTAGGACAGCCCGACGGAGTGCAGGCCGCCGGCCACGGGGACATGGCTGCCGACGGGGTTGCGGGGGAGGGGGGACTGAACGGGACTCACCCGTTCAGGGTGTCACGTCCGTCCCCGCCCCCGGACCGCGCTCCGCGGTGAGACCGGTCACCGGATGGTGATCTTGATGGTGGAGCCCTTGGGCGCCGTGTCGCCGCCGTCCACCGACTGCTTCTTCACGGTGTCGCCGAACAGCCCGAGCAGCCCGCGGTCCTCGTCCACGTCGAAGCCCGCGTCCTCCAGCGCCTCGTGGGCGTCGTCCACGCTGTCGCCGACCACGTCCGGGACCTCGACCATCTCCGGCCCCTTGGACAGCGTCAGCGTCACCGTGTCGCCCTCGGCGGCCTCGCCGCCCTCGTCCGGGCTCTGCGCGGCGACGGTGTCCTCGTCGAACTCGGAGGAGTGGATCCGCTCGGCGGCGACCCTCACCTTCAGCCCGGCGTCCGCCAGCTCCTCCCGCGCGCTGTCCAGGTCGTCGCCGGTGACGTCCGGCACGTCGACCGGGCCGCCCTTGCTGACGGTCAGCGCGATGGCCGAGCCCGCGTGCCGCTTCGTGCCCGCGTCCGGCGTCGTACGGACCACCGACCCTCTCGGCACGTCCTCGCTGAACTCGCGGGTGACCATGCCCGGCTCCAGGCCGTCCGCCTTCAGCCGCGCCCGCGCCTTCGCCAGGGACTGCCCCTCCACGTTCGGCACGTTCACCGTCTCCGGGCCGAGCGACACGGTCAGCGTGACCTTGCCGTGGTCCCGTATCCGGGCGCCGGGCGCCGGGTCGGAGCCGATCACCGTGCCCCGGTCGACGGTGTCGCTGTAGGCCCGCTTGACCTGGCCGACGTCCAGCCCGGCCGACTCCAGCCGGTCCCGGGCCTGCGCCTCGGTCTTCGCCAGCAGCGGCGGCACCTCGGTGAACTGGCCCGAGTTGATGTACCAGACCCCGGCGCCCACGCCGAGCACCAGCAGCACGGCCACGACCAGCGCCAGCACCGTGCGCGGGGGCCGCGCCAGGCGCCGGCGGGGCGGCACGGGCGGGGCCTGCAGCCGGGCGGTGAGGCCGGCGCCGTCCGCGCCGGGGCCCGCGGAGGCGTCCTCGTCGGCCGGCCGGGGCCGCGGCACGGTCAGCGCGCGCGGGATCACGCTCGTACGGTCCTCGGCGTTGTCGTGCCCGGCGGTCAGCGCCTGCGGCGGCAGCGCGTCCAGCTGCTCGTCGGTCAGCGTCAGCCGGGCCGCGCGCGTCAGGGCGAGCAGCGCCACCGCGTCCTCGGGGCGCGGCTCCGGGGTGCGCGCGGTGGCCGACGCCACCAGCTCGTCCAGCGCGCCGGGCAGGCCCGGCACCAGCGCGGAGGGCGGGGGCACGTCGGCGTGCAGGTGCTGGTAGAGCACCTGGGCCGGGGACTGTCCGGAGAACGGCTTCGCGCCGGTCAGCATCTCGTACAGGACCACCCCGCACGCGTACACGTCGACGCGCGGGTCGGTGGTGCCGTTCTCGATCTGCTCGGGCGCGAGGTAGGAGACGGTGCCGAGCACGGCGCCCGTCGTGCTGGTCACCGTGTCCACGGAGCGCACCAGCCCGAAGTCGGCCACCTTGACCCGGCCGTCGTCGCCGATCAGCACGTTCTCCGGCTTCATGTCCCGGTGCACGAACCCGGCCCGGTGCGCGGCGCCGAGCGCGGCGAGTACCGGCTCCAGGATGTCCAGCGCGGCCCGCGGCTGCACGGCCCCGCGCTCGCGCAGCACGTCCCGCAGGGTGCAGCCGGCGATGTACTCCATCGCCAGATAGACGTACGACCCGTCGGTGCCCTGGTCGAAGACCTGCACCACGTTCGGGTGGTCCAGCCGGGCGACCGACTTGGCCTCCCGGATGAACCGCTCGACGAAGGCCCCGTCGGCCGCGAGCGCCGGGTGCATCACCTTCAGCGCGAGCACACGGTCCAGGCGGGTGTCCAGGGCCCGGTAGACCGTGGCCATCCCGCCCGCCGCGATCCGCGCGTCGACGCGGTACCGGCCGTCGAGCACCTGCCCGACGAGGGGGTCCTGAAGGGTCGTATCCACGCAGGCGAGTCTACGAGGACCGACCGGCGGACCCGCCCGCCCGTCGCGGACCGCACCGGTACTGAAGCCGACCTGTGACGCGACACACGCGAGCGACGGGGGTCGCGGCACCGGTCAGAACGCGGGGCGCTCCGGGTCCAGCACCGCCAGGCCCTGCGTCGGGGAGGACGCCTCGGCGAGATACCTGCGCGGGATCCGCCCCGCCAGCCGGGCCAGCCGGCCCCCCTCCACGGCGTGCCGCATCGCCGCCGCCATCAGCTCCGGCTCCTGCGCCCGGGTCACCGCCGACGCCAGCATCACCCCCGCACACCCCAGCTCCATCGCCAGCGCCGCGTCGGACGCCGTCCCGGCCCCCGCGTCCAGGATCACCGGCACGCTCGCGTGCTCCACGATCAGCTGGAAGTTGTGCGGGTTGCGGATCCCGAGCCCCGACCCGATCGGCGAGCCCAGCGGCATGACGGCCGCGCACCCCACGTCCTGGAGCCGGCGCGCGAGCACCGGGTCGTCGTTGGTGTACGGCAGCACCGTGAACCCGTCGTCGACCAGCGTCTCCGCCGCCTCCAGCGTCTCCACCGGGTCCGGCAGCAGGGTCCGCTCGTCGGCGATGACCTCCAGCTTGACCAGGTTCGTGCCCAGCGCCTCCCGGGCCAGCCGCGCGGTCAGCACCGCCTCCCCGGCGGTGAAGCAGCCCGCCGTGTTCGGCAGCACCCGGATGCCGAGCTTCTCCAGCACCGACAGCACCGAGCCGTGCACGGAAGCGTCCACCCGGCGCATCGCGACGGTCGTCAGCTCCGTACCGGAGGCGACCAGCGCGCGTTCCAGCACCTCCAGGCTGGGTGCCCCGCCCGTGCCCATGATCAGCCGGGAGGAGAGGGTCAGGTCCCCGAGGACCAGCGCGTCGTCGGCCATGGCTCAGCCTCCCTGTACGGCGGTGAGGACCTCGACGCGGTCGCCCTCGGCGAGCGCGGTCGTCGCCCACCGGGTGCGCGGGACGACGGTCTCGTTGACGGCGGCGGCCACCCCGCGCGGCGCCTCCGTGAGGGTGCCGACCAGCGCGTCCAGCGCGGTGCCGGGAGCGACGCGGCGGGGTTCGCCGTTGACGGAGATGGTGACGGAGTTGCTCATACGGGCTGCTCCAGCTGTTCCGTGGGTGCGGCGCCGAAGCGCCGGGGAGTGAACGGACGTGCCTCTTCCGGAAGCTCGCCGGTGACCAGGGTGTGCGCCAGTACGTCCCCGGTGACCGGAGTGAGCAGCACCCCGTTGCGGTAGTGCCCGGTGGCCAGCAGCAGTCCGGCCAGGGCGGACGGGCCGAGCAGCGGCGCGTTGTCCGGGGAGCCGGGGCGCAGTCCGGCCCGGGTCTCGGTGAGCGGCAGCTCGGTGATGCCGGGCACCAGCTCGTGGGCGTCGCGCAGCAGCTCGTACACGCCGCCGGCGGTGACCGTGGTGTCCCAGCCCAGCTCCTCGCTGGTGGCGCCGACGACCAGCTCGCCGTTCTCCCGGGGCACCAGGTAGACCTGGCCGCCGCGCACCACGGCCCGCACGGTCCGGCTCAGGAACGGTGCGTACCGGGGCGGCACGGTCAGCCGCAGCACCTGCCCCTTGACCGGCCGCACCGGAGGCAGCGCCTCGGCCGGCACGCCCGCGAGGCAGCCGCTCAGGCTGCCCGCCGCGAGCACCACCTGCCCCGCGTGGAGCGCGGTCCCGTCGGCCGTGGTGACTCCGGCGGCCCGGTCCCCGGCCACGTCCAGGCGCTCGGCCCGGACGCGGTGGAACGCCACACCGGACCGCTCGCAGGCGACGACCAGGGCCGCGGCCAGCCGGCGCGGATCGATCTGGTGGTCGCCGTCGACCCGCAGCCCGCCGCGCACCCCCGGCGCGAGCATCGGCTCCAGACGCCGGCACTCCCGCCCGGTCAGCCACTCCGACTCCAGGCCGTGGCGCTGCTGGAGGGCGTGCAGTTCGCGCAGGTGGGCGCGGTCGTCGGCGTCCAGCGCGACGGCGAGGGTGCCGCAGCGGCGGTAGCCGAGGTCGTGGCCGGTCAGCTCGGTCAGCTCGGCCGCGAACTGCGGATAGCGGTGCGCGGACGCCAGGTTCAGGCCGAGCAGGGTCTCCTCGCCGTAGTGCAGCTCGGTGACCGCGGCCAGCATCCCGGCCGCCACCCGGGCGGCCCCGCCCCCGGGTCCGGGGTCCACGACGGCCGTGGCGAGCCCGCGCTGCGCGGCACGCCAGGCCGTGACCAGGCCGATGATCCCGCCCCCGATGACGAGGACGTCGGACGTACGTGACGACATGGGCGGTAAGCCCCTCCCTTCGCCGGCATGACCCGGATCAGGTTCGTACGGTCGGAGGCCGCGAGCCTCCCTCTCAGCCCGGTCGTCCGGGCTCCCGCGAGTGCTTGTACGGTGGCCACCCTAGCCCGCCGTCCTCCTCACCCGTAAGGGAGCCCCGTTTCATGGCCCGTTCGCTCGACGGACTGTTCTTCGCCCCCGTGTCGGACCAGGCCCCGGGCCAGGTGGGCACCCGCACCCGGTTCGCCTACCACGAGAAGGACGGCGAGATCTGGGCCGACTACGCGGGCGGCGATGTCGTGCGCGGCCATCTGGTCGGCACCCGTGAGGGGGACCGGCTGGACTTCCGGTACGTGCAGCTCAGGACCGACGGGACGACCGCCTCCGGGCACTGCGTGTCCATGGTCGAGGAACTGGCGGACGGGCGGCTGCGGCTGGCGGAGACCTGGGAGTGGGAGTCCGCGCCGGGCCGTGGCACCAGCGTTGTGGAGCAGGTCACCGAGCACACCCGCTGACTGACGTTCCGTCATGTGTCTAAGGTGATCGCGTGAGCGAGCAGACACCGCACGAGGGCACGGCACAGGAGCGGCGCGTGGTCGTCGTCGGCGCGGGCATGGCCGGGGTGCAGACCGCGGTCGCCCTGCGGGAACAGGGCTTCAAGGGCCCGGTGACCGTCATCGGCGCCGAACCGCACCAGCCGTACGACCGGCCGCCGCTGTCGAAGGCGGTGCTGCTCGGCACGGCCGAGGGCTCCGCCTTCGACGTGGACTTCGAGTCCCTCGGCGTCGAACTGCGGCTCGGCTGCGAGGTGCGCGCCCTCAGGCCCGCCGCGCGCGAGCTGGACACCGAGCACGGCGTGGTGACCTACGACGTGTTGGTCCTCGCCACCGGCGCCGAACCGGTCACGCTGCCCGGCGCCGAGGGCGTGCCCGGCGTGCACCTGCTGCGCACCCTCGACGACGCCGCACGGCTGCGCCCCGTGCTCGCCCGGCAGCACGACATCGTGGTCGTGGGCGCCGGCTGGATCGGCGCCGAGTTCGCCACCGCCGCCCGCGAGGCCGGCTGCGCGGTCACCGTCGTGGAGGCCGCCGACCACCCGCTGGCCGGCGCCCTGCCCGCCGAGGTCACCGCGCCCATGGCCGGCTGGTACGCCGACGCGGGCATCGCGCTGCGCACCCGCGCGCGCGTGGACCGCGTCGAGCCCGGCGCGGTGCTGCTCGCCGACGGCACCCGGCTGCCCGCGGGCGCCGTCGTCGTCGGCATCGGCGCCCGCCCCGCCACCGCCTGGCTGGCCGGCTCCGGCGTCGGGCTGGGCGCGCACGGCGAGGTTCTCGCCGACGACCGGCTGCGCACCTCGGTACCGGATGTGTACGCCGTCGGCGACTGCGCGTCCTTCCCCTCGGCCCGCTACGGCGAACGGCTCCTGGTGCACCACTGGGACAACGCCCTGCAGGGCCCGCGCACGGTCGCCGCGGACATCCTCGGCGAGACCCCGGCGGTCTACGACCCGGTGCCCTACTTCTGGTCGGAGCAGTTCGGCCGGTTCGTGCAGTACGCCGGCCACCACACCGCGGCCGACCGCCCGGTGTGGCGCGGCGACCCGGCGGGCCCGTCCTGGACGGTGTGCTGGCTCGGCGAGGGCCGCCTGGTCGCCCTGCTGGCCGTGGGCCGCCCGCGCGACCTGGCCCAGGGCCGCCGCCTGATCGAGGCGGGCCGGATCATGGACGCCGAGGCGCTGGCGGACCCGTCCCGGCCGCTGAAGAACGCCACCGCCGACTGACGGCGTCACGGGGTCGCGGGGGCCCGACCAGCCACGACGGCGCCGCGGACGGCCGACGACCTTTCGCGACCGCACCCGCCGAGCGCCTACCCTAGGTGCTGTGACCGAGATTGACGCAAAGATCGATGCTCTCGTCCCCGCCTGGCTCACCCTCCCCGACATCGCCGAGATGCTCGGCGTCGAGGTGACGCGCGTCCGGCAGCTGGTCAAGGAGGGCCAGCTCATCGCCGTACGCCGGGGTGAGAACAGGGCGCTGCACGTGCCCGCCGCCTTCATCGACGGGGACAAGGTGGTCAAGGGCCTGTCCGGGACGCTGACGCTCCTGCGGGACGACGGCTTCACGGTCGAAGAGATGATCGAGTGGCTCTTCACCCCCGACCCGTCCCTGCCCGGCACTCCCGCGCAGGCCCTGAGCGAGAATCGCGGCACGGAGGTGAAGCGCCGCGCCCAGGCGCTCGCCGTCTGAGCGACCCGCACCCGGCGCGGTGTGCGGGCCGCCCGCCCGCACACCGCCACCGGCGGCCGACCGTGCCCGGACACCGGCCCGGGGCCGCCAGACCGGACACCGGCCCGGGCGCCACGCCGGACACCGGCACGGGGCGCCATGCCGAACGCCGGCACCAGGCACACCACGCCGAACACCGGCGCCTGGCACAGCGCCGTATACCGGCGCACCAAGCACCACGCCGCACACCGGCACCACCAAGCACCACGCCGTAAGCCGACGGCACCAGGCACCACGCCGCACACCGCCGGCGCCGAGCACCACGCCGTACGCCCGCGGCGCCGAGCACCACGCCGCGCACCGCACCGCACCGCCGAAAACCGCCACGGACACCGACCACGGGGGGACCCACGCATGTCCGACACCGCCCGCGCCGCGCTCGCCGACGCCCGCCTGTACCTCTGCACGGACGCCCGCAAGCGCCAGGGCGACCTGCCCGAGTTCCTGGACGCGGTGCTGGCCGGCGGCGTCGACATCGTGCAGCTGCGCGACAAGGGCATGGAGGCCGCCGAGGAACTGGAGCACCTGGCGGTCTTCGCCGACGCTTGCGCCCGGCACGGCAAGCTGCTCGCGGTCAACGACCGGGCCGACGTCGCCCACGCGGCCCGCGCCGGGGTGCTGCACCTCGGCCAGGGCGACCTGCCGGTCCCCGCGGCCCGCGCGATCCTCGGCGACGGGGTGCTGATCGGCCGCTCCACGCACGCCGAGGACGAGGCCGCCGCGGCCGCCGTCCAGGACGGCGTGGACTACTTCTGCACCGGCCCGTGCTGGCCCACCCCCACCAAGCCCGGCCGCCACGCCCCGGGCCTCGGCCTGGTCCGCTACGCGGCGGGCCTGCGCACCGACCGCCCCTGGTTCGCCATCGGCGGCATCGACCTGGGCAACCTGGACCAGGTGCTGGACGCCGGCGCCCGCCGGGTGGTCGTGGTCCGCGCGATCACCGGGGCGGACGACCCCGGCGCGGCGGCGGCGGAGTTCGCCGGGCGGCTGCGGCAGGCGTAGCACCCCGGCGGACCGCCGACGTCCGGGATCATGTCCAAGGGATGGACAGCGGCCCGACAATTCGGGCAATTTCCGAGGTCCGGTTGGGGGACCGTCCGCCCCTGGCTAACCTGCCCGTATGGCCCTCGGAACCCCGTCCACCAGGACTGATCGCGCACGCACCGTGAGCGATATGCTCGCCGCCGGCAAGACGACGTACTCGTTCGAGTTCTCCGCGCCGAAGACTCCCAAGGGTGAGCGGAACTTGTGGAGCGCGCTCCGGCGGGTCGAGGCGGTCGCTCCCGACTTCGTCTCCGTGACCTACGGCGCCGGCGGCTCCACCCGCGCGGGCACGGTCAAGGAGACCCAGCAGATCGTCGCCGACACGACGCTGACCCCGGTCGCCCACCTCACCGCGGTCGACCACTCCATCGCCGAGCTGCGCAACATCATCGGCCAGTACGCGGACGCCGGGATCCGCAACATGCTCGCCGTGCGCGGCGACCCGCCCGGCGACCCGATGGGCGAGTGGGTGCCGCACCCCCGGGGCCTGACCTACGCCGCCGAACTCGTCCGGCTCATCAAGGAGTCGGGCGACTTCTGCGTGGGCGTCGCCGCGTTCCCGGAGATGCACCCGCGCTCGGCGGACTGGGACACCGACGTGGCGCGCTTCGTGGACAAGTGCCGCGCGGGCGCCGACTACGCCATCACACAGATGTTCTTCCAGCCCGAGTCCTACCTCCGGCTGCGCGACCGCGTGGTGGCCGCCGGGTGTGACACACCGGTCATCCCGGAGATCCTGCCGGTCACGAGCGTGAAAATGCTGGAGCGGCTGCCGAAGCTCAGTAACGCCTTTGTCCCGGACGCCCTGAAAGAGCGGATCCTGACGGCGAAGGACGATCCGGCGGCGGTACGCTCCATCGGTATCGAGTTCGCCACGGAGTTCTGCGCTCGGCTGCTGGCCGAGGGAGTGCCCGGACTGCACTTCATCACGCTGAACAACTCCACGGCGACCCTGGAGATCTACGAGAACCTGGGCCTGCACCACCCCCCGCGGGCCTAGACCGGCCGCACCGCGATAGGACACACTGCGTAGCGGTCACGGGGAGTAGCGGGCACTGGGAGAGGGGCGTACATGGGCTGGACGGTCCTCTACATCGCGTTCGGCGGCGTCGCGCTGTGGTTGCTGGGCGAGGTGCTGCTGCAGTACAAGGCGCGGCTGCGCTGGCGGCTCCTGGCCTTCGCCGGCTTCCTCGGCGTCGTGATCGGTGTGCTGTTGCCCTCCGTGATCGTGATCGCGCTGGGCGCGATCGCCTTCGCGGTCGGCCAGACCTTCGTCACGCTGTCGTTCCGCCGCGGCTTCGCCTCCGGCTGGGCGGTCCGCCGGCCCGGCCCGCAGGCCGGCGGCGCCAGCAAGCGCCGTCGCGGCCGCGCCGACCGCAAGGACCCGGCCCCCGCGTCCCCCGGAGTCCCCGACACGTCCGGCATCGCCCCGGAGCCCTACGACTCCGCCCAGGCGCCCGGCGGCTTCGACGACGACTACGACCGCGACGACGTCTTCACCCCGGCCGCCACCCGTCCGGCCGAGCCCACCGCCGCCGAGTCCACCGCCGTCCACGCACCCCAGTCCGCCGGGAACACCGGCGGCTACGGCGCCTACGACGACCCCGCCTACCCGGCCCCCGACCCGCAGGCCCCCGTCTACTACCCCGGCTACGGCCAGCAGGACTACGGCTACGACCCCGCGGCCGGACAGCAGGGGTACGCCAACTACTCCGACCCCTACATCGGCAGCCGGCCCTACGCCTCCTACGACCAGGGCTACACCGAGCAGTACGGACAGCAGCCGGGCTACGCCCAGGACCCGTACGCCCCCGCCGGTCACGCCGAGACCCCGCCCGGCGGGGTGTGGGTGCCGCAGCAGCGCAGCGACGACAGCCACGGCGGCGAACTCCCGCCGGAGCAGCCGTACCCGCGGCAGCCGGACGGGGCCGGCTACGACGAGCAGTACCGCTTCTGAGCCGCCCGGCCGGGCGTCACTGGGAGCCGCGGAACCGCGGCCCCTCCACGATCAGCCCGGCCACCAGGGCGCCCGACATGCCGGCGTGCGCCAGTCCGCCGCCCGGGTGGGCCCAGCCGCCGGCCCGGTACAGCCCCGGCAGCCGCGTGGTGTTCGCCGGATGCAGGAAGCGTCCCCGGCCGGCGGCGAGCGCGGGCGCGGGCACGGACCCGGCGCGGGCGCCCGTCTCCTCCTCGGTGGCGCCCGGCGTCCGCACCTCGTGCCACAGCAGCCGGTCCCGCAGGCCCGGTATCGCCCGCCCGGCGGCCTCCAGCAGCAGGTCCGTGTACCGGGCGACCACGCGCGCGTCGTCCCAGGCGGCCCGCGTCGGCACCACGGCGGACAGCACCGCCGACTCGTGCCCGTCGTCCGGCCGCAGCGCCGGATCGCCGGGACGCAGCACGGTCACCGTCGGCGACGGCGGTTCGTCACCGCCCGGCGAGGCCAGGAAGTCCCACTCCCGCTCCGGGTCCGCCGGATGCACGACCGTGCGGTGCGCGGCACCGGACTCCGGGGCGCCGCGCAGGGCGAGCAGCACGGTGAACCGGCCGGGCGGCGCGGCCTCGGGATCGGCCCGCACCTCGTCCTCGCCGTCCAGCGGACGGTCCGTCAGTGCCCGCAGCCGCGCCGGATGGACGTCGGCCACGACATGGTCCGCCTCCGCCACCGCGCCTCCGGCCAGCTCCACGCCCGCCGCCCGGCCGTCCTTCTCCACGATCCGGGTGACCTCGGCGCCGAAGACGAACTCCACCCGCCGCTTCAGGCACCGCTCGTACACCGCGCGCGCCAGCTCCCGGATGCCGCCGCGCACATACCAGGTGCCGAAGGCGTGCTCCATGTACGCCAGCACCGCCGCGCTCGCCGGAGCGGTCCGCGGGTCCAGGCCGTGGGCGAGCGCATGACTGGTCAGCAGGGCCGACAGACGCTCGTCCCGCAGCTCCCAGGCGCCGACCTCGGCCAGTGTCGCGGCCCGGCGCGTGCGCAGCAGCCGCTTGTGCGGCACCGCCGGATACGGCTCCTTCTCGGCCAGCACCCGCCAGTTCGGCCACAGCGGCTCTTCCAGCAGCGGCCGGCGGGTGCGGTCCCACGCCTCGCGGGCCCGCACCAGGAACTCGCCCCAGCGCTCGCCCGCGCCCGCTCCCAGCGCCTCGTCCAGGGCCGCGACGACCCCCGCGCGCGTGGCGTTGGCCAGCGCCACCTCGCTGCCGTCCGCGAAGACGTGCCGCGACGACGGGTCGACCTGGACCAGCTCGACGCAGTCCTCCAGCGGCTCCTTGCCGGTCTTCACGAACAGGTCGCGGTAGACCGCGGGCAGCGTGAGCAGTCCCGGGCCCGTGTCGAAGCCGAAGCCGTCCCGCTCGAACCGGCGCACCGCACCGCCGTACGTCTCCGTACGCTCGTACACCACCACCCGGTGGCCCGCGACGGCCAGCCGGGCGGCGGCCGCCATCGCGCCCGTCCCGGCGCCGATCACCGCAATCCGTGCCATGCCCGCGACTTTATCGACCGCCACCGACAATCCGGCCGCCGGGCGGCCCCGGCGCAGGTCAGCGGGGTCGTGAGGAGGCCCGTCGCGCCTCGCGCCCACGGGCCCGGCGGCGCAGGAAACGACGGATGCGCGAGAACAGGAACACCAGCGCCAGCAGCCCGCCGGCCAGCAGGACGCCGGCGATCACCGCGGCCGCCACCGGATGGAACACCGCGAACGCCAGCACGCCCCCGGCCCCGAGGTCCTCGGCCACGCTCAGCACGATGTTGCTGAACGGCTCGGGCGAGGCGTTGACCGCCATCCGCGTCCCCGCCTTGACGGCATGGCTGGCCAGCGCGGTGGAGCCGCCGAGCAGCCCGGCCGCCACGTCGGACACCGACCCGCTCTGCCCGGCGAGCAGCGCCCCCACCCAGGCCCCGGCGAGCGGACGGACCACCGTGTGCACGGAGTCCCACAGCGAGTCCACGTACGGGATCTTGTCGGCGACGGCCTCGCACAGGAACAGCACGCCCGCGACGATCAGCACCTCCGGGCGCTGCAATGTCTGCGGCACGTCCGCGCCGATCCCCGTCACGCCGAACAGGCCGAGCAGCAGCACCACCGCGTAGGCGTTGACACCGCTGGCCCAGCCGCTGGTGAAGACCAGAGGGAGTACGGACACGGAGGCGATCGTAGCCAGTCGGCGGGCCGGCGGCCTGGGCACGCGGGCGGAGGTCTGAGTACACGTACTCAGACCGCCGGATGAGTACCCGTGCGGATGGGGCGCCGGCCGCCGGGACGGGAGAGTGGAGGCACGGCAGGGGGACGGCCCGGCACCGCCGACACGGGGCGGCGGAGCGGGGCCCGGACCGTCGCCGCTCCTTCCGCCGATCCGTCGGCGGAAGCGAGACGGGGGCCTCGGGGGACGATCGCCACGGGGGCCGGACAGGGGGAGCCCGTACGGGGGAGTACGGGGGGATCACGGGGGAGACGGGAAGGCGCCGGACCGGCAACGGTCCGGCGCCTTCTCTTTCCGCCCTCCTCGGCCCCGCGGCATCCGCTGGGAACCGGATGCCTCAGATCCGGCCGCTGACCCGCCCCTGGAGCAGCCGGGACAGGGCCGCGTGGACGTCGTCAAGGGACCGCTCCGGCTGGAAGGACTTCCAGTCCAGCGCGGCCACCAGCACCATGCCGACCAGCGCCGCCGCCGTCAGCGGCACATCGATCTCGTCGCTGAACTCGCCGGCCGCCACGCCCTCGCGCAGCACCCCCTCCACCACCGCGACCGCCTGCTGCCGCACCACCATCAAGGTGGACTGCCAGGCCCGGTTGGTGCGCCACAGCTCCGCCACGTACAGCTGGGTGAAGGCCGGATAGCGGTCGATGAAGACCAGTCCCGCGCGGACCATCGCGTCCAGCGCGTCCACCTTGCCGCCCCCGGCGCGCGCCGTCCCCTCGGCGGCCTCCTTCAAGGACGCGGTGAGCAGGCCGACACCGTGCCGCAGCAGTTCCTCGAAGAGCACGGACTTGCTGGCGAAGTTGTAGTAGACCGTGCCCTTGGCGACCCCGGCCCGCTCGGCGATCTCGTCCACCGTGGTCGCGGAGAAGCCCTGCTCGGCGATGAGCGTGACGGCCGCCTCGTAGAGCTTCTGCCGGGTGGCCTCGCGGCGCGTGCTCCCGCCGGCCCTAACGCTGGTGCTTTCCATGGCCCCGATTCTCACAGGTGCCCTCGCCCGGCGGTGAAAGCCCAGCTCGGAACGGATTGTCAGTGGCATAGCTCACGATGGGTACATACGGCATTCGTGCCGTCACCCAGACGACAGGAGGTTCGTCATGGCCCACTCGTCCGCAGCCGCCGCCCGCCGGCGCCGCGCCACCGGCCCTGCCCCCTCACTGACCGGCCCGGCGAGCGACGTGCACCCCGTGCTCCGCCGGGCCACGGCCCCGCCCGCCGCTCTCGACCTGCTCGCCAAGGCCCGGGCCGGACTGGAGGAGGCCACGCTCCTGGACACCCCGAACGAGCGGTACGCCACGGCCCACCTCGCCGCCCTGCGCACCGCCGCCGCCGTGCTCGCGGCCCGCGGCCGGCCCGAGACCTCCCCGCGCCGCCGGGCCCGCATCCGCAGCGCCTGGGAGGTGCTGCCCGAGATCGCGCCGGAGCTGACCGAGTGGAGCGCGCTGTTCGCCTCCGGCGCCGCGCGCCGCGCCCGCGCCGAGGCGGGCATCCGGGGCGCGGCCGGCCGGCGGGACGCCGACGACCTGATACGCGACGTGGCGATGTTCCTGCGCATCGTCGAGCGGATGCTCCACCTCCATCCGGTCCTGCCCCAGCCCCGCCAGGACGCCGACGCACCAGGGCGGACGCCGACGCGATGACCTGCCGCGGGGCCGGAGGCAATAGGGTGGAGTCGCCTGAAGCCCGCAGACCCGCCGAGGAGTCAACTGCCGTGTCGGACCCGTCGCGCCCCCGCGCCTCCCTGCGTACCGCCGTGGTCTGGGACGTCCTGCGGGACGCCCTCGACCGCCGGGTCAAGGCCACGGGCCGGGACTCGCTGGACGTCCTCGACACTGGGGGCGGCAGCGGGAACTTCGCCGTGCCCCTCGCCCGCCTCGGCCACCGGGTCACCGTGGTCGACCCCAGCCCCAACGCCCTCTTCGCCCTGGAGCGCCGCGCCGCCGAGGCCGGCGTCGCCGACCGGGTCCGGGGCGTCCAGGGCGACGTGCACGGCCTGTTCGACGTGGTCGAGCGCGGCGGTCACGACGCCGTCCTGTGCCACGGCGTCCTGGAGTACGTGGACGACCCGGCCGAGGGCGTCCGCAACGCCGTCGCCGCGCTGCGCCCCGAGGGCGTCCTCAGCCTGCTCGCCGCCGGCCTCGGCGGCGCCGTGCTCGCCCGCGCCCTCGCCGGCCACTTCTCCGAGGCCCACCAGGCGCTCCAGGACCCCGACGGCCGCTGGGGCGGCGGCGACCCGATGCCCCGCCGGTTCACCGCCGAGCAGCTCACGGCGCTGGTCGAGGGCGCCGGCCTGCGGGTCGGCGCGGTGCACGGCGTGCGCGTCTTCGCCGACCTGGTGCCCGGCGTCCTGGTGGACACCGAGCCCGGTGCCGTGGACGCGCTGCTGAGGCTGGAGGCCGCGGCGGCCGAACTGCCCGCGTTCCACTCCGTCGCCACGCAGCTCCATGTGCTCGGCGAGACGCCGGGTGCCGCCGGAAGCTGAGTGCCATGGGGGCCTCGAGCGTCCTGAGCGCACCATCGGGAACAGCCGCTGATCAGCGCCTCGGCCGCGCATGGAGTACACCACAGGCCCCCCGATCGAGCGGTTTGCGCCGTATGATCGAGGTACACCGCTCGGCATGACGAGTCGGCCGCCGGGGAATGGAAGCCTCAGCGAGCCGGACGGCCATGACGGAATCCGGTTGGCCAATTGGCGTAGAGGGGCGGGTTTCACGGGGGCGATTCCCTGCCTATCCTGAAGGGACCCCCCGGGTCGCCCCGGCGACTGCACGATGAGGAGGACTCCGTGCCGCTCTCAGAGCACGAGCAGCGCATGCTCGAGCAGATGGAGCGAGCGTTGTACGCCGAAGATCCCAAGTTCGCGTCGGCGCTTGAGGGAAGTGGGCTGCGGACGTACACCCGTCGGCGGGTCTACCAGGCGGTCGCGGGTTTTCTCATCGGTATCGCGCTCCTCATGACCGGAATGGTCATGCAGCTGATCTGGGTCAGCGTGGTGGGTTTCCTCGTCATGTTGGGCTGCGCCGTGCTGGCCGTCACCGGCTGGCGCAAGACCCCGAAACCGGGCGAGCAGCCGCCGGCCGCCGGCCGTCGGCAGGTGCGGCCCAGACGCTCCATGATGGACCGCATCGAGCAGCGCTGGCAGCGCCGCCGGGACGAACAGGGCCGCTGACCCGGCAGACACACGTGAGGGGCGGCCACCGCGAGGTGGCCGCCCCTCAGCCGTGTCCTCGGCCCGCGGGCTCAGCTCTGCTGCCCGGACGGCCGGCGCAGCGCCGGCCGGGCCGCCACGGCCCGCGCCCGCAGCGCCGAGCAGCGGGCCGTCACCGCCCACCACGCCCGGACCGACGAGCGGGGCAGGAACAGTGCCCGCAGCCGCCTCCCGGCGCCCCCCACGCCGCCCAGCGCCTCGATCACCCGGCGCACGTCCTGCGCCGTGCCCGCCGCCGGCCGCGGCCGGGGCGCGTACAGCGCCTGTTCCACCGCGTCCGCCACCCGGTGCACCGCGGCCCCGGCCGCCGGGTCCAGCCGCCCGAGCCGGACGATCCGCTCGGCGGCCTTGCGCGGGGTCAGCGACTCGTCCGGCGTGACGCCGTGGTCCCAGGCGCTGTCCGCCAGCTCCTGCCAGGCGGCCAGGATGTGCGCCGCCGTGCCCTGCGCGGTCCGGGCATGCCCGCCCAGCCGCAGCGCGCGCATCCGCTGCCGCCACAGCAGCGGCGCCAGCAGCACCGCCAGGACCACCAGCGAACCCACCCCGATCAGCAGCCACGCCCACCAGTCCGTGCCGTCGTGGCCGTGGTGCGCGGCCACCGCCGCGGACGGGCTGTCGCAGGCCTCGAGCCGGCGCAGCCCGCCGGCGCAGCTCTCGCTCGGCGAGGCCGGCACCGACGGCGCCGAGGACGCGCCCCTGGACGGCAGCGCCTCCTCGGGCAGCGAACTGCCCGCGGTGTCCGACTGGGTGTACGACGGTGTGGTGCCCCGGGTCGGGGTCGGCTCGAACCGGGTCCAGCCCACGCCCTCGAAGTACAGCTCGGGCCAGGCGTGCGCGTCCCGCTGGTTGACCGCCACCGTGCCGTCGGCCTGCGGAGTGCCCGGCGCGAAGCCCACCGCCACCCGGGCCGGGATGCCCAGCGTCCGGGCCATCGCCGCCATCGCGAAGGAGAAGTGGACGCAGAAGCCCTGCTTCTTCTCCAGGAAGGTCGCGATGGCGCCCGACCCCCGGCCGACCTCCACCTGGGTGTCGTACTGGAAGCCTCCGGTGACGGCGAAGTAGTCCTGGAGCTTGACCGCCTCCTCGTAGTGACTGCGCGTGCCCTCGGTGATCTCCTTGGCGGTGCGGGCCACCACCTTCGGCAGCGAGGACGGCACCTTGGTGTACTCGTCCCGCAGGGCGGCCGGCGGCCGGGGCGCGGCGGCCAGCTGCTCCGCGGTCGGCTCCACGTCCAGGCTGGTCACCTGGTAGGTCTCGCCCCGCGTGGTCTGGCCGTGGTCGCCGACCAGGGTCATCCCGTCCGGCTCGTACCGCCACCGGCCGCTGATCTGCACCTTGCTCGGCGGATACGGCATCGGCAGCCAGTCCTGGGCGTAGGAGTCCGAGGCCGTGATCGTCGTCCGTATCGCGCCGCGCCGGACGTCGTCCTCCAGGCCGGCGGGTGCGGGCAGCCGGTCCGGTACGTCGACGACATGCCGCTGGGCCGGCTTCCAGGTGGTGCCGTCGAACTCGTCCAGGGAGACGATCCGCAGATACAGGTCGGAGAGGTCGTTGGTGCTGGTCCGCAGGGACAGCACCTGGCGGTCGTCGTCGGTGTTCAGGCTGTCGCGCAGCGACACCAGCGGGTTGACCGCCGAGATCGTGCCCCCGTCGCCGCCGCCCGCCCTCATGCCGTCGCGGGCGCTGTCCAGCAGGCCGCCGTCCAGCGAGGGCAGCGCGAGCGGCACGACCAGGGCCACGCCGAGCGCGACCGCGCCGATCCGGCGGCCGGTGCGCACCGGCGCCGGCGGACCCGCCTCCGGGGCGCCCGGCGCGCGGGCCGGGCCGCCGAAGACCCGGCCCCACTGGGCGAGCCGGTCCCGGCCCTCGGCGAGCAGCAGCATCAGATAGCCGGCCGCCGCCACCAGGAACCACAGCCAGTCGGCGCCGCCGTCGGACAGGCCCGCCGCCACCGAGTACAGCGCGAGCAGCGGCAGCCCGGCCGGGGCCGCGCTGCGGAACGTCACCGCGAGCGTGTCCACCAGCAGCCCGATCAGCAGCACACCGCCGATCAGCATCAGCCTGATGCCGTCGGTGACCGGCGCCGGTATCGCGTACCGGCTGATGTCGTCCGTGCCCTCGCCGAGCAGCTCGGCGAAGTACCGGAAGGTGTCCGGGCCCGGGATCAGCCCGGCGATCGCGTGCTGCCGGGCGCACACCAGGGTGAGCAGCACCAGGGTGACCAGGAGCTGCGCCGCCAGGGTCAGCGACCGGCCCAGCGGCACCCGCCGGGCCGCCGCGCCCACCCCGGTCTGCACGGCCACCAGCGGCACCAGTTGCAGCAGCCAGGTCGGCTTGGCGACCAGCGGCAGCAGCGCGCAGGACGCCATCAGCGTGGCCGCCGCCGCGCACAGCGCCAGTCGTGCCCGTCCGCTCATCCCCGTGCCTCCCCGCTCAGCGACGCCAGAGCCGAGCGCTCCCGGTCCGCCTGCCGCCACAGTCCGTCCAGCGCCGCGCCGCGCGGCACGCTCAGCGCCGTCCAGCCCGCCTCGCGCAGCAGCCGCAGCCGCTCCGTGTGCCGGTGGCCGGGCCGGGGCACGTCGGTCGCCTCCCGCGTCCAGGTGTCGGGGTCCAGCACGAAGGCGACGGCGCCGCCGCTGCGCCGGCTCATCTTGGCGACCGTGGTGGCCTGGTCCTCGTCCAGGTCGCCGAGGAAGGCGATCAGCAGCCCCTCGTTTCCGGCGCGCAGCACGTCGTAGGCGCGGGACAGGCCGGTGCCGTCGGAGTAGTCGATCACCGCGAGGGTGTCCAGCAGCAGGCCGGCCGCCTCCGCAACCTCCTGGCCGGAGCCCGCGAAGCCGTCGCCGCCCTCGCCCGGCACCGTGCTGCCGCCGTCGGTCAGCAGCCGTACCGAGAAGCCGCGCTCCAGCATGTGCGCGAGCACCGAGGCGGCGGCGGAGACGGCCCACTCGAAGGCCGAGTCCGGGCCCGCGCCCTCGTAGGCACCGCCGCGGGTGTCCAGCAGCACGGTGCACCGGGAGCGCCGGGGCTGCTCCTCGCGGCGCACCATCAGCTCGCCGTAGCGCGCGGTGGAGCGCCAGTGCACCCGGCGCAGGTCGTCGCCGTAGCGGTAGCCGCGCGGGATCACGTCGTCCTCGCCCGCGAGGGCCGGCGAGCGCTGCCGCCCGTCGCCGTACCCCTTGGCCTCGCCGGCGAAGCGGACCGGGGCCAGCGGCACCACGCGCGGGATGACCGTCAGGGTGTCCTGGGCCGAGAAGGACCGGGTCAGCTCGCACATGCCGAAGGGGTCCGTCAGCCGCAGCTGGAGCGGGCCCAGCGGATAGCGGCCGCGCAGGTCCGAGCGGACCCGGTAGGACACCTCGCGGTGGCCGCCCGGCTCCATCCGGTCCAGCACGAACCGGGGGCGCGGCCCGAGGACGTAGGGCACCCGGTCCTGGAGCATCAGCAGACCGGTGGGCAGCCGGGAGACGTTGTCCATGCGCAGATGGACCCGTGCCTCGCTGCCGGCCGGCACGCGCGCGGGAGCGAGCAGGCGGCTGCCGGCGACCCGGTGGCGCGTGCGGTACAGCACGGTGGCGCAGATCAGGGGCAGCACGGCGAGCAGCAGGCCGACCCGCAGCAGATCGCTCTGGCCCAGCAGGAACGCGCACACCGCGGCGGCGACGCCGGCCGCGAGGAAGGAACGGCCGCGGGTGGTCAGCCCCGCGAGGGCCGTGCGGACACCGCCCGGCTGCCCGCCGTCCGCCTCCGCCGGCCCGGTCCCCCCGAAGCTCATCACAGACTCCGCGGAGGCTGCTCGGGATAGGCCGGGATGGTCCGGCCGAGATCGCCGAGGCCGCCCGGCCGGCCGGGGCCCGCGGGCACCGGCGTGCGCTGGAGGATCTCCAGCACCACCTGCTCCGCCGTGCGCCGGTTGAGCTGGGCCTGCGCGGTGGGCAGCAGACGGTGGGCGAGGACGGCGCCGGCGAGCGCCTGCACGTCGTCCGGCAGCGCGTACTCCCGGCCGGCCAGGGCCGCGGTGGCCTTGGCCGCGCGCAGCAGGTGCAGCGTCGCGCGCGGGGAGGCGCCGAGCCTGAGGTCGGGGTGGGTGCGGGTGGCGGCGACCAGCTCGACCGCGTACCGCCGGACCGGCTCGGCGACGTGCACCCCGCGCACCGCCTCGACCAGCTTCACGATCTCGTGCGCGTGCGCCACCGGCTGGAGGTCCTCCAGCGGGCTGACCCCGCCGTGCACGTCGAGCATCCGCAGCTCGGCCTCCACGCTCGGGTAGCCGACGGAGACGCGGGCCATGAAGCGGTCGCGCTGGGCCTCGGGCAGCGGATAGGTGCCCTCCATCTCGACCGGGTTCTGGGTGGCCACCACCATGAAGGGGCTGGGCAGTTCGTACGTCTGCCCGTCGATGGTGACCTGCCGCTCCTCCATGGACTCCAGCAGCGCGGACTGGGTCTTGGGCGAGGCGCGGTTGATCTCGTCGCCGATCACGATCTGCGCGAAGATGGCGCCCGGCTTGAACTCGAAGTCCCGGCGCTGCTGGTCCCAGATCGACACGCCCGTGATGTCCGAGGGCAGCAGGTCCGGGGTGAACTGGATGCGCCGCACCGAGCAGTCGATGGACCGCGCCAGCGCCTTGGCGAGCATCGTCTTGCCCACTCCGGGGACGTCCTCGATCAGCAGGTGGCCCTCGGCGAGCAGCACGGTCAGCGCGAGCCGTACGACCTCGGGCTTCCCCTCGATCACGCCCTCCACCGAACCGCGCACCCGTTCCACCGTGGCGGTCACATCTGTGAGGCTCGCTCGATCGTCATAGGTCGTCACCCGGCCCTCCTCGGCCCGTTCTTTGCCGGGCCGACGCTGTCACTGCGCAACCGGCCCACCCCGAAACACGGGCACCACGCGGGAAAGGTTCCGCGTGCTGCCACCCCCGCATTCTTCCTGCCGTTACCGATTCGTGTCACCGCCTGTGGACAACTGCCCCGGCGATGCCGGTCATACGACTTGTTCGACCGCGTTTTCGACACGGTCGGCGGGACGCGTCCCGGGGCGGCCGGCCGGTACGTTCCGGGTCAGGCCGGGTCGACCTCGCGCAGCAGACCGGTGCGCACGTCGAAGACGAAACCGCGGACGTCGTCGGTGTGCAGCAGGAAGGGCGAGGTGCGCACCCGCTGCATGGACTGACGCACGTCCTGGTCGACGTCCCGGAAGGACTCCACCGCCCAGGCCGGCCGCTGCCCGACCTCCATCTCCAGCTCGGAGCGGAAGTCCTCGGTCAGGGCCTCCAGGCCGCAGTTGGTGTGGTGGATCAGCACGACGCTGCGGGTGCCGAGCTTGCGCTGGCTGATGGTCAGCGACCGGATCACGTCGTCGGTGACGACGCCGCCCGCGTTGCGGATGGTGTGACAGTCGCCGAGCTGGAGACCGAGGGCCTGGTGCAGGTCGAGCCGGGCGTCCATGCAGGCGACCACGGCGACGCGCAGAACGGGGCTGGCGTCCATGCCCGGATCGGTGAAGGCCTCGGCGTACTTGCGGTTGGCCGACACGAGGACGTCGGTCACACGGCCGCCGGCCGTTATGGCGCCTTCGGATCCAGTGGGTACCGCTGCGGAAGTCGTCATACCGCCGACGTTACTGGTCACGGGGTGTCCCGGCCCGCTGTGAGAGGGGACAAAGAAGGCCATCGCGGCTTGTTGTGAGCGAACCCACAGAGCGGGCGGAGGTCGGCCGAACGGGTGGGCCGGCGCGGATCGGGGTGCCCGCCGCGTCGCGGTGCGCGACGCGCAGGCCGGTTGATTGACCCGGGGACGGCGTGGACTAAAGTGACGCGAAAGCGGGGGACGAGTCTCTCCCCGCTGGTGAGACCCCCGGAGACCCCGGCACCGTCCGGACCCGTCTCCCCGCGCGCGCGGCGCGTACGTACGGCTCGGGGGACCGACGGTGCGTACGGCCCGCCGGAACTGAGAGGCCCCCTTGAGCCAGAGTCGACACGTCCCGGTGATGCTCCAGCGGTGCCTGGACCTGCTGGCGCCCGCCCTGGAGCGCCCCGGAGCGGTGGTCGTCGACTGCACCCTGGGCCTCGGCGGCCACAGCGAGGCGCTGCTGACCCGGTTCCCCGGCGCGCGGCTGATCGGCCTGGACCGGGACAGGGAGGCGCTGCGGCTGTCCGGCGAGCGGCTGGCGCCCTTCGGCGACCGCGCCACCCTGGTGCACGCCGTGTACGACGAGCTGCCCGACGTCCTCGACCGGCTCGGCACGGCGCGCGTGCAGGGCGTGCTGTTCGACCTCGGGGTGTCCTCCATGCAGCTCGACGAGGCCGGCCGCGGCTTCGCCTACGCGCAGGACGCGCCGCTGGACATGCGCATGGACCAGACGACCGGCATCAGCGCCGCCGAGGTCCTCAACACCTACCCGCCCGGCGAACTCGTCCGCATCCTGCGCGCGTACGGCGAGGAGAAGCAGGCCAAGCGGATCGTCGCGGCGGTCGTCCGGGAGCGCGAGAAGGAGCCGTTCAGCACCAGCGCGCGGCTCGTGGAACTGATCCGGGACGCCCTGCCGCAGGCCGCCAAGCGCACCGGTGGCAACCCGGCCAAGCGCACCTTCCAGGCGCTGCGCATCGAGGTCAACGGCGAGCTGTCCGTGCTGGAGCGGGCGGTCCCGGCGGCCGTGAAGGCGCTGGACGTCGGCGGACGCATCGCCGTGCTGTCGTACCACTCGCTTGAAGACCGGCTGGTGAAGCACGTGTTCGCGGCCGGGGCGGCCTCCACCGCGCCGCCCGGGCTGCCGGTCGTGCCCGAGCGGTACCAGCCGCGGCTCAAGCTGCTCACCCGTGGTGCCGAACTTCCCACCGAGGAGGAGATCGCCGAGAACCGCCGGGCCGCGCCGGCCAGGCTGCGCGGTGCCGAACGCATCAGGGAGGACGTGGAGTGAGCGAGACGGGTCGAAGGGTCTCCTTCGCGCACCGGGGGAGCGGCATCCCCGTACCGGGGGAGCGGTGAGCAGGGCACCCGCGCTGAAGGGGAGGGCCGCCCGGCTGGCCCGGCTCTTCCCGGCGGGCCGCGCCCAGGCGGCCCGCACCCCGTTCGTGCTCCTCGTCGTCGTGCTCCTCGGCGGCGGCCTCATCGGGCTGCTGGTGCTGAACTCCGCGCTCAGCGAAGGCTCGTTCGAACTCGCCGACCTGCAGAAGCGGACGAAGACCCTCACCGACGAGGAGCAGGCCCTCCAGCGGGACATCGACGCCTACTCGGCCCCCGACGCCCTCCAGCGGCGCGCCCGCGAACTCGGCATGGTCCCCGGCGGCGACCCCGCCTTCCTCGGCCCCGACGGCACCGTCAAGGGCGTCCCCGGCCCGGCACCCGGGACCGCGGCCCTCACCGGCCCGGCCGCCGCCCCCGGCACCACCGCCCTCTCCGGCCCGGCCGCCGCCCCGCAGACCCAGCTCCCACCCGGCGCCCCCGCCACCGTCCCGGCCCCCGCGCCGCCCCCCGCCGACCCGGCCCCCCGCGGCCCCGCCCGCCGTCCCCCCGTCCGTGTCCATCTTGACCCCCGGCAGGTGACGGAAGTGTCCGACAGGCAACCGCCGCGCCGTCGTGTGCCCGCGCCCGCCAAGCCGCCGCGCCCCAGGGGACCCGTCCGGCGGCAGCCCGGTCCCGGGGCGCGTCCGGTGCGCCGGCCCGGCGGGGCCCGGCCCATGCCGCCCGCCCCGCTCCGGCTCGGCAGCCCCCGGCCCCGGCTCCGCCTGGTCGGCCTCGCCCTGACGCTGGTGCTGCTCGTCTTCGTCGTACGGCTGCTCCAGGTGCAGGCCGTCGACGCGAGCGCGTACGCGGCACGCGCCGAGGAGAACCGGTACGTGGTGCACACCCTGGCCGCCGAGCGCGGCGAGATCACCGACCGCAGCGGCGTCGCCCTCGCCGTGAGCGAGGACGCGTATGACATCACGGCCGACCCGACCATGTTCGGCGCCAAGCAGCTGAAGATCACCGACGGGCCGGAGCGGGCCGCCGCGCTGCTCGCCCCGATCCTCGGCCAGGACCAGGCCGCGCTCGCCGGGAAACTGCGGCCCGCGAACAAGAACTCCCGCTACACCCGCCTGGCCACCCGGCAGACCCCGCAGGTCTGGAAGCAGATCAGGGACCTGAAGACCGCGCTCGCCAACAAGTCCGGCACCGACCACACCACCGTCAACGTGCTGGCCGGCGTCTTCGCGGACCCCAGCAGCCAGCGCGTGTACCCCAACGGCGACCTGGCCGCCGGGATACTGGGCTGGGTCAACGCCGACGGCAAGGGCGGCGGCGGCATCGAGCAGCAGCTCGACAAGCAGCTCACCGGCAAGGACGGCAAGGTCCGCTATGCCCAGGCCGGCGGACGCGAGGTGCCCACGGTCGGGTCGACGGAGACCCCCGCCGTGCCCGGCGCCGACGTCGAGCTGACCATCGACCGGGACATCCAGTGGGCCGCGCAGAACGCCATCAGCGAGCAGGTGCGCGCCTCCAGGGCCGACCGCGGCTACGTCATCGTCCAGGACACCCGCACCGGCCAGATCCTGGCCATGGCCAACTCGCCCGGCTTCGACCCCAACGACCTGTCGAAGGCCGACGGCGACGCCATGGGCAACGCGGCCCTCCAGGACGCCTACGAACCCGGCTCCACCGCCAAGGTGATGTCGATGGCGGCCGTGCTGGAGCGGAACGCCGCGACCCCCCTCACCCACGTCGTCGTGCCCAACCGGCTGCACCGCGGCGACCGGCTCTTCCAGGACGACATCGACCACGCCACCTGGTACCTCACGCTCAACGGCGTGCTCGCCAAGTCCAGCAACATCGGCACCATCCTGGCCACCGGCGAACTCGCCAAGAGCCAGCCCGAGGCCAACAAGATCCTCTATTCCTATCTGCGCAAGTTCGGCATCGGCGGCTACACCGGCCTCGGCTTCCCCGGCGAGACCCCCGGCATCCTCGCAGCGCCGCAGAAGTGGTCCACCTCGCAGCAGTACACGATCCCTTTCGGCCAGGGCTTCTCCATCAACGCCATGCAGGCCGCCTCCGTGTACTCGACCATCGCCAACGGCGGCGTCCGCGTGGAGCCGACCCTGGTGCGCGGTACCAAGGGCGCCGACGGGCGTTTCACCCCGGCGCCGAAGCCCAAGAAGACGCGGGTGGTCAGCGAGAAGACCGCCAAGAGCCTCGCCCGGATGCTGGAGTCGGTGGTCGACGACGAGCAGGGCACCGGCATCAAGGCCCGCATCCCCGGGTACCGGGTGGCGGGCAAGACCGGTACGGCCAACCGTGTGGATCCGGCCACCGGCCGCTACCGCGGCTACACCTCGTCCTTCGCCGGTTTCGCGCCCGCCGACAACCCGCGGATCACCGTCTACTGCGCCATCCAGAACGCCACCTCCGGCAACTACTTCGGCGGCCAGATCTGCGGTCCCATCTACAAGCAGGTGATGGAGTTCGCCCTCAAGACCCTCCAGGTCCCGCCGACCGGGGCGAAGCCCGCCAGCCTGCCCGTCGAGTACAAGCCCTGATCAGCACCCCACTGGTCAGCACGGAAACACCAGGAACGAACTCGTGACAACGATCACTCCCGACGCCGGGAACCACGAGGCCGACAGGCCCTCGCTTCGCTCCGGAGCCGGTACGCCCGGTACGCTCACCGCCGTGCCACACGCTGATCAGTCCCAAACCACCCAGAAGGGCGCTTCCGTGACATATCCGGGACCGCCGCGACCGGTTCAGGTCTCCGCCACACCCCTCGCGGAACTGGCCGATCAGCTGGGTACCGCCGCTCCGGACAGCGCCGCCGAGGTCACGGGGATCACCCACGACTCGCGCGCCGTCCGCCCCGGCGACCTGTACGCCGCCCTGCCGGGCGCCCGGCTGCACGGCGCCGACTTCGCCACCCAGGCCGCCGGCCTCGGCGCGGTCGCCGTGCTCACCGACGCCGACGGCGCCGGACGCGCCGCCGCCACCGGCCTGCCCGTCCTCGTCGTGGACGACCCGCGCGGCCGGATGGGCGAGCTGGCGGCCCGGATCTACGGCCGGCCCGGCCGCGATCTGCTCCAGATCGGCATCACCGGCACCTCCGGCAAGACCACCACCGCCTACCTGGTGGAGGGCGGCCTGCGGACCGCCCGCGCCACCGGTCTGGTGGGCACCGTCGAGACGCGCATCGGCGACGAGCGGATCAAGTCCGAGCGCACCACCCCCGAGGCCACCGACCTCCAGGCCCTGTTCGCCGTCATGCGCGAACGCGGCGTCGAGGCGGTCGCCATGGAGGTCTCCAGCCACGCCCTGGTCCTCGGCCGGGTCGACGGCTGCGTCTTCGACATCGCCGTCTTCACCAACCTCAGCCCGGAACACATGGAGTTCCACTCCGACATGGAGGACTACTTCCGGGCCAAGGCGCAGCTGTTCACACCGGAGCGCAGCAGGCTCGGCGTGGTCAACGCCGACGACGAGTACGGCCGCCGGCTCGCCGAGGAGGCGACCGTGCCGGTCGTCACCTACTCCGCCGAGGGCCACCCGGACGCCGACTGGCGCGCCCAGGGCGTCCAGATCGGCCCCATGGACTCGACGTTCACCGTCCTCGGCCCCGGCGGCGAGCGGATCCACGCCAGGTCGCCGATCGCCGGTCCCTTCAACGTGGCGAACACCCTCGCCGCCGTCGTCGCCCTCGCCGCCGCCGGCCTCGACCCGCAGACCGCCGCCGACGGCATCGCCGCCGTAGCCGGCGTACCGGGCCGCCTGGAGCGCGTCGACGCCGGGCAGCCCTACCTCGCCGTCGTCGACTACGCCCACAAGACGGACGCGGTCGAGTCGGTGCTCAAGGCGCTGCGCAAGGTCACCAAGGGCCGGCTGCACGTCGTCCTCGGCTGCGGCGGCGACCGCGACCGGACCAAGCGCGCCCCGATGGGCGCCGCCGCGGCCCGGCTCGCCGACACGGCCGTACTGACCTCCGACAACCCCCGTTCCGAGGACCCCCTCGCGATCCTCGCGACCATGCTCCAGGGCGCCGCCTCGGTGCCCGCGCACGAGCGCGGCGAGGTGCTCCTCTTCGAGGACCGGGCCGCCGCCGTCGCCGCCGCCGTGGGCCGCGCCCAGGCCGGCGACACGGTGCTGGTCGCGGGCAAGGGTCACGAGCAGGGCCAGGACATCGCCGGCGTGATCCGTCCCTTCGACGACCGCCAGGTGCTTCGCGAAGCTATCCAGAAGACCCAGGGATGAACTTGTGATCGCCCTCTCCCTCGCCGAGATCGCAGCAGTCGTCGGCGGGCAGACGCACGACATACCGGATCCGTCCGCGCAGGTCACGGGACCGGTCGTCCGGGACTCCCGGGAGGTGGTGCCCGGCAGCCTGTTCGCCGCCTTCGTCGGCGAGCGGGTGGACGGCCACGACTACGCCCGGCAGGTCGTCGAGGCCGGCGCGGTCGCCGTGCTGGCCACCCGGCCGGTCGGCGTCCCCGCCGTCGTGGTGGACGACGTCCAGAGCGCCCTCGGCGCCCTCGCCCGGCACGTCGTGGGCCGGCTCGGCACCACCCTCGTGGCCCTGACCGGCTCGGCCGGCAAGACCAGCACCAAGGACCTGATCGCCCAGGTGCTCGCGCGCAAGGCGCCGACGGTGTTCACGCCCGGCTCGCTCAACAACGAGATCGGGCTGCCGCTGACCGCCCTGTCCGCCACCGAGGAGACGCGGTTCCTCGTGCTGGAGATGGGCGCCCGGGGCATCGGGCACATCCGCTACCTCACCGGCCTCACCCCGCCGAGGATCGGCCTGGTGCTCAACGTCGGCTCCGCGCACATCGGCGAGTTCGGCGGACGCGAGCAGATCGCCCAGGCCAAGGGCGAACTGGTGGAGGCGCTGCCGCCGGCCGGCGAGGGCGGCGCGGCGATCCTCAACGCCGACGACCCGCTGGTGCGGGCCATGGCCTCCCGTACCAAGGCGAAGGTGGTCCTTTTCGGAGAGTCGGCCGAAGCGGACGTACGCGCCGAGAACGTACGACTCACGGACAGCGGACAGCCCGCCTTCAGGCTTCACACACCCTCCGGTGCAAGCGATGTGACGATGCGCCTGTACGGTGAGCACCACGTGTCGAACGCGCTCGCCGCGGCCGCCGTCGCCCATGAGCTGGGCATGTCCGCGGAAGAGATCGCCCTCGCGCTCTCCGAGGCGGGCTCCCTCTCCCGATGGCGCATGGAGGTCACCGAGCGCCCGGACGGCGTGACCATCGTCAACGACGCCTACAACGCCAACCCCGAGTCCATGCGGGCCGCCCTCAGGGCGCTCGCGGCCATGGGCAAGGGGCGCCGCACGTGGGCGGTGCTCGGCAAGATGGCCGAGCTGGGGGACGAGGCGCTCGCCGAGCACGACGCCGTCGGACGGCTCGCCGTCCGGCTCAACGTCAGCAAGCTCGTCGCCGTCGGGGGGATTGAGGCCTCCTGGCTGCAATTGGGCGCATATAACGAGGGTTCGTGGGGTGAGGAGTCGGTGCACGTGTCCGACGCACAGGCGGCGATCGACCTGTTGCGCAGCGAGTTGCGCCCGGGGGACGTCGTGCTCGTGAAGGCGTCCCGGTCGGTGGGGCTGGAGAGCGTCGCCCAGGCGCTCGTCGAGGCCGGTGCCGAGGGTGAGGTTGCCGCCCGATGATGAAGCAGATCCTGTTCTCGGGAGTCATTGGCCTCTTCCTGACGCTGGTCGGCACCCCGCTGCTGATCAAGCTGCTGGCCCGCAAGGGCTACGGCCAGTACATCCGTGACGACGGCCCGCGCGAGCACGCCAGCAAGCGCGGTACGCCGACCATGGGCGGTATCGCCTTCATCCTCGCGACCATCGCCGCGTACTTCCTGAGCAAGCTCATCACCGGCTACGCGCCGACCTACTCCGGTCTGCTGGTCCTCGGCCTGATGTTCGGCATGGGCCTGGTCGGCTTCCTCGACGACTACATCAAGATCGTCAAGCGGCGGTCGCTGGGTCTGCGGGCCAAGGCGAAGATGGCCGGCCAGCTGATCGTCGGCATCGCCTTCGCCGTGCTGTCGCTGCAGTTCTCCGACTCCCGCGGCAACACCCCGGCCTCCACCAAGCTGTCGTTCATCACCGACTTCGGCTGGTCGATCGGCCCGGTGCTGTTCGTCGTCTGGGCGCTGTTCATGATCCTCGCGATGTCGAACGGCGTGAACCTCACCGACGGTCTGGACGGTCTGGCCACCGGCGCCTCCGTGCTCGTCTTCGGCGCCTACACCTTCATCGGCGTCTGGCAGTTCCAGGAGTCCTGCGCCAACGCGCAGACCCTGACCAACCCGGGCGCCTGTTACGAGGTGCGCGACCCGCTCGACCTCGCGGTCGTCGCCTCCGCGCTGATGGGTGCCTGCCTCGGCTTCCTGTGGTGGAACACCTCGCCGGCGAAGATCTTCATGGGCGACACCGGCTCGCTCGCCCTCGGCGGTGTCCTCACCGGCCTGGCCATCCTCTCCCGCACGGAGCTGCTGGTGGCCATCATGGGCGGCCTGTTCGTCCTCATCACCATGTCGGTCGTCATCCAGGTCGGCTCCTTCCGGCTCACCGGCAAGCGCGTCTTCCGGATGGCACCGCTCCAGCACCACTTCGAACTCAAGGGCTGGTCCGAGGTCCTGGTGGTGGTCCGCTTCTGGATCATCCAAGGCATCTGTGTGATCGTCGGACTGGGCCTCTTCTACGCGGGATGGGCAGCGGACAAGTGACCTCCACCTCGGGGCCCTTCGACTTCCAGGGCAAGCACGTCACCGTCGCCGGGCTCGGTGTCTCCGGCGTCCCGGCGGCGAAGGCGCTGCACGCGCGCGGAGCCGTCGTCACGGTCGTCAACGACGGCGACGACGCCCGCGCGCGGGAACAGGCCGCGGAGCTGGAGGCGCTCGGCATCACCGTGCGCCTCGGCGACGGCGCCCTGCTGCCCGAGGGCACCGAGCTGATCGTCACCGCGCCCGGCTGGCAGCCCGGCAAGCCGCTGTTCCTCGCCGCCGAGAAGGCCGGTGTGCCGGTCTGGGGCGACGTGGAGCTGGCCTGGCGGCTGCGCGGCCCCGACGCGGCCCCCTGGCTCGCCGTCACGGGCACCAACGGCAAGACCACCACCGTGCAGATGCTCGCCTCCATCCTCAAGGCGGCGGGCCTGCGCACGGCCGCCGTCGGCAACATCGGCGTCTCCCTGCTGGACGCGGTCCTCGGCGACGAGGAGTACGACGTGCTCGCCGTGGAGCTGTCCAGCTACCAGCTGCACTGGGCGCCCTCGCTGCGCGCCCACTCGGCCGCCGTCCTCAACCTCGCGCCGGACCACCTGGACTGGCACGGCTCCATGGAGGCGTACGCGCGCGACAAGGGCCGCATCTACGAGGGCAACAAGGTCGCCTGCGTCTACAACGTCGCCGACAAGGCCACCGAGGACCTGGTGCGCGAGGCCGACGTCGAAGAGGGCTGCCGGGCCGTCGGGTTCACCCTCGGCACCCCGGGACCGTCCCAACTCGGCGTCGTGGACGGCATCCTGGTCGACCGCGCCTTCGTCGAGAACCGGCAGAAGAACGCGCAGGAGCTGGCCGAGGTCTCCGACATCCACCCGCCGGCCCCGCACAACATCGCCAACGCCCTTGCGGCGGCGGCCCTCGCACGCGCCTTCGGCGTGCCCGCCGGCGCCGTACGGGACGGTCTGCGGGCCTTCCGCCCGGACGCCCACCGCATCGCGCACGTGGCCGACATCGACGGGGTCGCGTACGTGGACGACTCCAAGGCCACCAACACCCATGCCGCCGAAGCCTCGTTGGCGGCATATGAACCGATCGTATGGATTGCGGGCGGACTGGCGAAGGGCGCCACCTTCGACGAACTGGTCGCCAAGTCGGCGAAACGGCTGCGCGGCGCCGTCCTGATCGGCGCCGACCGGGCCCTGATCCGCGACGCCCTCGCGCGACACGCGCCGGAAGTACCCGTGGTCGACCTCGACCGGACCGACACTGGGGCGATGCTCCAGGCGGTGACGGAGGCGAAGCGGCTGGCTCGGCCCGGCGACACGGTGCTGCTGGCCCCGGCCTGCGCCTCCATGGACATGTTCACCAACTACAACCAGCGCGGCGACGCGTTCGCGGCGGCGGTCCGCGAACTCGGCGCCTGAACCCGGCCGCCTGCCGGGCGGATCTTGGGAGGGACGCGTGGGACGGTCGACGTTCAGCGGAGGCACCGATGCCCGGTAGCCGCACCGGCCGGCCGCCCGTACAGCGGGCGTCCCGCCGTCCCGCCTCCCCCCGTATCCCGCGCGAGAACCCCGTACAGCGGTTCTACACCCGCGCGCGCAAGGCCTGGGACCGGCCGCTGACCGCCTACTACCTGATCCTCGGCGGCAGCGTGCTGATCACCGTGCTGGGCCTGGTGATGGTCTACTCGGCCTCCCAGATCACCGCGCTCCAGCTGTCGCTGCCCGGGTCCTACTTCTTCCGCAAGCAGTTCCTGGCCGCGCTCATCGGCGGCGCACTGCTGTTCGCCGCCTCCCGCATGCCGGTGAAACTGCACCGCGCGCTGGCCTACCCGATCCTCGCCGCCGCCGTCTTCCTGATGGCCCTGGTGCAGGTGCCCGGGATAGGGATGTCGGTCAACGGCAACCAGAACTGGATCTCCCTCGGCGGCTCCTTCCAGATCCAGCCCAGCGAGTTCGGCAAGCTCGCCCTGGTGCTGTGGGGCGCGGACCTGATCGCCCGCAAGCAGGAGAGGAGGCTGCTGGCCCAGTGGAAGCACATGCTGGTCCCCCTGGTCCCGGTCACCTTCCTGCTGCTCGGACTGATCATGCTGGGCGGCGACATGGGCACCGCGATCATCCTCACGGCGATCCTCTTCGGCCTGCTGTGGCTCGCCGGCGCGCCGACCCGGCTGTTCGCCGGGGTACTGTCGGTGGCCGGACTGATCGGGGTGCTCCTGATCAAGACCAGCCCCAACCGGATGGCCCGGCTCGCCTGCATCGGCGCCACCGAGCCCAAGAGCGGGGTCGCCGACTGCTGGCAGGCCGTGCACGGGATCTACGCGCTCGCCTCCGGCGGACTCTTCGGCTCCGGACTCGGTGCGAGTGTGGAAAAATGGGGCCAACTCCCGGAAGCCCACACGGACTTCATCTTCGCCGTCACCGGTGAGGAACTGGGTCTGGCCGGGACGCTGTCGGTGCTCGCCCTGTTCGCGGCTCTAGGCTATGCGGGTATCCGCGTGGCCGGACGCACGGAGGACCCCTTCGTGAGGTACGCCGCGGGAGGCGTGACCACCTGGATCACCGCCCAGGCGGTGATCAACATCGGTGCGGTGCTCGGCCTGCTGCCGATCGCCGGCGTCCCGCTCCCGCTGTTCTCCTACGGAGGGTCCGCCCTGCTGCCGACCATGTTCGCCATCGGGCTGCTGATCGCCTTCGCGCGCGACGAGCCCGCTGCGCGGGCAGCGCTTGCGATGCGGCAACCCCGCTTTGGTAAAAAGCGGGCGGGAGGCTCCGGTGCCGAGCGGGGGCCTCGGAGATGGAACACGATGCGACGGCGTGCCTCGGCGGCGCGTTCGTCCGGAGAGCGGTGAATTTCGGTGCATGTCGTACTCGCCGGTGGGGGGACCGCCGGCCACATCGAGCCCGCGCTCGCCCTCGCGGACGCCCTGCGCAGGCAGGACCCGACCGTGGGGATCACGGCCCTGGGCACGGAGCGCGGCCTGGAGACCCGGCTCGTCCCGGAGCGCGGCTATGAACTGGCACTGATCCCGGCGGTGCCGCTGCCCCGCAAGCCCACTCCCGAGCTGATCACCGTCCCGGGCCGGCTGCGCGGCACGATCAAGGCCGCGGAGCAGATCCTGGAGCGCACCAAGGCGGACGTCGTGGTCGGCTTCGGCGGCTATGTCGCGCTGCCCGGCTACCTGGCCGCCAAGCGCCTCGGGGTGCCCATCGTGATCCACGAGGCCAACGCCCGTCCCGGCCTGGCCAACAAGATCGGCTCGCGCTACGCGGCCCGGGTCGCCGTCTCCACCCCGGACAGCAAGCTGCGCGACGCCCGCTACATCGGCATCCCGCTGCGCCGCTCCATCGCCACGCTGGACCGCGCCGCCGTCCGTCCCGAGGCCCGCCACCGCTTCGGCCTCGACCCCAACCTGCCCACGCTGCTCGTCTCCGGCGGCTCGCAGGGCGCCCGGCGGCTGAACGAGGTGACGCAGACGGTCGCTCCCTGGCTCCAGCAGGCCGGTATCCAGATCCTGCACGCGGTCGGCCCGAAGAACGAACTGCCGCAGGTGCAGCAGATGCCGGGAATGCCCCCCTACATCCCGGTAAGTTACCTGGATCGGATGGACCTCGCGTACGCCGCGGCCGACATGATGCTCTGCCGCGCGGGCGCGATGACCGTGGCCGAACTCTCCGCCGTGGGCCTGCCGGCCGCGTACGTCCCGCTGCCCATCGGCAACGGCGAACAGCGGCTGAACGCCCAGCCGGTGGTGAAGGCCGGCGGCGGACTCCTCGTCGACGACGCGGAACTGACGCCCGAGTGGGTGCAGCAGCACGTGCTGCCCGTGCTCGCCGACCCGCACCGGCTGTACGAGATGTCCCGCTCGGCCAGCGAGTTCGGCCGCCGGGACGCCGACGAGCTGCTCGTCGGCATGGTGTACGAGGCGATCGCCTCGCGCCGTTAGGACCGTATGACGAAAGGCAGTGACGGTGGCCGGACCGACTACCGCCGAGCGCGGAGAACGCCAGCAGGGGTCGTCCGGTCCGCCGCCCGCCCGCGGCCCCGGTCGGCGCCTTCGTACGATCGTCATCCTGGCCGTGGTCGTCGTGCTGCTCGGGGCCGGTGGTGCCTGGGTGTTGTACGGCTCGCAGTGGCTGCGGGTGCGGCACGTCTCGGTGTCCGGCACGCTGGTGCTGACCCCGGCACAGGTCCGCGAGGCGGCGGACGCGCCCGTCGGAGCGCCGATGGCGTCCGTCGACACGGACGCCATCGCGGCCCGGATCCGCCGGAAACTGCCCCGGGTCGACACCGTGGACGTGGTGCGTTCCTGGCCCCGGGGAATCGACCTGAAAGTGAGCGAACGCACTCCGGTCCTACTGATCCGAAAGGGCCGGAACTTCGTCGAAGTCGACGACGAAGGTGTCCGTTTCGCGACGGTTCCGCAGGCGCCGAAAGGCGTTCCCGGCCTGGAATTGTCCGCCTCCCGGAAGGGTCCCGGCGCGGCCAGCCTGCGGCGGTTCGGCACCGGCCGGCTGGTGCGCGCGGCCGTCCGGGTCGCCGGCGACCTGCCCGCCCCCGTGGCGCGTACCGCCCGGACCGTCCGGGTGCGTTCCTACGACGCCGTCTCGGTCGAGTTGGGCGACGGCCGCACGGTGGCCTGGGGCAGCGACGAGCACGGCCGCGCGAAGGCACGGGCCCTCACGGCTCTCATGAAAGCAGCTCCGGGCGCACGGTACTTCGACGTCACCGTTCCCACCGCCCCTGCGTCATCAGGGAGTTGACGCACATCAGCCCAGGCCAGCCCCCTGGTTGGGCACCGCTACGGCTGATCACATAGGGTGAAAAGAAAAACGGGAGGTTCGGCGTGTTCGTTGAACGGGCGCCACTTGTCGACTTAGTGTCCTGTTCGGAAGACTCCAGGGAACAGACACACTGGTAACCCTAAACTTCAGGGTTAGGGTTCGGGTCGGCGCTACGGACCGTCCCATTCGGCATCCGTCGTCCCGGCGCGGGGCACCGCCCGGCGGCGACAACGTAATTCGAGGCGAGAGGCCTTCGACGTGGCAGCACCGCAGAACTACCTCGCAGTCATCAAGGTCATCGGTGTCGGCGGCGGTGGTGTCAATGCCATCAACCGGATGATCGAGGTCGGTCTCAAGGGCGTCGAGTTCATCGCCATCAACACCGACGCACAGGCGCTGTTGATGAGCGACGCCGACGTCAAGCTCGACGTCGGCCGCGAACTCACCCGCGGACTCGGCGCCGGAGCCAACCCGGCCGTCGGCCGCAAGGCCGCCGAGGACCACCGCGAGGAGATCGAGGAGGTCCTCAAGGGGGCCGACATGGTCTTCGTGACGGCCGGTGAAGGCGGCGGCACCGGCACCGGCGGCGCGCCCGTCGTGGCCAACATCGCGCGCTCGCTCGGCGCCCTCACCATCGGCGTGGTCACGCGCCCGTTCACCTTCGAGGGACGGCGCCGCGCGAACCAGGCCGAGGACGGCATCGCCGAACTGCGCGAAGAGGTCGACACCCTCATCGTCATCCCGAACGACCGGCTGCTGTCCATCTCGGACCGCCAGGTCTCGGTCCTGGACGCCTTCAAGTCCGCGGACCAGGTCCTGCTCTCCGGTGTTCAGGGCATCACCGACCTCATCACCACCCCCGGTCTGATCAACCTGGACTTCGCCGACGTGAAGTCGGTCATGTCCGAGGCCGGTTCGGCCCTCATGGGCATCGGCTCGGCCCGCGGCGACGACCGCGCGGTGGCCGCCGCCGAGATGGCGATCTCCTCGCCGCTGCTGGAGGCGTCCATCGACGGCGCCCGGGGCGTGCTGCTCTCCATCTCCGGCGGCTCCGACCTCGGCCTCTTCGAGATCAACGAGGCCGCTCAGCTGGTCAGCGAGGCCGCCCACCCCGAGGCCAACATCATCTTCGGCGCGGTCATCGACGACGCCCTCGGCGACGAGGTGCGGGTCACCGTGATCGCGGCCGGCTTCGACGGCGGCCAGCCGCCGGCCCGCCGGGAGAACGTCCTCGGCTCGGCTTCCGGTTCGGCCCCCGCCCGCCGCGAGGAGCCCGCCCCGGCCCGGCCGAGCGAGCCCAGCCGTCCGTCCTTCGGCTCGCTGGGCAGCGTCAAGCCGAAGGAGGAGCCGGAGCCGGCGCCCGAGCCGGTGCCGGACATCCCGGTCGCCCCGCCGGTGACCCCGGCGCCCCGGACCTACTCGGACAGCGCGGCCGAGGAGCTGGACGTCCCGGACTTCCTCAAGTGATAGGACGGCGCGAGAGCGTGAGCGGCGCGCACTTCGCCTTCACCGACCGGTGGGGCGGGGTGAGCGCCGCTCCGTATGAGGAGCTGAACCTCGGCGGAGCGGTCGGCGACACGCCCGAGGCGGTGCGCGGCAACCGCGAACTGGCGGCCAAGTCGCTCGGCCTGGACCCGGACGAGGTCGTCTGGATGAACCAGGTGCACGGCGCCGAAGTCGCCGTGGTGGACGAGCCGTGGGGCGGGAGGCCGGTGCCGGAGGTCGACGCGATCGTCACCGTCCGGCGCGGACTGGCCCTGGCCGTCCTCACCGCCGACTGCGTGCCGGTGCTGCTGGCCGACCCCGTCGCCGGGGTCGCCGCCGCGGCGCACGCCGGCCGGCCCGGCATGGTCAAGGGGGTCGTCCCCGCCGCCGTACGGGCCATGGTCGAACTCGGCGCCGAACCGGGCCGGATCGTCGCCCGCACCGGACCGGCCGTGTGCGGCCGGTGCTACGAGGTGCCGGAGGCGATGCGCGCCGAGGTGGCCGCCGTCGAGCCGGCGGCGCACGCCGAGACGAGCTGGGGCACTCCGGCGCTCGATGTGAGCGCCGGAGTGCACGCGCAGCTCGACCGGCTCGGGGTGTGCGACCGGGCGCGGACGCCGGTGTGCACGCTGGAGTCGGACGACCACTTCTCATACCGCCGCGACCGCACCACCGGGCGGCTCGCCGGCTATGTCTGGCTGGACTGATAGGACATGACGGACCGTAGGACCGAACTCGCCGCGAACCTGGCGAAGGTGGAGGAGCGCATCACCGCCGCGTGTGTGGCGGCGGGGCGCAAGCGGGAGGAGGTGACCCTGATCGTGGTCACCAAGACCCACCCGGCGAGCGATGTGCGCATCCTGTCGGAGCTAGGTGTGCGCCATGTCGCCGAGAACCGCGACCAGGAGGCGGGCCCGAAGGCCGCCGAGTGTGCGGACCTGTCGCTGAACTGGCACTTTGTCGGTCAGTTGCAGACCAACAAGGTGCGATCCGTGGTCGGTTACGCCGATGTCGTGCAGTCGGTCGACCGTTCCCGGCTCGTCGACGCGCTGTCGAAGGAGGCGGTGCGGGCGGAGCGCGAGGTGGGCTGTCTGCTCCAGGTCGCGCTCGACGCCGGGGCGAGCGCCCGCGGCGACCGCGGCGGAGTGGCCCCGGGCGGAATCGAAGAGTTGGCCGACCTCGTCGCCGACGCGCCCGGGCTGCGGCTCGACGGACTGATGACCGTCGCCCCGCTCACCGGGGAGTACGCGGGACGCGAACAGGCGGCGTTCGAGCGGCTCATGGATTTGTCGACCGACCTGCGCCGGGCTCATCCGGCTGCAACCATGGTGTCGGCAGGGATGAGCGCGGACCTCGAACAGGCCGTGGCCGCCGGGGCGACACATGTGCGCATTGGCACCGCGGTACTCGGAGTCCGCCCCAGGCTCGGGTAACGTCGCCAGGAAGTCGGACCACAGCAGAAAATATGGTCAATGCCCGTGAAATTGGGCACAACGACCACGTGGATCGCGGGCACTTGGCAGTCGTCAGCCGATCCACCACAGAGCGGAGGACTCAGAGCATGGCCGGCGCGATGCGCAAGATGGCGGTCTACCTCGGCCTCGTGGAGGACGATGGGTACGACGGCCGTGGATTCGACCCCGACGACGACTTCGAGCCCGAGTTGGACCCCGAGCCCGAGCGGGACCATCGACGGCACGAACCGTCACATCAGCCGCATGGTGCGCATTCGCCCCAAAGGGACGAAGAGGTGCGGATCGTGCAGCCCCCCGCGCCTCGCGAACCGGTTGCCCATTCGACTTCGCTCGCCGCGGAATCCGGACGCCCGGCGCGCATCGCGCCCGTGGCATCCATCACACAAGAACGTCAGTCCCTGGAGAAGAACGCGCCGGTGATCATGCCCAAGGTTGTGTCGGAACGAGAGCCTTACCGAATCACCACGCTTCACCCGCGGACCTACAACGAAGCCCGTACCATCGGGGAACACTTCCGTGAGGGCACCCCGGTGATCATGAATCTGACTGAGATGGATGACACAGACGCGAAGCGACTTGTCGACTTTGCGGCCGGTTTGGTGTTTGGTCTTCACGGCAGCATCGAGCGGGTGACGCAGAAGGTGTTCCTGTTGTCTCCTGCTAACGTCGATGTCACGGCGGAGGACAAGGCCCGCATCGCAGAGGGCGGGTTCTTCAACCAGAGCTGAGACGCAACGCAGGACCGAAGCACGGAAAAGCATGGACAGGGGAGAGGGAACCGCAGGGCATGAGCGTGTTCGCGCAGGTGATCTACATCGCGCTGATGGTGTTCCTCGTCGTGCTCATCTTCCGGCTCGTCATGGACTACGTCTTCCAGTTCGCCCGCTCGTGGCAACCCGGCAAGGCGATGGTGGTCGTTCTGGAGGCCACCTACACTGTCACCGATCCACCGCTGAAGCTTCTGCGGCGGTTCATCCCGCCGCTGCGTCTCGGGGGCGTGGCGCTCGACCTGTCCTTCTTCGTACTGATGATCATCGTCTACATTCTCATCTCCATCGCGCAGGGCTTCGTGAGATGAGGGTGGACGATCCGGTCTTGCCGACTGCCGATGACTACGTTGAGGTGAAGAGATGCCGTTGACCCCCGAGGACGTGCGGAACAAGCAGTTCACGACCGTCCGCCTCCGAGAAGGCTATGACGAGGACGAGGTCGATGCCTTCCTCGACGAGGTCGAAGCCGAACTGACCCGTCTGCTCCGCGAGAACGAGGACCTGCGCGCCAAGCTGGCCGCCGCGACGCGAGCCGCCGCGCAGAACCAGCAGAACGCGCGCAAGCCCCCGGAGCAGGAACAGCAGCAGCAACACCCCCAGCAGCAGCAACACCCTCAGCAGCAGGGCATGCGAGGTCCCGGCCAGCCGGTGCCCGCCGGGATATCGGGCCCGCCGCAGCAGCAGATGGGTGGCCCCATGGGTGGTCCGCCCCAGCTGCCGAGCGGTGCCCCGCAGCTGCCCGCCGGCCCCGGCGGTCAGGGTGGCCCGCAGGGTCCCGGCCCGATGGGCCAGGGTCCGATGGGTCAGGGCCCGATGGGCGGTCAGCCGCCCATGCAGCAGCAGATGGGCGGCCCGATGGGCGGTCCCATGGGTGGCCCCATGGGCGGTCCGATGGGCGGCCCCGGTCAGGCTCCCGGCGGCGACAGCGCCGCCCGTGTCCTCTCGCTGGCCCAGCAGACCGCCGACCAGGCGATCGCCGAGGCACGTTCCGAGGCCAACAAGATCGTCGGCGAGGCCCGCAGCCGCGCCGAGGGTCTGGAGCGTGACGCCCGTGCCAAGGCCGACGCCCTGGAGCGGGACGCGCAGGAGAAGCACCGCGTCGCCATGGGCTCCCTGGAGTCCGCGCGCGCCACGCTGGAGCGCAAGGTCGAGGACCTGCGCGGCTTCGAGCGCGAGTACCGCACGCGGCTGAAGTCGTACCTGGAGTCGCAGCTGCGTCAGCTGGAGACCCAGGCCGACGACTCGCTGGCGCCGCCGCGCACTCCGGCCGCCGCTTCGCTGCCGCCGTCCCCGGCGCCCTCGATGGCTCCGGCCGGCGCGAGTGCCCCGTCCTACGGCGGCAACCAGTCGATGGGCGGCTCGCAGGCCCCGTCCGGTCCGTCCTACGGCGGCGGCCAGCAGCAGATGACCCCGGCCATGACGCAGCCCATGGCCCCGGTCCGCCCGCAGGGACCGTCCTCGATGGGCCAGGCTCCCTCGCCGATGCGCGGGTTCCTGATCGACGAGGACGACAACTGAGCACCGGGCACGGTGTGTAGGACGCCTCAGGCGTCGGCAGCATTCAGGGCGCGGCCCCGGGTTACGATCCGGGGCCGCGCCCTTTTGCCTTGCGCCGTGGCCTCCGTACCCGCTCCCTCGCGCCGGGTCGCGGTCCGGGGAGTGCGTCTCCTCACGCCGGGTGCCATCTCGTGGGCGCTCTCTTTCGCGCGGTTGTGAGTCCGTGCGCCGGGCGCGTGGGGTCGTTTCGGTGGTGGTGTGGTGCAGGAGTGCGCGGGCGCATGGCAGCTGGTGACTAGTGCGCGGTGCGCGCGTGCGGCCAGACGGGCTTCCGGAAGCCGGTGGGCCGCGATGATCGTTTTCGGGTAGCCTTCGCTGCGCGCCGGGGTGCGTAGCGCAGACGGTCGTCGCGCCTCGATGGCATCTAGGAGGACGCCGGTTCGAATCCGGCCCGCCCCGGCGCGCCCGGTCGCTTCCCGCGACGCCGAAGGCCCGGCCCCCTCGCGGGGAGCCGGGCCTTCCGGGTGTCCGGTCGTTACGCCTTGCGCAGGCGGAACGTGAGCGACAGCCCCTCGTCGGTGAAGGGCTCGCCGTAGCCGCCGTCGGCCTCGCCCTGGGCGAAGTCGGTCGCGAGGACCTCGTCGGCGATCAGCCCGGAGTGCTCGGACAGGGCCGCGACGACCGCCGGGTCCGTGGAGGTCCAGCGCAGCGCGATCCGGTCGGCGACGTCCAGACCGCTGTTCTTGCGGGCCTCCTGGATCAGCCGGATCGCGTCCCGGGCCAGACCCGCCTGCCGCAGCTCCTCGGTGATCTCCAGGTCGAGCGCCACCGTGGCACCGGAGTCGGAGGCCACCGACCAGCCCTCGCGCGGGGTCTCCGTGATGATCACCTCGTCCGGGGCGAGGGTGACGGTCTCACCGTCGACCTCCACGGACGCCTGTCCTTCGCGCAGCGCGAGGGACAGCGCGGCGGCGTCGGCGCCCGCGATGGCCTTCGCCACGTCCTGCACCCGCTTGCCGAACCGCTTGCCCAGCGCCCGGAAGTTGGCCTTGGCGGTCGTGTCGACCAGGCTGCCGCCGACCTCGGACAGCGACGCCAGGGACGAGACGTTCAGCTCCTCGGTGATCTGCGTGTGCAGCTCCCGGTCCAGGGACTCGAAGCCGGTCGCCGCGATCAGCGCGCGGGACAGCGGCTGGCGGGTCTTGACGCCGGACTCCGCGCGCGTGGCACGGCCCAGCTCCACCAGCCGGCGGACCAGCACCATCTGCCGGGACAGCTCCGGGTCGATCACCGAGAGGTCGGCCTCGGGCCAGGCGGCCAGGTGCACGGACTCCGGCGCGCCCGGCGTGACCGGGACGACGAGGTCCTGCCACACCCGCTCGGTGATGAACGGGGTGATCGGCGCCATCAGCTTGGTGACCGTCTCCAGCACCTCGTGCAGCGTGCGCAGCGCGGCCTTGTCGCCCTGCCAGAACCGGCGGCGCGAGCGGCGGACGTACCAGTTGGACAGGTCGTCGACGAACGCGGACAGCAGCTTGCCGGCGCGCTGGGTGTCGTACGCCTCCAGCGCCTGGGTCACCTGGTCGGTCAGCGCGTGCAGTTCGGACAGCAGCCAGCGGTCCAGCACCGGGCGCTCGGCCGGCGCCGGGTCCGCCGCGGACGGCGCCCAGTTCGACGTGCGTGCGTACAGCGCCTGGAAGGCGACCGTGTTCCAGTAGGTCAGCAGCGTCTTGCGGACGACCTCCTGGATGGTGCCGTGGCCGACGCGGCGCGCGGCCCACGGGGAGCCGCCGGCCGCCATGAACCAGCGGACCGCGTCCGCGCCGTGCTGGTCCATCAGCGGGATCGGCTGCAGGATGTTGCCCAGGTGCTTGGACATCTTGCGGCCGTCCTCGGCCAGGATGTGGCCGAGGCAGACGACGTTCTCGTACGACGACTTGTCGAAGACGAGCGTGCCGACGGCCATCAGCGTGTAGAACCAGCCGCGGGTCTGGTCGATGGCCTCGGAGATGAACTGCGCCGGGTAGCGGCTCTCGAACAGCTCCTTGTTCTTGTACGGGTAGCCCCACTGCGCGAACGGCATCGAGCCGGAGTCGTACCAGGCGTCGATGACCTCGGGCACGCGCGTGGCGGTCTTGCCGCAGCCGTCGTGCGGGCAGGCGAAGGTGACCTCGTCGATGTACGGCCGGTGCGGGTCGAGGCCGGACTGGTCGGTGCCGGACAGCTCGGTCAGCTCCGCGCGGGAGCCGACGCAGGTGAGGTGGTCGTCCTCGCAGCGCCAGATCGGCAGCGGGGTGCCCCAGTAGCGGTTGCGGGACAGCGCCCAGTCGATGTTGTTGTTCAGCCAGTCGCCGTAGCGGCCGTGCTTGACCGTCTCCGGGAACCAGTTGGTCTTCTCGTTCTCCTGGATGAGCCGGTCCTTGACCGCCGTCGTGCGGATGTACCAGGAGGGCTGCGCGTAGTAGAGCAGCGCGGTGTGGCAGCGCCAGCAGTGCGGGTAGCTGTGTTCGTAGGGCAGGTGCCGGAAGAGGAGGCCGCGCTGCGACAGGTCCTCGGTGAGCTTTTCGTCCGCCTTCTTGAAGAAGACGCCGCCGACCAGCGGGACGTCCTCGGCGAAGGTGCCGTCCTGGCGGACGGGGTTCACCAGCGGCAGGCCGTAGGCGCGGCAGGTGCGGAGGTCGTCCTCGCCGAAGGCCGGGGACTGGTGGACCAGACCGGTGCCGTCCTCGGTGGTGACGTAGTCGGCGTTCACCACGAAGTGCGCGGGCTCCGGGAACTCCACCAGCTCGAACGGGCGCTGGTACGTCCAGCGCTCCATCTCGGCGCCGGTGAAGGTCTGGCCCGTGCTCTCCCAGCCCTCGCCGAGCGCCTTGGCGAGCAGCGGCTCGGCCACGACGAGCCTCTCCTCGCCGTCGGTCGCGACGACGTAGGTGACCTCGGGGTGCGCGGCGACCGCCGTGTTCGACACCAGCGTCCACGGGGTCGTCGTCCACACCAGGAGCGCGGCCTGGCCGGCGAGCGGGCCGGAGGTGAGCGGGAAGCGGACGTACACGGACGGGTCGACGACCGTCTCGTAGCCCTGCGCCAGCTCGTGGTCGGACAGGCCGGTGCCGCAGCGCGGGCACCACGGGGCGACGCGGTGGTCCTGGACCAGCAGACCCTTGCCGTGGATCTCCTTCAGCGACCACCACACGGACTCCACGTATTCGGGGTCCATCGTGCGGTAGGCGTCGTCCAGGTCGACCCAGTAGCCCATGCGGGTGGTCAGCTCGGCGAAGGCGTCGGTGTGCCGGGTCACGGACTCGCGGCACTTGGCGTTGAAATCGGCGATGCCGTACGCCTCGATGTCCTGCTTGCCGGAGAAGCCCAGCTCCTTCTCGACGGCCAGCTCCACGGGCAGACCGTGGCAGTCCCAGCCGGCCTTGCGGGCCACGTGGTAGCCGCGCATGGTGCGGAAGCGGGGGAAGACGTCCTTGAAGACGCGCGCCTCGATGTGGTGGGCGCCGGGCATGCCGTTGGCGGTGGGCGGGCCCTCGTAGAACACCCACTCCGGGCGGCCCTCGGACTGCTCCAGGCTCTTGGCGAAGATCTTCTGCTCGTGCCAGAAGTCGAGCACGGCGTGCTCAAGAGCGGGCAGGTCGACCTGTGCGGGCACCTGGCGGTACGTCGGCGCTGTCATCTGCGAGCATCCTCCAACGGACTTGCTGCCTTCCGTCGGAGGGACGAGAGCCTTCGATCCTGTGTACGCCGTGTGCGGCGCGCTCCCGCGGTACCACCCTCCTTGGCTCCCCGGCACGCCGTACGCGCCGGTGAGCCCCCTCATTGGGGCGCGAAGCCGGTTCTACTCGCCGTCGCCCTCGGGCTGCGGCTTTCTTCCGGCGGCTCCGGGGTGATCTTCACGTCGCGCTCGCCCCCGGGCTCACACCGTCCCCGGGTCGCTCATGGCTGCGTACGCCGCTACTCGTCCCCATCCACGCTTCTCGCTCCGCCCAGTGTACGGCGCCGCGCGGACAGCGGCGGACCGGTTTTCCCGGGGCGGGGGCGGACGGCCGGTGACCGGGCCGCGTGACCCGAATGGCGAGGGGGCGGGCGGCCGGGGCCCGGCGGGCCGGGCGCGGCGGATTACCCGGCGGGGAGCTGGGCACAACGGATGCAGGCCCGTGGCTCCGGGGGTGCGGGCGGGCGAGTCGGGCGGTGTGCCCCGTTGCCGCGGGACTCGAGTCGATTTATCGTCCCAGCACGATTCACCGGAAAGATCACAATATGTGAAGGGGCCGCGGCCATGGTGGCGAAGAAGACCGCCGTACAGCAGCCGGCGACCGGAAAGACCGGCGCGCGGTCTGCCGCCGGGAAGACGGCCCCGGACACGACGGCCGTCACCGAGAAGACGGCCGCCGCCACGAAGACGGCCGTTGCCAAGAAGTCGGCGGCAAGGAAGAAGAAAGCCGTCGCGGCGAAGACGGCGGTCGGCAAGAAGGCGGCGGTCGGCAGGAAAGGAGCGGCGGCCACGGCGGCCACGAAGAAGACGGCCGGGAAGAAGACGGCCGGGAAGAAGACGGCCGGGAAGAAGGCGGCCGTGAAGAAGACGGCCGTGAAGACGGCGGTTGTCGCGGGGACGGCCGCGGACAGGACCGTCGCCGAGAAGACCGCCGCTCCCGGGGAGGCCGCCACCGGGAAGGCCGCGGCGCGGGAGGCGGCGGCGCACACGAGCACGGCCAAGAAAGCGGGCGCGGCGCGGGCCGCGGAGCAGACGGGAGCCACGACGGTGGTTGCGAAGAACACTCCTGGCACGGCCACGGCGGAACAGACCGCCGTTCCCAAGGCGCGGGCAGGCGCGGTGGAGCCCGGCGAACTGGCCGTGCGTCCCGGCGAGGACCCCTGGAGCCCGGAGGAGGCCGGTGAGGCGCGCGCGGAGCTCCAGTCCGAGCTGGAGCGGCTGCGGGAGGAGATCAGCTCCTTGGAGGCGTCCCTGGTCGGCCTGATGCGGGACTCCGGGGACGGCGCCGGCGACGACCAGGCCGACACCGGCACCAAGAACATCACGCGCGAGCACGAACTGGCGCTGGCCGGCAACGCGCGCGAGATGCTCAGCCAGACCGAGCGCGCCCTGGAACGGCTGGACGCGGGCACCTACGGTCTGTGCGAGAACTGCGGCAACCCCATCGGCAAGGCGCGCATGCAGGCGTTCCCCAGGGCGACGCTGTGCGTGGAGTGCAAACAGAAGCAGGAACGCCGCTCCTGAGGGCGCCCGGCCGTGCCGTAGTCTCGTGCCCAGTCAGGCACCTAGGTTGAGGGACTCACGTGGCAGAGGCGGAGCGCATCATCGGTACGCCGGACACCCCGGACGACGATCACCAGCAGACGGAGCCGGCCGGAGCCCCCGCCGGCTCCGCGTCCGGCGAGGCCAGTGGCTCCGAGGAGGCCGGCGCGGACCAGCGGCCGGCCCGCGCGGCGCGCCAGGCCGGCCGGGCGCGCCGGATCGCCGTGCTGTTCGCGGTGGCCGCCTTCGCGTACGCCCTCGACCTGATCAGCAAGATGCTCGTCGTCTCCCGGCTGGAGGGCCGCGCGCCGATCCGGGTCGTCGGCGACCTGCTGGAACTGCACGTCATCCGCAACCCCGGCGCCGCCTTCAGCTTCGGCGCGGCCTTCACCGTGATCTTCTCGCTGATCGCCGCGATCGTGATCGTGGTGATCATCCGGCTGGCCCGCAAGCTGCACAGCTTCCCCTGGGCGGTCGCCCTCGGCCTGCTGCTCGGCGGCGCGCTCGGCAACCTCACCGACCGGATCTTCCGCTCGCCCGGCGTCTTCGAGGGCGCGGTGGTGGACTTCATCGCGCCCAAGGGGTTCGCGGTGTTCAACCTCGCCGACTCGGCCATCGTGTGCGGCGGCATCCTGATCGTGGTGCTGTCCTTCTACGGCCTGGACCCGGACGGCACCGTCCACAAGGACTGAGGCCGGGGCCGGGACGGGGAGGTTTTCCACAGGCTCGTTCGGTGTGCCGCGGCCCGTCCGGCATACTCGACGGGTGAGCACGATTCCCGAGATCCGCACCCTGCCCGTGCCCGACGGCCTGGAGGGCGAGCGCGTCGACGCCGCCATCTCCCGCATGTTCGGCTTCTCCCGCACGAAGGCGGCGGAGCTGGCCGCGGCCGGCAAGGTCCAGGTCGACGGCGCGGTGGTCGGCAAGTCCGAGCGGGTGCACGGCGGTGCCTGGCTGGAGGTCGAGATGCCGCAGGCGCCCGCACCGGTCCAGCTGGTCGCCGAGCCGGTCGAGGGCATGGAGATCGTGCACGACGACGACGACGTGGTCGTGATCGTCAAGCCGGTCGGCGTGGCCGCGCACCCGTCGCCGGGCTGGTCCGGCCCGACCGTCATCGGCGGCCTCGCCGCCGCCGGGTACCGGATCTCCACCTCCGGCGCAGCCGAGCGCCAGGGCATCGTGCACCGCCTGGACGTAGGCACCTCGGGCCTGATGGTGGTCGCCAAGTCCGAGTACGCGTACACCTCGCTCAAGCGCCAGTTCAAGGAGCGCACGGTCGACAAGCGCTACCACACGCTGGTCCAGGGCCACCCGGACCCGACGAGCGGCACCATCGACGCCCCCATCGGCCGCCACCCGAACCACGACTACAAGTGGGCGGTCACGGCCGACGGCAAGCCCTCCGTGACGCACTACGACCTCGTCGAGGCCTTCCGCGCCGCCTCCCTGCTGGACGTGAAGCTGGAGACGGGCCGCACCCACCAGATCCGCGTCCACATGGCCGCCCACCGCCACCCGTGCGTCGGCGACCTCACCTACGGCGCCGACCCGACCCTCGCCAAGCGGCTGCACCTGACCCGCCAGTGGCTGCACGCCGTCCGCCTCGGCTTCGAGCACCCCGGCGACGGCCGCTGGGTGGAGTTCGCGAGCGACTATCCCGAGGACCTCCAGAAGGCCCTCGACCAGGTCCGGGAGGAGACATGGGCGTGAGCCCGCGGTACACCGTCCGGGTCGCCGAGGACCCCGTGGACCGCGAGGCCTGCTTCGCGGTCCGCAAGGAGGTCTTCGTGGCCGAACAGGGCGTCGCGGAGGACATCGAGTACGACGCCTACGACGTGGTGGCCGTGCACGTGCTGGCGGTCCGCGAGGACGGGCTGCCGCTGGGCACCGGACGGCTGCTGCACGGTGACGCGGCGGCGGCCAAGACCGGCGGGGACGCGTCGGTCGGCTCGCTGGGCCGGCTCGCCGTCACCCGGGCGGCACGCGGGCTCGGCGTCGGCGCGGCCCTGGTGCGCGCCATCGAGGAGGCGGCACGCGCGCGGGGCCTCACGGCGGTCGACCTGCACGCGCAGACCCAGGCCCTGGGTTTCTACGAACGCCTGGGCTACGCGGCGTACGGCCCGGAGTTCCCGGACGCCGGCATACCCCACCGGGCGATGCGCCGGTCCCTGTAGGACACGGCGGCCCGAGCCGCGCCCGGGCCCCGGCGGGACGTCGACCCGGCCGGGCGTCGTGCGGTAACCGCAGGTGGCGATGGCAGACTGGGACCTTGCCGTGTGATCGTCAACCCCCGGAGCGCCGTCCGTGGACCAGCTGGCTCTGTTGTTCGTACTGCTGCTCGGGGCCCTGGTGAGCGTCCCGGTGGGAGACCGGCTGGGGGTGCCGGCGCCGGTGCTGATGACCCTGTTCGGCGGGGTCCTGGCGGTGGCCGACTTCGTCCCCAACGTCGACATCCCGCCCGAGCTGATCCTGCCGGCCCTGCTGCCGCCGCTGCTGTACGCCGCCGTCCGCCGCACCTCCTGGCGGCAGTTCGCGGCCAACGTCCGCCCGATCTTCCTGCTGGCCGTCGCCCTGGTGTTCGTCACGATGGTGTCCGTGGCGTTCGTCGCGCACCAGATCGTGCCCGGACTGCCGTTCGCCGCCGCCGTCGCGCTCGGCGCGCTCATCGCCCCGCCCGACCCCGTCGCCGCGACCAGCGTCGCCGGACAGCTGGGGCTGCCGCGCCGGCTGGTGTCGATCCTGGAGGGCGAGGGGCTGTTCAACGACGTCACGGCCATCGTCCTGTACCACGTGGCGATCGCCGCCGCCGTCAGCGGCAGCTTCTCGCCGTGGCAGGCCGGGCTGGACCTGGTGCTGTCCGCCGTCGTCGCGGTGGCCGTGGGCCTGGCGCTGGGCTGGGGCGCGAACAAGCTGATGGACCTGCTGGGCGATCCGACGCTGCAGATCGGCATGACCCTGCTGGTGCCGTACGCCTCCTACGTGCTCGCCGAGAGGCTGCACGGCTCCGGGGTGCTCGCCGTGCTCACCACGGCCCTCTTCCTCGCCGAGTACGCCACCGACGCCGACGACGTGATGACCCGGCTCGCCGGGCACACCTTCTGGGACATCATCGACACCCTCGTCACGGGCGTCGCCTTCGGGCTCATCGGACTGGAGCTGCACAACGCCATCCACACCGCCCAGGGCCGCTGGGGCCAGATGCTCGGCTGGGCCGCGGCCGTCGTGGGCGTGGTCGTCGTGGTACGGCTGCTGTGGCTGCTGCCGGCGACCTGGCTGACCAAACGCCTGCACGCCCGCCGGGACTACGACGAGGAGATCCCGGTGAGCTGGCGGGAGACCGTCGTGATGTGGTGGGCCGGGATGCGCGGGGTGGCCTCGGTGGCGCTGGCGCTGGCCGTGCCGCTGCGGACCGACGACGGCAGCCCCTTCCCCGACCGGGACGAGATCGTCTTCATCGCCTTCGGGGTGATCGTCGCCACGCTGGTGGTGCAGGGGCTGACCCTGCCCTGGCTGGTGCGGCGGCTCGGGGTGCGGGCCGACTCCGCGCGGGAGAAGGAGTTCGAGAAGGACCTGGCGGTGCGGGCCGCGAAGGCGGCGAAGCGCCGGCTGCGGGAGATCGAGCAGGTGGAGGAACTGCCCGAGGAGCTGTCCGAGCAGATGCTGCGGCGCGCCTTCGAGATCGGCATCCGGATCAGCCCGGACATGGGGGAGGAGGAGCGGCGCGAGGCGCAGCTCCAGCGGGTCAAACGGATCAAGCGGGTGCGGCGCATCCAGAACGAGATGCTGAGCGCCGCGCGGCACGAGGTGCTGGCCGCGCGGAGCGAGCCCGGCGCGGACCCGGAGATCGTGGACCGGGTGCTGCGCCATCTCGACGTACGCAGTCTGCGCTGACGTCCGCTCAGCCGCGGCCGGGCCCCGGGAACGTGTAGGCCTTGCGGAAGGCGGTGCCGTCGGGAGAGGGCGCCTGGTGCGGCGGGAGGAACGCGTTGGCGGTGTTCACCCGGGGCAGCGCGTAGGGGTGTTCCTCGGCCAGCCAGGTGATCATCTGCTCGCGGACCGCGACCCGGACCGTCCAGATGTCGTCCGCGTCCTTCGCCGTCACCAGGGCCCGCACCTGGATGGTGTTCGGCGTGCTGTCCGTCATCTGGAGGCTGTAGGCGCGGCCGTCCCAGGCCGGGCACGCGCGCAGGATGTCCCGTAGCTTCTCGCGCATCGCCTCCATCGGCGCGCCGTGGTCCAGGTGCCAGTAGACGATCCCGGTCATCTGCGGGGTGCCCCGGGACCAGTTCTCGAACGGCCTGGAGGTGAAGTACGACACCGGCATGGTGATCCGGCGCTCGTCCCAGGTCCGCACCGTCAGGAAGGTCAGGGTGATCTCCTCGACCGTGCCCCACTCGCCGTCCACCACCACCGTGTCGCCGATCCGGACCATGTCACCGAAGGCTATCTGCAGCCCGGCGAACAGGTTCGACAGCGTCGACTGGGCGGCGACACCGGCCACGATGCCGAGGACACCGGCGGAGGCCAGCAGGGACGCGCCGGCCGCGCGCATCGCCGGGAACGTCAGCAGCATCGCCGCCACGGCGACCACCCCGACGATCGCCGACACCACCCGCATGATCAGCGTCACCTGGGTGCGCACCCGGCGGACCCGGGCCGGGTCGTGGTGGGCGCGCGCGTAACGGGTGTACGTCGACTCGACTATGGCCGCCGCGATCCGGATCACCAGCCAGGCCGCTGCCCCGATCAGCACCAGGGTCAGCGTCCGGCCGACGCCGACGCGGTGTTCCTGGAGCAGTTCGGCCTCGTCGTAGGTGCCTCTGAGCACGGCCGCGCACAGCACCATCTGGTAGGGCACGCGGCCGCGCCGCAGCAGGTCCCACAGCGGGGTGTCGCCACGGCTTCCGTCGGCCTTGCGTAGCAGCAGGTCCGTGGCCCAGCCGACCAGCACGGTCAGCACCACGGCACCGCCGACCACGATCACGGGTCGGAGTACGATCTCCATGCCTCCGAACGTAACCGGCTTCGGCAGGTCATGAACATGTGTCTTCGTCACACGCCTGGGTAGGCCCGCGCTACGGCCCCGCCGGACCCGGCTGGCACCATGGCCTCATGAACATCATGCTCTTTCACTCGACCTACGGGCTCAGGCCCGCGGTGCGCGAGGCCGCGGACCGGCTGCGCGCGGCGGGCCACGAGGTGTGGACGCCGGACCTCTTCGAGGGCCGCACGTTCGGCACCGTCGAGGAGGGCATGGAGTTCAACGAGGCGATCGGCAAGGAGGAGCTGCTGAAGCGGGCCGTGCTCGCGGCGGCGCCGTACTCCGAGCGCGGGCTGGTCTACGCCGGGTTCTCGCTCGGCGCCTCCGTCGCCCAGACCCTCGCCCTCGGCGACGACAAGGCGCGCGGACTGCTGCTCCTGCACGGCACGTCGGACATCGCGCCGAACGCGCGGGCGGACGGGCTGCCGGTGCAGCTGCACGTGGCCGAGCCCGACCCGTTCGAGTCGGACGACTGGCTGAGCGCCTGGTATCTGCAGATGGGCCGGACCGGCGCCGACGTGGAGGTCTACCGGTACGCCGGGGCCGGCCACCTCTACACCGACCCCGGGCTGCCGGACTACGACGCCGAGGCCGCCGAGGCCACCTGGCGGGTGGCGCTCGGCTTCCTGGACACGCCGGCGTGAGGGATCACACCGGGTCGTAGGTCCGCTCGACCTTCTGCGTGCCGCTGCGGGTGCGGTAGGAGCGCGCCCAGGTGGAGCGGGCGCCCGGGTCGGTGCGGTCGGACAGGACGTAGTAGTCCATCTGCGCCCGCTCGGCGGTGATGTCCAGCACGCCGTAGCCGTGCCGGTCGGTGTCCACCCAGTGGACGTGCCGGTTGGCGGCCTTGATGACCGGGGCGGCGACCGCGGAGACGGTGCCCTCGGGCACCTTGACGATGTCGTCCAGGTTGTCGGAGGTCACCGAGGTCACCACGAACTCGGTGGCCGCCGACGGCGACAGCGGGTAGGTCCCCGCGTCCACCGGCACGTCGTTGGCCCACGCCATGTGGATGTCACCGGTCAGGAACACGGTGTTGGTGACGGCGTTCGCGCGCAGGTGGGCCAGGAGTTCGCGGCGGTCGTCGGTGTAGCCGTCCCACTGGTCGGTGTTGAGGGCGATGCCCTCCTGCGGCAGGCCGAGCAGCTTGGCGAGCGGCTTGAGCAGGTCGGCGGAGAGCGAGCCGATGGCGAACGGCGAGATCATCACCGAGTTGCCGACCAGCCGCCACCTGGTGTCGGAGGTCTTCAGGCCGGCCTTGAGCCAGTCGAGCTGGGCGCGGCCGGTGAGCGTGCGGTCCGGGTCGTCCACCGAGCCGCTGGCCGTGGAGGCCTGCTGGGAGCGGAAGGAGCGCAGGTCCAGCAGGGACAGGTCGGCGAGCCTGCCGAAGCGCAGCCGCCGGTAGGTGGTGCCGGCGAGGGCCGGGCGGACCGGCATCCACTCGAAGTAGGCCTGCTTGGCGGCGGCCTGACGCGCCGCCCAGGTGCCCTCGGCGCCCTCGGTGTGGTTGACCGCGCCGCCGGGCCAGGCGTTGTCGGCGAACTCGTGGTCGTCCCAGATCGCGATGACCGGTGCCTTCAGGTGCAGTGCCTGGAGGTCGGGGTCGGTCTTGTACTTCGCGTGCCGGATCCGGTAGTCGGCGAGGGTGAGGATCTCGTTCGCCGGAGCGTGCGGGCGGACGACCTTGCCCCGGGCGCCGTACTCGCCGGACCGGTACTCGTATATGTAGTCGCCCAGGTGCAGCCAGGCGTCCAGGTCGGCACGCGCGGCGAGATGGCGGTAGGCGGAGAAGTACCCGGCCTCCCAGTTGGCGCAGGAGACCACGCCGAAGCGCAGGGAGGCGACGTCCGCGTCCGCCGCCGGCGCGGTGCGGGTGCGCGCCACCGGTGAGTCCGTGCCGCCGGCGGAGAAGCGGAACCAGTAGTCCGTGGCCGGGGCGAGACCGCGGACGTCGGCCTTGACGGTGTGGTCGGAGGCGGCCGTGGCGGTGACAGAGCCCTTGGCGACGACGTCCGTCAGCGCCTTGTCGCGGGCGACGACCCAGCCGACCTCGGTGTCCGGGCCGAGCCCGGAGCCGGGTATCGCCTCCGGGACCGGGGTCACCCGGGTCCACAGCAGCACTCCGTCGGGCAGCGGGTCGCCGGAGGCGACGCCGTGCAGGAAGGCGGGGGCGCCGGTGGCGGCGCGGGCCGGCAGGGCGGCGGCCAGCGGGCCGGCCAGCACGGCGGACGCCGCCGCGGCCTTGACGACCGTACGGCGGCGGGGCGCAAGCGAGCCGGGGTCCTGTGCGGCCCCGGCTGATCTGTATCGACTGGTCACGACCGATCAGGTTACTGATCGGTATGCGCCCAGGCGGGCGAACTCGCAAAAGTTCGCCCGCGGTTCGGCGTGTCGTCGTCAGCCCTTGAGGGCCGCCTCCAGCGCGGTGTCGAACTCCTCGACGGTCATCGGCGCGTTCTTGCCGTCGGCGCCCGTCAGGGTCTTGCCGTCCATCTTCAGCGTCGGTGTGCCCTCGATGCCGTCCTTGTCGAAGACCTTGGACTCCTCCAGCGCCCACCGGTCGAAGGTGCCGTCCTTGACGTCCTTCTGGAACTTCGCGTTGCCCTTCAGGGCGGGGACCGTGTCGGCGATCTCGATCAGGTAGGAGTCGTCCTTCAGCTTGTCGTCGGTCTCCTTCGGGTGCCACTTCTTGGAGTACAGCGCCGTCTTGTACTCCAGGAACGCCTCGGGGCTCACGTTCAGCGCCGCGCCCAGGGCGCTCAGCGCGTTCTTCGAGCCCTCGCCGCTCAGTCCCTTGTCGAGGAAGGTGGCACCGACGAACTGGATCCGGAACTTGCCGGCGTCGAGGTCCTTCCTGACGGTCGGGCCGACCGCCTGCTCGAAGGTGGCGCAGACCGGGCAGCGCGGGTCCTCGTACATCACCAGCGTCTTCTTGGCGGTGCTCTTGCCGAGCAGGACCGTCGTGCCGTCCTTGCCGGAGGTGTTCGCCGGCTTGACCAGCTTGGCGTCCTTCGCCGACTCCCAGTAGGCGGGCTTGTTGGCCTGGACGACGGCGTAGCCGATGCCGCCGGCCGCGGCCAGCACGGCGACGACCGAGCCGGCCACGATCAGCTGCCGCCTGACCTTGTCGCGCTTGGCCTGCCGCTCGCGCTCCTGGCGCAGCCGCTCCCGGGCCGCCGTCTTCGCCGCCTGGCTGTTCCGCTTGCTCATAGTGGGGATCTCCCTGGGGGGACGCGCGCATGCCGTACGCGCGATGGGTGTGGGGACTGGGGTGCTCGGGTGCGGTCCGCCGCGCGGGAGCCGTGGCTCAGGCGAGGGCGGAGCGGGAGCACGGTGGTCCCCGCCGTCCCAGGGAGTGCACGAGGAGGAGATCGCGGGCGGCGGCGCGGCGCGGGGCCGGACGGGGCGGCCGGCGGGCGGGCAGCGGCCGTACGGCGACCGCGGCCACCGCCAGCAGCAGCGGCCGGAAGGTGGTGGCGGCGACCGCCCGCACCAGCTGGGCCAGCGCCCGCTCGCCCCGGCGCAGCCAGGCCGCGGCGAGCAGGCCCAGGCCGACGTGCGCGGCCAGCAGCAGCCAGGCGTCGCCCGGACCGGCGTGCGCGAACAGCTCTCCCGCGCGGTCGGAGCCACCGGCCATCCGGGCCAGCGGAGAGCCCACCGGGCCCTCGCACAGCACGTCCAGGCCGACCGCGCGCAGCGGGCCGGCGACCGGGCCGCCCGCGCGGCCGTAGCAGGCGTGCTGGCCGGTGGTGAACACCGTGTCGGCGGCCAGCTCCAGCGGGATCAGCAGGGCCGCGATCCGGCCGAAGCCGCGCTCGCGCCCCGCCAGCCCGTACGCCGCGGCGAACACTCCGGCGGCGACCGCGGCCACGGTCGCCGGCGGCAGCGGGGCACGGGACAGCAGCACGTGCGACGCGGTGCCGAGCGTCACGACGAAGGCCGTGAACAGCGCCGCGCGCACGGCTCTGAGCTGGGTCCCGGATATGTCCATAGCGAAAGGAGAGTGTGTCACGTCCGTGAGTAAGGGACCCCTAAAGGATGCCTGTGAATCCGCGGCGGCTACAGCCCCGGAATCCGGCCGTTGCGGAACAGGTCCACGAAGATCTGGTGGTCGGCACGCGCGCGTGCGCCGTAGCCGTGCGCGAAGTCCGCCAGCAGGGGCGCGAAGCCCTCCTCGTCCGCCGCGATCGCGGCGTCGATGGCCCGCTCGGTGGAGAACGGCACCAGGGACTCGCCGGAGGTGTCGTCCGCCGCCGCGTGCATGGCGGCCGTGGCCCGGCCGAGGTCGGCGACGACGGCCGCGATCTCCTCCGGGTCGTCGATGTCGCCCCAGTCCAGGTCCACCGCGTACGGCGAGACCTCGGCGACCAGCTGGCCCGCGCCGTCCAGCTCGGTCCAGCCCAGCCACGGGTCGGCGTGCGCCTGGAGGGCGCGCTGGGAGATCACCGTGCGGTGGCCCTCGTGCCGGAAGTACTCCGCGACCACCGGATCCGTGATGTGCCGCGAGACGGCCGGCGTCTGCGCCTGCTTGATGTAGATCACCACATCGTTCTCCAGGGCGTCGCTGTGGCCCTCCAGGAGGATGTTGTACGACGGCAGCCCCGCCGAGCCGATGCCGATGCCCCGGCGGCCCACCACGTCCTTGACCCGGTAGGAGTCCGGGCGGGCCAGGGAGGAGTCCGGCAGGGTCTCCAGATAGCCGTCGAAGGCCGCCAGGACCTTGTAGCGGGTGGCCGCGTCCAGCTCGATGGAGCCGCCGCCCGGGGCGAAGCGGCGCTCGAAGTCGCGGATCTCGGTCATCGACTCCAGCAGCCCGAACCGGGTCATGGCCCGGGCGTCACGCAGCGCGTCCAGCAGCGGACCCTGCGCGGTGTCCAGCGTGAACGGCGGCACCTCGTCCCGCTTGGCGCCCGTGGCCAGGGCGTGGATCCGCTCGCGGTAGGCGTGCGCGTAGACGGTCACCAGTTCGGTGATCTGCGCGTCGCTGAGCGCCTTCGCGTACCCGATCAGCGCGACGGACGCCGCGAAGCGCTTGAGGTCCCAGGTGAACGGGCCGACGTAGGCCTCGTCGAAGTCGTTGACGTTGAAGACCAGCCGGCCGTTCGAATCCATGTACGTGCCGAAGTTCTCCGCGTGCAGGTCGCCGTGGATCCACACGCGGGAGGTGCGCTCGTCCAGGTACGGACCGCCGCGCTTGTCGGCGTCGAGGTCGTGGTAGAAGAGGCACGCCGTGCCCCGGTAGAACGCGAAGGCGGAGGCGGCCATCTTCCGGAATTTCACCCGGAACGCGGCCGGGTCGGCGGCCAGGAGCCGGCCGAAGGCGGTGTCGAAGACGGCGAGGATCTCCTCGCCGCGCTGCTCCTCGTCGAGCTGGGGGACCGACATCGCGGGGTGCCTCCTGGTGCATGTGTACGACAGCGTTTCTGCCGTCTCCAACGCACGACGGTACGCGCAGGTGCCCGGCGGCTGTCAGAGCGGAGGCATAGACTTCGACGCTGACCCCAGAACTGTCCGCCAGACCGTCGCCCAGTGTTTCCCCGGAGGCTCAACCGTGTCGAAGCCGCCCTTCACGCACCTGCACGTCCACACCCAGTACTCGCTGCTGGACGGTGCCGCGCGGCTGAAGGACATGTTCAACGCCTGCAATGAGATGGGCATGACGCACATCGCCATGTCCGACCACGGCAACCTGCACGGTGCGTACGACTTCTTCCACTCCGCGAAGAAGGCCGGAATCACCCCGATCATCGGGATCGAGGCCTATGTCGCCCCCGAGTCCCGGCGCAACAAGCGCAAGATCCTCTGGGGTCAGCCGCACCAGAAGCGGGACGACATCTCCGGTTCCGGCGGTTACACCCACAAGACGATGTGGGCGGTGAACAAGACCGGCCTGCACAACCTCTTCCGGCTCTCCTCCGACGCCTACGCCGAGGGCTGGCTGCAGAAGTGGCCCCGGATGGACAAGGAGACCATCGCCAAGTGGTCCGAGGGCATCGTCGCCTCCACCGGCTGTCCTTCCGGCGAGGTGCAGACCCGGCTGCGCCTCGGCCACTTCGACGAGGCCCTGAAGGCCGCCGCCGAGTACCAGGACATCTTCGGCAAGGACAAGTACTTCCTGGAGCTGATGGACCACGGCATCGAGATCGAGCGCCGGGTCCGCGACGGCCTGCTGGAGATCGGCAAGAAGCTCGGCATCCCTCCGCTGGTCACCAACGACTCGCACTACACCTACGCGCACGAGGCGGGCGCCCACGACGCCCTGCTGTGCATCCAGACCGGCAAGAACCTCTCCGACCCCGACCGCTTCAAGTTCGACGGCACCGGCTACTACCTGAAGTCCACGGACGAGATGTACGCCATCGACTCCTCGGACGCCTGGCAGGAGGGCTGCGCCAACACGCTCCTCGTCGCCGAGATGGTGGACACCGACGGCATGTTCGAGAAGCGCGACCTCATGCCCAAGTTCGACATCCCCGAGGGCTACACCGAGGTCACCTGGTTCAAGGAGGAGGTCCGCCGCGGCATGGAGCGCCGCTTCCCGGGCGGCATCCCCGAGGACCGCCAGAAGCAGGCCGAGTACGAGATGGACACCATCATCTCGATGGGCTTCCCCGGTTACTTCCTCGTGGTCGCCGACTTCATCATGTGGGCCAAGAAGCAGGGCATCGCGGTCGGCCCCGGCCGGGGCTCCGCCGCGGGCTCGATCGTGGCCTACGCGCTCGGCATCACCGACCTCGACCCGATCCCGCACGGCCTGATCTTCGAGCGGTTCCTCAACCCCGAGCGCATCTCGATGCCCGATGTCGACATCGACTTCGACGAGCGCCGCCGCGTCGAGGTGATCCGGTACGTGACCGAGAAGTACGGCGCCGACAAGGTCGCCATGATCGGTACCTACGGCACCATCAAGGCCAAGAACGCGATCAAGGACTCCGCGCGCGTGCTGGGCTACCCGTACGCGATGGGCGACCGCATCACCAAGGCCATGCCCGCCGACGTCCTCGGCAAGGGCATCCCGCTGTCCGGCATCACCGACCCCGCCCACCCGCGCTACAGCGAGGCCGGCGAGGTCCGCGCGATGTACGAGAACGAGCCGGACGTGAAGAAGGTCATCGACACCGCGCGCGGTGTGGAGGGCCTGGTCCGGCAGATGGGCGTGCACGCCGCCGGCGTGATCATGTCCAGCGAGACCATCACCGAGCACGTCCCGGTGTGGGTGAGGCACACCGACGGCGTGACCATCACCCAGTGGGACTACCCGAGCTGTGAGTCGCTCGGCCTGCTGAAGATGGACTTCCTGGGCCTGCGCAACCTCACGATCATGGACGACGCGGTCAAGATGGTGAAGGCCAACAAGGGCCTCGACATCGACCTGCTGTCCCTGCCGCTGGACGACCCCACGACCTTCGAACTGCTCCAGCGCGGCGACACCCTCGGCGTCTTCCAGTTCGACGGGGGCCCCATGCGCTCCCTGCTCCGGCTGATGAAGCCGGACAACTTCGAGGACATCTCCGCCGTCTCGGCCCTGTACCGGCCGGGTCCGATGGGCATGAACTCGCACACGAACTACGCGCTGCGCAAGAACGGGCAGCAGGAGATCACGCCGATCCACCCGGAGCTGGAGGCGCCGCTCAAGGAGGTCCTGGACGTCACCTACGGCCTGATCGTCTACCAGGAGCAGGTGCAGAAGGCCGCCCAGATCATCGCCGGCTACTCGCTCGGCGAGGCCGACATCCTCCGCCGCGTGATGGGCAAGAAGAAGCCGGAGGAGCTGGAGAAGAACTTCGTCATCTTCCAGGCCGGCGCCCGCAAGAACGGCTACAGCGACGAGGCCATCCAGGCACTGTGGGACGTGCTGGTCCCGTTCGCCGGCTACGCGTTCAACAAGGCCCACTCGGCCGCGTACGGCCTGGTGTCGTACTGGACGGCGTACCTGAAGGCGAACCACCCCGCCGAGTACATGGCCGCCCTGCTCACCTCCGTCAAGGACGACAAGGACAAGTCGGCGGTCTATCTCAACGAGTGCCGCCGCATGGGCATCCGGGTGCTCCCGCCGAACGTCAACGAGTCGGAGGCGAACTTCGCCGCCCAGGGCGACGAGGTGATCCTCTTCGGCCTGTCCGCCGTCCGCAACGTCGGCACCAACGTCGTCGAGTCGATCATCAAGTGCCGCAAGGCGAAGGGGAAGTACACCTCCTTCCCCGACTACCTCGACAAGGTCGAGGCGGTGGTCTGCAACAAGCGCACCACCGAATCGCTGATCAAGGCCGGCGCCTTCGACTCCATGGGCCACACCCGCAAGGGGCTCATGGCGCAGTACGAGCCGATGATCGACAACGTGGTCGCGGTCAAGCGCAAGGAGGCCGAGGGCCAGTTCGACCTCTTCGGCGGCATGGGCGAGGAGACCAGCAGCGAGCCCGGCTTCGGGCTGGACGTGGAGTTCTCCGCCGACGAGTGGGACAAGACCTATCTGCTCGCCCAGGAGCGGGAGATGCTCGGTCTGTACGTCTCCGACCACCCTCTCTTCGGCCTGGAGCACGTCCTCGCCGACAAGGCCGACGCGGGCATCTCCCAGCTCACCGGCGGCGAGCACGCCGACGGCGCGGTGGTCACCATCGGCGGCATCATCTCCGGCCTCCAGCGCAAGATGACCAAGCAGGGCAACGCCTGGGCCATCGCCACCGTGGAGGACCTCGCCGGCTCCATCGAGTGCATGTTCTTCCCGGCCACCTACCAGCTCGTGTCGACCCAACTCGTCGAGGACGCCGTGGTGTTCGTCAAGGGCCGGCTCGACAAGCGGGAGGACGTGCCCCGGCTCGTCGCCATGGAGCTGATGGTCCCGGACCTGTCCAACGTGGGGGCCAACGCGCCCGTGGTGCTGACCATCCCGGCGGTCAAGGTGACCCCGCCGATGGTCAGCCGCCTCGGCGAGATCCTCAGCCACCACAAGGGCGACAGCGAGGTCCGGATCATGCTCCAGGGCCCGCGCAAGACCACCGTGCTGCGCCTGGACCGGCACCGGGTCAAGCCGGACCCGGCCCTCTACGGCGACCTGAAGGTGCTCCTCGGCCCGTCCTGCCTGGCCGGCTGAGGCCCGCGCCGGAAGAGCGGCGGTGGACGCGGCAGGAAAAGGGGCGCACCCGTCACGGGTGCGCCCCTCATATCCACCGGGCTCCGATCGCCCTTCAGTTGTGGCCGAAGCTCTTCTGCTTCTTGCGCGCGCCCTCCGCCGGGCCGCCCTGGATGTGGGACACCGCGGAGTCGTGCTCCTCCGCCGCGGGCCGCTGCGGGTGCTCGCTCTGCTGTGCGCGGTTCTTCGGGCCGGCCGGCTTGCGGTTCTTGTTCTTGGCCATGGTGATGCCTCCTGTGGGGGATCTAGGGGCCAGGGCCGGGACCAGATTCACATACGCTGACATCAGGCGCATGTCGGATAATTACCGTCTGTGACAGGGCGGGTGGGCGGACGAGAACCGGAAACGCCACGCCGAAGATCGAGTTCGGGCCGTTAAGCTCCGCGCGGTCGGGCAGACTCGAAGCAAGTCCGAAGCAAAGCCTCCCGGGAAGAGGGTGAGTCGCGTGGACCGCTGCATCGTCCTGGTGGACGCCGGGTACCTGCTGGGCGCCGCCGCCAGCCTCCTCGCGGGTGAGCCCTCGCGGTCCCGGATCACCGTCGACCACACCGCGCTGATCCATGCGCTGCGCGAACGCGCGGAGTCCGACACCGAGCGCCCCCTGCTGCGCATCTACTGGTTCGACGGCGCCCCCGACCGGGTTCCCCAGCCGGAGCACCGCCGGCTGCGCGTGATGCCCCGGGTCACCGTCCGGCTGGGCGCCCTGACCCGCAGCGACGGACGCTGGGCGCAGAAGGGCGTGGACGCCGCCATGCACGCCGAACTGACCGAACTGGCCCGCAACCGCGCCTGTTCCGACGTCGTCCTGGTCACCGGCGACGGCGATCTGCTGCCCGGCATGATGGCCGCCAAGGAGCACGGCGTCGCCGTCCACCTGTGGGCCGTGCAGGCCGCCGACGGCGACTACAACCAGTCCGAGGACCTGGTCGCCGAGGCCGACGAGCGGCGGGTGCTGGACCGCGCCTGGATCACCCAGGCCATCCGCGCCAAGGAGCTGACCGGCGTCTGCCCCCCGCCGCCCGCGCCCCGCCCCGAGATCGCCGCGATCCTCTCCGCGCCCCTGCCCGAGTCCGCTCCCACGGAGGCCGACCGGCCCGCCGAGCAGCCCGCGCACCCCCCGGCCGCCACGGTGGCGCAGAACGGCGCTCCCGAACGGGTTCCCGCCGCCAAGGGCGTCCCGACCCCCAAGGACCTGGCCGCGCTGCGCGCACCCGGCGCGCAGCCCGCGCAGCACCCGGCGACCGCCACCCTGCGCTGGTCCTCCGACAAGGGCTGGGTCGACCGGCCGGGCGTGGCCGCCGAGCCCCCCGAGGCCGCCTCCCTGCCGACCCTGGCCCAGCTCACCACCGCCGAACAGCGGTGGGCCGACCGGGAGGAGGACATCACCACCGTCGGCGGCGACCCGTACGAGGTGGGACAGGTCTTCGCCCGCCGCTGGATCTCCCGGCTCGGCGACCAGAGCCACTTGCAGCGGCTGTCGCAGATGTACCCGCGCATCCCGCACCGGATCGACGGCGAGCTGCTGCGCTACGCGGCCCGGTTCGGGCTGCTCGCGCACAAGGACGACCAGATCGACGAACACGACCGTTACGCCATTCGGGCGGGGTTCTGGCGCGAGTTCGACATCCCGGCCGCGGCGGAACAGCACGCGCCCGCCGCGGACTGAGTCCGCGGAGCCGCCCCCAAAGGCGAGTAAAGCGCCCCGACCCCGTAGTCTCGTCCCTTGTGATGACGCGCGCGGGAGAGGCACTCGGGTACGACGCGGTCGTACGCGTGCGCGGACTCGGTAAGACCTATCCGGCGGTCCGGGGCCGGCGGGGCACGCCGGGCACCCCTCAGGTGCGGGCCACCGACGGGGTGGAGCTGGACGTGCGGTGCGGCGAGGTGTTCGGGCTGCTCGGCCCGAACGGCGCCGGCAAGTCCACTCTCGTACGGCAGCTCACCGGGCTGCTGCGGCCGGACACGGGCAGCGTCGAGATCCTCGGCCACGACATCGTCCGGCACCCCGAGCGGGCCGCCCGGCTCCTCGCCTACCTCGGCCAGGAGTCCAGCGCCCTGGACGAGCTGTCCGTCTCCCTCGCCGTCGAGACCACCGGACGCCTGCGCGGCCTGGACGTACGGCGGGCGCGGGCCGAACGGGACGCCGTGCTGGAGGAGCTGGGCCTGACCCCGATCGCCGGCCGGGCGCTGAAGAAGCTGTCCGGCGGGCAGCGGCGGCTCGCCTGCTTCGCCGCCGCCCTGGTGGGCCGGCGTCCGCTGCTCGTGCTGGACGAGCCGACCACCGGCATGGACCCGGTCGCCCGGCGCGCGGTGTGGGCGGCCGTGGACCGGCGGCGGGCCGAGCACGGCACGACCGTGCTGCTGGTCACCCACAACGTCATCGAGGCCGAGACGGTGCTGGACCGGGTCGCCGTGCTCGACCGGGGCCGGGTCATCGCCTGCGACACCCCGGCCGGGCTCAAGGCGCGGGTCGCCGGCGAGGTGCGGGTGGAGCTGGTGTGGCGGGAGCGGGCGCCGCTGGAGGTGCCCGAGGTGGCCGTGCTGCGCGAGCGGGCGGCGGAGTCCGGCCGGCGCTGGACGCTGCGGCTCGCGCCCGAGGAGGCCCGCGCCGTCGTCGCCACGGTGACCGGCGGGGCCGCCTTCGCCGCCCTGGACGACTTCACGCTCGCCACGCCCAGCCTGGAGGACGTCTATCTGGCGCTGGGCGGGGCGGCCCGGCAGGGACTGGTGAGGGCGTGAGCGACCGGGCCCCGCAGCGCGTAAGGGTCTGTGCCGCCGCCGTAGGGAAGAGGAGCAGCTCGTCGTGAGTGTCGTACCCGCCGAGGTTCTGCCCGGCGGCCCCCGGGCCGTACCGGAGCCGGCGCCCGGCGCGGCCGTGCTCGGGCCGCGTGCGCGGCTGTGGCCGTCGCTGGTGGCCGTCTACCGGGCGCAGCTGTCCCGGGCCCGGGTGGCACGGATCCCGCTGTTGTTCGTGGCGACCTTCCAGTCCGTCGGCATCACCGTGATGATGCGCGGGGTGGTCGACAGCGGCCACGAGGCCCAGTCCGTGGTGGCCGGGTCGGCGGTGCTGGTCGTCGCCTATGTGGCGCTGAACCTGCTGTCGCAGTACTTCGGGCAGCTGCGGGCCAGCGGCGGACTCGACCACTACGCCACGCTGCCGGTGCCGCCGGCGGCGGTGGTGCTGGGCGCGGCGGCGGCCTACGCCTCCTTCACCGTGCCGGGCACCCTGCTCACCGCCGTCTTCGGCTGTGTGCTCTTCGGGCTGCCGCTGACCAACCTGTGGGTCCTGCTGGCCGTCGTCCCGCTCGCCGGGGCCGCGCTGGCCGGCCTCGGCGCCGCCTGCGGGCTGCTCGCGCCCCGGCCGGAGCTGGCCACGCTGCTCGGCCAGCTGGGCATGTCGGCGGCGCTGCTGCTGGGCGTGCTGCCGGCCGACCGGATGCCCCAGGCGATCCGGCTGGCCCGCGATCTGCTGCCCTCGACCTACGGCGTGGAGGCGTACGCGCGGACCTTCGGGGACCATCCGGACTGGGCGCTGGTCCTGCTTGACCTGGGTGTGTGCGCGGGCGTCGGCGTCGTCTCGCTGGCCGTGGCGACCCGGGCCTACCGCAGGGCCGCCGTCCGGTGACGCGGCGCACAGCGCGACCTGGCACGATGGCAGGGTGACCGCACCGTTGACTCCACCGCCGCACGACGACTCCGCGCACCAGGTCTGGCAGACCCCGCCCCCCGCGGGACACGGGCGGGCACAGGACGGTCCCGGGCTGCGGACGGAGCTGCGGGAGGCGGCCGTGCTCACGGTGGCGCTGGCGCTCGCCGGAGTGCTGCTGGGACTGCTGTGGTGGTGGCTGGCGCCGCAGGTGCCGCTGGTCGGCGACGTGCTGGACAAGAACTGGGTCGTCTACCTGAAGGACAGCGAGGGCGAGCAGGCCGTCGGGGTCGACGGAACGTTCACTCTGCTGGGGCTCGGCTTCGGACTCGTCAGCGCGCTCGCCGTCTTCCTGCTGCGCCGGCGCGGCGGAGTGCCCCTCGTGGTCGCGCTCGGACTCGGGAGCCTGCTGGGGTCCCTGCTGGCCTGGCGGCTCGGGATCCGGCTGGGCCCCGACGCGGACGTGCTGGCGCACGCCCGGGCCGTCGGCAAGGGCGTGACGTTCTCGGCGCCGCTGAAGCTGTCGGCGAAGGGCGCGCTGCTGGCCTGGCCGCTCGCCGCGCTCCTCGCCCACCTGGGCCTCACCGGCCTGTTCGGTCCCCGGGACCCCGAGACGCCGTAGCGGCGCGGCCGGTCAGTTCTTCCCGATCGGCGCCAGGACCGCGTCCGTCAGCTCGGCCAGGTCCTTCGGGGCCAGTTCGACCTCCAGGCCCCGGCGGCCCGCCGAGACACAGATCGTGGGATGGGCCCCGGCCGAGTCGTCGAGGACCGTGCGGAGCTTCTTGCGCTGGCCGAGCGGGGAGATGCCGCCGCGGACATAGCCCGTGGTGCGCTCGGCGAGCGCCGGGTCGGCCATCGCCGCCCGCTTGCCGCCCACAGCCGCCGCCAGGGCCTTGAGGTCCAGCGAGCCGGCCACCGGGACCACGCCGACCACCAGCGAGCCGTCCACGTCGGCCACCAGCGTCTTGAAGACCCGGTCGGGGGAGACGCCCATGGCCTCGGCCGCCTCCTCGCCGTAGGACGGGTGGGAGGGGTCGTGGTCGTAGGCGTGGACGGTGAAGTCCACGCCCGCCGCCGTCAGGGCCACCGTCGCGGGCGTGCCTCCGGACTGCTGCTGCTTCTTCGGCTTCTTCGCCATCCTCGTTCTTCCCGGTCCCTCAGTTCAGGCTCGTCGGCGTCCGCGTCAGCTCGAACGCGGGCAGCGACGGCAGGCTGCGGATGATCGACGTCTCCGCGCGCAGGAGCCTCAGCTCGTCCCGCAGCCGGGAGGCGGCGTCCGGCGCCTGGAGCAGCCGCTGCTTGGTCGGCGTGTCGTGCACCATGGCCGCGGCCACCAGGTACGACACCACGCCCGGGTCGTCCGGCAGCTCCGTGCCGCCGGACAGCGAGCGTTCCCGGGCGCCCGCCAGCCGCTTCTGGTAGCGGCGGAAGGAGCGCAGGACGTCCTCGGCCAGCGCGCCGGCCTCGTCCCCGGGCTCCTCCGCCAGCTCCTCCAGCTCCGCGGTCAGATACGGGCCCGAGGCGTCCACGGACAGCAGCCGCACCCGGGTCGTACCGGTCGCCAGCACCTCGAAGGTGCCGCCGGACCGTTCCCGGATCGTCGCCGCGTCGGCCACACAGCCCACGCCGTGGAAGGCCCGCAGCGGGTCGGCGCCGAAGCCGGCGGCCGGGCCCCGCTCGGGCTGCGCCGTGGGATCGGGCATGCCCGGGGCGCTCGGCGCGACCTCGTGGCCGTCCCGGATGGCGACGACGGCGAACCGGCGCGGCTCGTCCTCGGGGGTCTTCAGCAGATCGCGCATCATGGCGCGATACCGCTCCTCGAAGACGTTCAGCGGCAGCACGAGACCCGGGAAAAGCACCGAGTTCAGCGGAAAGAGCGGCAGACGGGCGGTGGTCACGGCGCCCCAGCCTAGTGGTCCGCGGCGCGGACGTGTCCGCCGTGGCCGCCACCGGGCTCCGGCGGCGCCTCCAGCAGCCCGGCCAGGACGGTCCGCGGAGCCGCCGTCTCCAGGTGCTCGCGCAGCCGCAGGAAGTGGCCGAGCGGGTCCTCGGAGAACCGGTCCCAGGGGAACGACGTGGCGTACGGGCCGATCAGTGGGAGCTGGCCGCGGGCGTCCTCGAAGCGCTCCAGGCGCAGCAGGAGGTACAGCAGTTTGTTGCGGACCTCGGCCGGCGCCGGATCGGCCGCCGGCAGGCGCGCGGACAGCGCCATCGCCCGGTCGGCCGCCGCGTCCAGCCGGGCGCGCGGCACCGTCGCGCCGCAGCCGTCGGTCAGATAGCCGAAGGCCGCGCGTGCGGGCAGCGCCTGCACCAGCGAGTCGGCCGGGGCGTCCTGCGCGGCCCGGTCGGCGAAGTCGAAGCACTCGCGGTGCGAGCCGTGCCAGGACGCGGCCAGATAGCGCAGGGCGGCCACATGGCAGCCGTAGTGGTGCGGGGCGCGCCGGACGGCCGCCTCCCACAGCTCCTCGAAGTAGCGGTGTCCGGCCCGGGTGCCGCGCGCGTGGTCGAGCGCGATCCGCCAGGGCACCGGGTCGCGGTCGTCGGCGCGGGCGGCGGCGGTGATCAGCGGGCTGACCTCGCGCAGCACCTCCGCCCGGGCCGGCGAGGGCCAGGCGCGGTCCACCGCCAGCTGGGCCCCGACCAGCAGCGCTCCGGCGTCCTCGGGGTCGGCGGCGCGCCACTCCTCGTACCACTCCGGGCGCGAGCGGGCGAAGCCGGCCAGGCGGCGGGCGTACCGGTCCCGGTGCTCCCAGTCGGCCGTGGCGCGGGTCTCGGCGAGCAGGCCGGCGGCGACGGCGTACTCGCCCCGGCCGGCCGCGACCAGCGCGGGCGAGAGGCGGTCGTCGGGCGCGTCGAGCACGGCCTCGTCCCCGGCCGGTGGCCGGTGGGCCGGGCGCGCGGGACGTTTGGTCATCCGGCGGGTGGGGCGGATGAACGAGGGCAGCAGAGCCATGGTGCCGACCATTGAAAGTCCGCAGGTCGGGGCGGCGCCAGAGGGACAAGGCAAGTCGTGGAAGGTTGTACGGCCGACGGTAAAGGTGCAGTAAAGGGTGAATGTGCGCCTTGTGTGGAAGTGGTGAGGTTGTGCGGATGTGGTGAGAGTGACGGTGCTTTCCGGAGCGGCACAGCCGGCCGGTCCCGTCAGCTCCGCCGCAGCAACCGGGTCGCGCCCGCAGCCACCGTGGTCGCCAGGACCCAGCCGACGAGGACCATCACCGTCGACAGCCACTGCCAGCCGCCGCGCAGCTGCCACTGCCCGACCTGGCCGAGGTCGATCACCGGCAGCAGCAGGTCCAGCGTGAACAGCGCCGGGCTCCACGTGGGATGCCCGCCGGAACCCATCGGCGGATGGTCGGCGTGCGCGAACGCCAGCGTGCCCGCCGCCCACAGCACCGCCATCCACACCGCGGCCCGCCCCGGACGGTAGCCGTAGGCCACCGTCCAGTCCTGGGCGAAACCCCAGACCTTGGCCGCCGGCGGCAGCGTCTCGCGCCGCCGGCGCTGCTTGGCGAGCAGCACCTCGCGCGCGTCCTCGTCCTCCCCGGCGGAGCGCAGCACCGACGCCAGCCGCTCGTACGGCTCCGGGGCGTACTCGGCGGTGGCCGCCGCCACCCAGTCCAGGCGCCGGGCCAGCGGGAACGGGCCCTTCGGCACCAGGTTCTCGTAGGCGAAGCCGCCCATGTGCAGACTGCCCGCCTCCGGCCAGCTGCTCGCGCGGTCCACCAGGTTCACCACCCGCGCGCCCGACAGCAGCACCTTGCCGCGCTGCGGCTTGTCCCCGAGGAAGCGCAGCTCCGGCGTCTGCACCCGGCGCAGCGACAGCTCCTGGTCGTCGGTGAGGGAGAACCGGGCCCGCTCCAGGTCGACGGCGTCCCCGAACCGCCCGTCGTCCAGCCGCACCCCGCCCCGGCACTCGAACCGCTGGATGCGCGTGCCGCGCGCGGGCGTGGTGCCGCTCAGCGCCGGGCTGCCCACTCCGGCCGGGGTCAGATAGAGGGTGCGCTCGACCGTGAGCTGAGGGGCGTTCAGGGCGAACCGGGCGTAGGGGTTGGCCAGTCTCGCGCCGCGGAAGCTGAGCGAGCCGCCGACCTGGGCGCCGCGCAGGCTCAGCTCGCCGTGCGACTCCAGCAGCTCCGCCTGGAGGTCCTGGCCGACGGTCATGCCGTCCGCCGCGATCGACCGTCCGCCGCGGTCGCGGTACACGATCGCCTGGTTGAGCAGCAGGTCGGTGCCGATGTGCGCGTCGGTCAGCCGGACGCCGTTCTGGAACCGGCAGCGCGGCAGATGCAGATCGCCCTCCGTGTGCACCCGGGCCGCCTCCAGCCGCGGCGCCGCGCAGTCCACCAGGCGCACGGTCGTGAACCGGGCCTCGGGCAGCCGGACCTCCTGGTCGAAGCGGCAGCCCGTCAGCTCCACGTACGGCGTGACCTGGCCACCGGCCAGATCCAGCACCCCGGTGATCCGTACGCCGACGAGCTTCAGCGCGGACACCCGGCCGGCCAGCGCCGGCGGGCCGTCCAGCAGCAGCCAGCACACGATGCGGGCGCGCACGGTCCGCTCCGGGCCCCAGGGATGCCCGCCGTGCGGATCGTCCGCGGCGAGGTCCCCGCTGCTCAGGTCGTACACGCTGCCGTTGCGGAAGGCCAGCCACATGCCCGCCTCGGCCGCGGTCAGGTCGTCCGGCAGATCCCCGGCGGCGATGCGGAGGCCGGCTCCCTCGGTCACCGTTCCCCCCTCTCCGTGCCATGGGTTTCGTACAGCCGTTCATGCCCGGTCCGTGACCTGTCGAACACCGCACGTGAAGGCGATCTTCCGGGTTCCGGCCACGCTCTGTACCAGCCATTGACCCAGGAAGAGCCGGCCTCCGGGCCGCGACGGACCGGTTCCCGGTCCCGGCGCACCCGGACGCGGTCCAGGGCGCGCCGGCCATTGGCCCATGCTCTGTATCAGCCACTGATACGCGCGGACGACTCCCTGCGGCGGTCTGAGAGAATTGGGACTGTGATTTCCCGAATCGATCTGCGCGGCGACGCCCTTCCCGAGGGCCCCGCCCTGCGCGACCTGCTGCCCCGAGCCGACTTCGACGTTCAGGCCGCCCTGGAGAAGGTGCGTCCGATCTGCGAGGCCGTGCATCATCGTGGCGACGCGGCGCTGATCGACTTCGCCGAGAAGTTCGACGGAGTACGGCTGGAAACCGTCCGTGTCCCGGCCCAGGCGCTCACCGACGCGCTCGCCGCCCTCGACCCGGCCGTCCGCGCCGCCCTGGAGGAGTCCATCCGCCGGGCCCGGCTGGTCCACCGCGCCCAGCGCCGTACGACCCACACCACCCAGGTCGTCCCGGGCGGCTCGGTCACCGAGAAGTGGGTGCCGGTCGAGCGGGTCGGGCTGTACGCGCCCGGCGGCCGCTCGGTGTACCCGTCCTCCGTGGTGATGAACGTGGTGCCCGCGCAGGAGGCCGGTGTCGAGTCCATCGCGCTCGCCTCCCCGGCCCAGGCCGCGTTCGGCGGCCTGCCGCACCCGACGATCCTCGCCGCCTGCGCCCTGCTCGGCGTGGACGAGGTCTACGCCGCGGGCGGCGCCACCGCCGTCGCGATGTTCGCGTACGGCACCGAGTCCTGCCCGCCCGCGAACATGGTCACCGGCCCGGGCAACATCTGGGTCGCCGCCGCCAAGCGCTACTTCACCGGCAAGATCGGCATCGACGCCGAGGCCGGCCCGACCGAGATCGCGATCCTCGCCGACGACACCGCCGACCCGGTGCACGTGGCCGCCGACCTGATCAGCCAGGCCGAGCACGACCCGCTCGCGGCCGCCGTCCTGGTCACCGACTCCGCCGCGCTGGCGGACGCGGTGGAGAAGGAGCTGGCGCCGCAGGTCGCGGCCACCAAGCACGTCGAGGACCGGATCGTGCCCGCGCTGGAGGGCCGGCAGTCCGCGATCGTCCTCGTGGACGGCATCGAGGAGGGCCTGAAGGTGGTCGACGCCTACGGCGCCGAGCACCTGGAGATCCAGACGGCCGACGCCGCCGCGGTCGCCGACCGGGTCCGCAACGCGGGCGCGATCTTCATCGGTCCCTGGGCCCCCGTCTCCCTCGGCGACTACGCGGCCGGGTCCAACCACGTCCTGCCCACCGGCGGCTGCGCCTGCCACTCCTCGGGCCTGTCCGTCCAGTCCTTCCTGCGCGGCATCCACATCGTGGACTACACCCGGGACGCGCTCGCCGAGGTCGCCCACCACGTGGTGACGCTGGCGGAGGCGGAGGACCTGCCCGCGCACGGCGCGGCGGTCAAGGCGAGGTTCGGCTGGAAGGTACCCGAGAGCAAGTGACAGGCAACCCCTCTGTGTCCCGCTGGGACGAGCTGCCCATCCGTGACGAGCTGCGCGGCAAGTCCCCCTACGGCGCGCCCCAGCTGGACGTGCCCGTACGGCTGAACACCAACGAGAACCCCTACCCGCTGCCCGAGCCGCTGGTCGAGCGGATCGCGGAGCGGGTGCGCGAGGCCGCCCGCGACCTGAACCGCTACCCGGACCGGGACGCGGTCCGGCTGCGCACCGAGCTGGCCGCGTATCTGACGAAGTCCGGCGGACATCCCCTCGGCACCGAGAACGTCTGGGCCGCCAACGGCTCCAACGAGGTCATCCAGCAGCTGCTGCAGACCTTCGGCGGGCCGGGCCGCACGGCCCTCGGCTTCGAGCCGTCGTACTCGATGCACGCGCTCATCGCGCGCGGCACCGGCACCGGCTGGATCTCCGGTCCCCGCGGCGAGGACTTCACCATCGACCTCGCCGCCGCCGAGCGCGCCATCGCCGAGCACCGGCCGGACGTCGTCTTCGTCACCACCCCCAACAACCCCACCGGCAACGCGGTCCCGCGGGAGACGGTCCTCGCGCTGTACGAGGCGGCGCAGGCGGCCAAGCCGTCCATGGTGATCGTGGACGAGGCGTACATCGAGTTCAGCCACGGCGCCTCGCTGCTGCCGCTGCTGGAGGGCCGCCCGCACCTGGTGGTCTCCCGCACGATGTCCAAGGCGTTCGGCGCCGCCGGCCTGCGCCTCGGCTACCTGGCCGCGCACCCGGCCGTCGTGGACGCCGTCCAGCTGGTCCGGCTGCCGTACCACCTGTCGGCCATCACCCAGGCGACCGCCCTGGCCGCGCTGGAGCACACAGACACCCTGCTCGGCTACGTCGAGCAGCTCAAGGCCGAGCGGGACCGGCTGGTCGCCGAGCTGCGCGCGATCGGCTACGAGGTCACCGCGTCCGACGCGAACTTCGTGCAGTTCGGCCGGTTCGCCGACGCCCACGCAGTCTGGCGGAAGATCCTCGACCGGGGCGTGCTGGTCCGGGACAACGGCGTGCCGGGGTGGCTGCGGGTGACCGCCGGCACCCCCAAGGAGAACGACGCGTTCCTCGACGCGGTACGGGAAGTGAAGAAGGAGCTGGGTTCATGAGCCGCGTTGGACGCGTGGAGCGCACCACCAAGGAGACGTCGGTGCTGGTCGAGATAGACCTCGACGGCACCGGCCGGACCGACATCGCCACCGGCGTCGGCTTCTACGACCACATGCTCGACCAGCTCGGCCGGCACGGACTGTTCGACCTGACCGTGAAGACCGACGGCGACCTGCACATCGACTCCCACCACACCATCGAGGACACCGCCCTCGCGCTGGGCGCCGCCTTCAAGAAGGCCCTCGGCGACAAGGTGGGCATCTACCGCTTCGGCAACTGCACGGTCCCGCTGGACGAGTCCCTCGCCCAGGTCACCGTCGACCTGTCCGGCCGTCCCTACCTCGTGCACACCGAGCCCGAGAACATGGCGCCCATGATCGGCGCGTACGACACCACGATGACCCGGCACATCCTGGAGTCCTTCGTCGCCCAGGCGCAGATCGCGCTGCACGTGCACGTGCCCTACGGCCGCAACGCGCACCACATCGTGGAGTGCCAGTTCAAGGCGCTGGCCCGGGCCCTCAGGTACGCCTCCGAGCGTGACCCGCGCGCGGCCGGCATCCTCCCGTCGACGAAGGGCGCGCTGTAACCCATGACCGGTCTGTCGACCCTTCTGATCGTCGTCGGCCTCTTCCTGGTCGGCGGCATCATCTCCTTCGTCAAGCAGAAGATGCCCACCAGCCTGATCGTGCTGCTCTCGATCGGCGCGGCCCTCTGCCTGGTGGCGGGCGTCATGCGGCTGGAGGTGTGGAATTGAGCACCAAGAAGGTCGTCGTCTTCGACTACGGCTTCGGCAACGTCCGCTCCGCCGAACGCGCCCTCGCGCGTGTGGGCGCCGACGTCGAGATCACCCGTGACTTCGACCGGGCGATGAACGCCGACGGGCTGCTGGTGCCCGGCGTCGGCGCGTTCGCCGCCTGTATGAAGGGCCTGCGCGACGCGCGCGGCGACTGGATCGTGGACCGCCGGCTGTCCGGCGGGCGTCCGGTCATGGGCATCTGCGTCGGCATGCAGATCCTGTTCGCGCGCGGCATCGAGCACGGCGTGGAGGCGGAGGGCCTGGAGGAGTGGCCCGGCACGGTCGAGCCGCTCCAGGCCGACGTGGTGCCCCACATGGGCTGGAACACCGTGGACGCCCCGGCCGGCTCGGAGCTGTTCGCGGGCCTGGACCCCGACGCCCGCTTCTACTTCGTGCACTCCTACGCCGTCCACGACTGGTCCCTTCAGGCCCACAACCCGGTGATCGAGGCCCCGAAGGTCACCTGGTCCACGCACGGCAAGCCGTTCGTGGCGGCGGTGGAGAACGGCGCCCTGTGGGCCACCCAGTTCCACCCCGAGAAGTCCGGCGACGCCGGAGCCCAGCTCCTCACCAACTGGATCGGAACCCTGTAGACCATGGCCAAGCTCGAACTGCTTCCCGCCGTCGACGTCCGTGACGGCCAGGCCGTCCGCCTCGTGCACGGCGAGTCCGGCACCGAGACCTCCTACGGCTCCCCGCTGGAGGCCGCCCTCGCCTGGCAGCGCGCCGGCGCGGAGTGGCTGCACCTGGTCGACCTGGACGCCGCGTTCGGCACGGGGGACAACCGCGCGCTGATCGCCGAGGTCGCCGGGGCGATGGACATCAAGGTGGAGCTGTCCGGCGGCATCCGCGACGACGACACCCTCGCCGCCGCCCTCGCCACCGGTTGCACCCGGGTGAACCTCGGCACGGCCGCGCTGGAGACCCCCGAGTGGGTCGCCCGGGTCATCGCCGAGCACGGCGACAAGATCGCCGTCGGCCTGGACGTCCGCGGCACCACCCTGCGCGGCCGGGGCTGGACCCGCGACGGCGGCGACCTCTACGAGACGCTGGACCGCCTGGACAAGGAGGGCTGCGCCCGCTACGTCGTCACCGACATCGCCAAGGACGGCACGCTCCAGGGCCCGAACCTGGAGCTGCTGCGGAACGTGTGCGCGGCGACCGACCGCCCGGTGGTCGCCTCCGGCGGCGTCTCCTCGCTGGACGACCTGCGCGCCCTCGCCGGCCTGGTGCCCCTCGGTGTCGAGGGCGCCATCGTAGGGAAGGCGCTGTACGCGAAGGCGTTCACCCTGGAAGAGGCCTTGGAGGCTGTGTCGTCATGACGTCCGAAGCCGTGCGGCGTGTGAGAAGCGAAAGTCCCTGGGAAGAGTCCTTCGGTTCCGCACGCGCCGTGGCGGCGGGCGACCGGGTGCTGGTGGCGGGCACGACGTCCTTCAAGGGCACCGTGCTCTACGGCGAGGCCGACCCGTACGAACAGGCCAAGGTGGCCTTCACCAGCGCCCTGGAGGCGATCGCGGAGTTCGGCCTCGGCATCGAGTCCGTGATCCGTACGCGGATGTACCTGACCCATGCGCGGGACGTGGAAGCCGCCGGCCGGGCCCACCAGGAGCTGTTCGGCTCCGTGCGCCCGGTCTCGACCCTGCTGGTCGTCCAGGGCTTCGTCGACCCGCGCATCCTGGTCGAAGTGGAACTAGAAGCATTCAGAGGAGCCTGAGCAGTCATGACCCTGGCGGTCCGAGTCATCCCCTGCCTGGACGTGGACAACGGCCGGGTCGTCAAGGGCGTGAACTTCCAGAACCTGCGCGACGCCGGTGATCCCGTCGAGATGGCCAAGGTGTACGACGCCGAGGGCGCCGACGAACTGACGTTCCTGGACATCACCGCGTCCTCCGGCGACCGGGAGACGACCTACGACGTGGTGCGCCGCACCGCCGAGCAGGTGTTCATCCCGCTGACGGTCGGCGGCGGTGTGCGTACCGCCGAGGACGTGGACAAGCTGCTGCGCGCGGGCGCCGACAAGGTGGGCGTGAACACCGCCGCGATCGCCCGCCCCGACCTGATCCGCGAGATCGCGGAGCGGTTCGGCCGCCAGGTGCTGGTCCTGTCGGTGGACGCCCGCCGCACCCCCGAGGGCACCTTCGAGGTCACCACCCACGGCGGCCGGCGCGGCGCCGGGCTCGACGCGGTGGAGTGGGCGCACCGGGCGGCGGAGCTGGGGGCGGGGGAGATCCTGCTGAACTCGATGGACGCGGACGGCACGAAGGACGGCTACGACCTGGAGCTGATCACCGCCGTCCGCAGGCACGTCACCGTCCCCGTGATCGCCTCCGGCGGCGCCGGCAGGCTCGCCGACTTCCCGCCGGCCATCGAAGCGGGCGCCGACGCGGTCCTGGCCGCGTCGGTCTTCCACTTCGGCGACCTCCGCATCGCCGACGTGAAACAGACACTCCGCGAGGCGGGCCACCCCGTCAGGTAACGAGACCACAGACCCCAGCAGCCCCAGCAGCCCCGGCCGTTCGGCCGGGGCCTGCGCGAACTGGTCCGGCACGGCCCGGCTGAAGGGGCCGAGGCACGCAGCGCGGGTCGGCTCGACCGGCGGTGAGCCGCAGCAGCACGTGGCCGCCGGCGACGGTGAGGGGCGGGAGCATGTCGCGGTGCACGTGTACGGCTTTCCGTTCCGCCTCTGAAACCCGTCGTCGCCTCCGCGCCCGAGAGGACAGTCCCTCCGTGACCGCCACGCTCATACCGCCCGCGTCCGTGCGGGCCCACCGCGATCCCAACGTGCTGCGCTGGCTCGGTGCGTACACCTCCTCGATGCTCGGCGACAACGTCTACTACCTCGCGCTGTCCTGGGCCGCCGTACAGGCCGGCACCCCCGCGCAGGCCGGGCTCGTGATGTCCGCGAGCGCGCTGCCCCGGGCCGTGCTGATGCTCGGCGGAGGCGTGATCGCCGACCGGCTGGGCCCGAAGCGGGTCGTGATCGGCAGCGACGCCGTGCGCTGCGCCGCCGTCCTCGCCGTGGCCGCGCTGCTCTTCCTCACCCACCCCGGCCTGTGGCCCCTCGCCCTGCTCGCGTGCGTCTTCGGCACCGTCGACGCTGTGTTCATGCCGGCCGTGGGCGCCCTCCCGGCCCGGATCACCGGCCACGACCAGCTCGCCCGCGTCCAGGGCCTGCGCGGCCTCGCCATCCGCGCCGCGAGCGTCGTCGGCGCCCCGCTCGGCGGCCTCGGCGTGGCCCTCGGCGGCGCCCCGGCGGCCTTCGCCCTCGCCGGAGCGCTCATCGCGCTGTCACTGCCGCTGCTGCTGTCCGTCCGCGTACGGGACCTGCCCGCCGGCGCCGAGCGCGGCGCCACCGCCTGGAGCGACCTGAGGGCCGGACTGCGTCACGTCCGCCGGCACCGGGTCCTCGGACCCCTCATGATCGCCATCGCGCTCGGCGACCTCGGCTTCGTCGGCCCGCTGAACGTCGGCCTGACCCTGCTCGCCGACCACCGCGGCTGGGGCGCCGCGGGCATGGGCTGGATACTGGCCGGCTTCGGCGCCGGCGCGGCCGCCGCCTCCCTGCTGCTCGCCGCCCGCGGCCGGCTGCCCCGCGCCGGACTGCTCACCGGATGCGCGTGCGCCGCGGGTTCCGTGGCCGTCGGCGCCCTCGCCTTCGTCCCCGGCCTGGCCGCAGCCGTCGGCACCGCCCTGCTCGTCGGTCTGCTCACCGGACTCAGCGGAGCGCTGTGCGGCGCGCTGCTCCAGACCCAGGCCGACCCCGCCTACCTGGGCCGCGTCACCGCCGTCTCCAGCCTCGTCAGCCTCGGCCTCACCCCGCTGAGCATGCCCTTCGCCGCCGCCGCGACCGGCGCCTTCGGACTCGGCCCGGTCTACGCCGTCAGCGCCGCCGTCTGCGGACTCGGCGGCCTCGTCTTCCTCGCCGTACCGGCCCTGCGCCGCGCGGAACTCCCCGGCTGACGGACCCGCTCAGATGCCCAGCTGCTTCGACTCGTGCAGCCGGTCGATCGCGTCCCCGTCCCCGTCCAGCTCCACCCGGGCCGCGCTCTGCCGCCCGAAGGCGAACATCAGCAGCTCCGACGGCTCACCGGTCACCGTGACCACCGGCGTCCCCCGGTGCGCCACCACCGTCTGCCCGTCCGGGCGGCGCAGCACCAGACCCGTCGGCGCGCCCTTCCCCAGCAGCCGCGCGGCCCGCTCCAGCCGCGACCACAGCGTGTCCTGGAACACCGGGTCCAGCTCGCGCCGGGTCCAGTCCGGCTGGGCGCGGCGGACGTCCTCGGTGTGGACGTAGAACTCGATGACGTTGGCCGCCTCGTCGACCTGCTTGAGCTGGAACGGCGAGAACCGCGGCGGCCCGCTGCGGATCAGCCGGATCAGCTCCTCGTACGGCTTCGCGGTGTACTCGGCCATCACCTTCTCCAGGCGCGGCGCGAGCTGCCTGACCAGTGTGCCGCCCGCCGCGTCCGGGCGGCGCTCGCGCACGATCACGTGCGCGGCCAGGTCCCGCGTCCGCCAGCCCGCGCAGAGGGTCTCGGCGTCCGGACCGACGGTTTCCAGGAGGTCGGCGAGCAACAGCCGTTCCCGCTTGGCGAAGGTCGACATGGGGCCAGCCTACGACCAGGTGATCGCCGCGCCCACCCGTCAGCCCCGGACGGGCCCGTGCCGAGCCCGGTGACCATCCCATGGACGCGCCGGGCCCGTTGTCGGTGCGGCGCGGCACAATGGCACGCATGACCAGTACGACCGGCAGCCCCCGGCCCAGCAGCCTCGACCCGGAGATCGCCGCGCGGCTCAAGCGCAGCGCCGACGGACTCGTCCCCGCCATCGCCCAGCAGTACGACACCGGCGAGGTGCTCATGCTCGGCTGGATGGACGACGAGGCACTGCACCGCACGCTGACCACCGGCCGCTGCACCTACTGGTCGCGCAGCCGTCAGGAGTACTGGGTCAAGGGCGACACCTCCGGCCACGTCCAGCGGGTCAAGTCGGTCGCCCTGGACTGCGACGGCGACACCCTGCTGGTCAAGGTCGACCAGGTGGGCGCCGCCTGCCACACCGGCGCGCGCACCTGCTTCGACGAGGACGTGCTCCTGACGGACGCGGATTCCGCCGCTCCGGCATCCGCTCAGTAAGGTCAGCCGCCATGGATCTCGAGACCTTCCGCAAGCTGGCCGGCGACCGGCGCGTCATCCCGGTCACCCGCAAGCTCCTCGCCGACGGCGACACGCCGGTCGCGCTCTACCGCAAGCTCGCCGCCGAACGCTCCGGCACCTTCCTGCTGGAGTCCGCGGAGAACGGCCGCTCCTGGTCCCGGTACTCCTTCGTCGGGGTCCGCAGCGCCGCCACGCTCACCGCCCGGGACGGGCAGGCCCACTGGATCGGCACCCCGCCCGTCGGCGTCCCCACGGACGGCGACCCCCTCGCCGCCCTGCGCGCCACCCTCCAGACCCTGCACACCCCGCACCAGGAGGGCCTGCCGCCCTTCACCGGCGGCATGGTCGGCTATCTGGGCTACGACATCGTCCGCCGCCTGGAGAAGATCGGCCCCGGCGAGCACGACGAGCTGCGGCTGCCCGAGCTGACCATGCTGTTGACCAGCGACCTCGCCGTGATGGACCACTGGGAGGGCTCGGTCCTGCTGATCGCCAACGCGATCAACCACAACGACCTGGACACCGGCGTCGACGAGGCGTACGCGGACGCCGTGGCCCGCCTGGACGCCATGGAGGCCGACCTCTCCCGCCCGGTCGCCCAGCCCCCGGCCCACCTGCCGCCCTCCGAACTGCCCGAGTACACCGCCCGCTGGGGCGGCCCCGACTACCAGCGGGCCGTGGAGGACATCAAGGAGCGCATCCGCGCGGGCGAGGCCTTCCAGGTCGTACCCTCCCAGCGCTTCGAGACCCCGTGCACGGCCGGCGCCCTGGACGTCTACCGCGTGCTGCGGGCCACCAACCCCTCGCCGTACATGTACCTCTTCCGGCTCGACGGCTTCGACATCGTCGGCTCCTCTCCGGAGGCGCTGGTGAAGGTCGAGGACGGGCGCGCGATGGTCCACCCCATCGCCGGCACCCGGCACCGCGGGGCCACCCCCCAGGAGGACCAGGCGCTCGCCGAGGAACTGCTCGCCGACCCCAAGGAGCGCGCCGAGCACCTGATGCTGGTCGACCTCGGACGCAACGACCTCGGCCGGGTCTGCGAGCCCGGCTCGGTCGAGGTGGTCGACTTCATGTCCGTCGAGCGCTACTCGCACGTGATGCACATCGTCTCCACCGTCACCGGCAAGGTCGCCCCCGGCCGCACCGCCTTCGACGTGCTCACCGCCTGCTTCCCGGCCGGCACCCTGTCCGGCGCCCCCAAGCCCCGCGCGATGCAGATCATCGACGAACTGGAGCCGTCCCGGCGCGGCCTGTACGGCGGCTGCGTCGGCTATCTGGACTTCGCCGGCGACTCCGACACCGCGATCGCCATCCGCACGGCGCTGCTGCGCGACGGCACGGCGTACGTCCAGGCCGGCGCGGGCGTCGTCGCCGACTCCGACCCGGCCGCCGAGGACCAGGAGTGCCGCAACAAGGCGGCGGCGGTGCTGCGGGCGGTGCACACGGCGAACCGCCTCGGGCGCCAGGGCGCTTCTCATGGCAACCCCGGGTGACGGTCCGCCGGGGGTTCAGGCGATAGTGGAGTACGTGACTGCCGTACCTCACCCTCGTCCCGAAGCCGCCGCACCCGCCCGGTCCGGCCGGCGGAGCCTCGCCGCGGCCCTGCTGTTCGGCGCCCTCGGCGCGGCCGTGGCGCTGCTCGCGACCCGGCAGCGCTGGGCGGACGGCACCGCGACGGTGGCCGGCGGCGCGTTCCCGCTTTCGGCCAAGGGCAGCGACGTCACCGGCGTCCCCGCGGCCCTCGCCATAGTGGGCCTCGCCGCGCTCGTCGCGGTCTTCGCCGTCCGCCGGGCCGGCCGCCTCCTCGTCTCCGGACTGCTCGCGCTGTCCGGCGCCGGCATCGTCGCCGCGGCCCTGGCGGCCGTCTCCGACGGCTCCGCGCTGGACGAGCGGGCCGCCGAGGTCAGCGGCGACAGCTCCGCCACGGTCCACGCGCTCACCCACACCGGCTGGCCGTACGTCGCGGCCGCCGGCGGGCTGCTGATCCTGCTCGCCGGCCTGCTCGCCCTGCGCTACGGCCGCCTGTGGCCCGCGATGTCCGGCCGCTACGAACGCGGCGCCGCCCGCCCCCGGCGCACCGCCCGCCCCGCCGACCCGGAGCGGCCCGAGGAGATCTGGAAGGCCCTGGACCGGGGCGAGGACCCGACCGGCGCCTGAGCGGTCACGGCCGGTCCCGCGGTGTGGCGAACCAGACGCCACCCCCGCGTCCGGCGCGCGCGCGGCTACGCGACAATGGACGGCGAGCGTACGACGCGTAGGTACGACACGTACATGAGCAACACGAGGAGCAAGTCATGGCGGGCAGCAGCCACGGCCACGGTCACACCCCGGCCGCCTGGACCGGAAGCATCATCGCCTTCATCGGTTTCTGCGTCGCGGGCGCCTTCATGGTGATGGCCCAGCCCGTCGGTTTCTGGGCCGGTATGGTGCTCACGGTCCTCGGCGGCGTGGTCGGCGGCATCATGCGCGCCATGGGCCTCGGCCAGCCGAAGCAGAACCACGCCGTGCAGCGGACGGCCGCCACGCCCGAGCCGGCCACCGCGGGCCACTGAGCCCACGCCTCGCCGACAGGCGGTCCGGCATCGGTCAGATGCGGACCGCCTTTCGCGTTCCCGGCGGGCGGGGCCGCACCGGGCGGGGCAGAATGCCCGCGTGAACGCTGACAGCCGCGCGGTCCCGTCGGACCCGCCCCGCGGCGCCCCGCGCCCCACGCCGCCCCTCGGCCCCACGCCGTCCTTCGGCGCCCCGGGCCCGGCGCCGGCTTCCGTGTCCCTCCGGCGGCGGCTCGCCGGGCCCGCCGCGGTGTTCGCGGCCGCGGCCGGGGCCTTCGGGTACGTCGGCGCGGTCGACCCGAACGAACCCGGCCACTACCCCGTCTGCCCCCTGTACCTGCTCACCGGCCTGTACTGCCCGGGCTGCGGCGGCCTGCGCAGCGCGCACGCGCTCGTCCACGGCGATCTGCTCACCGCACTGCGCGACAACGCCGCTGCCGTGGCCGCCTACCTGGGCTGCGCCGTACTGTGGATGGTCTGGACGGTGCGCGCCGCGCGCGGCCGCCCGCTACGGACCGGCCTCGGTCCCGCACGGCTGTGGACCGCCGTCGTCCTGCTGCTGGCGTTCACCGCCGTGCGGAACCTGCCGTTCGGCGGCTGGCTCCGCCCGTGACGCGCCCTGGACGGACGTCCACGGAGTGGGACCGCCGTCAACCGGATGCGAAGCCACCGCACCGCTGCGGATACCATCGCATTGACCACGGCTTTCGGAAGCCGAAGGAACCACCGTCTGGAAGGGGGCCGCTCGCGTGAGTGTGCTCGACGAGATCATCGACGGAGTCCGTGCCGACCTCGCCGAGCGGCAGGCACGCGTCAGCCTCGACGAGCTCAAGGAGCGCGCGGCCAAGGCCCCCGCCGCCAAGGACGGGGTGGCCGCGCTCAAGGGCGACGGCGTCAAGGTGATCTGCGAGGTCAAGCGCTCCAGCCCCTCCAAGGGCGCGCTGGCCGCCATCGCCGACCCGGCCGCACTCGCCGCGGACTACGAGGCGGGCGGCGCGTCCGTCATCTCCGTCCTCACCGAACAGCGCCGCTTCGGCGGCTCGCTCGCCGACCTGGAGGCCGTCCGCGCCCGCGTGGACATCCCGGTGCTGCGCAAGGACTTCATCGTCACCTCGTACCAGCTGTGGGAGGCCCGCGCGTACGGCGCCGACCTCGCGCTGCTGATCGTGGCCGCCCTGGACCAGCCGGCCCTGGAGTCGCTGATCGAGCGCGCGGTGTCCATCGGCCTGACCCCCCTCGTCGAGGTCCACGACGAGGACGAGGTCGAGCGCGCGGTGGACGCGGGCGCCAAGATCATCGGCGTCAACGCGCGCAACCTGAAGACGCTGGAGGTCGACCGCGGCACGTTCGAGCGGGTCGCTCCGGAGATCCCCGACACCCTCGTGAAGGTGGCCGAGTCCGGCGTGCGCGGCCCGCACGACCTGATCGCCTACGCCAACGCCGGCGCCGACGCCGTCCTGGTCGGCGAGTCCCTGGTCACCGGCCGCGACCCGAAGGCGGCGGTGGCCGACCTGGTGGCGGCGGGCGAACATCCGGCACTGCGCCACGGCCGCGGCTGAATCCCGCTAGGCTGGGCGCCGATGACCACGCACACCCTGCCGTCCCGGGACCCGTACGCCCGCCTCGCGCGCGGCTGCCGGCCCCGTGGCTGCCGTGCCCCGGCCCGCCGGGTGCACGGCCGCAGGGTGAGGTATGTCATCGGTGACGAACCCGGGCAGGTGAACGGGCGTCGATGGCACCGCGCCCCTTAGGGGCGCGGGGAACTGCGCGAGAAGCCGCATACGGCACGCAGCCGACAGACGACCCGAGCCCCCACGGCGATCAGTTTTTCCCACAAAACTCACCGTGAGGTATCCGCATGCCCAGCGAGTTCTTCATCCCCGACCCGGAGGGTCAGGTCCCCACGCCCGAAGGCTACTTCGGCGCGTTCGGCGGCAAGTTCATCCCGGAGGCCCTCGTCGCCGCCGTGGACGAGGTCGCCGTCGAGTACGACAAGGCCAAGCACGACCCCGAGTTCGCCCGCGAACTCGACGACCTGCTGGTCCACTACACCGGCCGCCCGTCGGCGCTCACCGAGGTCCCCCGCTTCGCCGAACACGCCGGCGGCGCCCGTGTGTTCCTCAAGCGCGAGGACCTCAACCACACCGGCTCGCACAAGATCAACAACGTGCTCGGCCAGGCCCTGCTCACCAAGCGCATGGGCAAGACCCGGGTCATCGCCGAGACCGGGGCCGGCCAGCACGGCGTCGCGACGGCCACCGCCTGCGCGCTGTTCGGCCTGGACTGCACCATCTACATGGGCGAGGTCGACACCCTGCGGCAGGCCCTGAACGTGGCCCGGATGCGCATGCTCGGTGCCGAGGTCGTCGCCGTGAAGTCCGGCAGCCGCACCCTGAAGGACGCCATCAACGAGGCGTTCCGGGACTGGGTCGCCAACGTCGACCACACCCACTACCTGTTCGGCACGGTCGCCGGACCGCATCCCTTCCCGGCCATGGTCCGCGACTTCCACCGGGTCATCGGCGTCGAGGCCCGCCGCCAGCTGCTGGAGCGCGCCGGGCGCCTGCCGGACGCGGCCGTCGCCTGCGTCGGCGGCGGCTCCAACGCCATCGGCCTCTTCCACGCCTTCATCCCCGACGAGGGCGTCCGCCTGATCGGCTGCGAGCCGGCCGGCCACGGCGTCGAGACCGGCGAGCACGCGGCCACCCTCACCGCCGGCGAACCCGGCATCCTGCACGGCTCCCGCTCCTACGTCCTCCAGGACGACGAGGGCCAGATCACCGAGCCGTACTCCATCTCGGCCGGCCTGGACTACCCGGGCATCGGCCCGGAGCACTCCTACCTGAAGGACTCCGGCCGCGGCGAATACCGCGCGGTCACCGACGACGCGGCCATGCGGGCACTGCGCCTGCTGTCGCGCACCGAGGGCATCATCCCGGCCATCGAGAGCGCCCACGCCCTGGCCGGCGCCCTGGAGGTCGGCCGGGAACTGGGCCCCGACGGCCTGATCGTCGTGAACCTGTCCGGCCGCGGCGACAAGGACATGGACACCGCCGCGCGCTACTTCGGCCTGTACGACACCGACGCCGAGGTCGCGGCCGACGCCGCCGACACCGCCGAGATCGAGGGGGACGCCAAGTGAGCGGGAACATCCGGCTGCTGTCGGACACCCTCGCGGGCGCCAAGGCCGAGGGCCGCTCCGCGCTCATCGCCTACCTCCCGGCCGGGTTCCCGACCGTGGACGGCGGCATCGACGCGATCAAGGCCGCCCTGGACGGCGGCGCGGACGTGGTCGAGGTCGGCCTGCCGCACAGCGACCCGGTCCTGGACGGCCCGGTCATCCAGACCGCCGACGACATCGCCCTGCGCGGCGGTGTGCGGATCGCCGACGTCATGCGCACGGTCCGGGAGGCGTACCAGGCCACCGGCAAGCCGATCCTGGTCATGACGTACTGGAACCCCATCGACCGCTACGGCGTCGAGCGCTTCACCGCCGAGCTGGCCGAGGCGGGCGGCGCCGGCTGCATCCTGCCCGACCTGCCCGTGCAGGAGTCGGCGCTCTGGCGCGAGCACGCCGAGAAGCACGGCCTGGCGACGATCTTCGTCGTGGCGCCGAGCAGCAAGGACGCGCGGCTCGTCGAGATCACCGCCGCGGGCAGCGGCTTCGTCTACGCCGCCTCCCTCATGGGTGTCACCGGCACCCGCGAGTCCGTCGGCGAGCAGGCCCAGGACCTGGTCCGGCGCACCCGCGCGACCGGCACCGGCCTGCCCGTCTGCGTCGGCCTCGGCGTCTCCAACCGGGCCCAGGCCGCCGAGGTCGCCGGCTTCGCCGACGGCGTGATCGTCGGCTCGGCGTTCGTGAAGCGGATGCTGGACGCGCCGGACGAGGCCGCCGGCCTCGCGGCGGTCCGCGAGCTGGCCGGGGACCTGGCGAAGGGCGTGCGCGGACAGGCGTGACGCACGGGCGCGAGGGACCGCGATGTCCCGTATCGCGTGATTCGGTCACTCGAACGGGTGGACCTCGGACCGGGGAGGCGCGCTGCGCCTCCCCGGTTCGTTCTGGTGGTGTGAGCGAGAAGAACCGTGACGGAAAGCGCACCGCCCGGGAGCGGCTGGCGGTCGAGCGCGAGAAGCAGAGGGCCGCGGACAAGCGGCGGCGGGCGCTGATCGTGGGCGCGAGCGTCGTCTGCGTCCTGGGCCTGGCGGCGGTGGCCGGCGTCGTCGCCGCGAACGCCGGCAAGGACAAGAGCACCGACGCGGGCCCGACCGTGGCCCCTTCCGGCGCGCGGGGCAAGGACAGCCTCGCGATCCCGGTCGGCAAGGACGGCGCCAGGTCGACGCTCACCGTCTGGGAGGACTTCCGCTGCCCGGCCTGCCAGGCCTTCGAGGTGGCGTACCGGCCGACGCTCCACGAACTCACCGACGCCGGCAAGCTCAGAGTCGAATACCACCTGGTCCGGCTGATCGACGGCAATCTCGGCGGCACCGGCTCGCTGCGCGCCGCCAACGCCGCGGCCTGCGCCCAGGACGCCGGAAAGTTCCGTGACTACCACGACGTGCTGTTCGCGAACCAGCCCAAGGAGACCGACGACGCCTTCGCGGACAACGACAAGCTGACCGGGCTGGCCGGCAAGGTCGAGGGCCTGGACACGCCCGCCTTCCGCGCGTGCGTGAAGAACGGCACCCACGACAGCTGGGTGGACAAGTCCCACCAGGCCTTCAAGTCCGGCGACTTCGGCGGCACGCCGACGGTGCTGCTCGACGGCAGGAACATCTACCAGGACCGCACGATGACCCCGGCCAAGCTCAAGCAGATGGTGGAGGCGGCCGACCGGGGGTGAGCGTTCTGCCCGCCCCCGTTATGGACCCGTAGCCGGGCTGCTTGCCGTCCCCACGGCCCGGCACGGTAGCGTCGGATCTGCCATGAACCTTGCCTACATCCCCAGCCCGTCGCACGGGGTGCTGTACCTCGGCCCCATCCCGCTGCGCGGCTACGCCATCTGCATCATCATCGGCGTCTTCGTTGCCGTCTGGTTCGGCAACAAGCGCTGGATCGCCCGCGGCGGGCAGTCCGGCACGGTCGCCGACATCGCCGTCTGGGCCGTACCGTTCGGCCTGGTCGGCGGCCGGCTCTACCACGTGATCACGGACTACGAGCTGTACTTCAGCGAGGGCCGTGACTGGGTGGACGCCTTCAAGGTGTGGGAGGGCGGCCTGGGCATCTGGGGCGCCATCGCGCTCGGCGCGCTCGGCGCGTGGATCGGCGCGCGGCGCCGGGGCATCCCGATGCCCGCCTACGCCGACGCCGTGGCGCCCGGCATCGCGTTCGCGCAGGCCATCGGCCGCTGGGGCAACTGGTTCAACCAGGAGCTGTACGGCCGGGAGACCCACGTCCCCTGGGCGCTGCACATCACCTCCGCCGAGGGCGGCCGGGTGCCGGGGTACTACCACCCGACGTTCCTCTACGAATCCCTGTGGTGCGTCGGCGTCGGCCTGCTGGTGATCTGGGCCGACCGCCGCTTCAAGCTGGGGCATGGCCGGGCGTTCGCCCTGTACGTCGCCGCGTACTGCGCGGGCCGCGGCTGGATCGAATACCTGCGCGTGGACGACGCCCACCACATCCTGGGCCTCCGCCTCAACGTCTGGACCGCCCTGATCGTCTTCCTGCTGGCGGTGGCGTACATCGTGGTGTCGGGGAGGAAGCGGCCGGGCCGGGAGGCCGTGGTCGAACCCGCGGCCGTCTCCGGCGGTCCGGCCGGGGACACGGAGGGCGTCGCCGAGGACGAGGCGGTCAAGACCGGGACCACCGAGGAGTCGGCGGAGCAGTCGCCGAAGGACGAGGCGGAGTCGGCCAAGAAGGTCTGACCGCCGGTTCCACGACGCCGAGGGCGCCCGGAGTGTTCCGGGCGCCCTCGGCGTGTTCCGGCTGTGGGGCCGGGCGGGTCCGGGCCGGCGTGCTCGCCCGTGGGCGGGTGCTCAGGTGCTGTAGCGGGCCTCGATCTCCGGGCGGTACGGCATCGACGCGGACGCCCCTTCCCGCTGGACGGAGATCGAGGCCGCGGCGGCGGCCCAGGTCAGGGCCTCGCGCACCGGTTTCTCCTCGGCGAGGGCCACGGCGAGGGTGCCGACGAAGGTGTCGCCCGCTCCGGTGGAGTCGACGGCGGTCACGCGGGGCGCGGGGACCACGAGCGGCTCGGTGCCCCGGGCCAGATACAGGCAGCCCGCCGCGCCCAGGGTGACGACGACCTCCGGCACCGGCTCCAGCAGGGCCGCCGCCGCCTCGCGCGGGTCGGCGCGGCCGGTCAGGGTGACCGCCTCGTACTCGTTGGGCACCAGCAGGTCGACGGCGCGCAGCAGCTCGGGCGGCAGCGGCCGGACCGGGGACGGGGTGAGCACCGTACGCACGCCGTGCCGGCGGGCCGCCTGTGCGCCCGCGACGACCGCCGCGAGCGGGATCTCCAGTTGCAGCAGCAGCGCGTCGGCGGTGGCGATCAGTCCCTCGTCACCGGGGGAGAGGTGGTCGACGGTGCCGTTGGCGCCGGGGATGACGACGATCGCGTTGCCGCCCTCGGCGTCCACCACGATGTGCGCGGTGCCGGACGGGCCCTCCACCGTGCGCAGGAAGTCGGTGTCCACGCCGGAGTGTTCGAGGGTGTCGCGCAGCCGGGCGCCGTGGGCGTCGGTGCCGACCGCGCCGATCATCGAGACGGTCGCGCCGGCGCGGGCCGCTGCGATGGCCTGATTGGCGCCCTTGCCGCCGGGCACCGTACGGAACTCCCGCCCGGTCACGGTCTCCCCGCGCCGGGGTGCCCGGTCGACGTAGGTGACGAGGTCCATGTTGGTGCTGCCGAGGACCGCGATATGGGTCATGAGCGGGTCGCCTCCAGGTGGGTGAGGTGGGCGAGGGTGTCGAAGCCGGTGCCGTCGAACTCGGCGAGGGCGCTGGCGAGCCGGTTCTTCAGCGGGGCCCGCCAGCGGTCGGGGAGCGCGCCGGGGGCGCCGGCGAGCAGCCCGGCGATGCCGCCGGCACTCGCGCCGGCGGAGCCCGTGGCCCAGCCGCCGGACACGGCACGGCAGACGGAGCCGGAGAAGTCGCCGTCCGCATGCGTGAGCGCGGCGGCGACCAGCGCGGTGACGGGGACGGCGTGGGCCCGGTGGTGGGTGGTCGCGTAGCGGGCGTGGAGGTCGTCCACGACGTCCTCGAAGTCCTCGCTGCGGCGGGCCAGCGCGACGGCGTGGTCGACGGCCGCCGCCAGCCGCGAGCGGGGCGGGACCACCGCGCGGCCGGCCCGCAGACAGGCGTGGACGTCGTGGGTGCCCGGGGCGGCGGTGGCGATGGCGGCGGCGGTGAACATCGCGGCGTAGACACCGTTGGCGGTGTGGGTGAGGACCGCGTCCCGGTGCGCCTGCTCGGCGGCGGCGGCCGGGTCGCCGGGGTTGGTCCAGCCGTGCACGTCGGCGCGGACCAGCGCGCCGGTCCACTCGCGGAACGGGTTGCGGTGGCGGGCGGTGTGCGGGGGCTCGATGCCGCAGAGCAGATTGCGGCAGGCGAGGCGCTCGGCGGCGCGGGTGCGGCCGGGCGCGAGCGTGTCGAGCCAGAGCCGGGCCACGTCGTCGGTGGAGAAGCGGCGTCCGTGGCGCCGCAGCAGCAGGAGGTTGAGGAGCAGGTGGTCGAGGTCGGCGTCCTCGGGCATGCCGTCGATGTTCTCGGCGAGGCAGGTGGCGGCGGAGCGGCGGTCCCAGGGATGGGCGGCGAGCAGGCCGGCGGGGACGCCTTTGGCGGTGAAGTAGCCGGTGAGCGGCCGGTTTCCGGCCGCCTCGGCGAGGGCGCGGATGCCGTCGAGGCCGAGCTGCCCGACGGGTCTGCCGAGGAGGCGGCCGACGGCCCGGCCGAGCCAGGCGGCTTCGAGGGCGCGGGGGTGCGGAGCGGCGGGGGAGCGGCGGGCGGGCCAGTCGGGGCACAGGGACTTCAGGCGGGCCAGGTCGGTCGGCTCGTCCTCGGCGAAGCGGCCGGGCAGGTCGGCGAGTTCGTCGAGCAGGTCCTCCGCCAGCAGGCGCAGATAGCGGGAGACGCCGGGTGCGCGGGCGTCCGCCCGCTCCGCCGCCTCCGGGCCGCCGGCCGCCCGCCAGCGCGCCTCCACCGCCTTGGGCTCACGCCCGTCCAGCCGGGCCTGGCGCAGTTCGTGGACCAGCAGATCCTCCGGCTGGACCCAGGTCAGACGGAGCACGGGCGGCCTCCGCGCGCGGTGCGCACCCGCTCGTGCGCGTCGAGGCGGTCGCGGGCGCGGGCGGGGCCGGCGAGCGCACCGGGACCGGGACCACTGCTTTGTTCTGCTGTGGGCGTCATGCCCCGAATCATCCCTCCTGTGGCGGGTCGCGCGGGGCCCTTTGCGGATGTGTCCCACGGGAGGGTGCCGAGGAGCCCCGGGATCTTGCTTAGCTCAGCCTTTCCTTGCTGGCGGAGGGTGAGCCGGCGGCGTAAGTTTGGTCCTGTCGAAAAGTAGAACTCGTCCAAAGTTAGCTTTGGCTAAGCTTTCCTGGGGGCCCGCATGGCGATCATCGAAACCGAGGCCGCGCTGCACGAAGCGCACCGCGACAACCACACCCACCGTGATGTCAACGGGGGATGGCTGCGGCCCGCCGTCTTCGGCGCCATGGACGGCCTGGTCTCCAACCTCGCCCTGATGACGGGCGTGGCCGGCGGCTCGGTGAGCCCGCACACCATTGTCATCACCGGCCTCGCCGGTCTCGCGGCCGGTGCCTTCTCCATGGCGGCCGGCGAGTACACCTCGGTCGCCTCGCAGCGTGAACTGGTCGAGGCCGAGCTGGATGTCGAACGCCGTGAGCTGCGCCGGCACCCGCAGGACGAGGAGGCGGAGCTGGCCGCGCTGTACGTCGCCCGCGGCGTCGAGCCGGAGCTGGCCCGGCAGGTCGCCCGGCAGCTGTCCAGCGATCCCGAGCAGGCCCTGGAGATCCACGCCCGCGAGGAGCTGGGCATCGACCCCGGCGACCTGCCCTCCCCGCTGGTCGCCGCCGTGTCCTCGTTCGGCTCCTTCGCCCTCGGCGCCCTGCTGCCCGTCCTGCCGTTCCTGCTCGGCGCGACCGCGCTGTGGCCCGCCGTGCTGCTCGCTCTCGCGGGGCTCTTCGCCTGCGGTGCCGTCGTGGCCAAGGTGACCGCGCGGGCCTGGTGGTTCAGCGGTCTGCGGCAGCTCGCGCTGGGCGGCGCGGCGGCCGGTGTGACGTACGCCCTGGGCAGTCTGTTCGGAACGGCCGTAGGATAGGTCGACCGGTACTTATGCGATGGGCCGCATAAGTACCCGTTACTCACTGGTTTCGACTGCTTTACCACGGGGCATGAGCCGTAAGCGCTGTGGGCAATGACGCCTGCCGCGCGCTCGCGGGGCGGGCGATGAAGCCCTCCCCGGCCCCCTCGGGCCGCCGGACGCCGATCCGACCGATCCTGTCCGTCACGGTCCCCCCACAGCGTCGCCGTCACCGCACGGCACCCGCCGTCCTCGCACGGCACGGCGCCGCCACCGCGCGGCATTCGCCGCGTTCGCGCGGCACCTCCGCCGCCACCGCGGCGTCCGCATGCTGGAACGAAGTATCCGGTTCCCGGGAACCGCTCCATCATGTAACCTGCACGAAATTTTGATCTCACCGTAGATCTCACGCAGAGGGCCAACGTCGTCCCTCGGCACCTGCCACATGCCATATGACGACGACGGGAGAGCCGATGCGTACGCCGCGCCAGCCGTCCCAGCACTCCACGAACGGCCGAAACTGGTCGTTCATGGATGCTCGCCCTGCTGCGCAGGGTATGTACGACCCCCGCAACGAACACGACGCCTGCGGCGTCGGTTTCGTCGCCACCCTCACCGGCGAGGCCTCCCACACCCTGGTCGAGCAGGCACTCACCGTCCTGCGCAACCTGGAGCACCGCGGCGCCACCGGCTCCGAGCCGGACTCCGGCGACGGCGCGGGCATCCTCTCCCAGGTGCCGGACGCCTTCCTCCGTGAGGTGGCCGGATTCGACCTTCCCGCGGCCGGTTCCTATGCGGTAGGCATCGCCTTCCTGCCGGAGGAGGGCGCCGAGGACGCCGTCTCGCATATCGAGACGATCGCCGCCGAGGAGGGCCTGACCGTCCTCGGCTGGCGCGCGGTCCCGGTCGCCCCGGAGCTGCTGGGCGCCACCGCCCGCTCCACCATGCCGGTGTTCCGGCAGGTGTTCGTCACCGACGGCGCCAGCGAGGGCATCGCCCTGGACCGCAAGGCGTTCGGCCTGCGCAAGCGCGCCGAGCGCGAGGCCGGGGTCTACTTCCCCTCGCTGTCCGCGCGGACCATCGTCTACAAGGGCATGCTGACCACCGGCCAGCTCGAACCCTTCTTCCCGGACCTGTCCGACCGCCGCTTCGCCTCCGCGATCGCGCTCGTGCACTCCCGGTTCTCCACGAACACCTTCCCGTCGTGGCCGCTGGCACACCCGTACCGGTTCGTCGCGCACAACGGTGAGATCAACACCGTCAAGGGCAACCGCAACTGGATGGTGGCCCGCGAGTCCCAGCTGGTCTCCGACCTGTTCGGCCCGCAGGACAAGCTGGACCGCCTCTTCCCGGTCTGCACCCCGGACGCCTCCGACTCCGCCTCCTTCGACGAGGTCCTGGAGCTGCTGCACCTCGGCGGCCGTTCGCTGCCGCACTCGGTGCTGATGATGATCCCGGAGGCGTGGGAGAACCACGTCTCCATGGACCCGGCCCGGCGCGCGTTCTACCAGTACCACTCCACGATGATGGAGCCCTGGGACGGCCCCGCCTGCGTCACCTTCACCGACGGCACCCAGGTCGGCGCCGTGCTCGACCGCAACGGCCTGCGCCCCGGCCGCTACTGGGTCACCGAGGACGGCCTCGTCGTCCTCGGCTCCGAGGTCGGCGTCCTCGACATCGACCCGGCCAAGGTCGTCCGCAAGGGCCGCCTCCAGCCCGGCCGGATGTTCCTCGTCGACACCGCCGAGCACCGCATCATCGAGGACGACGAGATCAAGGCGTCCCTCGCGGCCGAGAAGCCCTACGCCGAGTGGGTGGAGGCCGGCGAGATCGAGCTGAGCGACCTGCCCGAGCGCGAGCACATCGTCCACACCCACGCCTCGGTCACCCGCCGCCAGCAGACCTTCGGCTACACCGAGGAAGAGCTGCGCGTCATCCTCGCCCCGATGGCCCGCACCGCCGCCGAGCCGATCGGCTCCATGGGCACGGACTCGCCGATCGCGGCCCTGTCCGAGCGCCCGCGGCTGCTCTTCGACTACTTCACCCAGCTGTTCGCGCAGGTCACCAACCCGCCGCTGGACGCGATCCGCGAGGAGCTGGTCACCTCCCTGCGCAGCTCGCTCGGCCCGCAGGGCAACCTGCTGGAGCCGACCGCCGCCTCCTGCCGGTCCGTCGTCCTGCCCTTCCCGGTGATCGACAACGACGAGCTGGCCAAGCTCATCCACATCAACGCCGACGGCGACATGCCCGGCTTCAAGGCCGGCACGCTCTCCGGCCTGTACCGGGTCTCCGGCGGCGGCGACGCCCTCGCCGCCCGCATCGAGGAGATCTGCGCCGAGGCCGACGCCGCCATCGAGAACGGCGCCCGGCTGATCGTCCTGTCCGACCGCCACTCCGACGCCGAGCACGCGCCGATCCCGTCGCTGCTGCTCACCGCGGCCGTCCACCACCACCTCATCCGCACCAAGCAGCGCACCCACGTGGGCCTGCTGGTCGAGGCCGGCGACGTCCGCGAGGTCCACCACGTCGCCCTGCTCATCGGCTACGGCGCCGCCGCCGTCAACCCGTACCTGGCGATGGAGTCGGTGGAGGACCTGCTGCGCGCGGGCACGTTCCTCAACGGCCTCGAGCCCGAGCAGGCCATCAAGAACCTGATCTACGCCCTCGGCAAGGGCGTGCTGAAGGTCATGTCCAAGATGGGCATCTCCACCGTCGCCTCCTACCGCGGCGCCCAGGTCTTCGAGGCCGTCGGCCTGGACGAGGGCTTCGTGACGAAGTACTTCAACGGCACCGCCACCAAGATCGGCGGCGTCGGCATCGACGTCATCGCCCGGGAGGTCGCCGCCCGCCACGCCAAGGCCTACCCGGCCTCCGGCATCGCCCCGGCGCACCGCGCGCTGGACATCGGCGGCGAGTACCAGTGGCGCCGCGAGGGCGAACCGCACCTGTTCGACCCGGACACGGTCTTCCGCCTCCAGCACTCCACGCGGACCGGCCGCTACGACATCTTCAAGAAGTACACCTCCCGGGTGAACGAGCAGTCCGAGCGCCTGATGACGCTGCGCGGCCTGTTCGGCTTCAAGTCCGGCCGCGCGCCGATCCCGGTCGACGAGGTCGAGCCGGTGAGCGAGATCGTCAAGCGGTTCTCCACCGGCGCCATGTCGTACGGCTCCATCTCCAAGGAGGCGCACGAGACCCTCGCCATCGCCATGAACCAGCTGGGCGGCAAGTCCAACACCGGTGAGGGCGGCGAGGACGCGGAGCGCCTGTACGACCCCGCGCGGCGCAGTGCCATCAAGCAGGTCGCCTCCGGCCGCTTCGGCGTGACCTCCGAGTACCTGGTCAACGCGGACGACATCCAGATCAAGATGGCCCAGGGCGCCAAGCCCGGCGAAGGCGGCCAGCTGCCCGGCCACAAGGTCTACCCGTGGGTCGCCAGGACCCGGCACTCGACGCCGGGCGTCGGCCTGATCTCCCCGCCGCCGCACCACGACATCTACTCCATCGAGGACCTGGCCCAGCTGATCCACGACCTGAAGAACGCGAACCCGCGGGCGCGGGTCCACGTGAAGCTGGTCTCCGAGGTCGGCGTCGGCACGGTCGCGGCCGGTGTGTCCAAGGCGCACGCGGACGTGGTGCTGATCTCCGGCCACGACGGCGGCACCGGCGCCTCCCCGCTGACCTCCCTCAAGCACGCGGGCGGTCCCTGGGAGCTGGGTCTGGCCGAGACGCAGCAGACGCTGCTGCTGAACGGGCTGCGCGACCGGATCGTCGTCCAGACCGACGGCCAGCTGAAGACCGGCCGGGACGTGGTCATCGCCGCCCTGCTCGGCGCCGAGGAGTTCGGGTTCGCGACCGCCCCGCTCGTCGTCTCCGGCTGCGTGATGATGCGCGTGTGCCACCTGGACACCTGTCCGGTCGGCATCGCCACCCAGAACCCGGTGCTGCGCGACCGCTTCGCCGGCAAGGCCGAGTACGTGGTGAACTTCTTCAAGTTCATCGCCGAGGAGGTCCGCGAACTGCTGGCCGAGCTGGGCTTCCGCTCCATCGAGGAGGCCGTCGGCCACGCCGAGGTGCTGGACGTCGAGCGCGCGGTCGGCCACTGGAAGGCGCAGGGCCTGGACCTGGAGCCGCTGTTCCACGTGCCGGACCTGCCCGAGGGCGCCGTTCGCCACCAGATCGCCGCCCAGGACCACGGCCTGGAGAAGGCCCTGGACAACGAGCTGATCAAGCTCGCCGCCGACGCCCTGGCCGCGGACGACGCGACCGAGGCCCAGCCGGTGCGCGCGCAGGTCGCCATCCGCAACATCAACCGCACGGTCGGCACCATGCTCGGCCACGAGGTGACGAAGAAGTTCGGCGGGGCGGGCCTGCCCGACGACACCATCGACATCACCTTCACCGGCTCCGCCGGCCAGTCCTTCGGCGCGTTCCTGCCGCGCGGCGTCACGCTGCGCCTGGAGGGCGACGCCAACGACTACGTCGGCAAGGGCCTGTCCGGCGGCCGGATCGTCGTCCGCCCGGACCGGGCCGCCGACCACCTCGCCGAGTACTCGACCATCGCGGGCAACACCATCGCCTACGGCGCCACCGCCGGCGAGCTGTTCCTGCGCGGCCGCACCGGTGAGCGGTTCTGCGTCCGCAACTCCGGCGCGCTGGTCGTCTCCGAGGGCGTGGGCGACCACGGCTGCGAGTACATGACCGGCGGTCACGCGGTCGTCCTCGGCCCGACCGGCCGCAACTTCGCGGCCGGTATGTCCGGCGGCATCGCCTACGTCGTCGACCTCGACCGCGACAACGTCAACGCCGGCAACGCCGGTGCGATCGAGGCGCTGGACGAGACGGACAAGCAGTGGCTGCACGACGTGGTGCGCCGCCACGCCGAGGAGACCGGCTCGACCGTCGCCGCGAAGCTGCTGGCCGACTGGGAGACGGCCGCGGAGCGCTTCAGCAAGATCATCCCCAGCACGTACAAGGCAGTGCTCGCCGCCAAGGACGCCGCCGAGCGAGCCGGTCTCTCCGAGACCGAGATCACCGAGAAGATGATGGAGGCGGCGATCAATGGCTGACCCGAAGGGCTTCCTGAACCACGGCCGTGAGGTCGCCCCGACCCGCCCCGTCGCCGAGCGGGTCAAGGACTGGAACGAGGTCTACGTCCCCGGCTCCCTGCTGCCGATCATCAGCAAGCAGGCCAGCCGCTGCATGGACTGCGGCATCCCGTTCTGCCACAACGGCTGTCCGCTGGGGAACCTGATCCCCGAGTGGAACGACTACGCCTACCGCGAGGACTGGGCCGCCGCCTCCGAGCGGCTGCACGCGACCAACAACTTCCCGGAGTTCACCGGCCGCCTCTGCCCGGCCCCGTGCGAGTCGGCGTGCGTGCTGGGCATCAACCAGCCGCCGGTCACCATCAAGAACGTCGAGGTCTCGATCATCGACAAGGCGTGGGAGACCGGTGACGTCGCGCCGCAGATCCCCGAGCGCCTGTCCGGCAAGACGGTCGCGGTCATCGGCTCGGGCCCGGCGGGACTCGCCGCCGCCCAGCAGCTGACCCGGGCCGGCCACACGGTCGCCGTCTACGAGCGCGCCGACCGCGTCGGCGGCCTGCTGCGGTACGGCATCCCCGAGTTCAAGATGGAGAAGCGGCACATCAACCGCCGTATCGAGCAGATGCGCGCGGAGGGCACCCGGTTCCGTACCGGTGTGGAGATCGGCCGCGACATCAAGGCGACCGACCTGAAGAAGCGGTACGACGCGATCGTGATCGCCGCCGGCGCCACGACCGCCCGCGACCTGCCCGTTCCCGGCCGGGAGCTGAAGGGCGTCTACCAGGCCATGGATTACCTGCCCCTGGCCAACAAGGTGCAGGAGGGCGACTACGTGGTGGCGCCCATCTCGGCCGAGGGCAAGCACGTCGTCGTCATCGGCGGCGGCGACACCGGCGCGGACTGCGTCGGCACCGCCCACCGGCAGGGCGCGGCCTCCGTCACCCAGCTGGAGATCATGCCGCGTCCGGGCGACGAGCGGCACCCGGTCAACCAGCCCTGGCCGACCTTCCCGATGCTCTACAAGGTCACCTCGGCCCACGAGGAGGGCGGCGAGCGGGTCTACTCCGTCTCCACCACCCACTTCGAGGGCGACGAGGACGGCAACGTCCAGTGGCTGCACCTCACCGAGGTGGAGTTCATCGACGGCAAGCTGACGCCGAAGCCCGGCACCGAGCGGAAGATCCCGGCCCAGCTGGTCACCCTCGCCATGGGCTTCACCGGCACCGACCGGGAGAACGGCCTGGTCGAGCAGTTTGGTCTGGACCTCGACGCACGGGGTAACATCGCCCGCGACGCCGACTTCCAGACCAACGTGCCGGGTGTGTTCGTCGCCGGTGACGCCGGCCGCGGCCAGTCCCTGATCGTCTGGGCGATCGCGGAGGGCCGCTCGGCCGCCCGCGGAGTCGACCGCTACCTGACCGGGGCCAGCGAACTGCCGGCCCCGATCCGCCCGACGGACCGCGCCCTGGCGGTCTGACGCGCGACCCACCGGACCCGAGAGGTCCGCAAAGACGTTACGTACAAAGGCGTACGGAACACAGACGGCGCCTGCCCGCCTGTCCCCGACCGGACACTGGGCAGGCGTCGTTGCATGTCCGCCCGGCCCGCACGCCTCCGCGTCGATCCGCTCGAACCGCTCCGGAGGGCTACGTGTCGCACTCCAGCACCGTCCGGCACAGCCCGCAACGGGCTCGCACCCGTCCCCGCACCGGCACCCCGACCCGCTGGTGGCAGACGGGACAGGGGAAGGAGACCCGGAGCCGGCCGGCGGGATCGGCGGCGAAGGCGTACGGAGCGGCCGGCGGGCCGTCCCAGGCGTGCCGGCGGTCGCGGGCGTAGCGGCGGCGGACCGCCCAGCCGGCGGCGGCCAGCGGCGGCTGCCGCCCGTCCCGGCGGGCCCGGTCCCTGCCCTGGGCGTAGGCGGTGCACGCCTGCCGGCTGGTGAACCACGGCGACGGGTCCTCGCCGAACAGCAGCGCGCGCTTGGCCAGGACGTACCCGAACTCCTCCGGGGTGAGGTAGCCCAGCTTCCGGGAGGCGACCGCGTCCTCCCGGTAGGCGTCCAGCAGCAGCCAGCCCGCGCCCAGGTACGTCGTCGCCGTGTCCGTCAGGATCTCGTTCTCCGCCGTCGTGGGGAAGGCGAGACCCAGGCGGTGCAGATAGACGTGCGCCACCTCGTGGGCGAGGGCCGCGCCGATGCCGGCGCGGTGGGCGCGGAACCGGTCGTTCAGCTCCACGAAGTACTCGGGGCCCGCCGCCGGTTCGACGTTCGCCGCGTGGGTCATCTCCCGGAAGCCGACGATCAGCCGCGCGTCCGGCAACCGGAAGTGCCGCACGATCTCCCGGGCCACCCGCTGCGCGCCCAGATGCAGGTCGTCGGTGTCGCGGAACGCCACGTCGGCCGGGGCCACGCTGACCGAGAACGTCTCGATGGTGTCGCGCGACAGCCGCCGGTACAGCGCGGTGACGGCGGCCCGCACCGTCTCCAGATGCGGGTAACCGTGCTCGACCGGTCCGCCGTCACCCACGTCGGCACCCCTCGAAGCCGCCGGGACCCCTCTCCACTGTAGGCAAACACCGGCGGCCCTCACACCGGCAGCAAGCGCGGCGCCCCAGCGTCCGGATCACCTTCGTCCAGGTCCAGTACCCACACCTCGTTCCCGCCCTCCCGCAGCACCGGTCCGGGTACGTACAGCGTCCGCTGCGGGCCCGCCGACCAGTAACGGCCCAGGTTGAAGCCGTTGACCCAGACGAACCCGCGGGTCCGGCCGGGCAGCTCCAGGCGCGCGTCCCCGGCCCCCCGGACCGTGACCGAGCCCCGGTACAGCCCGGGCGCGTGCCTGCCGGGCGGCGGGCCGAAGGGCACCGCGGCCACGCCGTCGGCGAACGCGTCCAGGTCGAGCCCGCGCGCGCCCACCCCGTGCAGATACTGCCGCTCGTGCAGGACGCCGCCGGTGATGCCCTTCGGCTCGCCCAGCCGGGGCCCGTAGCTCACCCGTCCCAAGGACTCCACCCACAGCTCCACGCGCGCGTGCCCCGCGACCGGCTCCGGCAGCCGCGGCTCCTCCTCCGTGAGCACCCCGGCCCGCTCCCCGTCGACGTACACCACGGCGAGGTCGCGCAGCCCGCGCACCTCCATTGGGTACGGCCGGCGCGGGCCGGGCACCTCGACCTCGTAGCGGACCAGGCCCCGGGTGATCCCCAACTCCTCGAACGTCGGCGGCACCGGCGTGACCGTCCGCGGACCGCCCAGCGCCCCGAGGACCCCGGCGAGCGGCGCCCAGCCGGTGAGCGCGGCCTCGGCCGGGGCGGCCAGCACGGCGGGCCGCGGCGGCAGCGCGGGCAGCGGGCCCGGCCGGTACCCGGCCAGCACCTCGCGGAAGCGCCAGAACTTCTCCGTGGGACGGCCGTACTCGTCCACCGGCGCGTCGTAGTCGTAGGAGGTCACATCCGGCTCCAGCCGGCCATCGTGCAGAACGCCGCCCCGGTTGGCCCCCGCCCAGCCCCCGAAACTCGTCCCGCCGTGCGCCATGTAGAGGTTCACCGACGCCCCGCACTCCAGGATCTCCCGCAGCACCCCGGCGGCCTCGGCGGCATCCCGTACGGCGTGCTCGCCGGCCCAGTGGTCGAACCAGCCGCACCAGAACTCCATGCACATCAGCGGGCCCGTGGCGCGGTGGCGGCGCAGCGCGTCGAACGCCACGCGCGCGCGGGAGCCGAAATTCACCGTGGCGAGCACCCCGGGCAGCGAGCCCCCGGTCAGCATGTGGTCCTCCGGACCGTCCGACGTGCACAGCGCGGCGGTGACCCCCTCGGCGCGCAGCAGACCGGCCAGCTCCTCCAGATAGCCGCTGTCGCTGCCGTAGCTGCCGTACTCGTTCTCCACCTGGACCATGACCACCGGGCCGCCCCGGCCGAGCCGGCGGGGCGCGACCTCGCGCAGCAGCCGGCCGAACCACGCCCGGACGCGGGCCATGTAGCGCTCGTCACGCGTACGCGCGCGCGTGCCCACCTCGCCCGTCAGCCAGGCGGGCAGCCCGCCGTTCTCCCACTCGGCGCAGATGTACGGGCCCGGCCGCACGATCGCCCACATGCCCGCCGCGCCGACCGCGTCCAGGAACCGGCCGACCGCCCCCACGTCCCGGAATTCCCCCGGCCGCGGCTCGTGCAGATTCCACGGCACGTACGTCTCCACGCAGTTCAGTCCCATCGCCCGCAGCATGGCCAGCCGGTGCCCCCACTGCGCCTCGTGCACCCGGAAGTAGTGCAGCGCCCCGGACAGCAGCCGCACCGGCCGCCCGTCCAGCAGGAACCCCGCCTCCGCCACCGTCAACCCGCTCAAGCGTCCTCCCCGCCGCGATCCCGTCCGTCCGCGCCAGCCTCGCCCCCTACCGGCACCCGGCGCCATGGACGAAGATCGGCGCTGCTTGGACAAAACCGCGCCGCACGGCACGCCGGGAGGAGCACCGATGTACCGGACCTGGATGCGGTTCTTCACCCCCGGCCCCGCCCACCGCCGCCTCGGCCTGGTCTGCCTCGGCGTCGGCCTCCAGCACGGCGCGCTGCCCACGGTCGGCCCGCGCACCCTCGACCACCACGTGGCCGTGGTGATCAGCTCCGGCGGCGGCTGGTACCAGGGTGCCGACGGCCGCCGGACGACCGTCACCGCACCCGCCCTGCTCTGGCTCACCCCCGGTGTGCCCCACCACTACGCGCCCGATGCGGACACCGGCTGGGACGAGGGCTTCGTGGACTTCGCCGGCCCCGCCACCGCCGCCTACCGCGACCTCGGCTACATCGAACCCGACCGGCCCGTCGTCCCGCTCGCCGACGCCGCCGGCCCCCGCACGGTCATCGCCCGCATCGCCCGCGCCGCCCGCCCCGGCAACCCCCTCCTCGACGCCGAGACCGGCGCCGCCGTCCACGAACTCCTCGTCGCCCTGCGCCGCGCCCGCGCCGACCTCGCCCCCGACGGCGACCGGGTGCTCACCGCCCTGGCCCGGGACGCCTGCACCCCGATGACCGTCGCCGACCACGCCGCCCGGCACGGCATGACCACCGCCGAACTGCGCGGCGCCGTCCGCCGGGCCGCCGGCTGCAGCCCGAAGGACTACCTGCTCGGCATCCGCCTCGGCCGGGCCAAGGAACTCCTCGCCGCCACCGACCTGCCCGTCGCCGCCGTCGCCCGCCGCGTCGGCTACGACGACCCCGCCTACTTCTCCCGGCTGTTCACCCGGCGCGTCGGCCTCGCCCCCGTGCGCTTCCGCGCCCAGCAGGGCCGTACCGTGCCCGGCGGCTGGAGCGACCGCGTCCCCGACCCCGGCGATCCGCCGCTGATCCAGTCCTCGGACACCCCGTGGACGCGCCCGGCACAGCGCATAGGGTTGGCGCCCATGACCACCAGCAACACCGGCCCCGGTGCGACGGACCCCGAGGTCCGCCAGGAACTGGAGCGGCTGCGCGACAGCATCGACAACATCGACGCGGCCGTCGTCCACATGCTCGCCGAACGTTTCAAGGCCACCCAGCAGGTGGGCCGGCTCAAGGCGCTGCACCAATTGCCGCCCGCCGACCCCGCCCGCGAGGCCCGGCAGATCGCCCGGCTGCGCCGCCTCGCCGAGAACGCCAAACTCGACCCGGCCTTCGCCGAGAAGTTCCTCAACTTCATCATCGCTGAAGTCATCAGGCACCACGAGCGGATCGCCGAGGACAGCCAGGCCGGACAGCCGGCGCACGACGCCCCGGCGGGCGACTGACCGGTCGCCGCACCGGGCACCGGGGCGGCGACCGGACCGGGCGCGCACGGAGGACGACGGCGATGTACCCCTCCGCCTCTGTGCGCTGCCCGCCCCATCAGGCAGCATGGCCCCCATGTCCGTACTCACGCGTGATGAAGCGCAGCTCCGAGCAGAGATCCTCGACGTCCACCGGTACACGGTCGAACTCGACCTGACCACCGGTGACGAGACCTTCGACTCCCGCACCGCGATCCGGTTCACCGCCCGGTCCGACGGGGACACGTTCGTCGAGCTCAAGCCCGCCGAGCTGCACAGCGTCACGCTCGACGGACAACCGCTCGACCCGGAGTCGCTGACCGGGAACCGGCTGCCGCTGAAGAACCTCGCCGCCGGCGAGCACGAGCTGCGCGTCCACGCCGCCATGCGCTACTCCCGCACCGGCGAGGGCATGCACCGCTTCACCGACCCCAGCGACGGCGAGACGTACGTCTACACCCAGCTGTTCATGGACGACGTCCAGCGGGTCTTCGCCGCCTTCGACCAGCCCGACCTGAAGGCCGTCTTCGACGTCTGCGTCAAGGCGCCCGAAGACTGGACCGTCCTCGCCAACGGCGTCACCAACCGCCGCGCCGACGGCGTCTGGCAGGCCGCGCCCACCCCGCTGATCTCCACCTACCTGGTCGCCGTCGCCGCCGGCCCGTGGCACTCGGTGCGCACCGAACACCGCGGCCTGCCCTTCGGCATCCACTGCCGCCGCTCCCTCGCCCCCCACCTCGACACCGACGCCGACGAGATCCTCACCATCACGCGCGCGTGCTTCGACCGCTACCACGAGAAGTTCGAGGAGCCCTACCCCTTCGACTCCTACGACCAGGCGTTCGTCCCCGAGTTCAACGCCGGCGCCATGGAGAACCCGGGCCTGGTCACCTTCCGCGACGAGTTCGTCTACCGCTCCGCCGTCACCGACACCGAGCGGCAGACCCGCGCCATGGTCATCGCCCACGAGATGGCCCACATGTGGTTCGGCGACCTCGTCACCCTCAAGTGGTGGGACGACATCTGGCTGAACGAGTCCTTCGCCGAGTACATGGGCTACCAGACCACCGCCGAGGCCACCCGGTTCACCGGCCCCTGGACCGAGTTCGCCGTCACCCGCAAGGCCTGGGGCTACGACGCCGACCAGCGGCCCACCACCCACCCGGTCGCCCCCGACAACGTGCCCGACACGGCCTCCGCCCTGCTCAACTTCGACGGCATCTCCTACGCCAAGGGCGCCTCCGCGCTGCGCCAGCTCGCCGCCTGGCTCGGCGAGAAGGACTTCCTCGCCGGCATCAACACCCACTTCGCCCGGCACAAGTTCGCCAACGCCACCCTCGCCGACTTCATCGACTCCCTCTCCTCGGCCACCGACCGCGACGTCCACGCCTGGGCCGACAGCTGGCTGCGCACCACCGGCGTCGACACCCTCACCCCGGCCGTCACCGCCGCCGACGGCACCTGCGCGCTCACCGTCGACCGCACCGGCAGCCGGCCGCACCGCCTCGGCGCCGGTCTGTACGACCGCGACATCGCCGACGAGGGCCGTCTGGTGCTGCGCGAGCGCATCGACCTCGACATCCCGCGGGCCGCCCCGCAGCCCATCGGCAAGCGCCCCGCCCTGGTCCTCCTCAACGACGGCGACATCACCTACGCCAAGATCCGCTTCGACACCGCCTCGTTCGAGACCCTGCGCACCGGCCTGTCCGGACTGCCCGACCCGCTCACCCGCGCGGTCGTCTGGAACGCCCTCCGCGACGCCGTACGCGACGGCGAACTCCCGCCCGCCGCCTATCTGGAGACGGCCCGCGCCCACCTGCCCCGGGAAACCGACCTGGCCGTCGCCCAGGGCGTCCTCGCCTTCGCCGCCGGCCAGCTCGCCGAGCAGTACCTCGCCCCGGCCGACCGCCCGGCCGCCCTGGCCACCCTCACCTCCCTCTGCCGCGACCTGCTGCGCCGCACCGAGGACGGCGACCACCCCGGCCTGCGGCTGATCGCCGTACGCCACCTGATCGACGTGGCCGCCCACGCCGAGCCCATCGCCACCTGGCTCGCCGACGACACCGTGCCCGGCGGACCGGAACTCGACCAGGAACTGCGCTGGCGCATCCTCGCCCGGCTCGCCGTCCTCGGCGCCACCGACGAGGCCGCCATCGCCGCCGAACTGGCCGGCGACCCGAGCGCCACCGGCCAGGAGGGCGCCGCCCGCTGCCGCGCCGCACTGCCCGACCCCGAGGCCAAGCGCGCCGCCTGGGAGGCGATGTTCGCCGGCGACGACCTGTCCAACTACCTCTTCACCGCCACCGCCCAGGGCTTCTGGCAGCCCGAACAGGCCGAGCTGGTCCGCCCGTACATCCCGCGCTTCTACGCCGACGTGGCCGCCGTCGCCGCCCGCCGCGGCCCCGCCATCGCCGTCGCCGCCGGCCGCTGGTGCTTCCCCGCCCACGCCGTCGACGCCGAGAACCTGCGGCTCGGCGAGGAGTGCCTGCGCGCCGGCGACCTCACCCCGGCGCTGCGCCGCACCCTCGCCGACCGCCTGGACGACCTCGCCCGCGCCCTGCGCGTCCGCGGCGTGCGCACCGCGGAGTAGGCAGGCGTACGTCCGGCGACGTAGGGCGCGGCTGGTCCCTGCCGACGATGCGGTGGACGCACCGGACTTCCTAGGCTCGGGCGGTCAGTGACCGACCGAGCCCTGGAGGCAGCACGTGATCGCAGTGACCGGAGCGACCGGCAACGTAGGCCGCGCCCTCGTCGACCGACTCCTCGCCGCGGGACAGCCCGTCCGGGCGCTGACCCGGGACCCGCGGCGGGCCGCCCTGCCCGCACGGGCCGAGGTGGTGGAGCTGCGCCCGGACGATCCCGCCGCCCTGTTCACCGGGGCCACGAAACTCTTCCTGTACGCGCAGGCCGTCACCGCCCCACTGCTGGCGGCGGCCCGCGAACACGGCGTACGCCACGCCGTCCTGCTCTCCAGCGGCATCGTCAAGGAGGGCGCCGACGAGACCCACCCCATCCACGTCATGCACGCCACCGCCGAGCAGCACATCCGCGACAGCGGGCTCGCCTGGACCTTCCTGCGGCCCAACGCCTTCGCCACCAACGCGCTCCAGTACGTCCCGCAGATCCGCGCGGGCGGCGACACCGTCCGCGGCGTCTACGCCGAAGGGCTGTCCGCGCCCATCCACGAGGACGACATCGCCGCCGTGGCCGAGCGCGTCCTGCTCGACGACGGCCACGAGGGCGCCGTGCACCGGCTGACCGGACCCGCGGCGATCAGCAACGCCGGCCAGGTCGCCGCCATCGGCGACGCACTCGGCAGGAAGCTGGCGTTCGCGGAGGTGGACCCGGCCGAGGCCGGCCCGGAACTGTTCCCGTACGTACCGCCGCAGATGCTCGACAGGCTGCTGGAGACCGTCGCGGAGACCGTCGGCGTCCCCCCGGAGATCACCGGCACCGTGGCAGAGATCACCGGTACCCCGGCCCGCGCCTTCGACCGCTGGGCCCGGGACCACACCGCCGACTTCCGCGCCTGACCGACCGTCCCCGACCACCCCTCCCGGCACAGCAGTACACACTTTCGGGTTCCGTTCGCCGGGCTTTCGGGACACAGGGCTCTCTTGCGGTACAAGCTGGCACTCCACCCACACGCCACCCGCCCGGGCCCGGCAGGCCCGCCCGGCGTTCCCGTGCCCCGCAGGAGAGCCCATGACCGCAGAAGCGGCCCTGAGCGCGCCACCGCTCGCCTCCGGCCCCGGCGGCCCCGAGGCCCTGCGGCCCCTCCTCGCCACCGTGCTCGACGCGCTCGCCGCCGGCGCCGCCGAGCGCGGCGGCCCGCTGCCCGCCGGCGGCCCCGGCGCCGTCACCGCACGCGTCACCGCCGCCCTCGGCGACCCCCTGCCGGACACCGGCGACCCCGACGCCCTGCACACCCTCGTGCGCGCCCTCGCCGCGGGCGCCGCCGACCCCGCCGACCCGCTGTGCGCCGCCCACCTGCACTGCCCGCCGCTCGCCGTCGCCACCGCCGCCGACCTCGCCGCCAGCGCCCTCAACCCCTCCCTGGACTCCTGGGACCAGGCCCCGGCCGCCTCCGCGCTGGAAGCCGCGGTCACCCGCGCCCTCGCCCGCGCGGCCGGCCTCGCCGACGCCCTCGTCACCACCGGCGGCACCGAGTCCAACCAACTCGCCCTGCTGCTCGCCCGCGAGGCGCACGGCAGCGCGCTACGCCTCGTCTGCTGCGCCGGCGCCCACCACTCGCTGCCCCGCGCCGCCTGGCTGCTCGGCCTGCCCGCCCCGGTCGTCCTCCCCGCACCCCGCGGCATCCTCGACCCGGCCGCCCTCGCCGAAACCCTCACCGCGCTCCCCGGTCCGCTGCTGGTCGCCGCCACCGCCGGCACCACCGACGCCGGCCTCGTCGACCCGCTGCCCGAGATCGCCGCCCTGTGCGCCGCCCACGGCGCCCGCCTGCACATCGACGCGGCCTACGGCGGCGGCCTGCTCTTCAGCGACCGGCACCGCGGCCTCCTCACCGGACTCGACGCCGCCGACACCGTCACCCTCGACCTGCACAAACTCGGCTGGCAACCGGCCGCCGCCGGCCTCCTCGCCCTCGCCCGCCCCGACGAACTCGCCACCCTCCACCAGCGCGCGGACTATCTGAACGCCGCCGACGACACCGACGCCGGACTCCCCGACCTGCTCGGCCGCTCCCCGCGCACCACCCGCCGCCCCGACATCCTGAAGATCGCCGTCACCCTGCGGACCCTGGGCCGCGCCGGCCTCGGCGCCCTGACCGACCAGGTCTGCGCCCGCGCCCGCGAACTCGCCGGCCTGATCGACACCCACCCCGGCTTCGAGCTGTACGGCCACCCCGTCATCAGCACCGTCCTGTTCCGCCCCGCCGAAGCCACCGACGACGCCGTGGCCGCCGTCCGCCGCAGCCTCCTGCACGAAGGCCGGGCCGTGCTCGGCCGGGCCCGGCTCGCCGGCCGGCTCTGGCTCAAGGCCACCGTCCTCAACCCCCGGACCCGGCCGGACGACCTGGCCCGCCTGCTCGCACTCGTCGAAGGAAGCACCCCCGGATGACCCACCCCCCACGCCACGCGCCGGCCTCCCCACGCGACCTCGTCGGCATCGGCATCGGCCCCTGCAACCTCTCCCTCGCCGCCCTCGCCCACCCGCTCGCCGAACTCGACGCCGTCTTCTACGAACAACGCCCCGGATTCGACTGGCACCCCGGACTGCTCATCGAGGGCGCCACCCTCCAGGTGCCGTTCCTCGCCGACCTCGTCACCCTCGCCGACCCCACCAGCCCCTGGAGCTTCCTCAGCTACCTCAGGAACCGCGAACGCCTCTTCCCGTTCTACTTCGCCGAGCACTTCCACATCCAGCGCGCCGAGTACGACGCCTACTGCCGCTGGGTCGCCCAGCAACTCCCCGGCCTGCGCTTCGGCCACCAGGTCGACGCCGTCCGCTGGAACCCCGAACGGGACGTCTTCGAAGTCGACTTCACCCAGCTCGGCACCGACGGCGAGGCCGAGGCCCTGGGCCGCACCTACACCCGCAACATCGTCCTCGGCATCGGCACCGCCCCCTACGTCCCCGACCCCCTCCAGCCCCTGGTGGAAACCCCCGGCGTGCCCGTCCTGCACGCCGCCGACTACCTCGACCACCGCGACACCGTCCTCGCCGCCGGACACGTCACCGTCGTCGGCTCCGGACAGTCCGGCGCCGAGGTCTTCCTCGACCTCCTGCGGCACCGCCCGGCCGGCCGGGAGGGACTGCACTGGATCGGCCGTACCGAGGCGTTCGCCCCCATGGAGTACTCCAAACTCGGGCTGGAACACTTCACACCCGACTACACCCGCTACTTCCACGCACTCGCCGAACCCGTCCGCGACCGCCTCGTCACCGCCCAGTGGCAGCTGTACAAGGGCATCGACGCCGGCACCCTCGCCGCCATCCACGACGAGCTGTACCGGCGCACCCTGCGCGGCGGCTGGCCCGACGCCGTCCTCACCCCCGGCGTCCGCGTCCGCACCGCCGGCCGCATCGCCACCACCAGGATCGAACTGCACCTGGAACACCTCCAGCAGGGCAGCCGCTGCCGGCTCGCCACCGACGCCGTCGTCCTCGCCACCGGCTACCGCGAACGCCCCCTCGGCCGCCTCCTCGCCGGACTCGATCCCTACGTCCGCCGCGACAGCAGCGAACGCCCGCGCGTCGACGAGGAGTTCCGCCTCGTCCTGGACCCCTCGGTCACCGGATCGGTCTACGTCCAGAACGCCGAACTGCACACCCACGGCGTCGGCGCCCCCGACCTCGGCCTCGCCGCCTGGCGCAGCGCCACCATCCTCAACTCGCTCACCGGAAAGGAGACCTATCCCCTCCCCACCCGAACCGCCTTCACCTCCTTCGGACTCGAAGACCCGGCGGACCGGGTGCCACAGGCCAGGCAACCGGGGCGGCTCACGCCACTCGTCGACGGGCCGTGACCGGCCGGACCGGAACAAGCACCCGCGCGACGGCGTTGGTGCCGGTCATGACCACGACCTGGATCGCCGCGCACCGCGCCCCCGTCATCGGCCCCGACGAGACCATCCGCATCTTCGAACCACGCGGCTTCACCGACCAGACCCTCAGGCAGTCCCTGCGCCTGGCCGGAGGAGGTGAGGCAGTACGGATCACCCTCAGCAACCGCTACGGCAACGAGCCCGTCGAGATCGGCGGAGCACACCTCGCCACCCGCACCACCGGCCACGGCATCGACCCCGCCACCGGTGTCACCCTCACCTTCGACGGCGCCCCGGCCGTCAAGATCCCGGCCGGCGGAGAACTCGTCAGCGACCCCGTCGAGCGCCTCGTCACCGCCGGGCAGGAACTCACCGTCACCCTCTACCTGCCCGGCGACACCGGCCTGACCACCTACTCACTGGTGCCCTACGACACCGGCCACGCCGCCCCCGGCGACCAGCTCACCGCCGAGCGCCTGCGGGACGCCGAGGAGGTGCCCACCGGCCACTTCGGCATCGGCGCCGACGTCCGCGCCCCCGAGGGCACCCGGATCGCCGTCGCCTTCGGCGACTCCTGGATCGAGGGCATGGCCACCACACCCGGCCTCGACAACAGCTTCCCGGCCCAGCTCGGCCGCCGCCTCACCCGGGGCTGGATCGTCCGCCAGGGCATCTCCGGCAACCGGCTGCTCACCGACGAGGTCGGCACACACCTGCTCGCCCGCGTCGACCGCGACGTCCTCGCCGTCCCCGGCGTCAGCCACGTCCTGATCCACATCGGCCTCAACGACCTCGGCGTACCCGGCCAGCGCGCCTACCCCGAACCGGCCGCCATCCCCACCGCCGCCGACCTCGTCACCGGACTCACCACGCTCGCCGAACGCCTGCGCGCCGCCGGCCTCACCGCCCTCGCCTCCACCATCGGCCCGTACCGGGGCACGGTCTACGAGGGCTACGACACCGAAGCCGGCCAGGCCGTACGACGCGAGGTCAACGCCTGGCTGCGCGGCGGCACCCACCCCTTCCACGCGGTCGTGGACGTCGCCGCCGCCGTCGCCGACCCGGCCGCACCCGAGCGCATCCGCCCGGAGTTCGACAGCGGCGACGGCCTGCACGTCAACGACGCCGGCGCCAAGGCCATCGCCGACGCCGTCGACCTGTCCCTGCTGGACCTGTAGATGGAGGACGCCTAGAACACCGGCGTGCCGCCGCGCACCAGCCGCCAGTCCGCCGACGCGAAGTCCTTCGGGTCCAGCACGCCCTTCGCGGTCACCCACTCCGCGATCCGGGTGCGGATCTCCGTCGACTCCGCCCACAGCTCCTTGGCCGTGGCGACATGCGGGAAGGCACCGCCGCCATTGGCGCGGTAGTTGTTCACCGCGAGCACGAACTGCCGGTCGTCGTCCAGCGCGGCCCCCTGGAAGGTCAGGTTCCTGATCCGCGAACCGGCCGGCTGGGCGATGTCGATGTCGTACGACAGACCCGACACATAGTCGTAGTTGTAGTCCGGACGCCCGCCGGCGTTGGTCAGCTTCTCCACGTCGACCGCGGCACCGGGGGCCGTCTGGACGTAGTACTCCGCCGAGTACTCCAGGTACGCGCGGACCTGGGCACCCGTCAGCAACTTGGCGACCAGCGTGTTGTCGTAGACGTACAGGCTCGACAGGTCCCGGATCGTCACATCGCCGGCCGGGATCTGCGAGGTCCGGGAGAACGGCGAGGCCTGGGCGATCACCGGCAGCGAGGCGTACTCGGTGCCGGCCAGCGCCGCCTTGACCACGTCCTCCTGGACCTTGGTGATCAGGTCGATGATCGGGGCGTCCTTGTAGCGGGCCTCGACCGTCGTCAGCGTGGCGGTCGCACGGCCGACGACCTGGTTGACGTACGCGACGACCTTCTTGTGCTGGTCGGCGAGCAGCCGGGTGATCTCCGGGTCGTCGGCGACGGTGGCGGAGTCGCGCAGGGACGCGGAGACCGACTCGACCTCCCAGCGGCCCTTGCGGAACACCAGCTCGATGTCGAAGAGAGTGAGCCGCTCGGCGTAGCACAGCGGCTCGGACAGGACGACGGTCCTGCCGGTCTTCTCGTTGACGACCTTCAGCTCCGGGATCTCCACGTGCGCGTGACCCACCAGGATCGCGTCGATCCCCGGAACCTTCCGGGCCACCTCGGCCGCCGCGTTCTCCAGGTACGGCACCTGGTCCCCGTACGAGGAGGTGCCCGAGGTGCCCGAGTGCGCCGAGACCACGACCACGTCGGCGCCCATGGACCTCAGCTTCGGCACCCACTTCGCGGCCTGCTCCTCCAGCCCCGGGAACGCCAGCTTCCCCTGGACGTAGGCCTTGTCCCAGATCGCGATCCCCGGATTGGTCAGGCCCAGGACGGCGACCTTGACCGGCTTGGCACCGGGCACGTGGAAGGTCTTCATGAAGTACGGCGGGAAGGCCGGCCGCAGCGTCCTCGCGTCCACCGCGTTGGCGCCGAGCAGCGGGAAGTCCAGCTGGTCCTCGAACTTCCGCAGCGTCTCGATGCCGTAGTTGAACTCGTGGTTGCCGAGGGCCGCCGCGTCGTACCCGATCGCGTTCATCGCCCGCGCCATCGGATGCACCGGGCCGCCCTTGGCGGTGATCGGGTCGACCTTCGCGTAGTAGTAGGTCAGCGGGGTGCCCTGGATGGTGTCACCGGCGTCCAGCAGCAGGGTGTTGCGGCGGCCCTTCTCCGCGCGCACCTGCTTCACCAGGGTGGCGACACGGGCGAGGCCCATCGCGTTGCCCGCCTTGTCGGAGTACTCCGCGTCCTTGAAGTAGTCCCAGTTGAAGACGTGACCGTGCAGGTCGGTGGTGCCCATGACGGTCAGCGAGTGCCGCTTCTCGGGGTGTCCGGGGCGGCCGGGGCCGTGCTCCTGCGCCGCCTCGGCCGCCGGGGCCGCCGCCGCACCGGCGATCGCCACTCCCGCTCCGGTGGCGGCGGACTTCTTCAGGAACTTCCGGCGGTTCAACGGCATTTCTCGGTCTCCTCGGCGATGTGGACAACGCGCGTAGATTCTGACCTGAGCATGACTTGCGGCAACAGGTCCGGAAGGTTGCGATCTGGTGACCTGTTCACCGGCCACGCTCATCGGAGCGGCCTCCCGCACAGTTAAACCCTTGTCAAAAACCCTTCGCCCAAAGTCTGTTGAGTAGTCACACGCCGCCAATTCTCTACCCGCCGGTAAGCCCTAGGCTCGACTCATGCGCCGAGCGAAGATCGTCTGTACATTGGGGCCCGCCACCGACTCGTACGACCAGATCAAGGCACTGGTCGAGGCCGGAATGGACGTCGCCCGGTTCAACCTCAGCCACGGCACGCACGCCGAACACGAGGAGCGCTACCGGCGGGTGCGCAAGGCGGCCGACGAAACCGGCCGCAGCGTCGGCATCCTCGCCGACCTTCAGGGCCCGAAGATCCGGCTCGGCCGCTTCGCCGAAGGACCGGTACTCCTTGAACGCGGCGACGCCTTCACCATCACCGTCGAGGACGGCGTCGAAGGCGACCGCCACCGGTGCGGCACCACCTACGCCGGCCTCGCCGCCGACGTCACCCCCGGCGAACGCGTCCTCGTCGACGACGGCAAGGTCTGCCTGGAGGTCACCGAGGTCGACGGCCCCCGCGTACACACCCGCGTGATCGAAGGCGGCGTCGTCTCCGACCACAAGGGACTGAACCTCCCCGGCGTGGCCGTCTCCGTCCCCGCCCTGTCCAAGAAGGACGAGGACGATCTGCGCTGGGCGCTGCGCACCGGCTTCGACGTGGTCGCCCTCTCCTTCGTCCGCAGCGGCGACGACGCCCGCGACGTGCACCGGATCATGGCCGAGGAAGGCCGCCGGCTCCCGGTCATCGCCAAGATCGAGAAGCCGCAGGCCGTGCGGAACCTCGACGGCATCGTGGCCGCCTTCGACGGGCTGATGGTCGCGCGCGGCGACCTCGGCGTGGAGATGCCGCTGGAGCAGGTACCGATGGTGCAGAAGCGCGCCATCACGCTCGCCCGGCGCAACGCCAAACCGGTCATCGTCGCCACCCAGATGCTGGAGTCGATGATCGAGAACTCCCGGCCCACCCGCGCCGAGGCCTCCGACGTGGCCAACGCGGTCCTGGACGGCACGGACGCGGTGATGCTCTCCGGCGAGACCAGCGTCGGCAAGTACCCGATCGAGACCGTGCGCACCATGGCGAAGATCGTCACGGCGGCCGAGGAGGACATGCTGGCCAAGGGGCTGCCGCCGCTCGCCGAACGGAGCAAGCCGCGCACCCAGGGCGGCGCGGTCGCCCGGGCCGCCGCCGACATGGGCGACTTCCTCGGCGCGAGGTTCCTGGTCGCGTTCACCCAGTCCGGGGACACCGCCCGCCGGCTCTCCCGCTACCGCTCGCCGATTCCGCTGCTCGCCTTCACCCCCGAGCCGGCCACCCGCTCCCAGCTCAGCCTGACCTGGGGCGCCGAGACCTTCCTCGGCCCGCACGTGGACTCCACGGACGCCATGGTCGACCAGGTCGACGAGCTGCTGCTGAAGTACGGCCGCTGCCGGAAGGGCGACGTCGTCGTGATCACCGCCGGCTCCCCGCCCGGCGTCTCCGGCTCGACCAACATGGTCCGGGTCCACCACATCGGCGAGGACGACAGCCCGAAGTGACGCCCGGGGCCCCTGCTCAGTGCCTGGGGCCCACGTGGGTGTCCATGAGGGCCGCGGAGGCCCTGCGGGCGACGGAGACGCTGAACGGGTCGTCGCCCCGGGCCAGGACGGTCCACTCGACGCCGACCAGGGCGAGGGCGTCGGTGAAGAGCCCGCGGATGTCGTCCGACCTGTCGGAGAAGAAGTAGCGCGGATACTCGTACCGCTTGCGCTCCCCGGCGACCGTGCGGGTCGTCCGGTTGGTGACGCGGCAGTCGTCGGAGTGGATGAGACCGCGCATGAAGTCCCGGGGATGGGCAGCTACGACGGCTTGCTGCCAGGGTTCGAGGATGATGGAGCGCTCATGCATCTTGCCCGTGCCATGATCGATGCATGCGGACACTCTGAGTGAGTGATCCCGTCGGCACACGGCAAAAAGCGGAGAATCACGCGAACGTGAGTCTCCGCTTCGGATTGTGCCGGGTGCGGGATTCGAACCCGCAAGCCCTTTCAGGCAGAGGTGTTTGAGACCTCCGTGTATGCCGTTCCACCAACCCGGCAGGCACAGCGGAGAGTGTACCGGGTCATCGTACGCCGCCGCCGCTAGGTAGGCTCTTGAGAAGCAGTACCTGCCTGCCCTGGACCAAGGAGCCTCAGTGACCGCCCCCGAGTCGCCCCAGCCCGTAGACGTGACCGACGACGACAAGTCGCACGTGCCTCCGCTGACGACCCGTGTCGTCATCGCCGAGGACGAGGCCCTGATCCGGCTCGACCTCAAAGAGATGCTGGAGGAGGAGGGGTACACCGTCGTCGGCGAGGCCGGAGACGGTGAGGAGGCCGTCGAGCTGGCCCGCGAGCACAAGCCCGACCTGGTCATCCTCGACGTGAAGATGCCCAAGCTCGACGGCATCTCCGCGGCCGAGAAGATCGCCGAGGAGTCCATCGCGCCCGTCCTGATGCTCACCGCCTTCTCCCAGCGCGACCTGGTCGAGCGCGCCCGGGACGCCGGTGCCATGGCCTACCTGGTCAAGCCCTTCAGCAAGAGCGACGTCGTCCCGGCGATCGAGATGGCCGTCTCGCGGTTCGCGGAGCTGAAGCAGCTGGAGCAGGAGGTCGCCGACCTCAGCCAGCGGCTGGAGACCCGCAAGCTGGTCGACCGGGCGAAGTCCATCCTCCAGACCGAGTACGGCCTGACCGAGCCGGCCGCGTTCCGCTGGATCCAGAAGACCTCCATGGACCGCCGCATGTCGATGCAGCAGGTCGCCGAGGCGGTCATCGCGGACAGCGAGGAGAAGAAGGCGGCCAAGAAGGGCTGAGCGCCCCCGGTACGGCACGGCCCGCGCCCCTGAACAGGCGGCGCGGGCCTCGTCGCGTTGCCCGGGCGGTCGGAAGGGGCGCGGCCTCAGTAGCCGGGGGCCGTGGGCGTCCCCGCGTCCGGGCGTCGCGGGAGGGCCGGGTCAGCTCGCGGTCGGCCCGGCGGAGGGCTCGGGTCAGCTCGCGGTCGGCCCGGCGGAGGGCTCGGGTCAGCCCGCGGTCGGCCCGGCGGAGGGCTCGTCGCCCGGGCGGGCGTCCCGGAGCAGGCAGGTCAGGCGGGCGGAGCAGACCCGGCGGCCCTGCTCGTCGCTGATCACTATCTCGTACGTCGCCGTCGACCGGCCCCGGTGCACCGGCGTCGCCACGCCCGTCACCAGGCCCGAGCGGACCCCGCGGTGATGGGTGCAGTTCAGGTCCACACCGACCGCGATCTTCGAGACGCCTCCGTGCAGCATGGAACCGACCGAGCCCAGGGTCTCCGCCAGCACCGCGGAGGCGCCGCCGTGCAGCAGGCCGTACGGCTGGGTGTTGCCCTCCACCGGCATGGTCCCGACCACCCTGTCCGCCGAGGCCTCCAGGATCTGCACGCCCATGCGCGTGCCCAGATGCCCGGCCGAGAACAGGGCGGGCAGGTCCACACCGAGCGCCGCGTACTCGTCGATGACCTGCTGCGGGAACTTCGCTTGCTGCTGCTCACCCATGGGCCCGGCTCCGTCCGTCGTCCACCACTCTGCTCGCTGAGCGAACGCTCACTCGGCCGCCGATTGTTCCAGACGGTCGTCCGCGTCCCCGGAGCGGGCTTCGAGACGTACGACGACGGACTTGCTGGCCGGGGTGTTGCTGGTGTCGGCGGTGGCGTCCAGCGGCACCAGCACGTTCGTCTCGGGGTAGTACGCCGCCGCGCATCCCCGGGCCGTCGGATACGGCACCACCCGGAAGCCGGGCGCCCGCCGTTCCACTCCGTCCTGCCACTCGCTGACCAGGTCGACATACGTTCCCTCGGCGAACCCGAGCGCACGCGCGTCCTCGGGATGCACCAGCACCACCCGGCGTCCGCCCTTGATGCCCCGGTAACGGTCGTCCAGTCCGTAGATCGTGGTGTTGTACTGGTCGTGCGAGCGCAGGGTCTGCAGCAGCAGCCGGCCCTCGGGCAGCGCCGGGTACTCCACCGGCGCGGCTGTGAAGTTGGCCTTGCCCGTGGCGGTCGGGAAGCGGCGTTCGTCGCGCGGTGCGTGCGGCAGCGCGAAGCCGCCGGGCCGGGCCACGCGCGCGTTGAAGTCCTCGAAACCGGGGATCACGCGCGCGATGCGGTCCCGGATCGCGCCGTAGTCCTCTGCGAACTCCTCCCACGGCACGACACTGCGCTCGCCGAGCACCCGGCGCGCCAGGCCGCAGACGATGGCCGGCTCGGACCTCAGGTGCGGACTGGCGGGGGCCAGGCGCCCGCGTGAGGCGTGCACCATGCCCATGGAGTCCTCGACGGTGACGAATTGCTCGCCGCCGGCCCGCACGTCCCGCTCGGTCCGGCCGAGCGTGGGCAGGATCAGTGCCCGGGCGCCCGTGACCACGTGCGAGCGGTTCAGCTTGGTCGACACGTGCACGGTCAGCCGCGCCCGGCGCATCGCCGCCTCGGTGACGTCGGTGTCGGGGGAGGCGGACACGAAGTTGCCGCCCATGGCGAAGAAGACCTTCGCCGTGCCGTCGCGCAGCGCGCGGATGGCCCGGACGACGTCGAGGCCGTGCTCGCGCGGCGGTGCGAACCCGAACTCCTGCTCCAAAGCGTCCAGGAAGGCGGGAGCGGGCCGTTCGAAGATGCCCATGGTGCGGTCGCCCTGGACGTTGCTGTGTCCGCGCACCGGGCACACGCCCGCGCCCGGGCGGCCGATGTTGCCGCGCAGCAGCAGGAAGTTGACCACTTCCCGGATGGTGGGGACGGAGTGCTTGTGCTGGGTGAGGCCCATGGCCCAGCACACGATCGTCCGCTGGGAGGCCAGGACCATGCCGAGGGCCCGCTCGATCTCCGCGCGGGTGAGGCCGGTAGCGGTCAGCGTCTCGTCCCAGTCGGCGGCGCGCGCGATGGCCGCGAACTCCTCGAAACCGTGGGTGTGCTCGCGGACGAACTCCTCGTCGACCGCGCCCTTCGTCTCCAGGATCAGCTTGTTCAGGAGCCGGAAGAGGGCCTGGTCGCCGCCGATGCGGATCTGCAGGAACAGGTCGGTGAGGGCGGCGCCGCGGAGCATGCCCTGCGGGGTCTGCGGGTTCTTGAAGCGCTCCAGGCCGGCTTCGGGCAGCGGGTTGACGCTGATGATCTTCGCGCCGTTCGCCTTGGCCTTCTCCAGCGCGGAGAGCATGCGCGGGTGGTTCGTGCCCGGGTTCTGGCCCGCCACGATGATCAGATCGGCCTGGTACAGATCTTCCAGCAGGACGCTGCCCTTGCCGATGCCGATGGTCTCGCCGAGTGCCGATCCGGACGACTCGTGGCACATGTTCGAGCAGTCGGGCAGGTTGTTCGTGCCCAGCTCGCGCGCGAAGAGCTGGTACAGGAACGCGGCCTCGTTGCTGGTGCGGCCCGAGGTGTAGAAGACGGCCTCGTTCGGGGAGCCGAGGGCGGTGATCTCCTCGGCGATGATGTCGAAGGCCCGCTCCCAGGAGACCGGCTCGTAGTGCGTGCCGCCCTCGGGGAGGTACACGGGGTGGGTGAGCCGGCCCTGCTGGCCCAGCCAGTAGCCGCTGCGGCCGGACAGGTCGGCGACGGAGTGCGCGGCGAAGAACTCCGGGGTGACCCGGCGCAGCGTGGCCTCCTCGGCGACCGCCTTGGCGCCGTTCTCGCAGAACTCGGCCGCGTGCCGGTGCTCCGGCTCCGGCCAGGCGCAGCCCGGGCAGTCGAAGCCGTCCTTCTGGTTCACGCGCAGCAGCGTGAGAGCGGTGCGCTTCACGCCCATCTGCCGCTGGGCGACGCGCAGGGTGTGCCCGATGGCCGGCAGCCCCGCCGCCGCGTGCTTCGGCTCCGCGACCTGCGGCGCGTCCTGGACCGGATCACCCTTCGGCGGCTTCGTCGCCATCGCGCGCTCCCCTTCGACTGCGTATGAGAAGTACCGCCGACGATCCTCCCACGGGGGACTGACATCGATACCGGCCGGGCGCGCGAAGGCAGTGGCCATTGCTTACGCCCATGTGTGTCTTGCACCGCTCTTTACCGACGGAGCGGTGACGAGCGGCCTGTCTCCTGCGCGCTGGGGCGGTGACCGGTTGGTCGTCGCGTGCGCGCGGTGGTCGGCGACCGGCCGGCCGGCTCCTCTTGTCGGGGCGGTGGCCGGCTGTTTGTCTCGCGGGTGTCGTGGTCGGTGGCCGGCCGCCCGGCTCGTCCTGCCGGGCGGTGCTCGGCCGCTCGTCTTGTGCGTGCCGGGGGCGGCGGCCGGCCGGCCGGTCGGTTCGTCGTTCTGCCAGGACGGTGGCCGGTCGCGCGGCTCGTCCGCCGAGGGGGTGATCGGCCGCTCGTACCCTTCCGGCCGGAGCGGCCGTCGGGCCGCTCAGCGCTGTGGCGCCGGTCCGCTCACCGGCCCGTTCGTCGTGTGCGTGGTCACACCCGTCGCGGGCGGACGGTCCGGGTTGTCGGTGGCTCGTGGCAGGATCGGTGACGTGGCAGAGACAGCACCGAAGCAGACCGACAAGACCCCCGGCGGCACCCGTCCCCGGCTGATGCTCATGGACGGGCACTCGCTGGCCTACCGCGCGTTCTTCGCGCTGCCCGCGGAGAACTTCACGACCGCGACCGGCCAGCCGACGAACGCGATCTACGGCTTCGCGTCGATGCTGGCCAACACCCTGCGTGACGAGGCGCCCACGCACTTCGCGGCGGCCTTCGACGTCTCCCGCAAGACCTGGCGCTCCGAGCGGTTCACGGAGTACAAGGCGAACCGCTCCAAGACCCCGGACGAGTTCAAGGGCCAGGTCGAGCTGATCGGCGAGCTGCTCGACGCGATGCACGCCCCGCGCTTCGCCGTCGAGGGGTACGAGGCGGACGACATCATCGCCACCCTCGCCACGCAGGCCGAGGCCGAGGGCTTCGAGGTGCTGATCGTCACCGGCGACCGCGACTCGTTCCAGCTGGTCACCGAGAACATCACCGTGCTGTACCCGACGAAGGGCGTCTCGGAGCTGACCCGGTTCACTCCGGAGAAGGTTTTCGAGAAGTACGGCTTGACGCCCGCCCAGTATCCGGACTTCGCGGCCCTGCGCGGCGACCCGTCCGACAACCTCCCCGGCATCCCCGGCGTCGGCGAGAAGACCGCCGCGAAGTGGATCAACCAGTTCGGCTCCTTCGCCGAGCTGGTCGAGCGCGTCGAGGAGGTCAAGGGCAAGGCGGGCCAGAACCTCCGGGAGCACCTGGAGTCCGTCAAGCTCAACCGCGTCCTCACCGAGCTGGAGCGGCAGGTCGAGCTGCCCAAGGCGGTCGCCGACCTGGAGCGGACCCCGTACGACCGCAAGGCCGTGTCGATGGTCCTGGACACCCTGGAGATCCGCAACCCGTCGCTGCGCGAGCGCCTCTTCGCCGTCGACCCCGGTACGGAGGAGACCGAGACCGCCCCGGTCACCGCCGACGGCGTCGAGATCGACGGCACGATCCTGCGCACCGGCGAGCTGGCCCCCTGGCTCGCCGAGCACGGCGCCGGGCCGCTGGGCGTCGCCACCGTCGGCACCTGGGCGCTGGGCACCGGCTCGGTCGCCGAGGTCGCGCTGGCCGCGGCCGGGGGAGCGGCGGCCTGGTTCGACCCGGCCGAGCTGGACGAGGCCGACGAGAACGCGTTCGCCGCCTGGCTGGCCGACGCGGAGCGGCCCAAGGTGCTCCACGACGCCAAGGGCGCCATGCGCGTCTTCGCCGAGCACGGCTGGCGCGTCGAGGGCGTCGGCATGGACACCGCGCTCGCCGCGTACCTGGTCAAGCCGGGCCGCCGCTCCTTCGACCTGGACGCGCTGTCCCTGGAGTACCTGCACCGCGAGCTGGCCCCCGCCGCCGCGGCCGAAGGCCAGCTGGCCTTCGGCGCGGACGAGGGCGCCGAGGCGGAGGCGTTGATGATCCAGGCCCGCGCGGTGCTGGACCTCGGCGAGGCGTTCGAGGAACGGCTGGCGGAGGTCGGCGCGGCGGACCTGCTCCGGGACGTGGAGCTGCCCACGTCCGTGCTGCTCGCCCGCATGGAGCGGCACGGCATCGCGGCCGACCGGGCGCACCTGGAAGCGATGGAGCAGATGTTCGCGGGCGCGGTGCAGCAGGCCGTGAAGGAGGCGCACGCGGCGGCCGGCCGCGAGTTCAACCTCGGCTCGCCCAAGCAGCTCCAGGAGGTCCTCTTCGGGGAGCTGGCGCTGCCGAAGACGAAGAAGACCAAGACCGGCTACACCACCGACGCCGACGCCCTGGCCTGGCTCGCCGCCCAGACCGACAACGAACTGCCGGTGATCATGCTCCGCCACCGTGAGCAGGCGAAGCTCCGGGTGACCGTCGAGGGTCTGATCAAGACCATCGCGGGCGACGGCCGTATCCACACCACGTTCAACCAGACGGTGGCCGCGACCGGACGCCTGTCCTCCACGGACCCGAACCTGCAGAACATCCCCGTGCGCACCGACGAGGGCCGGGCGATCCGCCGGGGCTTCGTGGTCGGCGAGGGCTTCGAGTCGCTGATGACCGCGGACTACAGCCAGATCGAGCTGCGCGTGATGGCCCACCTGTCCGAGGACGAGGGCCTGATCCGGGCGTTCACCTCCGGTGAGGACCTGCACACCACGGCCGCGTCCCAGGTGTTCGGGGTCGAGCCGGGTGCGGTGGACGCGGAGATGCGCCGCAAGATCAAGGCGATGTCGTACGGCCTCGCCTACGGCCTGTCCGCGTTCGGCCTCTCCCAGCAGCTGAACATCGACGCGGGTGAGGCCCGCGCCCTGATGGACGCCTACTTCGAACGGTTCGGCGGGGTGCGGGACTATCTGCGCCGTGCGGTCGACGAGGCGCGCGCCACGGGCTACACGGCGACGCTGTTCGGCCGCCGCCGCTATCTGCCGGATCTCAACAGCGACAACCGCCAGCGCCGCGAGGCGGCCGAGCGCATGGCCCTCAACGCGCCCATCCAGGGCACGGCGGCGGACATCGTGAAGATCGCCATGCTGAAGGTGGACGGCGCGCTGCGGGCGGCGGACCTGAAATCCCGCATGCTGCTCCAGGTCCACGACGAAATCGTCCTGGAGATCGCCCCCGGCGAACGAGCGGCCGTGGAGGCGCTCGTGCGCCGCGAGATGGCGAACGCCGTCGACCTGAGGGCTCCGCTGGACGTGTCGGTCGGCGTCGGCCCGGACTGGGAATCAGCGGCCCACTGATCGGCAGGCGGCGGAGAACCGGCTCATGGGCGGGGCACCGGCACTTTGGTCCGGGCCACCTCTCCGCCGCCGCACCGCACCCAGCTCAGGGTGTTGCCGAAGGGCCAGCGCGTTGCGGAGCAACGCGCTGGCAACGCACCGGCCGCCGAGCCCGTGACCGGCCGGGATCACGGCGCGAGCGGCGGCACCTCCCGTGCAACAGACGGTCTTCGCTGCCGCGCTTCCGGATCCCGGACCGCAACACCCTCGCCTTCATCCATTCTGGTCCCACCGTCCGCGATCGGCCGGAAGGGTGCCAAGTCCCGTCGTACGACGGCGGGTTGGATGAAGGGAGCACACGGTGGACCGCCCTCTGCTGTCACTGAGATCGACCTTGGTCTTTCTGCTCGCCCTGCTCACCGGCGCGGTGACCGGCGGGTTGACGGTCGTCGCCGGCGAAGGCACCGCGCGCGGCCTGCTCGCCGGCCTTGCCTGCGCCGGCGTGGCCGTGCCGTTCTTCGACCGTCTCATCGCCGCCGAGGACAGCGCCGGCCGGCCGGCGGCCCGCGTGGCCGCCGGTGCGGCCGAGAGGGAGAGCGATGGGTGAGCTGCGGCCGCTGGGGGACGACCTCAACCAGGCCTCCCGGGCCTTGGCGGAGGCGTTGCGCGAGCTGTTCGAGAGCCTCCACGTGTCCGTCCGCCGGTACGCGGCCCGCCGCCGGCTCGACCCGGGCACGGTCTCGCGCTATCTGAACGGCACCCGGTTACCGCCCTGGCAGGTGATCAGCGACCTCTTCACCGATGTCGCCGAGCACCGGGGGACCGCGGTCACCACCGAGGCCATCGAGCTGGTCCGGGGCCTGTACGGATCGGCCGTGGACGCCGCCTCGTCGCCCAAGCACGCGGTGGAGCTCCTGGAGCGGCAACTGGCCGACGCCGACCACGTCTCGCGGCGGTCCAGCGTCCGCGGCGACGTCCTGGGCGACGCGCTGCTGGACCGGACGCAGCGCATCGCCGACCTGGAGACGCGGCTCAACCAGTTGGAGGCCGACCGCATCGCGGAGCGGAAACGGGCGGACGAGTTCGCCAAGGCGCATCCGGATGTCTACGGCCTCATCCAGGAACGCGACACGCTCCGGGGGGAAGTCGAGCGCCTCGGCGCGGCCCTGTGGGAGGCCCAGGCCCAGCGCGCCGCGGCGGAGGACCGCTGCACGCTGCTCGAACGCCAGCTGGACGCCGTCGAGCAGACCGCGAAGGCGGTGCTGCCGGCGGGACGGCAGGGCATGCCCAGGATCCTCGTCGTCGATGACCAGCCGGACAACCTGCTGGCGATGACCGCGGTCCTGGCGACGCTCGAACAGGAACTCGTCACCGTCTCCTCCGGCCGGGAGGCCCTCAAGGCCCTGCTCGACCACGACGACTTCGCCGTCATCATCATGGACGTGCAGATGCCGGAGATGGACGGCTACGAGACGTGCGCCCACATCAAACGCCGCCCCAGGACGAGGGACGTGCCCATCATCTTCCTGACCGCGATGGGCACCGGATCCGAACACTCCGCCCGCGGCTACGCGGCCGGCGCCGTCGACTACATCAGCAAGCCGTTCGACCCGTGGGCCCTGCGCGCCAAGGTCGCCGTGTTCACCTCCATCTACCTGGAGCGACACGGTCACTAGCACCGGCCCCGGCCCCTGGTCCGGCCCCCTCGCCGCGCGCCGGAGCGTTCCGCCCGTGCCCCGGTAACCGGCCAAACCCCCAAAGGGCCCCGTCACTCTCGTGGCCCCCGTCAGAACGCCCACCACCGCCCGCAGCCGCAACACTGCGGGCATGGGTATACGCATGCTCCACCGCCGGACGCCCGAGGCAGCCGCCGGGGCCTGGGCGGCTGTCGCCTCGGCGCAGGCCGTGCCCGCCGCGCCGGTCCCGGCCCTCGCGGCCGACGCAAGCACCGCCCGCGTCCCGGCCGACCCGGTCGCGACCGTCCGCGGCGTCACCAGACGCCTCGGCCGCGCTCTCACCACCCGCCCCGCCCGCCTCCCCGACTGGCGCCAGTGGACCGACCTGGCCCGTGGCTATCTCGCCCTGGCCCTCACCCTGATCCCGAGATCCCGCCCCCGGCGCGAAATCACGGTCTTCGTGGCGTCCCTCACCGAGCGGCCGGCCACTCCCGGCCCGCACCGGCCGCCTCGCCGTGATCCCCGTGACGCCCGTGATCCCCGGGACCGGCGGCCGGACGCCGGAGCCTGACCCCCACGGCGTACACCAGCAGCCCCAGCACCACCCCGGCGCCCGCCCCGAAGCACAGGGCGGGCACCAGCTCCCACGGCCGCACGCCCGTACCGCCCCGCTCCCGCCAGAGCACCGTCCGCCGCACCGCTCCCGCCAGCGCGCAGCCGCCGATCACCGCGAGCGCCCGCCACCGGTCCCGTACGGACAGCGCCGGCACCCCCGCCGGCACCCCGCCGGGCACCCGTCGTAGCGCCCGGACCACGAACACCACGATCAGCACCGCGCCCGCCGCCGACGACCCGTACTGCAACCAGGTGTACAGCGGCACGCCCGCCGGACGGTCCCGTCCGACCGCCGGGACCAGCCGCGTACCCCACCGGTCGTGATGGGTGAACGCGTCCCACACCACATGGGTCAGCGCGCCGAGCACCGCGGAGCAGTACCACCGGGCCGCCGCCGCGACCCGCACGCGCGCGCGTGGCCTCCCGCGGCGCAGCAGGGCCGCCGGCCGGCCCTGCCACGCCCGCGGCAGCAGCGCGAGCAACGGCTCCCGGACCAGCAGCCACAGCCCCGCCAGCGCCCAGGCGAGCGGCACATCGACCGTGACGACCCCGGCGAACGCGTGCGTGACCGCGCCCGCCTCCATCCCGCCCGGCAGGACATCGGCCGCGTAGTAGGGCACATCGGGCGCGTAGGAGCCCGCCACGAGCACCGCGGGCACCAGACGGCCCCGGCCGCTGCCGTCCCGGCGGACCGCGGGCAGCACGGCCGCCGCATGGCTGAGCGTGAACGGCACCAGGAGCCTCCAGGGCGTACGACGGCACCCGCCTCGGACGCCGGGGTGCGGATCCGGCCAGTATGCGGGACGCCGTCCGAGGTCACGCGGGGCGGCGGCGGGTGGACGACCGGTGAATTCCGGGAGTCAACGGGTGCCCGTCCACAGCAAGTTGTCGTAGGGTCACCTGGGTCCCCCTGCCGGGCGCACGGTGACACACACGGCGCTCGGACGAATCTGCGGAACAGGGGCAACCAGAGCACCGGGTCAACCGTCACACCAGAGCGAGGCGGACAGCGACGGAGACGGACGCGCGGGCGTCCACGGGAGGGGTTCACTCTATGGCTGCGCATTTCGGCAGGCGGCTGCGCAAGGGGGCGGCGAGCACCGCCGTGGCCGCGGCGGCGGTCGCGGCACTCTCCGCGTCCCAGGCCCCGGGAGTGGCCGGCGAGGACAACAGACCCACGACGGCCGGCGCCACGACCTCCGCGCCGGACGGCGAAGGCAACGGCAACGCCACCGGCAACTCGCCGTACTTCACGGACCTCCCGCCGCTGAAGAGCCCCGAGCCCGGCCCCTCGGCGCCGGTCGGCACGCCGGTCTCCCGCGGTGACGGGGAGGCGGGCATCCCGGCGACGGTCCTCGACGCCTACAAGAAGGCCGCGGCCGAACTGCGCACCTCCAAGCCCGGCTGCAACATGCCCTGGCAACTGCTGGCCGCCATCGGCAACGTCGAGTCCGGGCACGCCCGCGGCGGGCAGGTCGACGCCGACGGCACCACGCTCCGGCGCATCCTGGGCCCGCAGCTCGACGGCAGGGGTTTCGCGAACATACCGGACACCGACGGCGGCGCGTACGACGGCAACAGCACCTACGACCAGGCCGTCGGACCGATGCAGTTCATCCCGTCCACCTGGGCCTGGGCCGGCCGCGACGGCAACGGCGACGGCAAGAAGGACCCGAACAACGTCTACGACGCCGCGCTCGCCGCGGGCCACTACCTGTGCCGCAACGACTGGGACCTGTCCCGTGAGGCGGACCTGCACGGCGCGATCCTCAGCTACAACAACTCCCAGGACTACCTGAACCTGGTCCTGAACTGGATGGAGTACTACCGCGAGGGCACCCACTCCGTCCCCGACGGCACCGGCGGCGTACCGGAGCACCGCAGCGACGACGGCTCCGAGGACCCGGCGTCCCCGCGGCCGACTGACCCGCCGACCACCGAGCCGGCCCCGAAGCCCCCGCACAAGCCCGGCGGCGGCCACGGGGGCGAGGACGGCAACGGCGGCGGCAACCAGACGCCCGGTCCCAAGCCCCCCACGCCGAAGCCGCCCGTCCCGCCGAAGCCCCCGGAGACGCCCACCGACCTCGTGGACCACCTGACGGGCACGGGCACCGGGAAACTCACCGCGATGGCCGGCGACGCCTTCGCCGAGCGGATCGGCGTGCGCGCCGAGACGAAGGTCGGCAAGTCCGTCGCCAAGGTCCGGATCAGGTTCACCCTCACCGGAGACACCGACGCCACCTTCGCCGGCGGCGAGACCGTCGCGACGGTCGCCACCGACGCCAAGGGCCTCGCGCAGGCCCCGCCGCTCCAGGCCGGCGAGAAGACCGGCGACTTCAAGGTCACCGCGGCCGTCGTGGGCCGCCAGGTCAAGGGCGTCGACTACACGGCGACCGTCACCGCGCGCGCCGCCGACACCCTGGCCCGCACCGGCGACATCCCGCTGGTCTGCACCGCGGGCGGCGAGTTCGCCCAGCAGGTGCAGGTGAAGGCGACGTACCAGGGTGCCGTCGCGGACAAGGTCGCGGCCACCGCCACGCTGGTCAAGTCGCCCCTCGACGCCACGGCGAACGACAAGGGCCCCTACTTCAAGGACGCGGCGGGCAAGCCCGTCCGCACCCTCACCGGCCTCCAGACGGACGCCAAGGGCCTGCTCACGCTGCCCAAGTTGTACGCCGACGACACCGCCGGCACCTTCCTGCTCCGCATCACCACCACGGGCGGCGCCACGCTCACCGTGGAACTGAAGGTCGAGGCCGCCGTCCCGGTGATTCCCGTGCCGGCCCCGTCCGCCACCTCGCAGAGCCCCGCCCCCGACCCGACCGCCTCCTCCTGAGCCACCGCCGCAGGGCGCCCTCCCCGGCCACCGGGAAGGGCGCCCTCGTTCGTGCGCGCGGCGCTGTTCTCGTCCCGCCCGCGCGTTGCCGCGGCACCGGACCTGATGGGCCGTCAGTACATCCCCTGGCCGAAGCGGTCACCGGGGCCGGAGGCCCGCGCCCGGCAGCCCCGGCCTCCCGCACCCCTCCGGCCCGCGGAGTCCGTGCCGGTCAGCGCCTGAGCCGCGCGTTGGTGTACCGGGTGGGCTCGGCGCTCGCCGGGTCCTCGGGCCACGGGTGCTTGGGATACCGGCCGCGCAGCTCCGCCCGTACGGCCCGGTAGCCGTCCCGCCAGAAGGAGGCGAGGTCGGCCGTGACGGCGGCGGGCCGCCCGGCCGGGGAGAGCAGGTGCACGAGCAGCGGCACGCCCGCCACGGACGGCGTCTCCCGCAGCCCGAACATCTCCTGGAGCTTGACGGCGAGCACCGGCCGCTCCGGGTCCCGGTAGTCGATCCGGATCCTGGACCCGCTCGGCACCGCGATCCGCTCGGGCGCCAGCTCCTCCAGCCGGGCCGCTTCCCCGCTCGCCCACGGCAGCAGCCGCGCGAGCGCCTGACCGGCGTCGATCCGGGCCAGGTCGGCCCGCCGCCGGGCCCGGCCCAGCTCCGGCTCCAGCCACTCGTCCACGCGCGCGTGCAGCGCGTCGTCCGACACGTCCGGCCACGGCTCCCCGAGGTGCGCCCGCAGGAACGCCAGCCGCTGCCGCAGCCCCCGCGCCTCCGGCGACCAGCGCAGCAGCCCGAGCCCGTCCTGAAGGAGCCCGTCGAGCAGGGCGGCGCGGACGAGGGCCGGATCGGCGTCCTTCAGAGGGCGTACGGCCAGCTCGACCGCCCCCAGCCGCTCGACGTGCCGGGCCACGACGTCCCCGCCGGCCCAGCACACCTCGTCCCGCTCACCGAGCAGCGCCCCGGCGGCGGCCCGCGCCACGTCCTCGTCCACGGCCGCGCCGAGCCGCACGCGCGCGTGCCCCGTCCCGGCGGGCCGGTCGGCGACGGCCACCACGATCCACGGAGCACCGCGCAGCGCCGACCCCTCGGCCGGTTCCGCCCGCGTCCCGGACACCGTGAGGTACGACCCGCCGTCGAGCCTGGCGACCCGCTCGGGAAACGCGAGAGCGGCGACCAGCCCGGCGAGCCGGTCGTCGGAGGTACCCGGCCCGACCCGGACGGCCCCGCCCCGCCCGGGCTGCCCGGCCGGGCCGGCCGAGACCGCGCGCAGCCGCCGTACCTCCGCGGCCCAGCGCGCGCCGTACGCGTCACCGCCGGCCCGGGCCCGCCGCAGCGCACCGGCCAGGTCGTCGCCGTACTCCCGGGGCACCTCCTCGGAGAGCAGCGCCACGACCGGGGCCCCGTCCCCGCCCGTGTCCAGCAGCGCCCGGCCCAGCCGGGGATGCACCCCGAGCCGGGCCAGCCGCCCACCGGTCCGCGTGGCCCGCCCTGCGGGGTCCACCGCTCCCACCGCCGTCAGCGCGGACCGCGCCGCCGCCATCGCCCCGCCCGGCGGCGCGTCCAGCAACGCCAGCCCGGAGGCGTCCGGATCGCCCCAGCAGGCCGCCTGAAGGGCGAACGAGGTCAGGTCGGCCACCTTGATCTCGGGCGCCGGAAAGGCCGGCAGACGGCCGTCCTCGGCCTCCGCCCAGCACCGGTACACCGTTCCCGGCGCCTCACGCCCGGCCCGCCCCGCCCGCTGCCGCCCCGCCGCCCGCGACGCCCGCACGGTGGTCAGCCCGCTCAGCCCGCGCGCGTGATCCACCCGCGGCTCCCGGGCCAGCCCCGAGTCGACCACCACCCGCACTCCGGGCACGGTCAGCGACGACTCGGCCACGGACGTCGCCAGCACCACCCGGCGCCGCTCCCCGGCCGACAGCACCGCGTCCTGCACCGCGGCCGGCGCCCGCCCGTGCACCTGGAGCACCTCGACCCCGCCCAGGTCTCCCAGCAGCCCCGCCACCCGCGCGATCTCGCCCACGCCGGGCAGGAAGCACAGCACGTCCCCGTCCCGCTCCGCCAGCGCCCGCCGCACCACCGACGCCACATGCGCCAGCAGCTCCGGATCCACCCGCATCCCGTGCGGCGGCCGCACCGGACGGACCGGCGGAGCCCACACCACCTCCACCGGATACGCCGTACCCGCCGCCTCGACCACCGGCGCCCCGCCGAGCAGCCGCGCCCACCCCTCGGCGTCCGTGGTCGCCGACGCGGCCACCAGCCGCAGCTCCGGGCGCAGCGCCTGCCGCACGTCCCACAGGAACGCGGCCGCCGTGTCCGCGTCCAGATGCCGCTCGTGACACTCGTCCAGGACCACCACGTCCACCCCGGCCAGCTCCTGGTCCCGCTGGAGCCGCTGGAGCAGGACACCGGTCGTGACGACCTCCACGCGCGTGTTCCGTCCCACGGCCCGCTCGCCGCGCACCGTGAAGCCGACGCTCTCGCCGGGCCGCTCGCCCAGCAGCCACGCCATCCGCCGGGCCGCCGCCCGCGCCGCGATCCGCCGCGGCTCGGCCACCACGACCCGCCGCGCGGGACCGCCTCCGACCAGCCCCGCGAGCACCAGCGGCACCAGTGTCGTCTTGCCGGTGCCGGGCGGCGCCACGAGGACGGCGGTCCCCTCACCCTCCAGCGCGTCGGTCAGGGCGGGCAGGGCGGAGCGCACGGGCAGCGCGTCCAGAGCGTCGTAACGGATCACGCCCCCAGTGTCGTACGACCGGAAACCGGGGCCGTACGACGGGGAACCAGAGACGCACGACGGGAAAACGGCCGCCCCGCGCGCGTGCGTCCACCCGGACCCGCGCGCACCCGCGGACGGTTTTCGGACGGCTTCAGTCCCGCTCGCACACGAAGATCGCCGTGCCCGGGATCAGATTCCCGCGCAGGGGCGACCAGCCGCCCCACTCCGCGGTGTTCCAGGCCGGCCACTCCGGCTCCACCAGGTCCACCAGCCGGAAGCCCGACGCCACGACGTCCCGCACCCGGTCGCCGAGCGTCCTGTGGTGCTCCACGTACACCGCGTGACCCCGCTCGTCCTGCTCCACGTACGGCGTGCGGTCGAAGTAGGACGCCGACACCGACAGGCCCTCCGGGCCCGGCTCGTCCGGGAACGCCCAGCGGATCGGGTGCGTCACCGAGAACACGAACCGTCCGCCCGGCCGCAGCACCCGGCGCACCTCGCGCAGCACCAGCCGCGGGTCGGCCACGAACGGCAGCGCCCCGTACGCGGAGCACGCCAGGTCGAAGGAGCCGTCCGCGAAGGGCAGCGCGCCGGCGTCGGCACACACCAGCGGCAGGGCCCCGCCGATCCGCAGCGCGTGCTGGAGCTGGCGGTGCGAGAGGTCCAGGGCCACCGGCCGCGCGCCCTGGGCGGCCAGCCAGCGCGCGCACTGGGCCGCGCCCGCGCCGATCTCCAGGATCGCCCTGCCCTTCAGCTCCGCCGGAGGGCCGAGCAGCTCGGCCTCCGCCTCGTCCAGGCCCTCCGGGCCCCACACGAAGCGGTCGTCGCCGAGGAAGCCGCCGTGCTCGCTCTGGTACTCGTCCGCGTTCCGGTCCCACCAGCCCCGGTTTGCCCGGCTGCTCTCCGTGACGCTCGCCTCACGCCGGGTCGCTTCCGGCTCGAACCCTTCGGACCGCTGAGGGTCGTACGCTTCCGGCTCTTGGATGATCGGCTCCCTCGTCGTACTCTTCCGTCCAGCCCGCCGGAGGGGACCGCGTGGGAGGGGTCCCACGGGTCCCGTGCGGGCTGTCGAGGTAATTCTTCTGCCGGGTTTGCGGCGATCCGCCCGGGGTGTCCGCCATCCTGCATTGACCCTGTCCGGCTGCCCCCGTATGCTACAAGTTGCGCTGCGGGCCTGCGCACCTCAGACGTAGCAGGCTGCGCTCGCATCTGTTGTATGTCCCCTCGGTTGTCGAGGCGCCATCACCAGTAATGGTGAGGCGCTTCCTTGGCTGTCCGGCTTCTGCAGAGCGAAACGGGCTCCCGGCGTAAGCAGTACCTACGACTTCAATGTCCGTACCGGAGCCCTTTCCCACATGACGAGCAGCACCGAGACCACCGCCACCACCCCGCAGGTAGCGGTCAACGACATCGGTAACGAGGAAGCATTCCTCGCAGCGATCGACGAGACGATCAAGTACTTCAACGACGGCGACATCGTCGACGGCGTCATCGTGAAGGTCGACCGGGACGAGGTCCTGCTCGACATCGGTTACAAGACCGAAGGTGTCATCCCGAGCCGCGAGCTCTCGATCAAGCACGACGTCGACCCGAACGAGGTCGTGGCGGTCGGCGACGAGATCGAGGCCCTGGTCCTCCAGAAGGAGGACAAGGAAGGCCGCCTGATCCTCTCGAAGAAGCGCGCCCAGTACGAGCGTGCCTGGGGCACCATCGAGAAGATCAAGGAAGAGGACGGGATCGTCACCGGTACCGTCATCGAGGTCGTCAAGGGTGGTCTCATCCTCGACATCGGCCTCCGTGGCTTCCTGCCGGCCTCCCTGGTCGAGATGCGCCGTGTCCGCGACCTCCAGCCGTACGTCGGCAAGGAGCTCGAGGCCAAGATCATCGAGCTGGACAAGAACCGCAACAACGTGGTCCTGTCCCGCCGTGCCTGGCTGGAGCAGACCCAGTCCGAGGTCCGCCAGACGTTCCTCACGACCCTCCAGAAGGGTCAGGTCCGCTCCGGTGTGGTCTCCTCGATCGTCAACTTCGGTGCCTTCGTGGACCTGGGTGGCGTCGACGGTCTGGTCCACGTCTCCGAGCTGTCCTGGAAGCACATCGACCACCCCTCCGAGGTTGTCGAGGTCGGCCAGGAGGTCACCGTCGAGGTCCTCGACGTCGACATGGACCGCGAGCGCGTCTCCCTGTCGCTGAAGGCGACCCAGGAAGACCCGTGGCAGCAGTTCGCCCGCACCCACCAGATCGGCCAGGTCGTGCCCGGCAAGGTCACGAAGCTGGTGCCGTTCGGTGCGTTCGTCCGCGTGGACGAGGGCATCGAGGGTCTGGTCCACATCTCCGAGCTGGCCGAGCGCCACGTGGAGATCCCGGAGCAGGTCGTCCAGGTCAACGACGAGATCTTCGTCAAGGTCATCGACATCGACCTCGAGCGTCGCCGCATCAGCCTCTCGCTGAAGCAGGCCAACGAGTCCTTCGGTGCCGACCCGGCCTCGGTCGAGTTCGACCCGACCCTGTACGGCATGGCCGCGTCGTACGACGACCAGGGCAACTACATCTACCCCGAGGGCTTCGACCCCGAGACCAACGACTGGCTCGAGGGCTACGAGAAGCAGCGCGAGGAGTGGGAGCGCCAGTACGCCGAGGCGCAGTCCCGCTTCGAGCAGCACCAGCAGCAGGTCATCAAGTCCCGCGAGGCCGACGCCGCCGCGGAGGCCGAGGGCGGCGAGGCCGCGGCTCCGGCCGCGACCGGCGGTGGCTCGTACTCCTCCGAGGGCGCCGACACCTCCGGTGCGCTGGCCTCGGACGAGGCGCTGGCCGCGCTGCGCGAGAAGCTGGCCGGCGGCCAGAGCTGATCGCTGCCGCTGAGGCTTAGCCGATAGTTGCCGCTGAGGGGCCGTACCTTTCGAGGTGCGGCCCCTCCGCGTTCCTCAAGGCGTCACCTGGACGTTGGTCAGGCCGTTGCCGTCCGTCACCGTGTTGGTGCTGTAGACGGTGGTCCGGCAGGTGGCGCTGTAGTTGGTGACGTCGATCGCCAGGCGGTTCGCACCGGTCGCGCCCGTCAATGTCGACTTGTTGCCCTTGAAGACCGTGCCGCAGCCCCAGCCTGGCTGCTGGGTGTGGGTCTGGTAGCCGTCGTTGGTGGTGGCGGTGCCGGTGTTGTCCTGGACGAGCACGTCGTTGCCCTTCACGTCGACCCAGGAATCGTCGTAGTTGGCGCCGGTCAGGCCGCTGCCGTCGAAGGTGTTGCCGATGATCCGCGCGCCGGTCGTGCCCTCCTTGATGTCGACGTTCTCCCCGCCCACGTCCGGGCCGATCGTGTTGTTCAGGACCCGCACGCGATCGCTCCGGTCGGACAATGTGTTCGCGGTGCCCACATACACGCCCTCGCCCATGCCCCGGCCGTCGTTCCCGGTGTCGTAGATCCTCGAGTTCTCGATCACGCCGTCCGTGCTGGAGTTGCGGAAGTGCACGCCCTCCATGTCCAGGCCGTGCACCGTGACACCGTCCACGACGACACCCTCGGCCGCGTCGATCACGATGCCCTTCTGGCCGCCGGTCACGGTCAGGCCGCCGACCGTCCAGTAGGAGGCGCCGTTCAGGTGCAGCCCGTAACCGCCGCCGGCGGTGAGCACGGCGCCCCGGGAGCCGGTCAGGGTGATGCGGGCGGCGGCCGTGGCCGGGACGGTCGCCTTGAAGTTGCCGGTGTACGTGCCGTCCGCCAGGTGGATCGTGTCGCCGGGCCGGGCGGCGGCGAGCGCGGTCTTCAGCTGGGCGGAGGTCGCGACCTCGACGGTCGCGGCGGCCGAGGCCGAGGCGGGTCCGGTGGCGGTCAGGGCCAGGCCGCCGGTGGCGAGGACGGTGGCGAGCAGAGAGGTGAGCGGTATGCGTATGCGCATCGGAGTGCCTTCCCGTCTTTCCCATACATGAACGATGATCGTCATCGTGAACTCGACGCCTGGAAGGTACGGACCAGGTGACGGGTCGTCAAGATGTCCCGCAAGGGATCGCAGGCGAACGGCGTGTGGCGGGAATTCCGCTGTTCCGGGGCGCGTTGTCCATGGGGAACACGAGGAGGAGCGGTCACAGTGCTTGATCCGCAGGGTTTGTACGCATGGGAGCCGAAGGGCCTCGCCGTGGTGGACATGGCGCTCGCCCAGGAGTCGGCCGGCCTTGTCATGCTCTACCACTTCGACGGATACATCGACGCGGGCGAGACCGGCGACCAGATCGTCGACCGGCTGCTCGACTCACTGCCCCACCAGCTCGTGGCCCGGTTCGACCACGACCGGCTCGTGGACTACCGGGCCCGCAGGCCCCTGCTGACCTTCAAGCGGGACCGCTGGACCGACTACGAGACCCCGGCCATCGAGGTCCACCTCGTCCAGGACACCACCGGTGCCCCGTTCCTGCTGCTGTCCGGACCCGAACCGGACGTGGAGTGGGAGCGGTTCGCGGCGGCGGTGCGACAGATCGTGGAACGGCTCGGCGTGCGCCTGTCCGTGAACTTCCACGGCATCCCCATGGGCGTCCCGCACACCCGCCCGGTGGGCCTGACCCCGCACGGCAACCGCACCGACCTGGTCCCCGGTCACCGCAGCCCCTTCGACGAGGCACAGGTGCCCGGCAGTGCCGAGTCCCTGGTCGAGTACCGCCTCATGGAGGCCGGCCACGACGTCCTGGGCGTCGCCGCGCACGTCCCGCACTACATCGCCCGCTCCCCGTACCCGGACGCGGCGCTGACCGTCCTGGAGGCCGTCACGGCCGCCACCGGGCTGGTGCTGCCCGGCGTGGCCCACGCGCTGCGCACGGACGCGCACCGCACGCAGACCGAGATCGACCGGCAGATCCGGGAGGGCGACGAGGAACTGACCGCGCTCGTCCAGGGCCTCGAGCACCAGTACGACGCGGCGGCGGGCGCCGAGACCCGGGGCAACATGCTGGCCGAGCCGGTGGACATTCCGTCGGCGGACGAGATCGGGCGGGAGTTCGAGCGGTTCCTGGCGGAGCGGGAGGGCGACAACTGAGGCGGGGGAGCGGGCGCCGTCGGCCCGCACCTGCCGTACCGGCCCTCCGGGGGAGCGTCTAGGCTTCCGCTCATGCTGACAGTGGGCCTGACCGGCGGGATCGGCGCCGGCAAGAGCGAGGTGTCGCGGCTGCTCGTGGAGCACGGGGCCGTCCTGATCGACTCGGACCGCATCGCCCGCGAAGTCGTCGCGCCCGGCACCCCCGGCCTCGCCGCCGTGGCCGACGCCTTCGGTCCGGACGTCCTGGCCGCCGACGGCAGCCTGGACCGGCCCCGGCTCGGCTCCATCGTCTTCGCCGACCCCGAGAAGCTGGCCGTCCTCAACTCGATCGTGCATCCTCTGGTGCGCGACCGCTCCCGCGAGCTGGAGAGCGCCGTGCCCGAGGACGCCGTGGTGGTCCACGACGTACCCCTGCTCACCGAGAACGGTCTCGCGCCGCTCTACGACGTCGTGATCGTCGTGGACGCGAGCCCCGAGACCCAGCTCGAGCGGCTGGTACGGCTGCGCGGGATGACCGAGGCGGACGCACGCGCGCGGATGGCCGCGCAGGCGACGCGCGAACAGCGCCGGAAGATCGCGGACATCGTCATCGACAACGACGTGCCTCTGGACGCGCTGCGGGAGCGGGTCGCCGAGGTGTGGGGCGGCCTCGCCCGCCGGGCGCGGCACGGCGCCGCCGGCGCGGAATAGCCGAGCGCTTCGGGGCGTTGAACCGCTGGAGCAAGGGAAGGACTCAGCCGTGCCCGAGACCAGCGGTTCCACCGGACGTACTCCGGAAACGCATGTCATCGACTTCCGTGCCGCCGAGCAACTGCTCAACGCGCGGGACCCGCGGGGCGCGGTGAAGCTGCTCGACGGAGTCATCGCCGCGTACCCCGAGAACACCGCGGCCCGTCTGCTGCGTGCGCGGGCCTTCTTCGCCGCGGCGCAACTGCGCCCGGCCGAACTCGAGTTCACCATCGTGCTGGAACGCGAACCGGACAACGCGTTCGCGCACTTCGCCCTGGCCCGCACCTATGAGCGCCAGGGCCGGCCCGACCAGGCCAAGCGCCACTTCCGGCTGGCGGCCGCGCTGGACCCCAACCCGCAGTACCTGAAAGCGGCACGCTTCGACGCGTGAGGGGTCGGGTCGCCGGGGCGGTGCGGGCGCTGGTTGGCGGCGGCTGCGGGGCGCGGCCGGTGAGGGGGCTGCGGCGACCCGCTCATGGATGCCGGTGCCTGGGCGGCCCCTTGTACGGCGGGCCGTCCTCCGGCGGCGGGTACGGCGGTATGTCACGGCCCGGTTGGTAGTGCGGGCCCTGCCGGATGTGCCGCAGGACGACGGCCAGGTCCACGGTGGCCACCAGCCACAGCGCCCCGCACGCCGCCGCCCAGCCCGGCCGCCCGGCCAGCGCGAAGGCCGCCGTGCCGAGGGCCGCCCAGCCCAGCCCCCACACGCTCAGCCAGAACCGTGCCCGCAGAGCACTGCGCGCGGTCGCCGGTTCACTGCCCGTACGCATCGGACCATCACTTCCTCCTCGCAACGTACTCTTCGCCGACGCGGGGAGGCAACGCTCGGCGGGGCGGCGTACGGGAGCGCCGGGAGGGCCGGCGGAGGGGGGCCTGGGTAGCTCGGACGAGTGAACTGGGGGCGGAGGGGAACGGGCGTGCGGCGTGGGGCGTTGTCCGGGCATGAGGATCGAGACGCGTGAGGGATACGAGGGCACGGGACCGGGGGTGATCACCCCGGACGGCTGCGCGGTCGAGGTGTACGCACGGCTGCCGGTGGGAGACGAGCCCGACATCATCGCCGCCGCGGTGCCGGCCGGGGCGCACATCCTGGAGCTGGGCAGCGGCGTCGGCCGCGTCACCCACCCCCTGCTGGAACGCGGCTTCACGGTCACGGCCGTGGACGAGTCCGCCGCCATGCTGGCCCGGGTCCGCGGGGCACGCACGATATGCGGCCCCATCGAAACCCTCGACCTGGGCGAGAAGTTCGACGTGGTGATGCTCGCGTCGTTCCTGGTGCACGCCGGTGACGAGGAGGTGCGCAGGGGCCTGCTGCGCACCTGCGTCCGGCACGTGGCGCGGGACGGCTGCGTGCTCGTCCAGCGGGAGGGCGCGGACCATCACACCGACGTGCCCAGGGAGCGGGTCGATCCGAGCGGCTTCACGGTCCGGATCGCCTCGGTGGAGCCGGCCGGCGAGGGAGTCGACTCGGTCCGCGCGGAGTACGTCTTCCCCGACGCCGTGTGGACCCAGACCTTCCTGTCCAGGCCCCTGACGAAGGAGCAGTTCGAGTCGGCGCTGGCGGAGGCGGGACTGGAAGTGGACACCTATCTGACGCCGGACGGGATGTGGGTGCGGGCGGTGCCGGTGGGATGACCGGGGCCGGACCCGGCCGGCCTGTGGGCGGCCCTTTCTCGCGTCCGCCCGGCCGCGCGGCAGAGCGATGAGTTCCGGGCCCTCGGCCGGTCTACCTGGTGAAAGCAATCAGGACCGCTTCACCAGGAGACCACCATGTCGCAGACCACCGCTCCCGCCGGCTCCCGCTCCACGGCGTCCGCGTCCTCCGCCCGCTCCCGTACGGGTCGCGCGCGTGGGGCCCGGGTCGCGCTGCGGGTCGTGCAGGTGCTGCTGGCCCTGTTCTTCGGCCTCGCGAGCGCCCTGCCCAAGCTCATAGCGCACCCGACGGCCGTCGAGTCCTTCGACAGAATCGGCTGGGGCGACGGGGCCATGTACGCCATCGGCGCGCTCGAACTGGCCGGCGCGGTCGCGCTGTTGATCCCGGCACTGCAGTCCCTGTCGGCGATCGCCCTCGGCGCGCTCATGGTGGGAGCGTTCCTCGTACAGCTCACCGCGTTCGACGGCCGGAACGCGGCGACCCCGCTGATCCTGATCGTCCCCCTCGCCCTGATCGCCTGGACCCGCCGCTCCCACACGACGGCCCTGCTGCGCCCGCTGAACCGCCGGTGACGCGACCGCGGCCGGCTGACCGGCCGTAGCGGGGAAGCGGGCGGCCGTAGCGGACACGTGGCCGTGGGCTCAGGTCGTGCCGCTGCTGTCCGGGGTGCCGGGCACCGTGCTGGTGCTGCTGCCGGTGCCGGTGCCGGTCAGCCGGTGCCGCGGCGTCCGCCACGGCCGCCCGATCCGCCGGTACCCCTGCGACCACCCGCGCCCGACCCGCCAGGACCGCCCGAGCCACCCCGGCCGCCGGAGCCGCCCTGGCCTCCAGGCCCGCCCGGGTTGCCGAAGCCGGCGGAGGGGCCGGAGCCGGCGAGACCGGCGTAGCCGCCGGAGCTGCCGAGTGCGAGGCCGCGGAGGCGTTCGAGTTCGCGGCGGTCGCGCTTGGTGGGGCGGCCGGCGCCCGGGTCGCGGAGACCGGCGGGGGCGACGGCCTCGCGGGGCGGAGGCGGAGGAGAGTTGTCGATGTAGCACTGCGCGGCCACCGGCGCCCCGACCCGCTTGCGGATCAGGCGCTTGACGATCACGACCCGTTCCCGGCCCTCCTGCCGCACCCGTACCTCGTCGCCGACGCGCACCGAGTACGCGGGCTTCACCCGCTCGCCGTTCACCCGCACATGCCCGCCCCGGCAGGCGGCGGCACCCAGGGAGCGGGTCTTGATCAGGCGGACGGCCCAGATCCAGCTGTCGACGCGGACGGTCTCGCCGCCCGCGGGCCCGGCGGCCTCGGCGGCGGCCACCGCGGCGGCGATCCTGGGATCGAGCGGCTGTCCGGCGGGGCCGGGCCCCGCCGCGTCCGGCGCGCCCGGCCCCTCGCCGGTTCCACGGTCCACGCTCTCGTCCGCATCCTCGGAAGCCATGCCCCGACCTTAACGCGCCAAGGGCACGGAGCCGGAAGCGTTTTCCCGGCCGCCACCCGGGCACCCGCGCACCCCGGCCCACCCCGGCCCACGCACCCATCCCCGACTTACGGTGACCGCATGGACAACACCAGCGCCCTCGCCCGGCTGGACCGCCGTGTCGCCGGGTGCCGGGCCTGTCCCCGGCTGGTCGAGTGGCGGGAGGAGGTGGCCCGCACGAAGCGGGCCGCGTTCGCCGACTGGACGTACTGGGGGCGGCCGGTGCCCGGGTTCGGTCCCGCCGACGCCCGGCTGGCGATCATCGGGCTGGCCCCCGCCGCGCACGGCGGCAACCGCACCGGCCGGATGTTCACCGGCGACCGCTCCGGAGACGTGCTCTACCAGGCGCTGTACGACGTCGGGCTCGCCTCCCGGCCCACCTCCGTCAGCGCCGACGACGGCCTGGAGCTGTACGGCGTACGGGTCACCGCGCCCGTGCACTGCGCGCCGCCCGCCAACAAGCCGACGCCCGAAGAGCGCGACACCTGCCGGCCCTGGCTCGTGCAGGAGCTGACGCTGCTCCGGCCGACGCTGAAGGCCGCCGTCGTCCTCGGCGCCTTCGGCTGGCAGGCCGCGCTGCCCGCGTTCGCGCAGGCCGGCTGGACGGTGCCGCGCCCCCGTCCGGCCTTCGCGCACGGCACCCGGGTCGCGCTGGACGGCCTGGACCTCTTCGGCTGCTTCCACGTCAGCCAGCGCAACACCTTCACCGGCCGGCTCACCGCCGAGATGCTGCGGGAGGTGCTGCGCACGGCGGCGGACGCGGCCGGACTGCCGTGAGGAACCGGCACGGCCCCGCTCACCCCTCCACACCGGACCCGGCCGATCGCCCGCTTCAGGGACGCCAGTCGTAGCGGACGTCCGGTTCCCGCTCCTCGTTGCGGCTGCCGTCGGTGAAGTCCACGGCGGTGAAGCCGTGCCGTTCGTAGAAGCGGTGGGCGGGCTTGTTCGCCTGGAACGTCCAGAGGGTGAGCCCGTCCGGGCTGCGTTCCTTGGCCAGCGCGACGAACCGGTCCCCGATGCCCCGCCCGCGCCACTCGGGGTCCAGATACAGCTGGTCCAGCGTCTCCCCGTCCAGCACCATCAGCCCGACCACACCGGCCCCGGCCGCCTCCGCCACCCAGGTCTCCCGCGACGGCACCACGACCTCCCGGAAGTAGTACCGCACCTCGTCGTCGGTGTGCGGGCGGACGACGTCCGGCAGCGCGGTGTGGAAGGACCGCAAGTAGACATCGGCTACGGCACGGGCGTCGGCCGCCACCGCACGGCGCAGCACCACCGCGTCCGCCGCCGGCTCCGGCACCACGGCCGTGGCCGTGATCTCCACGAGCTGGCCGGGGTATCCGAGGCAGGACACGCCGAGCAGCGTGGAGGAGTGCGGGCCCGCGCTCAGTCCCGAGGACTCCACGACCCGCCACACCGCGGACAGCGCCGCGGTGTCGCCGACCACGTACACGTCCGTCACCAGCACATGCTCCAGACCGCTGCCGACGGCCCGCAGCTGCTCGCGCAGGTTGGCGAGCACCTGCTCGGCCTGGCGCACCGGATCCCCCGGGCCCACCAGCTCCCCGTCGGCGGTCAGCGGCACGGCCCCGGCGAGGAACGCGAGCTTCGTGCCGGCCTCGACGACCGAGGCGTGCGCGTAGGCGGGCGGGGGGAACAGGGTGGGGACGGTCACACGCCGGATCACGGAAGCGGCTCCTGAAGGGGGTGGGCGGACGAGCTTCCCGATGATCCGGTCCGCTCGGTGCCGCCCGCATCCGAATTACCGGCGCCGAGGAGACCGCCGGGCGTTGCGTTCATAAAGAAAACGGCCGTCGCCGCAGGTTTCACACCGGCGAAACGTGAGCGTTCCGTTCGCGAGGGGAACGCGATCTACTCTGGAACCACCTCCACCGGCCACCGTCGTCCGAAGGCCCACCCTCGCCCTCGTATGAACAGGAGCCCCGTGTCCCGGCCCGCCGTGCCCGCCGTACCCCCCTGGCTCGCCCACGCCTTCCGCGCCCAGCGCGAACCCGTCCCCTGGAGCGCGGTGTGCCGGGGCGCCCTCGCCGCCGGGCCCGCGCTGCTCGCCGGGATGCTCCTCGGCCGGACGGCGCTCGGGGTGCTCGCCGCCATCGCCGCGATGCTCGTCGGCATCAACGACCGGCCGGGCGGCCGGCGCGCCTCGGTGCGCCGGCTCGGCGTACCCGCGCTGGCCGGAGCGGCCGGACTGCTCGTGGGCACGTACGCCGGGCACGGGCTGGCCGCCGTACCGCTGACCCTGGCGCTCACCGCGCTGGGTCTGGCCGCCGGCGGCATCAGCGCCGTCGGGCCCGTGGCCTCCGCCGCCGGGACCCAGCTGCTCGTCGCCGCCGCCGTCGGCGCCGGGACGCCGGCGGCCGACCCCGGCTGGCAGGGCGCCCTCGCCTTCCTCGCCGGAGCCGGCTGGCTGATCGTGCTGCGGCTCGTCCTGCCCACCCCCGGCTCGCTCGCCGGGGACTTCCGGTTCGACGGGGAGCGGGCCGCGGTCGCCGGTGTGTACGACGCGATCGCCGCGCTCGTCGAGGCCGTGGGCGGCGAGCACGCCACCGCCCGGCGGGCCGCGCTCACCGCCGCGCTCGACCACGCCCAGGACGCCCTCGCAGGACCCCGGCTGCGCGGGCACGCCGGCTCCGCGGCCGAACGCCGGCTGCACGCGCGGTTCGCGGCGGCGCTGCCCCTCGCCGAGGCCGCCACCGCCCTGTGCTGGGCCGGGGAGCCGGTGCCGGCGCGGGCGGCGCAGGGGCCCCGGCGGCTCGCCGCGGCCGTCCGCCGCGACGCCGGCCCCGGCCCGCTGCCCGCTCCGCACCCGACCCGCGCCCGGCTCGGCGCCGCCGAGGAAGCCCCCGCGCTCCCCGCCCTGCGCGCCCTGGACGACGCCCTGCTGCGCGCCGCCGAAGCCTTCGACCGGGGCGACGGCGCCCACCGCGGACTGCTCGGGCGGCGCCGCGGCCCACGGCACGCGCTGCGGGCGGCGCTGGGCGCCGGCGGGCGCGAGTACGGCCTGCGCGTCGCCCTGTGCTTCGGCGCCAGCGCCGGCATCGCCCAGGCCCTGCACCACGCCCGCTGGTACGGGCAGCACGCGCACTGGTACTGGCTGCCCGCCACCGCCGTCTTCCTCGTCAAGCCCGACCTCGGCCCGCTCGCGTCACGGGTGCTGTGCCGGGCCGCCGGTACGGTGCTCGGCGCCCTGGTCTTCGCCGGCCTGGCCGAGCTGCTGCCCCGCCCGGCCGGGCTGATCGCGCTGGTGGCGGTGTGCGGGGCGGTCATACCGGTCGCCACCCGGCACTTCGCGGCGCTCACCGCCGTCGTGACCGTCCTCGTCCTCGCCCTGGTCATGGCCGGTGGCGAACCGCAGGCCTCGCTCAGCCGGATCGGCGAGACCCTGCTGGCCTGCGCGCTGGTCCTGGTGGTGGGGCACCTGCCGATGCCGGGGAAGCGGGGCGGCGGAGTGCGCGACCGGCTCGCGGCGGCCGGCGGCGCGGCCCACGCCTACCTGCGGCACGTCCTGGGCGACCCCGGGGACGGGCACACGGTCGAGCCGGGGGTGCGTGCCGGGCGGTGGGCGCTGCCCGGTGAGCCGCGGAAGGAGCGGTGGGCGCGGCCGGGGCGGTCCGGGGCCGGTGCCGAGCGGCGCGTCTCGTCCGACGGGCCCGGGGACCGTGCCGAGCGGTGGGCGCTGCGCCGGGAGGCCTACCGGACCCTCGCCGAGGCGCGGACCGCCATCGCGGTCGCCGGCGCCGAACTGCCCGCCCTCGCCCGGCACACCGCCGGCACGGACGCCGTCGCCGAGGCGCTCGAACGGCTCGTGGACACCACCACGGCCTGCGCCGTGCACCTCGACGACACCGGGCGGCTCACCCCTCGGCACATCCGCCGGCTGCGGGAGGCGCTGGGGGAGCTGGAGCGGCTGGGGCAGCGGGGCGTACGGATGCCGCTGCCGGCCGCCGCGTAGCCGCACCGGGCCGTCGCCGCCGGGACCCGGACCCGTCGCGGCCGCGGCAAGCCGCCGTAGCCGTACCGGGGCCGTCGTGCCGTACCGGGCCGCCGTGGCCGCACCAAACCGCCGTAGCCGTACCGAGAATTCCCCGTCGGCGCAACGACGGACCCGTACGTTGGTCCCATGAATGACGTGGGGACCCCGGGCGGCTCTCCCGCCGACCTCGTCGTCACCGGCTGTGCCGTCCTGGTGCACGACGACGCGGAACGGATCGGATTCCGCGAGGACGCCGCGATCGTCGTCCGCGACCGGCTGATCGACGCGGTCACCACGGCCGCCGCCGCGCGGGACGTGCCGGCCGTGACGCGGATCGAGGCACACGGACAGATCGCGCTGCCCGGTCTGGTCAACTGCCATACGCACGCCCCGATGGTGGCCCTGCGCGGGCTCGCCGAGGACCTGCCGACGGAGGAGTGGTTCAACGACGTCGTCTGGCCCGTCGAGACCAACCTCACCGAGCGGGACGTGGCACTGGGCGCGCGGCTGGCCTGCGCCGAGATGATCCGGGGCGGGGTGACCTGCTTCGCCGACCACTACTTCCACATGGACACGGTCGCCGACGTCGTCGCCGAGTGCGGACTGCGCGCGCACCTCGGCGAGGTGTACTTCTCCGGCCAGGGGCCCCGGGGCCGGGAGGCGTCCCTGGACTTCGCGCTCCGCCGGCGCGGCACCGCCGAGGGCCGTATCACCACCGCCCTCGCCCCGCACGCCCCCTACACCGTCACCGACGGCGACCTCGCCGCCACCGCCGAACTCGCCCGCGCCCACGGTCTGCCCGTCCACATCCACGCCGCCGAGAACCGCGACCAGACCGACACCAGCCTCGCCCGGCACGGCCGCACCCCCATCGAGGTCCTCGACCGCGCCGGCCTGCTCGGCATCGACCTGCTCATCGCCCACGGCACCGGCATCCTGGGGCGGGACCTGCCGCTGCTGGAACGCACGGGCGGCCGTACGGCGGTGGCCACCGCCCCCCGCGGCTATCTGAAGTTCGCCTGGCCCACCACCACTCCGGTACGGGCCCTGCGCGCGGCCGGCGTCCCCGTCGGCCTCGCCACGGACGGCGCCGCCTCCAACAACTCCCTCGACGTGTGGGAGGCCATGGCGCTGACGTCCCTGATCCAGAAGTCCGCCGAGGGCGACCCGCGCTGGCTGACCGCCCGCCAGGCCTTGCACCACGCCACCTCGCAGAGTGCCCGCGCGGTCGGCCTGGGAGACCGGATCGGCTCCCTCGCGCCCGGCCGGTGCGCCGATCTCGTCCTCGTCGACCTCACCGGCCCGCACACCCAGCCGGTCCACGACCTCGCCGCCACCCTGGTGCACAGTGCCCGCGCGGCCGACGTCCGTACGACGATCGTCGACGGCCGCGTCCTGATGCGGGACCGTGTCCTGCTCACCCTCGACGTGGAAGACGTCGTACGGGAGTTGACGGACCGGCTGCCCGGACTGACCGCGCGCGGCCACGGACGGCGCATCCAGCGGTACGACACCTGACCCGGCCGTCCACCGGAACGCGGCGGTCATCGGGGCCCGCCGAGACTGGCCGAAAAACTCCCCCTCCGTCGCGATGAGTTCCGCGCCCGCCGACGGTCAGCACCCCGAACGGACCGTCGGACAGGAGGGCTGGGATGTCGTTTCCGGAGATCGTCTCGCGCGAGCGGTGGCGCGCGGCGCGCGAGGAGTTGCGGCGCAAGGAGGACGCGGTCAGGCGGGCGCGCGAGGCCCTGGACGCCGAGCGCCGGAAGCTGCCCATGGTCGAGGTCGACCCGGAGTACGTCTTCGAGGGCGGCGACGGCAAGGCCACCCTCCTCGACCTCTTCGAGGGCCGGGCCCAACTCGTCGTCCAGCACTTCATGTTCGCGCCGGAGTGGGAGACCGGCTGCCCGTGCTGCGCGGCCTTCCTGGACCAGATCGGCCACCTCGCCCACCTGCGCGCCCGGAACACCGCCTTCGCGGCCGTCTCCCGGGCGCCGTTCACCCGGATCCTGCCGTTCAAGGCGCGGATGGGCTGGGCGGTGCCGTGGTACTCCTCGGCGCACAGCGACTTCAACCGTGACTTCCAGGCCACCGTCGAAGCGGACGGCGAACCGGTCGAACGCCCGGGCGTCAGCTGCTTCCTGCGCGACCACGACCGGGTCTTCCACACCTACTCGCTGTACGACGACGGGCTGGACGTGCTGGGCACCACCGCGGCCCTGCTCGACCTCACCGCGCTCGGCCGCGACCCCGCCGGCAGCGACCGGCTGCGGCTGCACGACGAGTACGACTTCTGACGACTCCCGGCGGGCGTACCGGGGCCGCTACCCGGCGTGCGGTCCGTGTCGGCAGGTGAACGGATCCTCACGGTCCGCGCCGAACCGGTGTCGGCTAGGTCTCAGTACCGTCACCGGGCGAGGCGTTCCCCTCTCCAGGGCGTTGACTCCTTACACGTACGACGTTTCTGGAGGTGCGAGATGGTGAACGGGCGAACCGTGCTCGAATGCTTTCCCGCCGGTGGTCCGCGCGGCTCCTGGCCCGCGGAGGAGTTCGCCCACGCACGACGGATGGAGGGCCTGCCCGCCGAGGTCGTCATGGACCTCGCGACGGACACCTTCCTGGTGATCGTGCGCGGTGGCGGGACGATCGAGTGAGCCGGTCGGGCGGGGCGGGGGAGAAGTACGGGGCGTGAGGAGGTGCGCGGGGGCGCCTGGGTGTACGGGGGCTTCGCGGGGCGTGCGCGGCGCAGGAAAGGCGTGCGGGGTTACGCCGATGCCGCCCGCGACCAGTCCGGAGCCGTACCCGTCACCCGGCACAGGGCCAGGTACAGCGGGATCGGCGGGGTGTACGGGACCGTGCCCGCCGGGTGGTGGATCAGCCGGGCGGAGCCGGTGACCAGGGCACCCGCCGTGTAGCGGGCCGGAGAGGGCCAGGGCAGGGCGTAGTCGGAGTCCGACGGCACGATCCACCACCACTGGGAGCCGTCGGTGTACACGCAGCCCACCCGCGGCAGCAGGGGCGCGACGAGCGGGCCGAGGCGGTCGGGCACGGCCACGGCGTCACAGCCGAGCGGCGCGGTCATGCCGTCCGGCAGCGGCAGCCGGTGGCCCGGTCGCGGTTCCGGGCCCGGCCGCCGGCGTTGCAGCCGGATGAGCGTGTCCAGGCCGAGGGCGTTCTCCTGGCCGTCACCGATACCGCGACCGGGTCCGGCGGCGGCCGTCACGGCCGCTCCCGGTGACGGCGCTGTTCGGGCGCGCGGTACGGCCGCTGCTCCGGCGCCGTGTGGGGCCGTCGCTCGGTGGGGGCGGGGCCACCGTCGCGGTGCTCGGGGAGCGAGGGATCGCGGTGCCGTCCCGCCTCCCGGTCCGCCGTGGCCTGCTGGTCCTCGCCGGAGTCGTCCGGGCGGCCCGGCTTGGGGCGGGCGCCCCAGCCCAGGTCGGCGCGCGGTTCGGCCGGATCCCCGGCGGTATCGGCGGTGCGGGGCAGTTCGGCCCAGACCAGCAGGCCGGGGCCGTGCTCCTGGGCGCCCCAGGCCCGGCACAGCGCGTCGACGAGAAGCAACCCCCTCCCGTGCTCCTCGTCGGGTCGCTGCGGGGACGGGTGGGGCTCGCCAGGAGCACAGCCCTCGTCTTGGACGGCTATGCGGAGCATGTCGTCGTGGTCGTGCAGCTCGCACACGACGCGGCTGCTCGCGGTGTGCACGATGGCGTTGGTGACCAGCTCGGAGACGACCAGGGCCGCGCTGTCACAGGTGTCCGCGCAGACCGACCAGCCGGACAGCCGGGCCTGGGTCAGACGTCTCGCCCGGGCGACGGAACCGGGGTGGGCGGCCAGCTCGAAGCGGAACCTGCGGCCGGTCGCGCCTCCCTGGAGGGACGCCCCCTCCACCAGGCCCGAACCGGCTCGCGCGGGGATACCCCCCTCGGCGCCACGACCGGCACGGCCGGCGGCGTCTGTTCCTAAAGGCGCGGACGGAATCACGTCTGCCACTATCGCCGCGGCGCGGACACTTGGCAAGAGTCACTCTGAAAAATGCAGAGTGTTGTGGACTCTGTCAGGGAGCGTGGCACACTGCTCGCAACAGCACCTCGCGCGGCGCCAATTGGAGTCGTCGGAGACCGGACCCGGTCTTCGAATGAACTTTCGAGTGGCGCCGCAGGGCTGTCGGGAAACTTTCGGTGGAGGCTTACGGTGGAGGTGGGAGCGTGAGCGAACCGCGGTCCGCGCCGACGGTGGGCCAGGTGGTCCTCGGCCGGCGCCTGCAGGACCTGCGGGAACGCGCCGGGCTGAAGCGCGAGGAGGCCGCCCGGGTCCTCCACGTCGCCCCCGCCACCGTCCGCCGCATGGAGACGGCGGAGGTCGCCCTCAAGATCCCGTATCTGCAACTGCTGCTGAAGGCCTACGGCGTCCCCGACGACGAGGCCGACGTCTTCGTCCGGCTGGCCGAGGAGGCGAACCGGCCCGGCTGGTGGCAGCGGTTCCACGACATCCTGCCGGGCTGGTTCTCGATGTACGTCAGCCTGGAGGGCGCGGCCGCCCTCATCCGCTCCTACGAGCCGCACTTCGTCCCCGGCCTGCTCCAGACCGAGGACTACGCGCGCGGCGTGCTGAAGTCCGGCGCCATCGGCCAGACCAGCCCGGACGACATCGAACGCCATGTCGCCCTGCGCATGCAGCGCCAGGAGTTGCTGACCCGGTCCGACGCCCCCCGCTTCTGGGCGGTGATGGACGAGACCGCGCTGCGCCGTCCGGTCGGCGGCCCCGAGGTGATGCGCGCGCAGATCGACAAGTTGCTCGAGGCCACGGAGTCGGCCCATGTGACGCTCCAGGTCGCCCCGTTCGCCAACGGGCCGCACCCGGGGACGTACGGGCCCTTCGTGCTGTTCCGATTCGCCATGCCCGAACTGCCGGACATGGTCTACAGCGAGTACCTGACCGGCGCCGTCTATCTGGACGCGCGCACCGAGGTGGCGACCCACCTGGAGGTCATGGACCGCATGGCGGCGCAGGCCGCTACGGCACAACGCACGAAGGAGATCCTCCGGGATCTCCGCAAGGAGCTGTGAATGGACCGCATCACGCCCCGCGGACGCGTCTACAACGGCATGCCCGCGCGGGAGTTGGGCAGCGAGGGGTGGCACAAGCCCTGGAGCGGCGGCAACGGCGGGAACTGCCTGGAGGCGATGAAGCTCGCCGACGGCCGGATCGCCGTGCGCCAGTCGACCGATCCGGACGGGCCGGCGCTGATCTACACCATGGACGAGATGACCGCGTTCATAGAGGGCGCCAAGGCGGGGGTGGCCGACTTCCTGCTGTCCTGAACGCACCGGCGGCCCGGCCCGGTACCCCGTCGAAGTCTCCGGACACCTGGCTCGACTCGCCTGTCATGACCCCGACTTGTCCGTAGTCCGCGACCGGCACGCCACAGCCCGCCACGCGGAGTCCGCCCGCCTCCTCGCCGGCCTGGTCCTGATCACCGCAGGTCTCCTCCGCCGCGGGCGCGCCGCCCGGGAGTACGGGACTCATCCCGGCGCAAGCACCTCGCACAGCGCCTCCAGCGCCGCCCCGTAAGCGTGCTCGGCCGGGGTCGCGTACCCCACCACCAGACCGTCGCCGGCCGTCGTCGGGGCGTCCGGATGGCGGAACGCGGCGAGGCCGTCGAGGGCGACGCCCCGCCGCTCGGCGGCCTCCAGCACCGGCCCTTCCGCGCCGGGCGGCAGCCGCAGCACCGCGTGCAGCCCCGCCGCGATGCCCGTCACCTCGATGTGCGGCGCCCGCTCGGCCAGCGCGCCGACGAGGCGGTCCCGCCGGCGCCGGTACCGCTGCCGCATCCGCCGCACATGACGGTCGTACGACCCGCCGGCCACGAAGTCCGCGAGCGCCAACTGGTCCGGCACGCTCGCCCATCCCTCCCGCTCGCCCTTCGCCGCCAGCACCGGCTCCACGTACCGCTCGGGCAGGACCATCCAGCCGAGCCGCAGCGCCGGCGACAGGCTCTTGCTGACCGACCCGATGTGGATCACCCGCTCCGGATCGAGACCCTGGAGCGCGCCGACGGGCCGGCGGTCGTAGCGGAACTCGCCGTCGTAGTCGTCCTCCAGCACCACCGCGTCCCGCGCGCGAGCCCAGTCGATCACCGCCGACCGCCGCTCCGGACGCAGCGGTCCGCCGGTCGGGAACTGGTGCGCGGGCGTCAGCAGCACCGCCCGCTCACGCCCGAGCGCCGCCACCCGCGCCCCGTGCTCGTCCAGCGGCAGCGGTACGGTGCGCACGCCGGCCGCCGCGAGCAGGTCCCGGTGGAAGCCGAGACCGTACGCCTCCACGCCCAGCGGACCGCGCAGCACCGCGCCTCCGGCCGGTCCGCCCGGCGTGTCCCGGCCGAAGAGAAGCCGCAGCGCGTGCGCGAAACCCGAGCAGATCACGATCCGGTCCGGCTCGGCGCGCACCCCGCGCGCGCGTGCCAGGTACTCCGCCAGCGTCTCCCGCAGCTCCCGGCGACCGGCGGGATCGCCCGGCCCGAACGCCTCGCTCGGCGCCGCCTGGAGGGCCCGCCGGTACGAGGCCGACCACGCCGCGCGCGGAAAGGCCGACGCGTCCGGTGTGCCCTGCCGCAGATCGTGCCGCGGGCCCCGCGCGCGTGACGGCGCGTGCGCCGGCGCACGCACGGCCCGGCGCGGCGGTCGCGCCCGCTCGGCGACCCGGGTACCGGAACCCTGCCGGGCGGTCAGCCAGCCCTCCGCGACCAGTTCCGCGTACGCGTCGGCCACCGTGTTGCGGGCCACGCCCAGGTCCACGGCGAGCGACCGGTACGGCGGCAGCCGGGTGCCCGGGGCCAGCCGGCCACCGCGCACCGCATCCCGCAGCGCCCGGGTCAGCGCGGCCCGCCGGCCACCCGGCCCGGACAGCTCCAGATGCAGGTCGACGCCGATCCGCTCCGCCGAATTGACCCACGATTCCGCCATGGAAATGCACCCTACAACCGGTCTTTCCGCCTCCTACGGTGGAGCACATGACGACGGACACGCACACCACCACCAGCACCTTCGACCCCACCGCCGGGATCGCCGCCGCCGAGGCCGCCCGCACCCGCCTGGACTTCGCGAAGGCCGCGCCCGAGGTCAACCGCGCGATCATCCGCCTCGACGCCGCCGCCCGCGCGGGCCTCGACCCGGCCCTGGTCGAACTGATCCAGATCCGCGCCTCCCATCTCAACCACTGCGCCTACTGCCTGCACATGCACACCAACGACGCCCGCAAGGCCGGCGAGAGCGAGGACCGGCTCCACCTGGTCGCCGTCTGGCGCGAGGCCCGGCACTTCTTCACCCCGAAGGAGCAGGCCGCGCTGGCCCTCACCGAGGCGGTGACCCTGATCGCCGACGGCGGCGTCCCGGACGCCGTCTACGCCGAGGCCGCAGCCCACTTCGAGGACAGTGAACTGGCCCGGGTCCTGTCCCTGATCCTCACCATCAACACGTGGAACCGCGTGGCCCTGGCCACGCAGAAGACGGCGGGCACGGACGAACGCACCGGCTGACGCGGCGGGGCGTGCGCCCTGCGGGATGGTGCCGGCGGGCCTGCCGGCCGGGCGGCCGTGGGGCCAGGACGCGGCCGGGGGCGCCGCCGATCAGACGGTCATCGGCCGGTCCGTGGGCGCGATCGGGGCCGGGAGCCGGGAACTTCCCGTCAGATAGCGGTCCACGGCCGCCGCGACCGCCCGGCCCTCCGCTATCGCCCACACGATCAGCGACTGCCCGCGTGCCGCGTCGCCCGCGGCGAACACACCGGGGACACCGGTCGCGAAACCGTCGTCCCGGGCGAGCGTGCCGCGCGGCCCCAGCGCCAGCCCCAGCTGCTCGATCAGCCCGTCGCGCCGGTCCGGTCCGGAGAATCCCAGGGCGAGCAGCACCAGGTCGGCCGGGAGCGCCCGCCCGGTGCCCGGCCGCGGAAGCCGCCGCTCGTCGACCTCCACCAGGTGCAGGGCCCGCACATTCCCCCTCTCGTCTCCCGTGAAGCAGAGCGTGGACGCCGCGAACAGCCGTGCGTCCGCGTCCGCCGCGGGCGCAGTCCGCAGCTCCCGCGCCTCCTCGTGCGCGGCCGACAGCCGGTAGATCTTCGGATAGGTCGGCCACGGCTCGCTGTCCTCGTCGCGTTCCGCACCCGGCTGGGCGTAGATGTCCAGCTGCGTGACGGACGCGGCGCCCTCGCGCACCGCCGTGCCCAGACAGTCCGCCCCGGTGTCTCCGCCGCCGACGATCACCACGTGCTTGCCGGCGGCCGACAACGGCGAGACCTCCAGATCCCCCTCGCACACCCGGTTCGCCAGCGGCAGATACTCCATCGCCTGGTGTATCCCGCGCAACTCCCGCCCCGGCACCGGAAGTTCCCGCCACGCGGTGGCTCCCGTGGCGATCACCACCGCGTCGTACCGGCTCCGCAGCTCCTCCGCCGGGACATCCCGGCCGACCGTCGTAGAGGTACGGAACTTCGTCCCCTCGGCCAGCATCTGCCCGACCCGCCGCTCCAGATGCCGCTTCTCCATCTTGAACTCGGGGATGCCGTACCGCATCAGCCCGCCGATCCGGTCGTCCTTCTCGTACACCGCGACCGTGTGCCCGGCCCGGGTCAGCTGCTGCGCCGCGGCCAGCCCGGTGGGCCCGGAACCGATGACGGCGACCGTCCTCCCGGAGAGCCGCTCGGGCGGCCGGGCCGGGGTGAAGCCCTCCTCCCACGCCCGGTCGGCGATCGCGCACTCCACGTTCTTGATGGTGACGGCCGGCTGGTTGATCGCCAGCACACACCCCGCCTCGCACGGCGCCGGGCACAACCGGCCGGTGAACTCGGGGAAGTTGTTGGTGGCATGCAGCCGGTCGCTCGCGGCCCGCCAGTCCTCCCGCGCGACCAGGTCGTTCCACTCGGGGATGAGGTTCCCGAGCGGACAGGCGTGGTGGCAGAACGGGATGCCGCAGTCCATGCAGCGGTCGGCCTGCTCGCTGATGATCGGCAGCAGCGCTCCGGGGACGTACACCTCGTCCCAGTCCCGCGCCCTCTCCTCGACGGGCCGTCGCGGCCACTCCTGGCGCGGTGTGGTCATGAACCCCTTGGGATCGGCCATGGCGTCTTCCTCGCGTACGGGGCACCACAGGCGCCGGGTGTACGAAGGTCCGTGCGTCGTCGGGCAGCACTCCTGCGGCCACGATACGTCCCCGGAGGCGCCCGCGCAGAGCGGCGGACAGCGCTTTCTGCACCGCCCGGCCGACGAACACGACCAGCGGAACGGGCCGCACGACGGCTACGGCGATCCCTCCCGTCACCACGCCACCCTCCCCGCGAGACAGAACCCGCTTCCTCACCGCTCCCTCCGCAGCTCGCACCCTCACCGACCTCGGCCTCCCACCGCCTCGCGCAACACGCTCCGCACACAGCCGGCCCGATCCGGTGCCGTCCCCCGGCACCCGTCATCGGCAACTGGCCCTACGACGTCCCCGCCTGCCGTACGCCCGCCGAGGCCGTGGAGATCGCCGCCTCCTCGGGCACCACTCCCTTCGGCCAGTGTCCGCCCGACCGTGCCGCGTCCGACCCGCCCGCCGTCCCGCACCGACCTGTGCGCCGCGATCACCCGGACCCGCTCGGCGCGACAACCGGGGCACAGCCGGCGGATCTCCGCCGCGACCACTGCCGTGAACCGCCCGTCGCCCGACAGGTGCCCGGTCCCGGACGGTCTCGTCGGGCCGCCGGGCCACCCGGCATCATGGGGGCCGTGCGACTCGAAGCGATCACCTGGGACCGGTTGGCCGAGCGGCTCGCCGACCGGCTGGCCGACGCGGCGCCGGCCGACGGAGGGGCCTGGCCGCGCGTCGGTATCGACGGCGCCCCGGCCGCTCGGCCGGAAGACCTCGCCACGCGTGTCGGCGAAGCGCTGCGCGTACGCGGCCGTCCCTCCCTCGTCATCGGCACCGAGGGCTTCCTGCGCCCGGCCTCGCTGCGCCTGGAGCACGGCCGGCGGGACGCCGAGTCGTACTACAGCGGCTGGTTCGACACGGGCGCCCTGTGGCGGGAGGTCTTCGGCCCGCTCGATCCCGGGGGCAGCGGGCGGATCCTGCCCGACCTGTGGGACCCGGTCACCGACCGGGCCACCCGCAGCCCCTACGTCCACCTCCCGCCCGGCGGGATCCTGCTGCTCCACGGCCCCCTCCTGCTGCGTCACTGGTTTCCCTTCGATCTGACCGTGCATCTCCTCCTCTCCGCGGGCGCCCTGCGCCGCCGTACCGCCGAGGCCGACCACTGGACCCTCCCCGCCTTCGAGCGCTACGAGGCCGAAGCCGATCCGGCCGGCACGGCGGACGTCCTGGTCCGCGCCGACGACCCGCGCCACCCCGCGTGGAGCGGCTGATCCGAGCGTGGCGTTCCCGGATTCACCCTGATGATCCAGTCAGCCCTTTTATATGCGCGCGCATGCAACTAGGGTGCTGTCATGACGACCCCACCCGCTGCCCCCGTCACCTTCGACGACTCCCTCCGCGCCCTGCTGGACGGCAAGAACTTCGCCAGCGTCGCCACGCTCGGCCCCGACGGTGCCCCGCAGAACTCCGTGGTCTGGATCAAACGCGAGGGCGACAGCGTGCTCTTCTCGTCCGTCGAACGCCGCCAGAAGGTGCGCAACCTCCGCCGCGACCCGCGGATCAGCCTCTCCGTCTTCGACCTGGCGAACCCCTACCACTCGGCCGAGATCAGAGGCGTCGCCGAGATCCTGCCGGACGAGGAGAAACAGCTCCCGCGCGAGCTGTCCCACAAGTACCTCGGCATCGACCCGCCGGCCGAGAAGGACGACGAGATCCGAGTGATCGTCAGGCTCGTCCCGCGGAAGATCGTGTCCTTCTCGGCCTGACCGGGCGGCCGGCGCCGGGCCCGGGCGGCCGGGAGGGCCTGCCCGCCGCTCAGAGCCAGCCGTTGCGCCGGAAGCCCCGGTACAGCAGCAGGCAGCCCGCCGCCATCACGGCCATGACCAACGGATAGCCGAACCGCCAGCGCAGCTCCGGCATGTGGTCGAAGTTCATGCCGTACACCCCGCACACCATCGTCGGCACGGCGATCACCGCCGCCCAGGCCGTGATCTTCCGCATGTCCTCGTTCTGCGCGACGGTCACCTGCGCCAGGTGCGCCTGGAGAATGGAGTTGAGCAGTTCGTCGAACGCGGCGATCTGGTCCTTGGCCCGGATCAGATGGTCGAGCACATCCCGGAAGTACGTCTGTATCTCCGGGTCGACGACCCGCAGGGGCCGGGTCGCCAGATCCTCCACCGGGCGGCCCAGCGGCACCACCGCCCGTTTCAGCTCCAGCAGTTCACGCTTCATCTGGTAGATGCGGCCGGGGTCGAGCCGCGCGCCGTTCTCCGAGAACACCTCCGTCTCGACCTGGTCGATGTCGGCCTGCACCGCGTCCGTGACGTTCAGATATTCGTCCACCACATGGTCGGCGATCGCGTGCAGCACCGCCGCCGGCCCCTTGGCCAGCTGCCGCGGATCCGTCTCCAGCTCCTCGCGCAACGGGCCGAGCGAGCCGTGCCGGCCGTGCCGCACCGTGATCACGAAGTCCCTGCCGACGAACACCATGATCTCGCCGGTGTCCACCACCTCGCTGGTCGCCGTCAGCCGTTCGTGCTCCACATAGCAGACCGTCTTGAACACCGCGAAGAGCGTGTCCCCGTAGTGCTCCAGCTTCGGCCGCTGATGCGCCTCGACCGCGTCCTCCACCGCCAGCGGATGCAGGTCGAACAGCTCGGCGACCCCGGCGAACTCACGCTCCGTCGGCTCGTGCAGCCCGAGCCAGACGAAGCCCTCGCCGGTCTTGCGCACCAGCCGTACGGCGTCCTCCAGTTCGGCGCACCCGGAGACGCGCACGCCGTCCTGATACGTCACGCAGTTCACCACCGAGGAACCCAGGGGCGATCTGGCGGGATGGCTCAGGTCCACGCGCGGCCGGCGCCTGGCCAGCCGCGCCACCTTGCGCAGGCCGCCGACCCTGTCCAGCCCCGTGACCTTGCGCAGATTCCCTGCCATGGACATCTGGATCTCCTCGCGTGGATCTCCGAGCTCAACGCTCTTCGCGCCTTGCCCCGCAAGTCTGCCAGTCCCGGGCAAGGCGTGTGCGGGCCTGTGGGAACAGGGAGTTCCGCTTGGTTCCCGCCTGTGGACAACGGCCGGTCACCCCCGCCGGCCCGGGCGGCTGCGAGGATCGGCGGCATGACGCGATCCGACGGATATCTCCTGGACAACCGGCAGAACGAGGCGGGCCGGCGCTTCGACGCCCTCGCCACGCTCTTCGACCCGACGACCTTCCGGCACCTCGAAGCACTCGGCGCCGGACCGGGCCTGCGCTGCTGGGAAGTCGGGGCCGGCGGCACCTCCGTCGTGTCCTGGCTCGCCGAGAAGGCGGGGCCGGCCGGGCAGGTCGTCGCCACCGACATCGACACCTCCCGGCTCGCTGCCGCGGCCCGCCCGCCGGTGGAGGTACGCGTCCACGACGTCGGCGCCGACGAGCCGCCGGGGGAGGGCTTCGACCTGGTCCACGCCCGGCTCGTCCTCGTCCACGTACCCGACCGGGAACGGGCCCTGCGGTCGATGATCAAGTCCTTGCGGCCCGGCGGACGGCTGCTCGTCGAGGACGCCGACCCCGCCCTCCAGCCCCTGCTCTGCCCCGACGAGTCCGGCCCGGAGCAGCGGCTCGCCAACCGGCTGCGCCACGGCTTCCGCGAGCTGCTCGCCGACCGGGGCGCCGACCTGTCCTACGGCCGCAAGCTCCCTCGCCTGCTCCGCGAGGCCGGGCTGCACGGCGTGGCGGCCGACGCGTACTTCCCCGTGACCTCGCCCGCCTGCACCGCCCTGGAGGCCGCGACGGTCCGCCAGATCCGTGACCGGCTGGTCGCCGCGGGCCTCGCCACCGACGCGGAGATCGACCAGCACCTGGCCAACGTGGAGTCCGGCGCCATGGACCTGGCCACCGCCCCGATGATCTCGGCCTGGGGCCACAAGGCATAGCCACCCGCAGCAGGGAGGACGCACCCGGCGGGACCTTGTCCTAGCCTCCGCCGTCCCGGTGCGGTGGTCTGCCGCCGATCCGCCGGACCGCCTCCGCGCCCGCCCGGCAGCCCCGTGCCGCCGCCTCCTCCGGGTCCGCGCCCGCCAGGAGGGCGGCGAGGAACGCTCCGGTGAAGGCGTCACCCGCCCCCGTGGTGTCCCGGGGCGCCACCGGCAGGGCCGGGACCCGGGTCGGCACGGCGCCGCGCCGGGCCACCAGCGCCCCGTCCGCCCCGGCCTTGAGCACCACCAACGGCACGAGACGGCTCAGCTCGGCCGCCGCGTCCGCCGGATCCGGCAGCCCGGTCAGCAGGCACGCCTCGTCCCGGCTCGGCAGCAGCACCTCCAGCCCCCGCGCGAACGCCAAAAAGCGGTCCGCACCCAACTCGGCCAGGAAGCCGGCCGACGCCGGGTCCAGGCTGACCGGCACGCCGCGGGCGCGGGCCGCCGCGAGCGCCGTCGCGGCCAGCGCCCGGCTCGACTCCGTGAACAGCAGATAGCCCGACAGATGCAGCCGGCCCACTCCGTCGAGCAACGCGTCCGACCAGTCGGCGGGACCCAGCCGCAGGGACGCGCCGCTGTCCGTCAGGAACGTCCGCTCGGCCGCCGCTCCGCCGTCGACGAGGCAGATCACCGTCCCGGTCGCCGCCTGCGCGTCCACCACCAGCCGGGGCCGTACTCCGGCCGCGACCAGCTCCCGCTCGTGCCACGCCACGGAATCCGCGCCCACCCGTCCCAGCAGCCGTACGTCCGCCCCGCCCGTGTACGCCGCCCAGCAGGCCACGTTGGCGCCCGCGCCACCCGGCAGCGTCCGGATCACGGCGGCCGTGTCGGTGCCGGCCGCGAGCGGCCCCCGGTGCCGGGCCACCACGTCGGTGACCACGTCCCCGACGACCAGCAGCGCTCCGTTCCGCTCCGCGCTCACCCCCTGGCCCATGCCGTGGCGATCCGCGCCGCCAGCCGTACGTTGCCGCGCACCGCCGCGAGGTTGGCCCGCAGCGAGGCGCCGTCGGTGTGCCGGACCAGGTGGTCCAGGAGGAACGGTGTCACCGCCTGCCCGCTGACGCCCCGCTCCGCGCAGGCGCTCAGCGCCTCGGCGAGCACGTGCGCGTGCAGAGCGGGATCGAGCTGGTCCGCCTCCGGGACGGGACGGGCGACGATCAGCGCCGACTCCGGCGCGTCCAGCGCGTCCTGCGCGCGCATGACGGCGGCGACCTGCTCCGGGGTGTCCAGCGTCCAGTCGACGGGATGTCCCGAGTCCGCCAGATAGAAGCCCGGGAACCGGTCGGTGCCGTACCCGGCGACCGCCACGCCCAGCGTCTCCAGCCGCTGTAGCGTCGCCGGCACGTCCAGGATCGACTTCACGCCCGCGCACACCACCGTGATGCGGGTCCGCGCCAGCAGCCCCAGGTCGGCCGACTCGTCCTGGGTGACCGTCCATTCCCGGTGCACACCGCCCAGCCCGCCGGTGGCGAACACCCGGATGCCGGCCAGCGCGGCCAGCCGTGCCGTCGCCGACACGGTGGTCGCCCCGCTCACCCCCGCCGCCACGGCGAGCGGCAGGTCGCGGTGGCCCAGCTTGCGTATGTCCTCGTTCGCGACCCGTTCCAGCTCTTCCTCGCCCAGACCGACCCGGGGCCGCCCGTCGAGCACGGCGATCGTCGCGGGTACGGCGCCCTCCCGCCGTACCGCCTCCTCCAGTTCGAGCGCCACCTGGAGATTGCGCGGGCGGGGCAGGCCGTGCGCGATGATCGTGGATTCCAGAGCCACCACCGGCCGCCGCGCGCCGATCGCCTCCCGGACCTCTTCCGACACCACCAGCACCATGTGCCCGCCCTCCTGTCCGCCGGTCCTTCCTCATCTCTGGCGGGCGCGGGCCGCGGCTAAACGCTTGTGGACCGTGGGGGAGGCCAGCAGCCTGGGTCCTATGACGACAAACAGCACGCGTCTCGACCACGTGGTCCTGTGGGTGGCCGACCCGGTCGCCGCGGCCGCCTTCTACGAAACGGCCGTGGGCCTGGAACCGGTCGGGGTCACCGAGTACGCCGAGGGCAAGGTGTCCTTCCCTTCCGTGCGCGTCAACGAGGAGACACTCCTCGACCTCGCCCCGCACGGCCTCGCCGCACGCATGAGGATGCTGCCCGGCTCGGCCGGCAGCGCGGGCCACCCGGTCAACCACGTCTGCCTGGCCCTGCCGGCCGACGCCTTCGACGCCCTGCGCGCCCGCCTGGAGGACCACGGCGTCCCCGTGTCCGGCATCGACCCCGGTCTGTCGGGCGCCCGCGGCGACGCCACGCGCAGCTTCTACTTCAGCGACCCCGACGGCAACGTCTTCGAGGCCCGCCACTACGACTAGCCGGGTCCGGGACGGCGCCGCGGACGTCTTGCCGGCCCGCGCCGCCGACGCCGTGCGGCCCGGCCGGTCAGAACAGCGGCTCCGGCAGCACACCCTCCAGCGCGAGCAGTTTCCGCTTGGTCTCCAGCCCGCCGCCGAAACCGCCGATGCCGCCGTCGCTCTCCACCACCCGGTGGCACGGCACCACCACCGGCAGCGGGTTGGACCCCATCGCCACGCCCACCGCCTGCGCGCCGCCGGGCTGTCCGACCCGCCCCGCCAGATCGCCGTAGCCGACCACGTTGCCGTACGGCACACCGGACGCCAGCTCGCGCAGCACCTGCCGGTTGAACCCGGAGATCAGCGACCAGTCCAGCGGCAGGTCGAAGTCGTACCGCTCGCCCGCGAAATACGCCCGCAGCTGCCGTATCGCCTCCGCGAGCAGCGGAGAGTCCGGATCCTCCACGGGTCGTCCGCCCAGCCGGGCGGCCAGCCGCTCCAGCGCTCGGTCACGCACCGCGTCCGAGGCATGGAAGACCACGTTGACCAGGCCGTTCCTGGTCGCCGCCAGCATCAACGGGCCGATGTCCGTGCCGATGACGGCCCACACGACCCGCTGTTCGTCCTGTCCCAGGCTGTCCATACGCACACGCTACGGCCCGCCACTGACAACGCAGGCCCGTTCAGTCCGATCCGAGGGCCGCCCGCACCACATCCGGCTTGTTCGTGATGATCCCGTCGACCCCGTAACCGGCGACCCGGCGGGCGGTGGCCGCGTCGTCCACCGTCCAGGCGAACACTCCGAGCGGCTGGCCGTGCGGCCCGTGGAAGCCGTGCACCGCCGAGACGTACTCCCGGGTGAGCGACGCGTGCGCGGGGTTGACCAGGTCCGTGAAGCCCGCGAGCCGGTCCAGCTCCGTCACGGCGGGCGTGCCCAGACAGGCGGTGGTGACCGCCGGCTTCAGCTCGTGGACGGTCCGCACGCTGTCGGTGCCGAAACTCTGCACGATCAGCCGGTCCCGGTGCCGGCCGTCCAGCCAGCCCTCGTTGCCGAGGAGCTTCAGCGTCTGCTGTTCGATGCCCGGGTACAGCTCCGGATTCTTGATCTCCAGGAGCAGCTTCTCGTGGTTGTGCTCGACCCGGCGCATGTACTGCGTCAGCGTCGGCACACGCGCGCCCGCGTACACCGGGGAGAACCAGCGGCCCGCGTCCAGCCGGGCGATCTCCGCGGCGGTGAAGTCCCGGACCTTCCACGGGGCCCGGCCCGGGAAGACGTCCTCGACGTCGGTGGTGCGCTGGAGGCTGTCGTCGTGGAGGACCACCAGCTCCCCGTCCTTGGTGCGCTGGACGTCGTTCTCGACCCAGGAGAAACCCAGCTCGGCGGCCTTGTCGAGGGCGGCCAGCGTGTTCTCGGGCGCGTAGGCGGAGGCGCCCCGGTGGGCGATGACGGCGGGCGTGCCGGTGTCGCCCGCCCGGGCGTCGGAGCCGGGGCTCAGTAGGACCGCCGCCGTTCCCAGGGCCGCGGCGACCGCGCCGGCGACCACGCGCGCGTACATCCGTACTCCTCCCGTCCGGGGATACCGACAGCACCAGACTGACAGCGGGACGTCAACGGCACCCGGGCGCACGATGGCCACAAACCGAAGAGGGACGTTCCAACTCCGCACACCGGTGGCGCACATCTGCGGCAAGGGCGTGTTTCTTTGCCGGAAAGTCGTTCGACCATTCCGGTGGGAGTCATACTCTCTGCGACACCCTGACCGCCCGCGCGGTCCTGGGACGGGGGCACATTCAGGTATTCCGGGACGCAAGAAGGCGGAAGGGCAGCCGCGGATGCAAGGCACGATCGACGGATTCAGCTACGGGGCCGTCACCCCGTTGGTGGCCTATCTGATGGCCTGCCTCGGTGGTGCCCTCGGCCTGCGCTGCACCACACGGTCCCTGCTGGTCACACACTCCCGGCGGCCCGCCTGGCTGGCCCTCGGCTCCGCGGCGATCGGCTCCGGCATATGGACCATGCACTTCGTCGCCATGATGGGCTTCTCCATCAAGGAGGCGCCGATCCACTACGACAAGCCGATCACCTACGCGAGCCTCGGACTCGCCATCGTGATGGTCGGCGTCGGGATCTTCATCGTCGGCTACCGCGGCGCCACCGGCACCCCGCTGTTCACCGGCGGCACGATCACCGGCCTCGGCGTCGCCTCGATGCACTACCTCGGCATGGCGGGCGTCCGCTTCCACGGGCGGTTCACCTACAACACGCTCACCGTCGCGATCTCCGTCGTCATAGCGGTCGTCGCCGCCACCGCCGCCCTGTGGGCCGCCGGACAGGTGCGGGGCTTCCTGTGGAGCGTGGGCGCCAGCCTCGTCATGGGGCTCGCGGTCAGCGGCATGCACTACACCGGGATGGCGGCCGTCGGCGTCCATCTCGACGGCGCCTCCCACGCCGCCGGCGGCGGGTCGGCGGCGTCGGCGCTCGCACCGATGCTGATCGGCCCGCTCGCCTTCCTGCTCATCGCGGGTGTCGTCGTGGTCTTCGACCCGCTGATGGTCGTGGGCGGCCCCGACTGGACGCCCGTCGAACACAAACCGGGCGTCCCGGCCGCCGCCGTCGCCTCCCACGAGGTCGGCCACTCCGCCCTCCACCAGGAGCACGGGCCGGTCCACCGGACCGGGCACCACCGCACCCGCACCCCGCAGAACCGCTGACCGGGACCGGTTGTCAGTGCGGGGTCGTACGGTGGATGACATGCGGCCCGTTTCCCACATCGAACGCACGGTGGCGCCCTTCGAGGTCGTCAGTCCCTACCAGCCCAGTGGCGACCAGCCGGCGGCCATCGCCGACCTGGCCCGGCGCATCCAGGCCGGTGAGAAGGACGTCGTCCTGCTGGGCGCGACCGGCACCGGCAAGTCCGCCACCACGGCGTGGATGATCGAGAAGCTCCAGCGCCCCACCCTCGTGATGGCGCCGAACAAGACTTTGGCCGCCCAGCTCGCCAACGAGTTCCGCGAGCTGCTGCCCAACAACGCCGTCGAGTACTTCGTGTCGTACTACGACTACTACCAGCCCGAGGCGTACGTCCCCCAGTCGGACACCTACATCGAGAAGGACTCCTCGATCAACGAGGAGGTCGAGCGCCTGCGTCACTCGGCCACCAACTCGCTGCTCACCCGCCGCGACGTCGTCGTGGTCGCCTCGGTGTCCTGCATCTACGGCCTCGGTACGCCGCAGGAGTACGTGGACCGCATGGTCCCGCTCCGGGTCGGCGACGAGATCGACCGCGACGAGTTGCTGCGCCGCTTCGTGGACATCCAGTACACGCGCAACGACATGGCGTTCACCCGCGGCACCTTCCGGGTCCGCGGCGACACCATCGAGATCTTCCCGGTCTACGAGGAGCTGGCCGTCCGCATCGAGATGTTCGGCGACGAGATCGAGGCGCTGTCCACGCTCCACCCGCTCACCGGTGAGATCATCAGCGACGACCGGCAGCTCTACGTCTTCCCCGCCTCCCACTACGTCGCCGGCCCCGAGCGCATGGAGCGGGCCGTCAACGACATCGAGAAGGAGCTGGGGGAGCGTCTCGGCGAGCTGGAGAGGCAGGGAAAGCTGCTGGAGGCCCAGCGGCTGCGGATGCGCACCACGTACGACATCGAGATGCTCCGCCAGATCGGCTCGTGCTCCGGCGTGGAGAACTACTCGCTGCACTTCGACGGCCGTGCCCCCGGTTCCCCGCCCAACACCCTGCTGGACTACTTCCCGGACGACTTCCTGCTCGTCATCGACGAGTCGCACGTCACGGTCCCGCAGATCGGCGCGATGTACGAAGGCGACGCCTCCCGCAAGCGCACCCTGGTCGACCACGGCTTCCGCCTGCCCTCCGCCCTGGACAACCGCCCCCTGAAGTGGGAGGAGTTCCAGGAGCGCATCGGGCAGACCGTCTACCTCTCGGCCACCCCCGGTGCCTACGAACTGTCCCGCTCGGACGGCGTCGTGGAGCAGATCATCCGCCCGACCGGCCTGGTCGACCCGGAGGTCGTGGTCAAGCCCACCGAGGGCCAGATCGACGACCTGGTGCACGAGATCCGCAAGCGCACCGAGAAGGACGAGCGGGTCCTCGTCACCACGCTGACCAAGAAGATGGCCGAGGACCTCACCGACTACTTCCTGGAACTCGGCATCCAGGTGCGCTATCTGCACAGCGACGTCGACACCCTGCGCCGCATCGAGCTGCTGCGCGAACTGCGCGCCGGTGAGTACGACGTCCTGGTCGGCATCAACCTGCTCCGTGAGGGCCTGGACCTGCCCGAGGTGTCGCTGGTGGCGATCCTGGACGCCGACAAGGAGGGCTTCCTGCGCTCCGGCACCTCGTTGATCCAGACCATCGGCCGCGCGGCGCGCAACGTCTCCGGCCAGGTCCACATGTACGCCGACAAGATCACCCCGGCGATGGAGAAGGCCATCGACGAGACCAATCGCCGCCGGGAGAAGCAGATCGCCTACAACAAGGCCCGCGGCATCGATCCGCAGCCGCTGCGCAAGAAGATCAACGACATCGTGGCGCAGATCGCCCGCGAGGAGGTCGACACCGAACAGCTCCTCGGCTCCGGCTACCGCAAGACGAAGGACGGCAAGGGCGCGAAGGCCCCGGTTCCGTCGCTCGGCGACAAGGCGGCCAAGGCCGGCAAGGCCACGAAGGGCGCCAAGGGCAAGACGGTGCCCACCGACCGTCCGGCGGCCGAGCTGGCCGGGCAGATCGAGGAGATGACCGAGCGGATGCGCGCCGCCGCCGCGGAGCTGCAGTTCGAGGTCGCGGCCCGGCTGCGCGACGAGGTCTCCGAGATGAAGAAGGAACTGCGTCAGATGCGGGAGGCCGGCCTCGCCTGAGCCCCGCACCGCCGCCGACCTCGGCATTTTCGTGCCAAGTGTTGCAACACCGACACAAAGCGCGAGCCGGGGTCGGCGCTGTCGCCGGCCCCTGCGTAGGGTTCTGGACAACCGCGTCGCGCGACGGCCCGGCGCGGCAGCAGGGGACTGTCGAGAGGGGATTCAGCCGTGTCGGTCAACTTGTCCAAGGGTCAGGCCATCAGCCTGGAGAAGAACGACGGGGCCTCCCTGACCGCGGTCCGCATGGGGCTCGGCTGGCAGGCGGCGAAGCGGCGCGGCCTGTTCGGCTCCCGCACCCGCGAGATCGACCTGGACGCCTCGGCGGTCCTCTTCGCCGGCCAGGAGCCGCAGGACGTCGTCTTCTTCCGCCACCTGGTGAGCGACGACGGTTCGGTGCGCCACACCGGTGACAACCTCGTCGGCGGCGCCGGCCAGGGCGGTGACGACGAGGCGATCCTGGTGGACCTCCAGCGCGTCCCGGCCCGCATCGACCAGATCGTCTTCACGGTGAACTCCTTCACCGGCCAGACCTTCCAGGAGGTCCAGAACGCGTTCTGCCGCCTCGTGGACGAGACCAACGGCCAGGAACTCGCCCGCTACACCCTGGCCGGCGGCGGCGACCACACCGCCCAGATCATGGCCAAGGTGCACCGGGCGGGCTCCGGCTGGACGATGACCGCCCTCGGCGCCCCGGCTGACGGCCGCACCTTCCAGGACCTGATGCCGGCGATCCGCCCGCACCTGTGAGTACGGCGGCGGTGACCCACTGCCGCGGCACCCATGCCAAGCACTGGTAAAGGTCCCCTGAGCTGCGGACTTGGTATTTATTTTGCTTAGGCCTTTACCTTCTCTTGGTGATTGGGGTACTGTTTTCCGTACGGAGGGGAGTACTCCCTTTGCTGCGGCGCACCCGTCAATACGGACAAGTTCGAGTCCCGGGGCGCCGGCCCGTCACGGGCGGAAGAGACCTCCGGCAGCGACAACGCTGATGTCTTTGCCGTCACGCAATGCCGGAGGTGCAGTGGAAGTCTCCATGGGCCTGTGGGTCCTCACCATCGTGGGTCTCGCCGCTCTGATCGCGGTCGATTTCTTCATCGGCCGCAAGCCCCATGAGGTATCGGTCAAGGAAGCGGGCATCTGGACGGTCGTCTGGATCACCCTGGCCGGCCTCTTCGGCCTCGGCCTCCTCGTCTTCGGCGGCGGACAGCCGGCCGGCGAGTTCTTCGCGGGCTTCATCACCGAGAAGTCGCTGAGCGTCGACAACCTCTTCGTCTTCGTCCTCATCATGGCGAAGTTCGCGGTGCCCACCCGGTACCAGCAGCGCGTCCTGCTCGTCGGCGTCCTCATAGCCCTGGTCCTGCGGGCCGTCTTCATCGCCGCCGGGGCCGCGATCATCACCAGCTTCTCCTGGGTGTTCTACCTCTTCGGCGCCTTCCTGATCTGGACCGCCTGGAAGCTCATCCAGGAGGCCCGCGCGGAGGAGCATGACGAGGAGTACGAGGAGAACAAGCTCCTGAAGGCCGCGGAGCGCCGGTTCGGCGTGGCCGACCGGTACCACGACACCAAGCTGTGGATCCGGCAGAACGGCAAGCGCGTCATGACGCCGATGCTGGTCGTGATGCTGGCCATCGGCACCACGGACGTACTGTTCGCCCTGGACTCCATCCCCGCGATCTTCGGCCTGACCCAGGACCCGTACATCGTCTTCACCGCCAACGCCTTCGCCCTGATGGGTCTGCGCCAGCTGTACTTCCTCATCGGCGGACTGCTCAAGAAGCTGGTGCACCTGTCGTACGGGCTGTCGATCATCCTCGGCTTCATCGGCGTCAAGCTGGTGCTGCACGCCCTGCACGAGTCCGGTGTCCATGTCCCCGAGATCAGCATCCCGGTCTCGCTCGGCGTGATCTGCGTGGTCCTCGCCGTCACCACGGTCACCAGCCTCCTCGCCACCAGGAAGCAGGAGGCGCGGGCCGACGGCGAAGGCGCCCGGAAGAACCACGTCGACGTGTGACGGCCCCGCCGTCCCCCGACGGGGCCCGGTCCCACCGGCACCGGGCCCCGCACCGGAAAGGACGAGAAGTATCCGAAAAGAACGGAATGCGAATCCTGTACGCCTCTGCGACCATCACCGCATGATCACTCGGCTCCGGTCGCTCACCCGTCAATGGACGATCCTCCTGCCGGTGCTCGCGGTCGTCCTGCTGGCCCTCACCTGGGGCCGGGGCCTGCCCGGCCCCGCCGTCGCCCTGGTGACCGTGGTCCTCGCCGGCTCCGTCCTGGCGGCGGTCCACCACGCCGAGGTGGTCGCCCACCGGGTCGGCGAGCCCTTCGGCTCCCTGGTGCTCGCCATCGCCGTCACGATCATCGAGGTCGCTCTGATCGTCACCCTCATGGCCGACGGCGGCGACAAGAGTTCGACGCTGGCCCGGGACACCGTCTTCGCCGCCGTGATGATCACCTGCAACGGCATCGTCGGCATCAGCCTGCTCGTCGCCTCCCTGCGGCACGGCACGGCGCTCTTCAACCCCGAGGGCACCGGTGCGGCGCTGGCGACCGTCGCGACGCTGGCCACGCTCAGCCTGGTGCTGCCGACCTTCACCACCAGCAGGCCCGGACCCGAGTTCTCCACCGTCCAGCTGACCTTCGCCGCGCTGTCGTCACTGATCCTCTACGGCCTGTTCGTGACCACCCAGACCGTGCGGCACCGTGACTACTTCCTGCCCGTCACCCGGCAGGGCGCGACCGTCAGAGGCGACGACCACGCGGCGCCCCCGACCGCGCGCACCGCCCGGTTCAGCCTGGGCCTGCTCGGGCTGGCGCTGGTGGGCGTGGTCGGCCTGGCCAAGGGCGTGTCGCCCACGATCGAGTCGGGCGTGGCGGCGGCCGGACTGCCGCAGGCGGTGGTCGGCGTGATCATCGCCCTGCTCGTCCTGCTGCCCGAGACGATCGCCGCGCTGCGCGCCGCCCGCCGGGACCGGGTGCAGACCAGCCTCAACCTCGCGCACGGCTCCGCGATGGCCAGCATCGGCCTGACCATCCCGGCCGTGGCCCTGGCCTCCGTCTGGCTGTCCGGGCCGCTCGTCCTCGGCCTCGGCTCGACGCACATGCTGATGCTCGCGCTGACCGTGGTGGTCAGTTCCCTGACCGTGGTGCCCGGCCGGGCCACACCGCTCCAGGGCGGCGTCCACCTGGTGCTGTTCGCGGCGTACCTGGAACTGGCGGTCAACCCCTAGCGCCTGTCTGACCCTTCCCGTCTGCCGCGCGACGCCATGCACGCACTCTCGCCGCACCGGTCCCAGACCCGAGTACGTCCCGTACGAGGGCCTGGAGCCGGCATGCCGAGAGCACGCACCCGACGCCGCGCGGCCGCCCTTCGGGCGACGACGTGAATGGTCAGACAGGTCCTGGCAGCCGTCCCTCCGCGCGTGGTGCGCCGGTCAGCCCGTAACCGGTTCCACCGCCGCCACGGGCACCGGACGCGTCTCCGGCAGCAGTGCGAAGCACACCAAACTGATCAGCGCGATCCCCGTCAGATACGCGCCGACGCCCCACGGCACCGGTCCGCCCCGCTCCGCCAGCGCCGTGGCCACGATCGGGGTGAGGGCGCCGCCGAGAACCCCGCCGAGGTTGTAGCCCACGGCGGCGCCCGTGCACCGCACCCGCGGCTCGTACAACTCCGGCAGATAGGCGGCGACCACCGCGAACATGGTGACGAAGGCGAGCAGGGCGCCCAGGATGCCGAGGAACATCAGCAGCGGCTCCCCGGTCGCCAGCAGCGCGACCATCGGGAGCATCCACAGAGCAGAGGCCACGCATCCCGTCAGGCACATCGGCCGGCGCCCGAACCGGTCGGCGACCAGCGCCACGAGCGGCACGAGCGCGCCCTGAACGAGTACCGCGCCCATGACGCACGTCAGCATGACCGTACGGCTCACACCGAGCCGTTCCGTCGCATAGGCCAGCGACCAGGTCGTCACCGCGTAGAAGACCGCGTAACCCACCGCGAGCGCTCCGGCCGTCAGCAGCACCAGCCGCCCGTGATGCCGTACGACCTCGAAGAACGGCACGCGCGCGTGATCGTCGATCTCCAGGAAGCGGGGGCTCTCCGCGAGCGACGAGCGCAGCCACAGACCGGCCAGCGCCAGCGCCCCGGCCGCCCAGAACGGCACGCGCCAGCCCCAGCGCGCGAACTCCGCGTCGGACAGCGCCGCCGACAGCGCGAGCACCACTCCGTTGGCCAGCCCGAACCCGAGCGCCGGACCGACCTGCGGGAAGCTCGACCACAGGGCACGCCGCCCGGCCGGGGCGTGCTCGGCGGTCAGCAGCACCGCACCGCCCCACTCCCCGCCGAGCCCCAGTCCCTGCAGGAAGCGCAGAACGAGCAGCAGGACGGGCGCTGCGACGCCGATGGCGCCGTAGGACGGCACACAGCCGACCGCGACCGTGGCGAAACCGGTCAGCAGCAGCGAGCCGACGAGCACCGGCCGCCGCCCGCGCCGGTCCCCGAGATGCCCGAACAGCACCGAGCCCAGCGGTCTGGCGATGAACCCCACCCCGAACGTTGCGAAGGCCGCCAGCGTGCCCGCCAGAGGCGAGAACGTCGGGAAGAACAGCGGTCCGAGCACCAGGGCCGCCGCCGTGCCGTAGACGAAGAAGTCGTAGAACTCGATCGCCGTCCCGGCGAGCGAGGCGGCGGCGAGCCGCGGCATGGACGGCCTGTTGACAGCCTGTACATCACGCATGACGGATCAACTACCCACCGTGATCACGAGTTACGGGGGCGTGCGGAGGTGATCGCGGGGCCAGTGGTGCGCGCCGTGGAGACCGGCGTGCACGGCAGGCGGTCCGACCGGACCGGCGTGATAGACCGGTGTGACGAGCAGCGGTCGCAGACGCGCCGCCACGACGGACCGGAGGAACCGTGCCCCGTACCCTGGCCAACGCCCCGATCATGATCCTCAACGGGCCCAACCTGAACCTGCTCGGCCAGCGCCAGCCCGAGATCTACGGCAAGGAGACACTGGCCGACGTGGAGGCGCTGTGCGCCAAGGCGGCGGCCGCGTACGGCGGCACGGTGGACGCCCGGCAGTCCAACCACGAGGGCCAGCTGGTCGACTGGATCCACGAGGCGAGGCTCGGCCACTGCGGGATCGTCATCAACCCCGGTGCCTACTCGCACACCTCGGTCGCCATCCTGGACGCGCTCAACGCCTGCGACGGCATGCCCGTGCTGGAGGTGCACATCTCCAACATCCACCAGCGCGAGCCGTTCCGGCACCACTCGTACGTCTCGCGGCGCGCCGACGGCGTGATCGCCGGCTGCGGTGTGCAGGGCTATGTGTTCGGCGTGGAGCGCGTCGCGGCGCTGCTCGGGGCGGCGCGCGCGGACGCGTGAGCCCGCGCGCGGGACTACAGCCGGCCCGCCTCCACGATCCGGCGCAGAAAGCGCCGGGTGCGCTCGTGCCGCGGCTCGCCGAAGACCTGCTCGGCGCTGCCGTGCTCCAGCACGACCCCGCCGTCCAGGAAGCACACCTGGTCGGCGACGTCCCGCGCGAACCCCATCTCGTGCGTCGCCAGCACCATGGTCATGCCGTCCTCCTTCAGCCCGCGGACGACCTCCAGCACCTCGCCCACCAGTTCCGGGTCGAGCGCGGCCGTGATCTCGTCCAGCAGCAACAGCCGGGGCCGCACCGCCAGGGCCCGCACGATCGCCACCCGCTGCTGCTGGCCGCCGCTGAGCCGGTCCGGGTAGGCATCCGCCTTCCCGGCCAGGCCGAGGCGCTCCAGCAGCTCCCCGGCCCGCTCCTCGGCCTCCGCGCGGGCCACCCCGTGCACCCGGCGCGGCGCGAGCGTGATGTTGTCCAGGACGGTCATGTGCGGAAACAGGTTGTACGCCTGGAAGACGACGCCGATCCGGCGCCGTACCGCGTCCTGGTCCGCCCGCGGGTCGGTGATCTCCTCGCCGTCCAGCCAGATCGCGCCGTCGTCGATCTCCTCCAGGAGGTTGGCACAGCGCAGCAGCGTCGACTTGCCCGAGCCGGAGGCGCCGATCAGCGCGGTCACCGTGTGCGGCGCGACCTGAAGATCGATGTCCCGCAGGACGACCGAGCCGCCGAAGGTCTTGCGGACCGACTCCATCCGCAGGACGGGCGCGTTGCCGGCGGGCGTGCTCTCCAGCGTGCTCACAGCGATCCTTCCCGGGTGTTCACAGGGACCCTCCCTGCGCCCGCCGCCGGTCCGTCCGGGCCGTCACCCAGTCGGTGAACCGGGTCATCGGAATGGTCAGCGCGACGAACGCCAGCCCCGCGACGATGTACGGCGTGTAGTTCAGACTGCGGCCCACGATGATGTCGGCCGCCCGTACGGCGTCCACCGCGCCGCCGATGGAGACGAGACCGGTGTCCTTCTGCAGCGAGACCAGGTCGTTGAGCAGCGGCGGCACCTGGCGGCGCACCGCCTGCGGCAGGACGACGTGGCGCAGGGCCTGCCGGTTGGTCAGGCCCAGCGAACGGGCCGCCGCGCGCTGCGAGGGGTGGACGGAGTCGATGCCGGCCCGGAACACCTCCGCCACGTACGCCGAGTAGGTCAGCGTCAGCGCCGTGCCGCCGAGCACCACCGGATCGACCGTCACGCCCTGCAGCCGCAGCGCCGGCACGCCCAGGACGACGATCATCAGGTTGATGATCAGCGGCAGACCGCGGAAGAAGTCGGTGTAGGCCGCCGCCAGCACCCGCAGCGGGAAGAACACCGGGCCGCGCAGGGTCCGCGCGATGGCGATCAGCATGCCGAGGACCAGGACGGCGACGCCGCAGACCAGCAGCAGCCGGAGGTTCAGCCACAGCCCTTCGAGGATCTTCGGGAACGCCTCGCGCGCGTAGTGCGCGCTGAAGAAGGTCTCCTTGGTGCGCGGCCAGCCGGGAGCGCTGACGACGACCAGGTAGAGCAGCGCGGCCGTGACCAGGGTCGACAGGGCCGCGATCGCCGTGGCGCGGCGGGCCCGGGCGCGTCGGTGGCGGTCCCGCGCCAGGCGCCGTTCGGAGGGCACGTAGCCGTCGTCGCGGGGACCGCCCCCGGCCGGGCCACCGGTGTCGTCCGCCCCTTCCCGGGCCGGCTCGCCCTTGACGACCGTCACTTGAGCACCGGCGCGTCGACGGCGTCCGAGAGCCACTGCTTCTCGATCCCGGCCAGCGTGCCGTCCTCGCGCAGGGCGTCGACGGCGGCGGTCACGCACGAGGTCAGCGCGCTGCCCTTGTCCAGGACGAGCCCGAACTGCTCGGGCGTGCCGCCCTGGTGCTCGAACTGGCCGACGATCCTCGCGTTCGTGACCTCGGCCGCGGTGATGTAGAACGCGGTCGGCAGATCGGTGACGATGGCGTCGACCTGACCGTTCTTCAGCGCGGACTTGGCCTGGTCGTTCTTGGCGAAGACGGCCGCCTGCTCAGTCGGTTTCACCAGGTCGGTGATGTAGTCGAGGCTCGTGGTGCCCACCTGCGCGCCCAGCTTGAGCTTCCGCAGCCCGGCGATGTCCGTCGCCTCGGCCGCCTTGCCGCCCTTCAGCGCGATGACGGCCTGCCGCACGTCGTAGTAGCCGGAGGAGAAGTCCACGGCCTTCTTGCGCTCGTCACTGATCGACACCTGGTTGATGTCGAAGTCGAAGCTCTTCACCCCTGGCGCGAACGCCTTGTTGAACGGCACGCTCTGCCAGACGACGGCGCTCTTGTCGTAACCGAGCCGCTTGGCCACGGCATAGGCGACCGCCGACTCGAAGCCCTTGCCGCTGGCCGGCTTGTCGTCCTGGAACCAGGGCTCGTACGCCGGTTCGTCCGTCGCGATGGTCAGCTTCCCGGAGGTCTTCGTGGCGAGCCCGCCCTTGGCGCAGCTCTTCGCGGCCGGCCCGGACGGGGCGGCGGACGCCTTCTCCTCGGGCTGCGGCGCACAGCCGACAGCGGTGGCGAGCAGGGCTACGGTGGCGGCGGCGACCGCGCTGCGCAGGGTGCGAGGGGCAGGATGCATGGCGGGAGAGTGGCAGCGAACGCGGCATCTGTCCAGGTCACAGCGGTAGTTGTCCGCATAGTGGGAACGGGTGTTGCGGCTGTGTGAACACGGCCCGCGTCTTCACGCGGGCGTGGGTGATGCCTGGGCCGCCGGCCGAGGGCGGTGGGTTGGAGACCGGCGGCCCTACCCCTCAGGCGCTGTCGGCCTGCGCGGGCTGCTACCAGTGGACTGCGCGGAGCCGTTCTCCGGGAGTGCGCACGGGGGCTCGGTGTGTGCGAATGAATCACAGGGGGCGCGTGCGAGGGTGGTGCGCGCCGGGAGCATGTGTGGTGCGCGGTGCGCGCCCGGCGCGTGTACGGCCTGTGCGCCGGAGCACGGGTGTCTCCCGGCGGAGTGTCTGTTTGCCCGCGGTGTTCGTCAGAGCGCGCGAGCGGCGCCGTGCGGGCCAGCCGCGCGGCGCCGCTCCCGCTCACCACCCGCGCGCGTGCCACTCCGGCAGATGCGGCCGCTCCGCGCCCAGTGTCGTGTCGTTGCCGTGCCCCGGGTAGACCCAGGTCTCGTCCGCCAGCGCGCCGAAGATCTTCGTCTCCACGTCGTGGATCAGGCTGGCGAACGCCTTCGGGTCCTTGTGCGTGTTGCCGACACCGCCGGGGAAGAGGCAGTCGCCGGTGAAGACGTGCGGGTGGCCGTGCGGGTCGTCGTAGACCAGCGCGATCGAACCGGGCGTGTGCCCGACCAGATGGCGCGCGGTCAGCTCCACCCGGCCCACCCTGATCACATCGCCGTCGTCGACGAGGACGTCGGTGGGCACGGGGATGCCGGCGGCGTCTTCGCGGCCGGCGTAGGTACGCGCGCCCGTGGCCGCGACGACCTCGGCGAGGGCCTGCCAGTGATCACCGTGCCGGTGGGTGGTGACGACGGACGCGATGCCGTCGTCACCGATCATGCCGAGGAGCGCCGGCGCCTCGTTGGCGGCGTCGATCAGGAGCTGCTCGTCGGTGGCCCGGCAGCGCAGCAGATAGGCGTTATTGTCCATCGGGCCGACCGCGATCTTGGTGATCATCAGGTCTTTCAGCTCGTGCACATCCGCCGGTCCGCCGACCTTGACCTCTCCGGTGTACGTCATGTCGGCAGCCTATAGCGGACCGATCCCGGCGCACGCCCTCCCGGACGGGCCCGCGGACGGCCGCGGGCCGGTTCCTACAGCGGAGGCAGCTTCGGCAGCTCACCGCCGTCCACCGTCAGCGACGCGCCGTCGCGTCGCCCGGCGAGCCAGCCCAGCAGGTCCGCCGGCCGGCCGGTCACCGTGATACCGGGCGCTCCGGCCTCGCGTCCGGTGGTCCACGCGCGCGTGCCGTCCGTGAGGCGGACCGCCGGGACGTCGGGGTGCCCGGAGAACCGCTCCGCGAGGAAGCCGGTCTCCCGCTCCAGGAACTCGGCCGGCAGATCCTCCAGCTCGTACCCCGTCCCGAGGTCCACGTGGTGCAGCTCCACCTCCGCCCACCGGCGCAACGGCACCCGCGACGCGGAGTCGGTGACCCCGTTGCGCAGCTCCACCGTGCGCGTCCAGTCCGCCGGCGCGGCCCCGGCGTCCTGGAAGCGGGCCGCGCTCTCCCGGACGTCGGCGACCTGGACCTCGGCCGGGCGCGGGGCGCCCCGCTCGATGTCGGTGTCCCGCGCCTCGGCGCTCGCGTACATGGGGCGGCCCTCGAGGACGTTCACGAGCGCGTCCGCGTTCCGGGCGAGGTGGGTGAGGACGTGCCCGCGGCTCCAGCCCGGAAGCCGTGACGGCTCGGCGAGCGCGGCGTTGTCCAGTGCGGCGACCGCGGTGAGCAGCCGGTCGGTCGCCTCGCGTACACAGGCCAGGTCATGAGCGTGATCCATCATGGCGCCGACCCTAGCCGGGCCACACGTTCGGGTGAAGGTGACGAACCTCGCCCGTAAATCGAATGCGCGTGCTATATCGTCGATGGTGGCGTCGGGCATGCTGGGTAGCCGGGGATTGTTATGCAACCGGGCAATCCGACCGACGTTGTCAGTGGCTCCCCCTAGTCTGAAGAAGCACGGGGGCCCCGCCCCTGTCACTTCCCCCAAGAAAGGTGCGGACCGGCGTGGCCGACCGTCTCATCGTCCGTGGCGCGCGCGAGCACAATCTCAAGAATGTCTCGCTCGACCTGCCTCGTGACTCGCTCATCGTCTTCACGGGCCTGTCCGGGTCGGGCAAGTCCTCCCTGGCCTTCGACACGATCTTCGCGGAGGGCCAGCGCCGTTACGTGGAGTCGCTCTCCTCGTACGCACGGCAGTTCCTCGGGCAGATGGACAAGCCCGACGTCGACTTCATCGAGGGTCTCTCCCCGGCCGTCTCCATCGACCAGAAGTCGACCTCGCGCAACCCCCGCTCGACGGTCGGCACCATCACCGAGGTCTACGACTATCTGCGTCTGCTGTTCGCGCGCATCGGCAAGCCGCACTGCCCCGAGTGCGGCCGCCCGATCTCGCGCCAGTCGCCGCAGGCCATCGTGGACAAGGTCCTGGAACTGCCCGAGGGCAGCCGCTTCCAGGTGCTCTCCCCGCTGGTGCGCGAGCGCAAGGGCGAGTTCGTCGACCTCTTCGCCGACCTCCAGACCAAGGGCTACTCCCGCGCGCGGGTGGACGGCCAGACCGTCCAGCTGTCCGAACCGCCGGTCCTGAAGAAGCAGGAGAAGCACACCATCGAGGTGGTCGTGGACCGCCTCACGGTGAAGGACTCCGCCAAGCGGCGCCTCACCGACTCCGTGGAGACGGCCCTCGGCCTCTCCGGCGGCATGGTCGTGCTCGACTTCGTGGACCTCCCCGAGGACGACCCCGAGCGCGAGCGCATGTACTCGGAGCACCTGTACTGCCCGTACGACGACCTGTCCTTCGAGGAACTGGAGCCCCGCTCCTTCTCCTTCAACTCGCCCTTCGGCGCCTGCCCCGAGTGCACCGGCATCGGCACGCGCATGGAGGTCGACCCCGAGCTGATCGTCCCGGACCCGGACAAGTCCCTGGACGAGGGCGCCATCCACCCCTGGTCGCACGGCCACACCAAGGACTACTTCGGCCGACTCATCGGCGCCCTCGCGGACGCCCTCGGCTTCCGCACGGACATCCCCTTCGCGGGCCTGCCGCAGCGCGCCAGGAAGGCCCTGCTCCACGGCCACAAGACACAGATCGAGGTGCGCTACCGCAACCGGTACGGCCGGGAGCGGGTCTACACCACCCCGTTCGAGGGCGCGCTGCCCTTCGTCAAGCGCCGGCACAGCGAGGCCGAGAGCGACGCCAGCCGCGAGCGCTTCGAGGGCTATATGCGCGAGGTGCCCTGTCCCTCCTGCGAGGGCACGCGCCTGAAGCCGATCGTCCTCGCGGTCACGATCATGGGCAAGTCGATCGCCGAGGTCTCCGCGATGTCGATCAGCGACTGCGCGGACTTCCTGGGCGAACTGAAGCTGAGCGCCCGCGACAAGAAGATCGCCGAGCGGGTCCTGAAGGAGGTCAACGAGCGGCTGCGCTTCCTGGTCGACGTCGGCCTGGACTACCTCTCGCTCAACCGAGCGGCCGGGACCCTCTCCGGCGGCGAGGCCCAGCGCATCCGCCTGGCCACCCAGATCGGCTCCGGCCTCGTCGGCGTCCTGTACGTGCTGGACGAGCCGTCCATCGGCCTGCACCAGCGGGACAACCACCGGCTGATCGAGACCCTGGTCCGGCTGCGCGACATGGGCAACACGCTCATCGTCGTGGAGCACGACGAGGACACGATCAAGGTCGCCGACTGGATCGTGGACATCGGCCCCGGCGCCGGCGAGCACGGCGGCAAGGTGGTCCACAGCGGCTCCGTGAAGGAACTGCTCGACAACACCGAGTCGCAGACCGGCGCGTACCTCTCGGGCCGCAAGGCGATCCCGCTCCCCGACGTGCGCCGCCCGCGCGACCTGTCGCGGCAGCTCACCGTGCACGGCGCCCGCGAGAACAACCTGCGGGACATCGACGTGTCCTTCCCGCTGGGCGTGTTCACGGCCGTCACCGGCGTCTCCGGCTCCGGCAAGTCGACCCTGGTCAACGACATCCTGTACACGCACCTGGCCCGCGAGCTGAACGGCGCCCGGACCGTCCCCGGACGGCACACCCGCGTCGACGGCGACGACCTGGTCGACAAGGTGGTGCACGTCGACCAGTCGCCGATCGGCCGCACCCCGCGGTCCAACCCGGCGACGTACACCGGCGTCTTCGACCACATCCGCAAGCTGTTCGCCGAGACCACCGAGGCGAAGGTCCGGGGTTACCTGCCCGGCCGCTTCTCCTTCAACGTCAAGGGCGGCCGCTGCGAGAACTGCGCGGGCGACGGCACGATCAAGATCGAGATGAACTTCCTCCCGGACGTCTACGTCCCGTGCGAGGTCTGCCACGGCGCCCGGTACAACCGGGAGACCCTGGAGGTCCACTACAAGGGCAAGTCCATCGCCGAGGTCCTGAACATGCCGATCGAGGAGGCCATGCACTTCTTCGAGGCGGTCCCGGCGATCTCCCGCCACCTGAGGACGCTGAACGACGTCGGGCTCGGCTATGTCCGCCTCGGCCAGTCCGCCACCACTCTCTCCGGTGGCGAGGCGCAGCGCGTCAAGCTCGCCAGCGAACTGCAGAAGCGATCCACCGGGCGCACGGTCTACGTCCTGGACGAGCCGACCACCGGTCTGCACTTCGAGGACATCAGCAAGCTGCTGACGGTCCTCGGCGGACTGGTCGACAAGGGCAACACGGTCATCGTCATCGAGCACAACCTCGACGTGATCAAGACCGCCGACTGGATCGTGGACATGGGCCCCGAGGGCGGTGCCGGAGGCGGCCTGGTGGTCGCCGAGGGCACGCCCGAGGAGGTCGCCGGGGTCCCGGCGAGCCACACGGGCAAGTTCTTGCGGGAGATCCTCGGCGACCGCATCAGCGACGCCCAGCAGGTCAAGGCACCGCGCGGCGGCACGACCCGGAAGACGGCGGCGGCCAAGGCCCCCGCCAGGAAGACGGTGACGGCCAGGACCGACAGCGCCGCCGCCGAGTCCGGGGCCGACAGGGCCACGGCCAAGAAGGCCGCCACGACCAAGAAGGCCGCCTCGGCCGCGAAGAAGGCGACGCCCGCGAAGAAGACCACGCGGAAGCGCAGTTCCTGAGACAACCGGCCAAGTCCGGTCCGGTCCGGCCGGTCTGACGTCTCATCGGCAGCGGCGCCCCGCGGGAACTTCCCGCGGGGCGCCGCTCGTTCCGCCATCAGCCGGTCCGGCGGTCCGCCGGACTCCCGCACACGGCGGGCCCGGTCGCACCCTGTCACCAGCACAGGGAACGACAGACGCTCACGGCGCGGCCGGATCACCCAGTTCCGCCGCGTACGGCGGCTCGGCCCCCGCCCGCGAGCAGGTGATCGCCGCCGCCCGTGCCGCGAAGCGCAACAGCCGTGTCCAGCCCTCCGCCCCGAGGGCGGCGAGCGCTTCGGCGGACAGCGCGTCCCGGCCCGCCAGCCCGTGCAGCAAGGCCGCGTTCACCGTGTCGCCGGCGCCGATGGTGTCCACGACGTCGACCTTCTCGCCCGGCACGGAATGCTCCCCGCCGTCCCGGGTGAACACGGTCAGACCATCGCCGCCGCGCGTGATCACCACGGCCGCCGGTCCCGCGGCCAGCCACTCGCGCGGCGTGCCGCCGAGCCACTCCGCGTCCTCCTCCGACAGCTTCAGCAGCGTCACCGAGGGCAGCCAGCCGCGAAAACGCTCCCGGTAGGCGTCCGCGTCCGGGATCAGCCCCGCCCGGACATTGGGGTCGAGCGCGGTGAACAGCCCCTGTCCGGCGGCGGCCCGCATCAGCTCCTCGTAGGCGCTCGCCCCCGGTTCCAGCACGAGCGAGCAGGTACCGAAGGACACCGCGCGCGTCCCCGCCGGGAGTGCGGCGGGAGCGGAGAACAGACGGTCGGCGGTGCCGTCGACATAGAAGGAGTACGCGGCCGAGCCACCGGCGTCGATCGTGGCCACGGCGAGGGTCGTCGGTTCCGGGCCCCGCTGGACGCCGGACACGTCGACCCCGGCCCGCCGCAGCCCGTCGAGCAGGGCCTCCCCGAAGGCGTCGGACGACGTCCGGGAGCAGAAGGCGGTGGGGGAGCCGAGCCTGCCGAGGGCCACGGCGGTGTTGTACGGACCGCCGCCGAGCGCCGGCTTCAGGGCCGCGAGGGCACCCGGGCCCTGCGGTACCAGGTCGATCAGTGCCTCACCGGCGACGACGATCACGAGGCGGTTCCCTTCTCGGACAGCGGGGCGGTGCGGTGCGTCCGGCGGCTTCGGCGCGGCCCGGCTCCTGCGGGCACCGCGGGGGCGGGCGGCTGGACGCACCTCACCGCGCAGGCCCACCGTTCCCCGCAGGTCCGGCCACCCGGCCCTCGGTCGTCTTCCGGCCGGGACGCTATCCCATGACCCGGCCCGGCGTAAACGCTCACATGAGCGACCGCGTCCGCCGCCCCCGCCCCCGGGCCGCTCCCTCTGTCCCGGTATCGTGCGCTCCGCACACCCCTTGACCAGTGGAGTCCAGATGCCCGCCCGCTCCTCCGCGAGCCGTCGTACCGTCCTTCGAGGGGCCGCCGCGGCCCCGGTCGCCGGGCTCGGCCTGGCCGCGTGCTCCTCCTCGGACGGAGGCGGTTCGGCCTCTGCCGCCACCGAGTCCGTCGACCTCGGCAAGGAGAGCGAGGTCGCGAAGGGCGGGGCGAAGCTCTACCGGGATCACAACGTGGTGGTCAGCCGCGCCCGGGACGGCAGCCTCAAGGCGTACAGCACGATCTGCACGCACGCGGGGTGCCCCATCAACAAGCTGGAGGGCACGACCCTGGTCTGCCCCTGCCACGGCAGCCGGTTCGACGCCGTGACGGGCGAGGTGGTCCAGGCACCGGCCACCCAGCCGCTGACCGAGCTGGCGGTGAAGACCACCGGCGGCAGGATCGTCGCCGGCCCGGCGGACTGACCGGGACGCGGCCGGGGCCCGGCGGCGCGGTCGGCGTGGCCGACGCCTCCCGCACCGCCCGTCGTCCTACGACGGCCCGCCCCGTCCCGGCGGCGAAAGCGGTGGTGAACCCCTCACTCCCAGTCCCAGGCGATCCCCAGGATGCCCGGCCGGAGCCTCGGCTCGACCAGATGGGCGCTGTGGTGGGGACCGGACACGGACAGCTCCTGGCGGCCGGTGCGCGGGGCCGCCGCCGAGTGCTGGGAGAAGCGGTGGCAGCGCGCCGGCAGGGCCGCCGCGTCGAAGCGCACCTGGAGCGCGTACTGGCCGCCGGACGAGCCGCACCGGTGCAAATAGTCACGGGACGGCCCGGCCGTGCCGTCCTCCACGGCGTACCGGAAGAGGAAGGTGTCGCCTTGGCGCAGCCGGGTGCCGAAGAGCAGCTCGGCCACGAGGACGCCGGTGTCCCGGTCCCAGCGCAGGCGGCCGGTGCGGCAGTTCTCCAGGGCGCGCACGGCGACCCGGCGGGGGTCGCAGCCCGGGTCGCCGTGATGGACGGCGACGAAGCGGTCGACGCCGTCGCGGTGGGCGCGCACGATGTGGTGGGCCTCACGGCTCGCCAGTTCGCGCCGGGCGCCGATCCGGACGCATTCGTGGTGGCTCAGGGTGCGCAGTCCGCCGTCCGGGCACCAGTCCAGGCCGGTGGTGAGCCGGTCCAGGACGTCCGAGGCCTCGACGAGGGAGCGGTAGGAGCGGCCCGCCGGGCGGTCGTCGCCGCAGTGGCCGCCGGGCTCGGCGAGCAGCCGGATCAGCGACTCGTCCGGCAGCCGGAGGATCTCCTCCAGCGCCCGTACGGCCCGCAGCGACTCCGGGCGCTGAGGACGGCGGGCACCTTGTTGCCAGTAACTGAGGCTGGTGACGCCCACCTTGACCCCGTGGCGCGACAGATGGTGCTGCACCCGCTGGAGCGGCAGGCCGCGTGCGGCGATCGCGGCGCGCAGCGCCACGTGGAAGGGGCCGCCCCGCAGGACCGCGGCCAGTTCCGCGGCGGGGACGTCCGCGTGCTCTGTGGCGTGCCGCATGCCGAGGCGCCTTTCTGTGCGTGTCACTACGGCTGGTCACACCGCCTGCGCGGGTGTGCGGGGCCACCTCCGTGGGCATGGCGGACACCCGTGGCCGGGCACGCCGCGCCCGCACACATGGGTGCGCGGCCCCGATTCCCCCGCATTGAAGCGTGTTGACCATGGCCCGACAACACCTCGGCTCGGCCGTTCCGGACGACTGGCCGGACCTCACCGTCGGGCGGAGGCGGGAGCGGACCGGCAGGGGCCCGGAACGTGCCGTGATGAGCCCTTGTCCGGGGCCTGGCCGAAGAGCGGCCGGCGGCCGGCCGGCGGCGGGGCCCCGGCATCCCGCATGGCCGGAACCCGACCGCCGGATACGCCCGTGGCCGTGACACGCCCGCCCGGCGGCCCGCCGCCGGCCTCGGGACGCGAGCGCGGTCCGGGGGGAGGCCGCCGTATGAGCACGAGGGTTGTCCACAGGCCCGACGCGGTGTCGGTGCTCGCCAGTAGGGTGTGAGACATGGCCGATCCCTCCAGCTACCGCCCCAGGCCGGGTGAGATCCCGGACTCTCCGGGGGTGTACAGGTTCCGTGACGAGCACCGCCGGGTGATCTACGTCGGAAAGGCGAAGAGCCTGCGCCAGCGCCTGGCGAACTACTTCCAGGACCTGGCGAACCTGCACCCGCGCACCCGGACGATGGTGACCACCGCCGCGTCCGTGGAGTGGACCGTGGTGTCCACGGAGGTCGAGGCCCTTCAGCTGGAGTACTCCTGGATCAAGGAGTACGACCCCCGGTTCAACGTCAAGTACCGCGACGACAAGAGCTACCCGTACCTCGCGGTGACGATGAACGAGCAGTTTCCCCGCGTCCAGGTGATGCGCGGTCACAAGAAGAAGGGCGTCCGGTATTTCGGGCCGTACGCCCACGCCTGGGCCATCCGGGACACCGTCGACCTGCTGCTGCGGGTGTTCCCGGTGCGCACCTGCTCGGCCGGCGTCTTCAAGAACGCCACCCGCACCGGCCGGCCCTGCCTGCTCGGCTACATCGGCAAGTGCTCCGCGCCCTGCGTCGGCCGGATCGGCCCCGAGGACCACCGGGATCTGGCCGACGAGTTCTGCGACTTCATGGCGGGCCGGACCGGCACCTACCTCCGCCGCCTGGAGAAGCAGATGATGGAGGCGGCGGAGGAGATGGAGTACGAGCGGGCGGCCCGCCTGCGCGACGACATCGAGGCCCTGAAGAAGGCCATGGAGAAGAACGCGGTCGTCCTCGCCGACGCGACCGACGCCGACCTCGTCGCCGTCGCCGAGGACGAGCTGGAGGCGGCCGTGCAGATCTTCCACGTACGCGGCGGCCGGGTCCGCGGACAGCGCGGCTGGGTCACCGACAAGGTCGAGGACGTCACCACCGGCGCCCTGGTCGAGCACGCCCTCCAGCAGCTGTACGGCGAGGAGAGCGGGGACGCCGTCCCCAAGGAGGTGCTGGTCCCGGCCCTGCCCGAGCCGGTCGAGCCGGTCCAGGAGTGGCTGACCGGCCGCCGCGGGGCGAACGTGTCGCTGCGCATCCCGCAGCGCGGCGACAAGAAGGCGCTGATGGAGACCGTGCAGCGCAACGCCCAGCAGTCCCTCGCGCTGCACAAGACCAAGCGCGCCTCCGACCTGACCACCCGCTCGCGCGCGCTGGAGGAGATCGCCGAGGCCCTCGGCCTGGACAGCGCCCCGCTGCGGATCGAGTGCTACGACATCTCCCACCTCCAGGGCGACGACGTGGTGGCCTCCATGGTCGTCTTCGAGGACGGGCTGCAGCGCAAGAGCGAGTACCGCCGCTTCCAGATCAAGGGCTTCGCCGGCCAGGACGACGTCCGCTCCATGCACGAGGTGATCGGCCGCCGCTTCCGGCGCTACCTCGCCGAGAAGGAGCGGACGGGGGAGTGGGCCGACGGCTCCGACGTCCCGGACGCCGACGGCACCGGCGCCGGGAGCGTCGACGGCGCGCCCGCCGCCCCGGAGGTGATCACGGACTCCCTCAAGAACGACGACGGCCGGCCCCGGAAGTTCGCCTACCCGCCCCAGCTGGTGGTCGTCGACGGCGGTCAGCCGCAGGTCGCCGCGGCCCAGCGCGCCCTGGACGAGCTGGGCATCGACGACATCGCCGTCTGCGGTCTCGCCAAGCGCCTGGAGGAGGTCTGGGTGCCCGGCGAGGACGACCCGGTGGTCCTGCCCCGCACCAGCGAGGGCCTCTACCTGCTCCAGCGGGTGCGTGACGAGGCGCACCGCTTCGCGATCACCTACCAGCGCACCAAGCGCGCCAAGCGCTTCCGCGCGGGCCCGCTGGACGACGTCCCCGGCCTGGGAGAGACCCGCAAGCAGGCGCTCATCAAGCATTTCGGCTCGGTGAAGAAGCTGCGGTCCGCCACAATCGAGCAGATCCAGGAAGTGCCCGGGATAGGCCGGAAGACGGCGGAGACCATCGCCGTGGCCCTCGCCCAGGCGGCCCCGGCCGCACCCGCCGTGAACACGGCGACCGGAGAGATCATTGAGGACGAGGAACCCGGTACGACGGGAGGTTCCTCGGGGGAGCCCGTGACCGCGGGCGTCCCGGACGAACGACGGGGGCAGGAGACATGACGGAGCACGACGCACAGCCCATGGCACAGCGAGATCGGACGCACGGCGACCAGGGCGACCAGGGCGTCCGGCACGGCACCGGCCAGGGCCCGGCCCGGCCCGACGCCGGCCGGGAGACGGGCCACGACAACGGAGCACAGGTGAGTACGGGCAGCGAGACAGCCGGGGTCCCCGAGGCGGCCATCCCCGAGCTGGTGATCATTTCCGGCATGTCCGGAGCCGGCCGGTCCACGGCCGCCAAGTGTCTGGAGGACCTCGGCTGGTTCGTCGTGGACAACCTCCCGCCCGCCCTCATCCCCACCATGGTGGAGCTGGGCGCCCGCTCGCAGGGCAACGTGGCGCGGATCGCGGTGGTCGTGGACGTGCGCGGCCGGCGCTTCTTCGACAACCTCCGCGAGTCCCTCGCCGACCTGGACACCCGGGGCGTCACCCGGCGGATCGTCTTCCTGGAGTCCTCCGACGAGGCCCTGGTCCGCCGCTTCGAGTCGGTGCGCCGCCCGCACCCGCTCCAGGGCGACGGACGCATCGTGGACGGCATCGCCGCCGAACGCGAGCTGCTGCGCGAGCTGCGCGGCGACGCCGACCTGGTGATCGACACCTCCAGCCTGAACGTGCACGAGCTGCGCGCCAAGATGGACGCCCAGTTCGCCGGGGAGGAGGAGCCCGAGCTGCGGGCCACGGTGATGTCCTTCGGCTTCAAGTACGGCCTCCCGGTCGACGCCGACCTGGTCGCGGACATGCGATTCCTGCCCAACCCCCACTGGGTCCCGGAGCTGCGCCCCTACACCGGCCTCAACGAGGAGGTCGCGGCCTACGTCTTCAACCAGCCCGGCGCCAAGGAGTTCCTCGACCGGTACGCCGAACTGCTGCGGCTCATCGCCGCCGGGTACCGGCGCGAGGGCAAGCGGTACGTGACCATCGCCATCGGCTGTACCGGTGGCAAGCACCGCTCGGTCGCGATGTCGGAGAAGCTCGCCGCGCGGCTCGCGGCCGAGGGAGTGGAGACGGTGGTCGTGCACCGGGACATGGGACGGGAATGACGCAACGTACACCGCGGCTGGGCAGGCTGCGCCGGATGGTGCCCGAGGCACGCGCCGGCCGCCCGGTCGAGGCCCGCGGGGGCCGGCCCCGCCGGCGCGGCGCCCAGCCCAAGGTGGTCGCGCTCGGCGGCGGCATGGGCCTGTCCGCGTCGCTCGCCGCGCTGCGCCGGATCACCGGCGATCTCACCGCCGTCGTCACCGTGGCCGACGACGGCGGCTCCAGCGGCCGGCTCAGGGACGAGCTGGGCGTGCTGCCGCCCGGCGACCTGCGCAAGGCGCTGGCCGCGCTGTGCGGCGACGACGAGTGGGGCCAGACCTGGGCCCGGGTCATCCAGCACCGCTTCCAGTCCCAGGGCGATCTGCACGAGCACGCGGTCGGCAACCTGCTGATCGTCGCCCTGTGGGAGCAGCTCGGCGACCATGTGCAGGCCCTGGACCTGGTCGGCAAGCTGCTCGGCGCGCACGGCCGGGTGCTGCCCATGTCCGCCGTGCCGCTGGAGTTGCAGGCCCTGGTCAAGGGACACGACCCGGAGCGCCCGGACGACGTGGACACGGTGCGCGGACAGGCGACCGTCGCCCTGACGCCCGGCGAGGTGCAGTCGGTGCACCTCGTGCCCAACGACCCGCCCGCCGTCCCCGAGGCCGTGGCGGCGGTCCTGGACGCGGACTGGGTGGTGCTGGGCCCCGGCTCCTGGTTCTCCTCGGTCATCCCGCACCTGCTGGTGCCCGAGTTGCTGGACGCCCTCACCGAGACCAAGGCGCGCCGTGTGCTCTCCTTGAACCTCGCGCCGCAGCCGGGAGAAACCGAGGGCTTCTCCCCGCAGCGTCATTTGGAGGTTTTGGGGCGACACGCCCCTAAACTCGCCCTGGACGTGGTGCTGGCCGACGAGGCCGCCGTGCCCGACCGCGATTCGCTCACCGAGGCCGCCAAGCGGCTGGGAGCCGCGGTCGAGCTGGCGCCGGTGGCCCGGACCGACGGATCGCCCCGGCATGACCCGGAGCTGTTGGCCGCCGCGTACGACCGTATTTTTCGGATGCATGGAAGGATCGGCCCATGGCGATGACGGCAGCGGTGAAGGACGAGATCTCCCGGCTCCCCGTCACCCGGACCTGCTGCAGGAAAGCGGAGGTCTCCGCCATCCTGCGGTTCGCCGGCGGCCTCCACCTGGTGAGCGGGCGCATCGTGATCGAGGCCGAGCTGGACACCGCGATGGCGGCGCGCCGGCTCAAGCGGGACATCCTGGAGATCTTCGGCCACAGCTCCGAGCTGATCGTGATGGCCCCCGGCGGACTGCGCCGCGGCTCCCGGTACGTCGTACGGGTCGTCGCGGGCGGTGACCAGCTGGCCCGGCAGACCGGTCTGGTCGACGGACGGGGCCGGCCGATCCGCGGGCTGCCCCCGCAGGTGGTCTCCGGGGCCACCTGCGACGCGGAGGCGGCCTGGCGCGGGGCCTTCCTGGCGCACGGCTCGCTGACCGAACCCGGCCGCTCCTCCTCCCTGGAGGTGACCTGCCCGGGCCCGGAGGCGGCGCTCGCCCTGGTCGGTGCCGCCCGCCGGCTGTCCATCGCGGCGAAGGCCCGCGAGGTGCGCGGGGTGGACCGGGTGGTCGTCCGCGACGGCGACGCGATCGGCGCCCTGCTCACCCGGCTCGGCGCGCACGAGTCGGTGCTGGCCTGGGAGGAGCGCCGGATGCGCCGCGAGGTGCGGGCCACGGCCAACCGGCTCGCCAACTTCGACGACGCCAACCTGCGCCGCTCGGCCCGGGCCGCCGTGGCCGCCGGGGCCCGGGTCCAGCGCGCCCTGGAGATCCTCGGCGACGAGGTTCCCGAGCACCTCGCCGCCGCCGGACGGCTGCGCATGGAGCACAAGCAGGCCTCCCTGGAGGAGCTGGGTGCGCTCGCCGACCCGCCGCTGACGAAGGACGCCGTCGCGGGCCGTATCCGCCGTCTGCTGGCGATGGCCGACAAGCGCGCCGCCGACCTGGGCATCCCGGGCACGGAGGCCAACCTCACCGAGGAACTGGCCGACAACCTGGCCGGCTGAGCCGGACGGAGCGTCAACTCGCCGGTGCCGTCGTCCGCCCGTCCGGGTGGTCGGCACCGGCGTTCGCGTGTCCATGAGGCGCCCTTGACTCGATCATCGAGTGCCATGAGCCTGGCAGCCTGTTCGCCGCTGGTGCGGACCACCTGTTGGGGGGTTCATGAGACACAGAGCGAGATCGATCCTCGCTGTCGGCGCGCTGATGATCGGCGGAGCGAGCCTCACACCCACGGCCCAGGCACGGAGCGACGGCCCGGCACCCACCGGACCGGACGAGGTCGGGGTCTACCGCGCGGAGGTCACGAAGCAGCAGGTACCCCTGCTGCTGAAGGCCGGTCAGGACGGCCACGAACTCGGTGAGCCGGCGGCCGGCGGCGGCAGGACCCGGGTCGAGGTCTACCTCACCGGCAAGCAGGCCGCCCGGCTGCGCGGGCAGGGCGTCACCCTCACCGAGCACACCCTCTCCTCCCGGGCGCAGGCCCGGGTGGAGGACGCGGCGCAAGGCGTGTTCCGCCCGTACAGCGGAAAGGGCGGCCTCAAGGAGGAGATCCTCCGCACCGCCCGGGAACACCCCGGCCTCACCAAGGTCGAGTCCATCGGGAAGACCGTCGACGGCCAGGACATCCTCGCGCTCAAGATGACCAGGAACGCGCGGACGTCGCGGGACGGCTCCAAGCCGGCCGTGCTCTACATGTCCAACCAGCACGCGCGCGAGTGGATCACGCCGGAGATGACCCGCCGGCTGATGCACCACTACCTGGACCACTACACGAGCGACCGGCGCGTCAGGAGCATCGTCGACTCGACCGAGCTGTGGTTCGTCCTCTCGGCCAACCCCGACGGCTACGACTACACCTTCAAGGACCCCAGCACCCGCCTGTGGCGCAAGAACCTGCGCGACGTCGACGGCGACGGCGCCATCGGCGTGGGCGACGGCGTCGACCTCAACCGCAACTTCGCCTACAAGTGGGGTTACGACAACGAGGGCTCGTCGCCCGACCCCACCAGCCAGACCTACCGCGGCGCGAGCCCCGGCTCCGAGCCCGAGACCAGGGCCCTGGACGCCCTGGAGAAGCGGGTCGGCTTCCGCTACGGCATCAACTACCACTCCGCCGCCGAACTCCTGCTCTACGGCGTGGGCTGGCAGGTGGCCACGCCGACGCCCGACGACGTCCTCTACCGGGCACTGGCCGGCACCCCGGACGACTCCGCCGTTCCCGGCTACCGTCCGCAGGTCTCCTCGGAGCTGTACACCACCAACGGCGAGGCGGACGGCCACGCGTCGAACGTCAACGGAATGGCCATGTTCACCCCGGAGATGTCGACGTGTCAGACCGCGTCGGACAGCGACCCGGACGACGCCTGGAACCGCGGCGACTGCCGGTCGTCCTTCACCTTCCCCGACGACGAGAAGCTGATCCGGCGCGAGTTCGCCAAGAACGTCCCGTTCGCGCTCTCCGTCGCCGAGACCGCGGCGCACCCCGACCGGCCGGCCTCCGCCGTCGGCCTGGACGCCGCCGACTTCACCCCGGCCTCGTTCACCACGTCGTACTCCCGGGGCGCGGACCAGGAGGTCGCGGTCGTCGCCCGCAAGGCGCTCCGGGACAAGGAGCTGAGGTACCGCGTCAACGGCGGCCGCACCCTCGACCAGGCGCTCAGGCCCTGGAAGGGCGGCGAGGTCTACGGCGGCGAGGACGACCTCTACTTCGACGAGTACCGCGCCAAGGTGCGGGACGGCGAGCCGGGCGACCGGGTCGAGGTGTGGTTCACCGGTGAGACCAGGAGCGGACGGAAGGTCTCCGGCCCGCACTTCACCTACACCGTCGCGCGGCGGCCGGCCGCCGACACGCTGGTGGTCGCCGAGGAGGGCACCGCAGCCGGCCAGGCCCGGGCCTACGCGGACGCGGTCCGGGCCGCCGGGCACCGGGCCGTCGTCTGGGACGTGGCCACCCAGGGCGCTCCGGACCCGCTCGGCGTGCTGAAGCACTTCCGGACGGTCGTGCACTACTCCGGCCCGGGCGGCCCCGGCAACGCCACCCAGCTGCGGCTGCGCGCCTACCTCAACGAGGGCGGCAGGCTGATCGAGGCCGGCGAGCGGGCCGGCGGCAGTGTCGACCTCGGCGACGGCACCCTGTCCGACGACTTCAGCCAGTACTACCTGGGCGCCTACAGCCGTACGCCGGCCAAGGGAGCCACCGGCTTCACCGGCTCCGGCGCGCTCGCCGGCGCCGCCGGACCCCTCGGCGACGCGCCCGGCAACCCGCTCGACGCGGCGGGCGCCTACGGCGTCACCTCCGAGGAACTGCCGGCCACCGCGTTCCCGCAGTTCGCAAGCGCGGGCGCGGGCGCGTTCAGCGGAACCACCAACCCCTACGGGCCGTACGCGGGCGCCTTCATGGCCGCCGCCGTGCACACCGACAACGCCTACAAGCGGCTCACCCGCACCCTCGACCTCACCGGAGTCGTCGCCGCCGACCGGCCGGCCCTGAGCGCCCGGCTGCTGTGGGACACCGAACCCGGCTACGACCACGTGGTGGTGGAGGCGCACACCGTGGGCGCCGACGACTGGACCACGCTGCCGGAGGCCTCGGGAGCCACCCGGACGACCGTGCCGGACGAGTGCGGCGCCCTGACCGCCGAGCACCCCTGGCTGAAGCACTATCTGACGCCGTCCGGTACCACCTGCGCCGCGACCGGTTCCAGCGGCGCCTGGAACAGCCTCTCCGGCACCTCCGCCGGCTGGCAGCGGGTGGCCTTCGACCTGAGCGCGTACGCCGGGAAGTCCGTCGAGGTCTCGATCGGCTACATCACCGACACCGGCACCGGCGGCCGGGGCGTCCTCGCCGACGACGCCTCGCTGGTCGTCGGCGGCGCGGCGCGGGAGACCGAGGGCTTCGAGTCGTCCCTGGGCGCCTGGCGGGCGGCCGGGCCGCCGGCGGGCAGTGCGCCGGTCCGCAAGGACTGGGCCCGCACCGGGGCCCTGTTCCGGACGTACGCGGCGGTCACCACGGACGACACCGTGCTGCTCGGTTTCGGTCTGGAACAGATGGTCTCGGCGGCCGACCGGGCGGCGCTGCTGAGGAAGGCGTTCGCCGCGCTGGACAGGTGAGCGCAGGCCCCTCTCAACGGTGCGCGGACGAGCCGTTCATCAAGTGAGCCGACCCGCTCACGAACGAGTGAAAATGACGTGAGAGGTGCCCGGCATTCCATACCAAATGCGGGTGATTCAGCCGTCGATCCGGGGCGGTCCGTACCTCTACTGGCCGGTACGGACCGCCTGCCCGTGTATGGGTTGTCTCGATGTCACCCAGGGGGCCTCAGAGAGGTAGGGTCGGGGGTGGTCGGGGACATCCCAAACAGAGCTCGCCGGCACCGCATAGCCGGCGTACCAACGAGGAGATCGGTTCGTGACGATCCGCGTAGGCATCAACGGCTTCGGCCGCATCGGTCGTAACTACTTCCGCGCGCTGCTGGAGCAGGGAGCGGACATCGAGGTTGTGGCTGTCAACGACCTGGGTGACACCGCGACCACCGCCCACCTGCTGAAGTACGACACGATCCTGGGCCGCCTCAAGCAGGAGGTCACCCACACCGCCGACACGATCACCGTCGACGGCCACACCATCAAGGTGCTCTCCGAGCGCAACCCGGCCGACATCCCGTGGGGCGAGCTGGGTGTCGACATCGTCATCGAGTCCACCGGCATCTTCACCAAGCGCGAGGACGCCGCCAAGCACCTCGCCGGTGGCGCCAAGAAGGTCCTCATCTCGGCTCCGGCCAAGGACGAGGACATCACCATCGTCATGGGCGTCAACCAGGACAAGTACGACCCGGCGCAGCACAACGTCATCTCCAACGCCTCCTGCACCACCAACTGTGTGGCGCCGATGGCCAAGGTCCTCGACGAGAACTTCGGCATCGTCAAGGGCCTGATGACGACGGTGCACGCGTACACGAACGACCAGCGCATCCTGGACTTCCCGCACAAGGACCTGCGCCGCGCCCGTGCCGCCGCCGAGAACATCATCCCGACCACCACCGGTGCCGCCAAGGCCACCGCCCTGGTCCTGCCCCACCTCAAGGGCAAGCTGGACGGCATGGCCATGCGCGTCCCGGTCCCGACCGGCTCGGTCACCGACCTGGTCGTGGAGCTGAGCCGCGAGGTCACCAAGGAAGAGGTCAACGCCGCCTTCCAGAAGGCCGCCGAGGGCGAGCTGAAGGGCCTCCTCGACTACACCGAGGACCCGATCGTCTCCTCCGACATCGTCAACGCCCCGGCGTCCTGCACCTTCGACTCCTCCCTGACCATGGTCCAGGAGGGCAAGAACGTGAAGGTCATCGGTTGGTACGACAACGAGTGGGGCTACTCCAACCGCCTCGTGGACCTCACGGTCTTCGTCGGCAACCAGCTCTGATCGCAAACCGCAGGACCCCGAAGTGAGAGCAGGGCTCGGGCAGCGCACCGTCGCGCTGTCCGGGCCCTGCTCTCACGTACCGACCCCGCCCTTTTACGATCAGGTGCACACGAGCCCTCCTCAGGAGACCACCCCATGAAGACGATCGACGAACTTCTCGCCGACGGCGTGAGCGGCAAGCGGGTCTTCGTCCGCGCCGACCTCAACGTGCCGCTGGCCGACGGGACCATCACCGACGACGGCCGCATCCGCGCCGTCCTGCCCACCGTCAAGGCCCTCGCGGACGCGGGCGCCAAGGTGGTCGTCGCCTCGCACCTGGGCCGCCCCAAGGGCGCCCCGGACCCCGCCTTCTCGCTGCTGCCCGCGGCCGAGCGCCTCGGCGAACTGCTCGGCGCCCCGGTCGCCTTCGCCGAGGACACCGTCGGCCCCGCCGCCCACGACGCCGTCGACGGCCTCCAGCCGGGCCAGGTCGCGGTCATCGAGAACCTGCGTTTCAACCCCGGCGAGACGTCCAAGGACGACACGGAGCGAGGGGAGTTCGCCGACCGGCTCGCCGCCCTCGCCGACGTCTACGTGAGCGACGGCTTCGGCGCCGTCCACCGCAAGCACGCCTCCGTCTTCGACCTCCCGGCCCGGCTGCCGCACTACGCCGGCCACCTGATCGCCACCGAGGTCGGCGTCCTGAAGCAGCTCACCGAGGACGTCAAGCGGCCGTACGCGGTCGTGCTCGGCGGCGCCAAGGTGTCCGACAAGCTGGGCGTCATCGACCACCTGCTGGAGAAGGCCGACCGCATCCTCGTCGGCGGCGGCATGGCCTACACCTTCCTCAAGGCCCAGGGCCACGAGGTCGGCATCTCCCTGCTCCAGGAGGACCAGATCCCGGCGGTCAAGGAGTACCTGAAGCGCGCCGAGGAGCGCGGTGTGGAGTTCGTCCTCCCCGTCGACGTCCTCGTCTCGCCCGAATTCCCGGACCTGAAGACCAAGGCCCCGACCAACCCCACCACGGTCGCCGCGACCGCCATCCCGGCCGACCAGGAGGGCCTGGACATCGGTCCGGAGACCCGCACGCTGTACGCTTCGAAGCTCGCCGACGCCGCGACCGTCTTCTGGAACGGTCCCATGGGCGTCTTCGAGCACCCCGACTACGCCGAGGGCACCAAGGCGGTCGCCCACGCCCTCGTCGACTCCGACGGTTTCACCGTCGTCGGCGGCGGTGACTCCGCCGCGGCCGTGCGCACGCTCGGCTTCGACGAGAAGGCATTCGGCCACATCTCGACCGGTGGCGGCGCCTCCCTCGAATACCTCGAGGGCAAGACGCTCCCCGGCCTCGCCGCACTGGAGGACTGACCTCGATGAGCACGCGCACGCCGCTGATGGCGGGCAACTGGAAGATGAACCTCAACCACCTCGAGGCCATCGCACACGTCCAGAAGCTCGCCTTCGCCCTGGCCGACAAGGACTACGAGGCCGTAGAGGTCGCCGTCCTGCCGCCCTTCACCGACCTGCGCTCCGTGCAGACCCTGGTCGACGGCGACAAGCTCAAGATCAAGTACGGCGCCCAGGACATCTCCCAGCACGACTCCGGCGCCTACACCGGCGAGATCTCCGGCTCCATGCTGGCCAAGCTGAAGTGCACCTACGTGGCGATCGGCCACTCCGAGCGCCGGCAGTACCACCACGAGACCGACGAGCTGGTCAACGCCAAGGTCAAGGCCGCCTACAAGCACGGCCTCACCCCGATCCTGTGCGTCGGCGAGGAGCTGGACGTCCGCGAGGCGGGCAACCACGTCGCCCACACCCTCGCCCAGGTCGAGGGCGGCCTCAAGGACCTCCCGGCCGAGCAGGCCGAGACCGTCGTGATCGCCTACGAGCCCGTGTGGGCCATCGGCACCGGCAAGGTCTGCGGCGCCGAGGACGCCCAGGAGGTCTGCGCCGCGATCCGCGCCAAGATCGCCGAGCTGTACTCCCAGGACGTGGCCGACAAGGTCCGCATCCAGTACGGCGGCTCCGTGAAGTCGGGCAACTGCGCCGAGATCATGGCCCAGCCCGACATCGACGGCGCCCTGGTCGGCGGCGCCTCGCTGGACGCCGACGAGTTCGTCAAGATCGTGCGCTTCCGCGATCAGTGACGCCGGGCCGTGAGTAGGCGGTAGCGGCGATACGTCGTACTCTTGCGGGGGCACAGCCGAGGCGCTGTGCCCCCGTCGTCCATCCGAATCCGAGGAAGTTGGTCCAGCCGTGGTTTTGGGGTTCTCGATCGCCCTGATCGTCTTCAGCCTGCTGCTGATGCTGCTGGTGCTGATGCACAAGGGGAAGGGCGGCGGCCTGTCCGACATGTTCGGCGGCGGCATGCAGTCCTCCGTCGGCGGTTCCTCGGTCGCCGAGCGCAACCTCGACCGGATCACCATCGTGATCGGCCTGCTCTGGTTCGCGTGCATCATCGTCCTCGGCCTCGTCATGAAGTCGAACAACTGACACGCGACCGCGCGAACCGGCCGTACGACCGGTCCGCACCGCGTATTTCCCACGCAAAGCCCCATGTTGGGTACGCGCCTGTGAGCGCGGCCTATCATGGGGCTTGCGTCTTGGTGTGGGGGCCGGTAACTCCAATCACTGGACGCGCGTTGGGCCTTACGTAGACTGAGGCGCTCGCGGCGAAGTGAAACGCCGACTAGCTTCGCGGCACCATCACGCAGGGAGTTACGACCGTGGCAAGTGGCAACGCGATCCGAGGAAGCCGGGTCGGGGCGGGGCCGATGGGCGAGGCCGAGCGCGGCGAGTCCGCGCCGCGTCTGCGCATCTCCTTCTGGTGCTCCAACGGGCACGAGACGCAGCCCAGCTTCGCCAGCGACGCGCAGGTTCCCGACACCTGGGACTGTCCCCGCTGCGGCTTCCCGGCCGGCCAGGACCGGGACAACCCGCCGGCCCCGCCGCGCACCGAGCCCTACAAGACGCACCTCGCGTACGTACGCGAGCGGCGCAGCGACGCGGACGGCGAGGCGATCCTCGCCGAGGCGCTCGCCAAACTGCGCGGCGAAATCTAGGACTTCTCACCGGCCGGGTGCCCGCGGGCGCCCGGCCGGAGCCCGTCCGCGCCCCACGTGACGCCGACCGGTTGTCAGTGGCGCCCTCTACGGTTCTCGTTACGGCGTGAACCGACGGGGGAGTTGCGACGATGGCCAAGACGGGGGACGAGCGGGCGCCGGCATGGCGCGGGGGCTTCGGACGGCTGTGGAGCGCAGCCGTGCTCTCCAGCTTCGGTGACGCGCTGCGCACGGCAGCGTTGCCGTTGCTCGCCGCCTCGCTGACCGGCCGACCTCTGCTCATCGCCGCCGTGGTCGCCTGCGGTTACCTGCCCTGGATCGTCTTCGGCCTGCTCGGCGGGGCCGTCGCCGACCGTGTGGACCAGCGCCGTGCGATGTGGACGGTGGACGCGGTGCGCGGGCTGCTCATGGCGTCCTTCGCGGTGGCCGTCGCCCTGGGACACGCCTCGATCGCCTTGCTGATCGCGCTCGCCTTCACGCTGACCACCCTTCAGACCCTGTTCGACAACGCGGCCACGGCCCTGCTGCCGGCGCTGGTGGAACCGGACGCCCTCGGCAGCGCCAACGCCCGGCTGATGTCCGGTCAGAAGATCACCGGTGGTCTGCTGGGAGCGCCCGCCGTGCCGATTCTGATGGCCGCGGGGACATCCGTTCCCTTCGCGGCCGACGCGGCCACCTTCCTCGTCGCCGCCGCCCTGGTCGCCTCCTTGCGGCCCGCCGTGCCCGACCGCTCGCCGGGACCGGCGGGCGGCACCCTGCGCCGGGAGATCGCCGACGGGCTGCGCGTCCTGTGGCACGACCGGCCGCTGCGCGGGCTGTGCGCCGCGACGGCGCTGTGCAACGTCGGCATGGGAGCCCTGATCGCCACCTTGGTCGTGCTGGTGACCGGGTGGCTGGGCGCGGGCAGCGGCGGCTACGCGGCGGCGGCCACCGCGTACACGGTCGGCGGCCTGGCCGGAGGAGTGGCGAACCGGCGGATCACGGCCGGGCTCGGCCCGTTGCGCGCGGTGCTGCTCGCCGGCGCCGTGCAGACCGCAGCCCTCGTCGTCATGGGTACGGTGCGCAGCCTGCCCGCCTTGGTGGCCGCCCTCGCCGTCTTCGGGTTCATGGGCATGCTGTGGAACGTCAACACCACCACCCTGATGCAGCAACGCACGCCCGCCGGCCTGCTCGGCCGGGTCGGATCGGCCTTCCGGACCCTGGCCGTCGCGGGAGTCCCGCCGGGCGCGATCCTCGGCGGTGCCGCGGCCACGGCCTGGGGTCCCAACACGCCCGCTCTGCTCACGGCCGTCTTCTTCGTCCTGTCCGTCACCGCGCTGATACCGCTGCGCAAGCGGGACATACGTGTGGTGGTGCCGGACGACCACTCGCGCCGTGCGGTGATCAATTAGGTTGGAACCGGCAGTGGGACAGGTCGCAGGAAAGAAGGCTGAAGTCGACATGAACGCAGACGGCCGTACCAGGCTCCACCAGACGCCCGAGTGGGCCGCCCTCGCCGAGCACCGCGAGGAGCTGGCGGACACCCGGCTGAGGGAACTGTTCGCCGCCGACCCCGGACGCGGCACCGGGTACACGCTCCGGGTCGGCGACCTGTACATCGACTACTCCAAGCACCTGGTCACCGACGACACCCTGCGGCTGCTGCGCCAGCTGGCCGCGGCGACGGACGTCTTCGGACTGCGGGACGCCATGTTCCGCGGCGAGAAGATCAACGTCACCGAGGACCGGGCGGTGCTGCACACCGCGCTGCGCGCCCCGCGGGACGCCGTGATCGAGGTCGACGGCGAGAACGTCGTGCCCAAGGTGCACGCGGTGCTGGACAAGATGGCGCACTTCGCCGACCGGGTCCGCTCCGGCGAGTGGACCGGACACACCGGCAAGCGCATCAAGAACGTGGTCAACGTCGGTATCGGCGGCTCCGACCTCGGCCCCGCGATGGCCTACGAGGTGCTGCGCAGCTTCGCCGACCGCGACCTCACGGTCCGCTTCGTCTCCAACGTGGACGGGGCCGACCTGCACGAGGCGATCCGCGACCTGGACCCGGCGCAGACCCTGTTCATCATCGCGTCCAAGACGTTCACGACGATCGAGACCATCACCAACGCCACCTCGGCGCGCCAGTGGCTGCTGGCCGCGCTCGGCGACGAGAAGGCCGTGGCGAAGCACTTCGTGGCGCTGTCCACGAACGCCGGTAAGGTCGCCGACTTCGGCATCGACACGGACAACATGTTCGAGTTCTGGGACTGGGTCGGCGGGCGGTACTCGTACGACTCCGCGATCGGCCTGTCCCTGATGATCGCGATCGGGCCGGACCGGTTCCGGGAGATGCTCGACGGCTTCCGGCTGATGGACGAGCACTTCCGCACCGCGCCCGCCGAGGCCAACGCGCCGCTGCTGCTGGGTCTGCTGGGCATCTGGTACGGCAACTTCCACGACGCGCAGTCCCACGCGGTGCTGCCGTACTCGCACTACCTGTCGAAGTTCACCGCCTACCTCCAGCAGCTGGACATGGAGTCCAACGGCAAGTACGTCTCCCGTGACGGCGAGCGGGTGGACTGGCAGACCGGGCCGGTGGTGTGGGGCACGCCCGGCACCAACGGGCAGCACGCCTACTACCAGTTGATCCACCAGGGCACCAAGCTGATCCCGGCGGACTTCATCGGCTTCGCCGAGCCGGTCGCCGAGCTGAGCGGTGAACTCAAGGCCCAGCACGACCTGTTGATGGCCAACTTCTTCGCCCAGACCCAGGCGCTCGCCTTCGGCAAGACGGCCGAGGAGGTCCGCGCCGAGGGCGTCGCCGAGGAACTGGTCCCGCACAAGACCTTCCCGGGCGACCGGCCCACCACGACGATCCTGGCCCGTGAGCTGACCCCGTCCGTGCTCGGCCAGCTGATCGCCCTCTACGAACACAAGGTGTTCGTCCAGGGCGCGGTGTGGAACATCGACTCCTTCGACCAGTGGGGCGTGGAGCTGGGCAAGGTCCTCGCCAAGCGCGTCGAACCCGCGCTCACCGAGGGCGCCGAGGTCCCCGGTCTCGACGCGTCCACGAAGGCGCTGGTGGCCCGGTACCGGGAACTGCGCGGCCGGAGCTGAGAACAGCGGCCCGGGAAAAGCGGACGGCGGAGGCCCCGGCCCCCGCCGTCCGTCGTTCCCGCCCGTGTCTCAGGGCGACGCCGGCGGATACAGCGACCGCGGCAGCTGCGAGGCCGCGGCGGAGTCCAGCAGCCACAGGGTGCGCCGGGTGCCGTACGCGCCCGCCGCCGGGGCCTGGATCTCGCCCGCGCCGGACAGGGCGATGGCCGCGGCCTCCGCCTTGTCCTCGCCGGCCGCGAGGAGCCAGACCTCGCGGGCCGCGCGGATCGCGGGGAGGGTCAGGGTGATCCGGGTCGGCGGGGGCTTGGGCGCGCCGTGCACGCCGACCACCGTGCGCTCGGTCTCCCGTACGGCCGGCAGCTCCGGGAAGAGCGAGGCCACGTGGGTGTCCGGGCCGACGCCCAGCATCAGGACGTCGAAGGCGGGCACCGCGCCGTGGTTCTCCGGCCCGGCCGCCTTCGCCAGCTCCGCCGCGTACGCCTCGGCCGCCGCCTCGACGTCCGTGCCGTGGGGGCCGTCGGAGGCGGGCATGGCGTGCACGCGCTCCGGGTCCAGCGGGACGGAGTCCAGCAGGGCCTCGCGGGCCTGCGTGACATTGCGCTCGGGGTCGCCCTCGGGGAGGTAGCGCTCGTCGCCCCACCACAGGTCCAGCCGGCCCCAGTCGACGGCGTCCCGGGCGGGCGCCGCCGCCAGCGCGGCCAGCAGGCCGTTGCCGTTGCGGCCGCCGGTGAGGACCACGGACGCGGTGCCCCGGGAGGCCTGCGCGTCCACGATCTTCGTGATCAGGCGGGCCGCGGCGGCCTGCGCCATCAGCTCCTTGTCGTGGTGGACGACCAGCTGCGGTGTGCTCACTTCGCCGCCGCCTTCCTCGCCGGTGCCTTCTTCGCGGTCTTGGCCGCCGCCTTCTTCGCGGGGGCCTTGGCCGCCTCCTCCACCGGCTCCGGTTCGGCAGCGGCCTCCGGAGCGGCGGCCTCGGGAGCGGTGTCCGGCTCGGCGTCCGGTTCGGCCGCGGCCCCGGTGGCCTGCTGGGGCACCGTGGTCAGCCGCTCCACGCCGTAGCGCAGCGCCGACGCGTAGGTGTCGTCCGGGTCCAGCCGGCGCAGCTCCTCCGCGATCAGCTCGGCGGTGTCCCGCCGCTTCAGCGCCACCGCGCGGGCCGGCTGGCCCTCGATGGCCAGCGTGGCCAGCGAACCGTCCGCGCGGTCCAGCGTGATCGGGCCCCGGCTGGTGTCCAGACGGACGGCCGTGAGTCCCGGGCCGGCGGACAGGGAGCGACGGACGGGGACGTCCAGCCGGTCCGCGAGCCACATCGCCAGCAGCTCACAGCTCGGATTGAACTCCTCGCCCTCCACCTCGACGCCGCGCACCTCGCAGTCGACCTGGTCCAGGGCCGCCGCCAGCATCGAGCGCCACGGCGTGATCCGGGTCCAGGACAGGTCGGTGTCGCCGGGCGTGTAGGCGGCGGCGCGGGCGGACAGCTCCCGCACCGGCTGCTCGGCGGCGTAGCTGTCGGTGACCCGGCGCTGGGCGAGCGCGCCCAGCGGGTCCTTCGCCGGGTCGAGCGGCGCGTTCACCGGCCACCACACGACGACCGGGGCGTCCGGCAGCAGCAGCGGCAGGACCACCGAGTCGGCGTGCTCGACGACCTCGCCGTACAGCCGCAGGACCACCGTCTCGCCGGTGCCCGCGTCCGCGCCCACCCGCACCTCGGCGTCCAGCCGCGAGGCGGTGCGGTCGCGCGGGCCGCGGGAGACCCGCTTGACGACGACGAGCGTGCGCGAGGGGTGCTCGCGCGAGGCGTCGTTGGCGGCCTTCAGGGCGTCGTAGGCGTTCTCCTCGTCGGTGACGATGACGAGGGTGAGGACCATGCCGACGGCGGGTGTGCCGATGGCGCGGCGGCCCCGCACGAGCGCCTTGTTGATCTCTCCGGCGGTGGTGTCGGTCAGATCTATCTTCATGGCCGGCGCCAGCTCCGTCCGTCTCGTGCGAGCATCTCGTCCGCTTCCACCGGACCCCAGGTGCCCGACTTGTACTGCGCGGGCCTGCCGTGCTTGTCCCAGTGCTCCTCGATCGGGTCGAGGATCTTCCAGGAGAGCTCGACCTCCTCCGTGCGCGGGAAGAGGTTGGCGTCGCCGAGCAGCACGTCCAGGATCAGCCGTTCGTACGCCTCCGGGCTGGACTCCGTGAACGACTCGCCGTAGGCGAAGTCCATGGACACGTCCCGGATCTCCATCGAGGTGCCCGGGACCTTGGAGCCGAAGCGGACCGTGACGCCCTCGTCCGGCTGGACGCGGATGACGATCGCGTTCTGGCCCAGTTCCTCCGTCGCCGTGGTGTCGAACGGGGAGTGCGGGGCCCGCTGGAAGACCACCGCGATCTCGGTGACCCGGCGGCCCAGCCGCTTGCCGGTGCGCAGGTAGAAGGGGACGCCCGCCCAGCGGCGGTTGTCGATCTCCAGCTTGACCGCGGCGTAGGTGTCGGTCTTCGACTTCGGGTCGATGCCCTCCTCTTCGAGGTAGCCGATGACCTTCTCGCCACCCTGCCAGCCCGCCGCGTACTGCCCGCGCACGGTGTTGGCGCCCAGGTCCTTCGGCAGCCGGACGGCGCCGAGCACCTTCTCCTTCTCCGCGGCCAGCGCGTCCGCGTCGAAGGAGGCGGGCTCCTCCATGGCGGTGAGCGCCATCAGCTGGAGCAGGTGGTTCTGGATGACGTCGCGGGCGGCGCCGATGCCGTCGTAGTAGCCGGCCCGGCCGCCGATGCCGATGTCCTCGGCCATGGTGATCTGGACGTGGTCCACGAAGGACCGGTTCCAGATCGGCTCGAACATGGTGTTGGCGAAGCGCAGCGCCAGGATGTTCTGGACGGTCTCCTTGCCGAGGTAGTGGTCGATCCGGAACACCTGGTCCGGCTCGAACACCTCGTGCACGACCTTGTTGAGTTCCTCGGCGGACTCCAGGTCGTGCCCGAACGGCTTCTCGATGACCGCGCGGCGCCAGGAGCCGCTGCTCTGGTCGGCCAGGCCGTGCTTCTTCAGCTGCTGGATGACCACCGGGAAGGAGCGCGGCGGCACGGACAGGTAGAAGGCGAAGTTGCCGCCCGTGCCCTGTGCCTTGTCCAGCTCCTCGATGGTGGCGCGCAGCCGCTCGAAGGCCTCGTCGTCGTCGAAGGTGCCCTGGACGAAGCGCATCCCCTGGATGAGCTGCTGCCAGACCTCCTCGCGGAAGGGTGTGCGGGAGTGCTCCTTGACGGCGTCGTGCACGACCTGGGCGAAGTCCTCGTGCTCCCAGTCGCGGCGGGCGAAGCCCACCAGGGAGAAGCCCGGCGGCAGCAGACCCCGGTTGGCGAGGTCGTACACCGCGGGCATCAGCTTCTTGCGGGACAGGTCGCCCGTGACACCGAAGATGACCAGGCCCGACGGCCCCGCGATGCGCGGGAGCCGCCGGTCGGCCGAGTCACGAAGCGGGTTCGCTCCGGAACCGGAAACGGGTGTCAACTCAGCCCTCCGAAGGGGCCAGGCGCTCGAGCTCCGCCTGGGTCGACTTGAGCAGGTCGTTCCAGGACGCCTCGAACTTGTCGACGCCCTCGTCCTCCAGCACCTGCACGACGTCGTCGTAGGCGATCCCGAGCCGCTCCAGCGCGTCGAGGTCGGCGCGCGCCTGCTCGTAGGTGCCGCTGATGGTGTCGCCGGTGATCTCACCGTGGTCGTCGGTGGCCTCCAAGGTGGCCTCCGGCATGGTGTTGACTGTGTTCGGCGCGACCAGCTCGGTGACGTACAGGGTGTCCGAGTACGCCGGGTCCTTCACGCCGGTCGACGCCCACAGCGGACGCTGCTTGTTGGCGCCGGCGCTCTCCAGCGCCGTCCAGCGGTCGGAGGAGAAGACCTCCTCGTACGCCTGGTAGGCCAGGCGGGCGTTGGCGAGGGCGGCCTTGCCGCGCAGCCCCTTGGCCTCGTCGGTGCCGATCCCGTCCAGCCGCTTGTCGATCTCGGTGTCCACGCGGGAGACGAAGAAGGACGCCACGGAGTGGATCTTCGACAGGTCGAGACCCCGCTCCTTCGCCTTCTCCAGGCCGGTGAGGTACGCGTCCATGACGGCCCGGTAGCGCTCCAGCGAGAAGATCAGCGTGACGTTGACGCTGATGCCGAGGCCGATCACCTCGGCGATCGCCGGCAGACCCGCCTGGGTGGCCGGGATCTTGATCAGGGTGTTGGGACGGTCGACGAGCCAGGCCAGCTGCTTGGCCTCGGCGACGGTCGCCTTGGTGTGGTGGGCCAGGCGCGGGTCGACCTCGATGGAGACCCGGCCGTCCTGGCCGCCGGTGGCGTCGAAGACCGGGCGCAGGATGTCGGCGGCGTCGCGGACGTCCGCCGTGGTGATCATGCGGATGGCCTCTTCGACGGTGACCTTGCGGGCGGCCAGGTCGGACAGCTGCTGGTCGTAGCCGTCGCCCTGGGAGATCGCCTTCTGGAAGATCGTCGGATTGGTGGTGACGCCCACGACGTGCTGCTGGTCGATCAGCTCGGCGAGGTTGCCGGACGTGATCCGCTTGCGCGACAGGTCGTCCAGCCAGATCGCGACGCCTTCGTCGGAGAGGCGCTTGAGTGCGTCTGTCATGGAATTACATCTCCTACGTGTCGTATATGAGCGTCAGCGCTGAGCGTCGGCGAGGGATTCCCGCGCCTTGGCGGCCACGTTCTCGGCGGTGAAGCCGAACTCGCGGAAGAGCAGCTTGCCGTCCGCGGAGGCACCGAAGTGCTCCAGGGACACGATGCGGCCGGCGTCCCCCACGTACTTGTGCCAGGTGAGCCCGATGCCCGCCTCCACGGCGACGCGGGCCTTCACGGACGGCGGCAGCACGGAGTCCCGGTACCCCTGGTCCTGCTGCTCGAACCACTCGACGGACGGCATCGAGACGACACGCGTGGGAACGCCGTCGGCCTGCAGCTGCTCACGCGCCTCCACGGCCACGTGCACCTCGGAACCGGTGGCGATCAGGATGACCTGCGGCTCGCCGCCGTCGGCCTCGAACAGGACGTAGCCGCCCTTGGCCGCGTCCTCGTTCGGCTCGTACGCCGGCACGCCCTGGCGGGTGAGCGCGAGGCCGTGCGGCTGGCCCTTGCCGAACTCCTTGGTCCAGCGGCCCAGGATCTCGCGCCAGGCGATGGCGGTCTCGTTGGCGTCGGCCGGGCGGACGATGTTCAGGCCCGGGATGGCGCGCAGCGAGGCCAGGTGCTCGACCGGCTGGTGGGTGGGGCCGTCCTCGCCGAGGCCGATGGAGTCGTGCGTCCACACGAACGTCACCGGCAGGTGCATGAGGGCCGACAGGCGCACGGCGTTGCGCATGTAGTCGGAGAAGACGAGGAAGGTGCCGCCGTAGACACGGGTGTTGCCGTGCAGGGCGATGCCGTTCAGCTCGGCGCCCATGGAGTGCTCGCGGATGCCGAAGTGGATGGTGCGGCCGTACGGGTCGGCCTCCGGCAGCGGGTTGCCCGCGGGCAGGAACGAGCTGTCCTTGTCGATGGTGGTGTTGTTCGACCCGGCGAGGTCGGCGGAGCCGCCCCACAGCTCGGGGATCACCGCGCCGAGCGCCTGGAGCACCTTGCCGGACGCGGCACGCGTGGCCACGCTCTTGCCGGGCTCGAAGACCGGGAGCTTCTCCTCCCAGCCGGCGGGCAGCTCGCCCTTGCCGATCCGGTCGAACTCGGCGGCCCGCTCCGGGTTGGCCTCGCGCCAGACCTGGAGGGACTTCTCCCACTCGGCCTTCGCCTCGGCACCGCGCTCCAGCGCCTTGCGGGTGTGGGAGATGACCTCGTCGGCGACCTCGAAGCTCTGCTCCGGGTCGAAGCCGAGGACGCGCTTGGTGGCCGCGACCTCGTCGTCGCCCAGCGCCGAGCCGTGCGCGGCCTCGGTGTTCTGCGCGTTCGGGGCCGGCCAGGCGATGATCGAGCGCATCGCGATGAAGGACGGCCGGTCGGTGACCCGCTTGGCCTCCTGGATCGCGGCGAAGATCGCCGCCGGGTCCAGGTCGCCGTTCTCCTGGGCCTCCACCCGCTGCACGTGCCAGCCGTAGGCCTCGTACCGCTTGACGGTGTCCTCCGAGACGGCCGTCTCGGTGTCGCCCTCGATCGAGATGTGGTTGTCGTCCCACAGCAGGACCAGGTTGCCCAGCTTCTGGTGGCCGGCCAGCGAGGACGCCTCGGCGGCGATGCCCTCCTGGAGGCAGCCGTCACCGGCGATGCAGTAGACGAAGTGGTCGAAGGGGGACTCGCCGGCCGGCGCCTCCGGGTCGAACAGACCGCGTTCGTAACGGGCGGCCATCGCCATGCCCACCGCGTTGGCCACACCCTGGCCCAGCGGGCCGGTGGTGGTCTCCACACCCTTGGTGTGCCCGTACTCCGGGTGGCCCGGGGTCTTCGAACCCCACGTCCGGAAGGCCTTCAGGTCGTCCAGCTCCAGGCCGAAGCCGGCCAGGTAGAGCTGGGTGTAGAGGGTCAGGGACGAGTGGCCGGCGGACAGCACGAAGCGGTCGCGCCCGACCCACTCCGGGTCGGCCGGGTCGTGCCGCATCACCTTCTGGAAGAGGGTGTAGGCGGCGGGGGCCAGGCTCATCGCCGTACCGGGATGGCCGTTGCCGACCTTCTGTACGGCGTCTGCGGCCAGGACACGGGCGGTGTCCACGGCCCGCTGGTCCAGCTCGGTCCACTCAAGGTCTGTGGTGGTCGGCTTGGTGCTCACCCTGGGTCAGGGCTCCTCTCCACATGTCGGTCGCCGGTCGTCGGGCATGCGCCCCACCCGGCCGCCGACGGGCTTGTCGCCCGACGGCCGTTGTCGAGCCTACCCCCGTGAGGACGTGCGTTTTTTCGAGTGTTTCCAGACTGACGGGAGTCGCCGGGATCCGCCTCCCGACTGGGCGGAACGGCATTCGGCACATGAATAAGGAGCCGCTCATCTGACCGCTCAGGAGAGCTTTCCCGCGCACGGAGGATCACGCCTTTCCGGACGGGTCCGAGCGGGTCCGCGCACGTGTGTACGGAGGGCCCCGCCAACACGACCCCACCCCCGCGAAGGCCGGGGTATGGGCAACGTCTAAAGTGGCGTGGTACGCGCGAGCCTCGACCCGGAGTGTCCGGCGGGGAGGCTCGCTGGGATGTCTCTGTCAGGGGTGTGCGTGACGGCCGTCGAATCCCGTCCTGGGGGTCCCTCCCAGGCCCTCAAGGCCCTGGGGGAGGGTGCACTCGGTGATGCGAGCCAGGGCCCGGTTCACCGGTCGTTCGGGGCCCGTGTCAAGGCGTTCGTGGCGCTGACCAAGCCGCGGATCATCGAGTTGCTGCTCATCACCACCGTTCCGGTGATGTTCCTGGCGCAGCAGGGTGTGCCCGACCTGAAGCTGGTCCTGCTCACCTGCCTCGGCGGCTATCTGTCGGCGGGCGGCGCCAACGCGCTCAACATGTACATCGACCGGGACATCGACGCCCTGATGGACCGCACCTCGCAGCGTCCGCTGGTGACCGGGATGGTCAGCCCGCGCGAGTGCATGGCGTTCGGCATCTCCCTGGCGGTCGTCTCGACGCTGCTGTTCGGGCTCACCGTCAACTGGCTGAGCGCCTGGCTGTCACTCGGGGCGCTCCTCTTCTACGTCGTCGTCTACACGATGATCCTCAAGCGGCGCACGTCGCAGAACATCGTGTGGGGCGGCATCGCGGGCTGCATGCCGGTGCTGATCGGCTGGTCGTCCGTCACGAACTCGCTGTCGTGGGCGCCGGTCATCCTCTTCCTCGTCATGTTCTTCTGGACTCCGCCGCACTACTGGCCGCTGTCCATGAAGGTCAGGGAGGACTACGCGCGCGTCGGCGTGCCGATGCTGCCGGTCATCGCCTCCAACAAGGTCGTCGCCCGGCAGATCGTCATCTACAGCTGGGTGATGGTCGTCGTCTCCCTGCTGCTGACGCCGCTCGGCTACACCGGCTGGTTCTACACGGCCGTCGCGCTCGCGGCGGGCGGCTGGTGGCTGTGGGAGGCGCACGCGCTGCAGAACCGTGCCAAGGCCGAGGCCACCGGCACGAAGCTGAAGGAGATGCGGCTCTTCCACTGGTCCATCACCTATGTGTCGCTGCTGTTCGTGGCGGTCGCGGTGGACCCCTTCCTGCGCTGACCCGCACCGGGCGTACGTCACAGCGCCCTGCTCTCGCCAGTCGATCTACCGGTGAGTAGCATCCTGGGCATGGCAGACACGCAGCAGGTTGACGCGAGGGCCGAGCGCACGGTGTCCCGGCTCGCCCACCGGATCGGTGCCTTCGCCAAGGCGCACGGCGGCGCGGAGGGCCAGGTGGCCCACATCGGCGAACGCGGCGCCCGCATCGTCCTCGTCGGCGAGGACGGCGGCTGGGGCGACCTGGTGGCCCCGACGTACGCCATCGCCGAGCAGGCGGTGGCCAAGTCCGGCATCACGGTCCACGAGTCCTTCGACGGCGAGTTCGCGGCGAAGGTGACCACGGGGCCGTACGAGTGGAAGCGGATGGCCGGCATCCAGCTGGGCGGCTGACCGCCGCCTCCGCCGTCGTACGGCTTTTCCGCGGGGCCCCGCGCGCCCGGGCTGTGGGTGGTCTCGTGCCGGCGGGTCCGGGGCGCGCGGTTTGAGTGACCGTGGTTCTCACGGACCCTGTGCTGCCACGGCTGCCGCAGAGCCGGTCGCCCCGCGTCGACCGCTCCGCCCGGTGCCGCTCACCGGCTCCGCCCGGTCCGCCGTCGGCCCTGGCACGTGCCTGGTCCCGCCGTACGGCTCACGTCTCGGCCGTCGTACGGCCTTTCCGCGGGGCCCCGCGCGCCGGGCTGTGGGTGGTCTCGTGCCGGCGGGTCCGGGGCGCGCGGTTTGAGTGACCGTGGTTCTCACGGACCCTGTGCTGCCACGGCTGCCGCAGAGCCGGTCGCCCCGCGTCGACCGCTCCGCCCGGTGCCGCTCACCGGCTCCGCCCGGTCCGCCGTCGGCCCCGGCACGTGCCTGGTCCCGCCGTACGGCTGTCCGTGCCGTCCATCGAGCCGAAGCCAGGGTGTGCCGCACGGCCGCGCTCCCTGCGCCAAGGTCGCCGTGGACGACGCGCGCCGGTGTACAGGCCCCGCCGGGCTGCCGAGACTGGGCGGATGACGACCGCATCCCTGCTCGACGGATTCCTGGACGCCCTGCTGCCGCTGCGGCCCCGCGCCGTCTGGGCGCACGGTTCCCTGGCCGGCGGCGACTACCAGGAGGGGCGCAGCGACCTGGACCTCATCGCCGTACTGCCCGGTCCGCTCGGCCCGCGGCAGGCCTGGCGGGTCGCGGCCCTGCACGCCAGGCTGCGCCACCGGCCCCTCGCGGCGAAGCTGCACTGCGGCTATCTCACCCCGGCCGCCCTGGACGACCCGGACCGTCCGCACCTGACCTGGGCGCACGGCGGGCTGCTGCGCCGCCCGGTCACCCCGGTCACCCGGCGCGAGCTGCACGACTTCGGCCGGGTGCTGTACGGGGAGCCGCCGGCCGGGCTGCTGCCGCCGGTTTTGGAGGGCCGGCTGCGCGACTTCGTGGTGCGCGACCAGCGCGATTTCTGGCGGCCGGCGGTGGACAAGGCACGGCTGTGGCGGCAGGACGTCTGGGTCGACCTGGGCCTGCTGACGTACGCCCGGGCCACCGTGACCCTGCGCGACGGCCGGCTGATCTCGAAACGGGAGGCCCTGGCCGAGCTGCCGGCCCTCGGCGCGCCCGCCGATGTCGTCGCGGACATCGCCCGCCGGCGCTACGAGGACCCCGCCCCCGCCCCCGCCGGTCAGGACTGGCTCACCCGGCGCGCCGGCGCGGCCCGGGCGTTCCTCGGCCCGGCGATCGACGCCCTGGTCGCGGGCGCCGGCTGACCCGGGCGCGTACCGAGGGGTGCGGGCGGCTCAGGCGCGGGAGCCGACCGCCACCTCGGCCGGGGACGCCGGCAGGTCCAGCGGCTCCTCCGGGCGTTCCCGCAGCGCCAGCAGCACCCGCAGCACCCAGATCCACATCACGGTGGAGCCGAGCATGTGGGCGGCCACCAGGGCCTCCGGGAGGTGGGTGAAGTACTGGACGTAGCCGATGGCGCCCTGGCACAGCAGGACCACGAACAGCTCCCGGGTGCGCGCCAGCGGTGCCTTCGGCGCGTCGACGGCCTTGAGCACGAACCACAGCGCGAACGTCAGCGTCACCACGATCCAGGCGAGCACCGCGTGCAGCTTGGAGACGTTCTCCCAGTCGATCGGGATGCGCTCGACCTCGCTGGAGTCTCCGGCGTGCGGTCCCGCCCCGGTCACCACCGTGCCGACCGCGATGAGCAGCGCGGACGCGGCCACCAGGAACCACACCAGCTGCGCCACCGCCTTGCCGACCAGCGGACGCGGCGCCGCGTCGCCCTCCCGGGTGCGCTGCCACATCACCGTGGCGATGGCGATCAGGGCCGTGGAGAGCAGGAAGTGCGCGGCGACCGTGTACGGGTTGAGGCCGACCAGGACGACGATGCCGCCGAGCACCGCGTTGCCCATGACGACCCAGAACTGGGCCCAGCCGAGCCGGGTCAGGCCGCGGCGCCACGGCTTCTCGGAACGGGCGGCGATGATCGCCCAGCCGACGGCGGCGCACAGCACGTACGTCAGCATGCGGTTGCCGAACTCGATGATCCCGTGGAAGCCCATGGCCCGGGTGGTGGTCAGCGAGTCGTCGGTGCAGGTGGGCCAGGTCGGGCAGCCGAGGCCCGAGCCGGTCAGGCGGACGGCGCCGCCGGTGACCACGATGACCACCGACATGACGAGTGCGGCGAGGGCCGCCCGCCGGACGGTCCGTGGGTCCGGGGTCCAGCGGTCGGCGATGAACGCGAGCGGATTGCGCAGGGCGGCTTCGACGTCGGCGCGGTTCAGCGTAGGCACGCACACCATCGTAGGCCGCCGCTTGTGCACGCGTTCACGAGGGTCACTCCCCCGGGGGTACGGCCGCTCGCGCGAGGGTCACTCCCAGCGGAAGAACCGTCCGGCCGCGGCCAGCCCGGCCACCGCCCACACGGCGAGGACGCCCAGGTCGCCCCACGGCATCCCGGCGCCGTGCTGGAGCACGTCCCGCAGGCCGTCGGAGAGGGCGGAGATGGGCAGCAGGCCGAGGAGCTGCTCGCCCGCCGGGCCGAACTTCTCCAGCGGCACGATCACCCCGCCGCCCACGAGCAGCAGCAGGAACACCAGGTTGGCGGCGGCCAGTGTCGCCTCCGCCTTCAGGGTGCCCGCCATCAGCAGGCCGAGCCCGGAGAAGGCGGCGGTGCCGACGACGAGCAGAGCCACGACGGCGGCCGGGTTGCCGTGCGGGGACCAGCCCAGCGCGAAGGCGATCACGGTCAGCAGGATGACCTGGAGAACCTCCGTGACCAGCACGGACACCGTCTTCGCGGTCATCAGGCCCCAGCGCGGCAGCGGCGAGGAGGCCAGCCGCTTGAGCACGCCGTAGCGGCGCTCGAAGCCCGTGGCGATGGCCTGCCCGGTGAACGCGGTCGACATCACGGCCAGGGCCAGCACGCCGGGGGCGAGGAAGTCGACCGCCTCGCCCTTGCCCGTGTCCACGATGTCGACCGAGCTGAAGAGCACCAGCAGCAGGGTCGGGATCACGACCGTCAGCAGCAGCTGCTCGCCGTTGCGCAGCAGCATCCTGGTCTCCAGCGCCGCCTGCGCCGCGATCATGCGGGGGAGCGGGGCGGCTCCGGGCCTCGGGGAATAGGTACCCGTGGTGGTCACGAGCGCAGCTCCTTGCCGGTCAGCTCCAGGAAGACGTCTTCCAGGGTGTGCCGCTCCACCGAGATCCGGTCGGGCATCACCCCGTGCTGGGCGCACCAGGAGGTCACCGTGGCCAGCAGCTGGGGGTCGACCTTGCCGGTCACCCGGTAGCCGCCCGGGGTCAGCTCGGCGGCCGCGCAGTCGGCCGGCAGCGCCTTGAGCAGCGAGCCGACGTCCAGGCCGGGGCGGCCGGTGAAGCGCAGGGTGTTCTCGGCGCCGCCCTTGCACAGCTCCTCCGGCGAGCCCTGGGCGATGACCCGGCCGCCGTCGATGATCGCCACGTCGTCGGCGAGCTGCTCGGCCTCGTCCATGTGGTGCGTGGTGAGGATCACCGAGACGCCGTCGGCGCGCAGGTCCCGCACCAGGTCCCAGGTGGCCCGGCGGGCCTGCGGGTCCAGGCCGGCGGTGGGCTCGTCCAGGAACACCAGTTCCGGGCGGCCCACGACGGCCATGGCGAGCGCGAGCCGCTGCTGCTGGCCGCCGGAGAGCCGGCGGTAGCTGGTGCGGCCGCAGGAGCCGAGGCCGAGGCGGTCGATCAGGGCGTCGACGTCGAGCGGGTGCGCGTGCAGCTTCGCCACGTGCCGGAGCATCTCGTCGGCGCGGGCGCCGGAGTACACACCGCCGGACTGGAGCATCACGCCGATGCGGGGCCGCAGCTCGGCGGCCTGCCGGACCGGGTCGAGGCCCAGGACGCGCACCGTGCCGGAATCCGGCTTCCGGTATCCCTCGCAGGTCTCCACCGTGGTCGTCTTCCCGGCCCCGTTCGGGCCGAGTACGGCGGTCACGCCCGGCCCGGCCACCAGGTCCAGGCCGTTCACCGCGGTCTTCGTGCCGTACCGCATCACCAGGGCCGTCACCTCGATGAGCGGGTGCGACGCGAAGCGTCTCCCGGAGGGGTCGTGACCGGGAGACGGGCGGGCGGGCTCACTTCGCATGGGGCCGAGTGTAGGGAGAGTGCGCGCGGTTCAGACGGGCGGGTGCGGGAAGTCCTCCTCGCGCGGGCGGTGCAGCGGCAGCCACCGCTCGGCGTAGGCCACGGCGTCCGCCAGCGGGAACAGCCGGGCGTCCGCGCCGCCGACCCGGCCGCGGACGACGGGCCGGTCCCGTTCGAAGTCGTGTCCCAGTTCGTCGAACCGGTCGGCGGTGACCGACACCTCGACCACCGTCTCCCAGCCGCCGCCGGGCGCGGGCCGGCCGACCCGCACGCGCGGCGCGGGGATGCGGTACTCGGCCAGGTGGAAGGCGGTGCAGGAGTCGTAGCCCGCGCCGAGCAGCAGCACCCGGGCGCCCTGCTTCTCCAGCTTCGCCAGCGGGCTGTCCGGGCCGAGCCGGCAGTCCGAGGCGTGGCCCTCGGTGATCTCCCGCGCGCGGGGGCCGAGCGCGGCGAAGGAGGTCTGGGGGTGGGCGCTGCGCAGGGCGCCGGGCCAGGTCCGCACGGTCTCGGGGATCACGCCGACGCCGAGCGAGGGGGTGACCAGCGGGTCGTACGGGGGCATGGTGGCGCGGATCCGGTCCCACCACTCCTCGGGCACCGGCGGGTTCTCCCATCCGGCGGGGTCGGACTGGTCGCCGGTCTGGGTCGGCACGACGAGCGTGCCCGAAGGGCCGAGCGCGTCGAGGAGGCCCTGGACGACCGCGACCGCGCCTCCGTTCACCCAGCCGAGCGAGCTGAGCGAGGAGTGCACGAGCAGGGTCTCGCCGGTCTCGACGCCCAGCAGGCGCAGAGCTGCGGCGAGGGCGTCCCGAGTGACGAGCGGGCCGGTCGGAGGGGGTGCGGGCATGGTCCGGGAGTCTTCCGGACCGGGCCTTGGGACGCCACTGAATTCGGCCGGGCGGCGTTTCGCGAGGATCGGCGGAAGATCGTTTGCGCAGGTCGGATTAGGTATGCCTAAGTGACGCAGGGCACCGCGTGATGATCGGGACGTCGCTTGTCAGGCTCCGCGGAATTACGCAACAATGGCGTTGTGAAAAACGTCGGCGAGGCTCGGGAGACCCCCACGGGGGCCCCTCAGGAGGAGCTAGCGACCGGTGAGCGCTCGACGCGCAACCGGGTCGCGCGCTCCATCCTGGACCACGGGCCGTCGACCGTCGCCGAACTCGCCGGCCGGCTGGGACTGACCCAGGCGGCCGTCCGGCGCCATCTGGACGCGCTGGTCGCCGACGAGGTCGTGGAGGCCCGCGAACAGCGGGTGTACGGCACGCGCACGCGTGGCCGCCCCGCCAAGGTCTTCGCGCTCACCGACTGCGGCCGGGACGCCTTCGACCAGTCGTACGACAAGCTCGCCGCGGACGCGCTGCGCTGGATCGCCGAGCGGGAGGGCGGCGCCGAGGCGATCGCCGCCTTCGCCCGCGCCCGGGTCGCCGCCCAGGCGGGCGCGTACCGCCGGGCGATCGAGGCCGCGGCCCCGGACAAGCGCGCCGAAGCGCTGGCCAAGGCCCTGAGCGCGGACGGGTACGCTGCTACGGCGCGCAGCGCACCGGTCGGCGAGCAGCTCTGCCAGCACCACTGCCCGGTCGCCCATGTCGCGGAACAGTTCCCGCAGCTGTGCGAGGCGGAGACGGAGATCTTCGCGGAGCTGCTGGGCACGCACGTCCAGCGGCTGGCGACCATCGCGCACGGCGACGGCGTCTGCACGACGTTCATCCCCAAGATTTCCACTGACGCACCTGCAAGCACGGCCGGGAGGAACCCCGCATGACTCTCCCCACGGAGACTGCCCACCCTGAGCTCGAGGGTCTGGGCAAGTACGAATACGGCTGGGCCGACTCGGACGTGGCCGGTGCCTCCGCCAGGCGCGGCCTGAGCGAGGAGGTCGTCCGCGACATCTCCGGCAAGAAGTCGGAGCCGGAGTGGATGACCAAGCTGCGTCTGAAGGGCCTGAAGCTCTTCGAGAAGAAGCCGATGCCGAACTGGGGCTCCGACCTCTCGGGCATCGACTTCGACAACATCAAGTACTTCGTGCGCTCCACGGAGAAGCAGGCGGAGTCCTGGGAGGACCTGCCCGAGGACATCAAGAACACCTACGACAAGCTGGGCATCCCGGAGGCCGAGAAGCAGCGCCTCGTCGCCGGTGTCGCCGCCCAGTACGAGTCGGAGGTCGTCTACCACCAGATCCGCGAGGACCTGGAGGAGCAGGGCGTCATCTTCCTCGACACCGACACCGCGCTGAAGGAGCACCCGGAGCTCTTCAAGGAGTACTTCGGCACGGTCATCCCGGCCGGCGACAACAAGTTCGCCGCGCTGAACACCGCCGTGTGGTCCGGCGGCTCCTTCATCTACGTGCCGAAGGGCGTGCACGTGGAGATCCCGCTCCAGGCCTACTTCCGCATCAACACGGAGAACATGGGCCAGTTCGAGCGGACCCTGATCATCGTCGACGAGGGTGCCTACGTGCACTACGTCGAGGGCTGCACGGCGCCGATCTACAAGTCGGACTCGCTGCACTCCGCGGTCGTCGAGATCATCGTCAAGAAGAACGCCCGCTGCCGTTACACGACCATCCAGAACTGGTCGAACAACGTCTACAACCTGGTCACCAAGCGCGCCGTCGCCTACGAGGGCGCGACGATGGAGTGGGTCGACGGCAACATCGGCTCCAAGGTGACGATGAAGTACCCGGCCGTCTACCTGATGGGCGAGCACGCCAAGGGCGAGACCCTGTCCATCGCCTTCGCGGGCGAGGGCCAGCACCAGGACGCGGGCGCCAAGATGGTCCACATGGCGCCGAACACGTCGTCCAACATCGTCTCCAAGTCGGTGGCGCGCGGCGGTGGCCGCACCTCCTACCGCGGCCTGATCGAGATCGGCGAGGGCGCCGCCGGCTCCAAGTCCAACGTGCTGTGCGACGCGCTGCTGGTCGACACCATCTCCCGGTCGGACACGTACCCGTACGTCGACGTCCGCGAGGACGACGTGTCCATGGGCCACGAGGCCACCGTCTCCAAGGTCTCCGAGGACCAGCTCTTCTACCTGATGAGCCGCGGTCTGTCCGAGGACGAGGCGATGGCGATGATCGTGCGCGGCTTCGTCGAGCCGATCGCCAAGGAACTGCCCATGGAGTACGCGCTGGAGCTCAACCGGCTGATCGAGCTGCAGATGGAGGGCGCGGTCGGCTGACCGCCGCCCCATCGCCAGCAGACGTCTTACCCAGGAAAGAGAGCACTACGACAGCCATGGCTGAGGCCCAGAACATCCCCGTGGGTTCCACCACCACGGGCTCCATCGCGGTCGCCGCGGAGTCGACCGTCGTCTCGCGCATGAGCGCGCCTCCGTCCTTCGACGTGGCGGACTTCCCGGTTCCGCACGGCCGTGAGGAGGAGTGGCGGTTCACCCCGCTGGAGCGGCTGCGCGGGCTGCACGACGGCACCGCGGCCGCCGGAGGCTCGGTCAAGACCGAGTTCTCCGCTCCCGACGGCGTCACCCTGGAGACCGTCGGCCGCGACGACGCCCGGCTCGGCAGGGCCGGCAAGCCGGTGGACCGGGTCGCGGCCCAGGCGTACTCCTCCTTCGAGCAGGCCACGATCGTCACCGTGCCGAAGGAGACCGTGCTGACCGAGCCGGTGCGCCTCGCCCTGCACGGCGAGGGCGGCGTGACCTACGGGCACACCGTGTTCGAACTCGGCGCCTTCGCCGAGGCCACGGTCGTCATCGACCACACCGGCGACACGGTCCGCGCCGCGAACGTGGAGTACGTCCTCGGTGACGGCGCCAAGCTGACCGTGGTCACCATCGTGGACTGGGACCACACCGCCGTGCACGTCGCCCAGCAGAGCGCCCTGGTGGGCCGGGACGCGAGCTTCAAGCACGTCCTCGTCACCTTCGGCGGCGACCTGGTGCGCATCCACCCGCGCGTGGAGTACGCCGGTCCCGGCGCCGAAGCCGAGCTGTTCGGCCTGTACTTCACCGACGCCGGCCAGCACCACGAGCACCGCCTGCTGGTCACGCACAACACGCCGCACTGCAAGTCGAACGTCGTCTACAAGGGCGCGCTCCAGGGCGACGCCGCGCACGCGGTCTGGATCGGCGACGTGCTCATCGAGGCCGAGGCCGAGGGCACGGACACCTACGAGATGAACCGCAACCTGGTCCTCACGGACGGCGCGCGTGTCGACTCGGTGCCCAACCTGGAGATCGAGACCGGCGAGATCGTCGGCGCGGGCCACGCCTCCGCCACCGGCCGCTTCGACGACGAGCAGCTCTTCTACCTGATGGCCCGCGGCATCCCGGAGCACGAGGCCCGCCGTCTGGTGGTCCGCGGCTTCTTCGCCGAGCTGGTCCAGCAGATCGGCGTCGCCGACATCGAGGAGCGGCTGCTCGCCAAGATCGAGCAAGAGCTGGAGGCTTCGGTCGCATGACGACCTTCGTACGCGTCTGCGGGCTGAGCGAGCTGGCGGAGGACACCCCGAAGCGGGTGGAGATCGACGGCACGCCGGTCTCGGTCGTGCGGACCGAGGGCGAGGTGTTCGCGATCCACGACATCTGCTCGCACGCGAACGTCTCGCTGTCGGAGGGCGAGGTCGACGACTGCCACCTCGAGTGCTGGCTGCACGGCTCGCGCTTCGACCTGCGGTCCGGCAAGCCCGACAGTCTTCCGGCGACGCGCCCCGTCCCCGTATACCCCGTAAAGATCGAAGGGGACGACGTTCTCGTCTCCCTCACCCAGGAGTCCTGAGGCACCCATGGCAACGCTTGAAATCCGAGACCTGCACGTCACCGTCGAGGCCGACAACGCCACGAAGGAGATCCTCAAGGGCGTCGACCTCACCGTGAAGCAGGGCGAGACGCACGCCATCATGGGCCCCAACGGCTCCGGCAAGTCGACCCTCGCCTACTCCCTCGCGGGTCACCCGAAGTACACGATCACCGGCGGCACCGTCACCCTGGACGGCGAGGACGTCCTGGAGATGTCCGTCGACGAGCGCGCCCGGGCCGGCCTGTTCCTGGCGATGCAGTACCCGGTCGAGGTGCCCGGCGTCTCCGTCTCCAACTTCCTGCGCACCTCCGCCACCGCCATCCGCGGCGAGGCCCCGAAGCTGCGCACCTGGGTGAAGGAGGTCAAGGAGGCCATGCAGCGCCTCAACATGGACCCCTCCTTCGCCGAGCGCAACGTCAACGAGGGCTTCTCCGGCGGTGAGAAGAAGCGCCACGAGATTCTCCAGCTGGAGCTGCTCAGGCCGAAGGTCGCCATCCTGGACGAGACGGACTCCGGCCTGGACGTCGACGCGCTCCGCATCGTCTCCGAAGGCGTCAACCGTGTCCGCGAGACCGGCGAGGTCGGCACCCTGCTGATCACGCACTACACGCGCATCCTGCGCTACATCAAGCCCGACCACGTCCACGTGTTCGCCGGCGGCCGCATCGTGGAGTCCGGCGGCCCCGAGCTGGCGGACAAGCTGGAGAACGAGGGCTACGAGGCATACGTGAAGGGTGGCGCATCCGCGTGACACAGCTGCCGGGCCTCCTCGACACCGAGGCGATCCGCAAGGACTTCCCCGTTCTGGACCGAGTCGTCCACGACGGCAGGAAGCTCGTGTACCTGGACAACGCGGCGACCAGTCAGAAGCCGCGCCAGGTGCTGGACGCCCTGAGCGAGTACTACGAGCGCTACAACGCCAACGTCCACCGCGGTGTGCATGTGCTCGCCGAGGAGGCCACGGCGCTGTACGAGGGCGCGCGCGACAAGGTCGCGGCGTTCGTCAACGCGCCGAGCCGCGACGAGGTGATCTTCACCAAGAACGCCTCCGAGTCGCTCAACCTCGTGGCGAACATGCTGGGCTGGGCCGACGAGCCCTACCGGGTGGACGCCGACACCGAGATCGTCATCACGGAGATGGAGCACCACTCCAACATCGTGCCGTGGCAGCTGCTGGCGCAGCGCACCGGCGCGAAGCTGAAGTGGTTCGGCCTCACGGACGACGGCCGGCTGGACCTGTCGAACATCGACGAGATCATCACGGAGAAGACGAAGATCGTCTCCTTCGTGCTGGTGTCGAACATCCTGGGCACGGTCAACCCGGTCGAGACGATCATCCGGCGCGCCCAGGAGGTCGGCGCGCTGGTGTGCATCGACGCCTCCCAGGCCGCCCCGCACATGCCGCTGGACGTGCAGGCGCTCCAGGCCGACTTCGTGGCCTTCACCGGTCACAAGATGTGCGGCCCGACCGGCATCGGCGTGCTGTGGGGCCGCCAGGAGCTGCTGGAGGACCTGCCTCCGTTCCTCGGCGGCGGCGAGATGATCGAGACCGTCTCGATGCACTCCTCCACCTACGCTCCGGCCCCGCACAAGTTCGAGGCGGGCACGCCGCCGATCGCCCAGGCGGTCGGGCTCGGCGCGGCGATCGACTACCTGAACGCGATCGGCATGGACAAGATCCTCGCCCATGAGCACGCGCTGACCGAGTACGCGGTGCGGCGCCTGGCGGAGGTCCCGGACCTGAGGATCATCGGCCCGACGACGGCCGAGGACCGCGGTGCGGCGATCTCCTTCACCCTCGGGGACATCCATCCGCACGACGTGGGCCAGGTGCTGGACGAGCAGGGCATCGCGGTCCGGGTCGGCCACCACTGTGCCCGTCCGGTCTGCCTCCGCTACGGAATTCCGGCGACCACCCGAGCGTCGTTCTATCTGTACTCCTCGCCGGCCGAGATCGACGCTCTGGTCGACGGCCTGGAGCACGTACGGAACTTCTTCGGCTGAGAGGCGTGCTGACAAGGTGAAGCTGGACTCGATGTACCAGGACGTCATCCTGGACCACTACAAGAACCCGCACGGGCGTGGTCTCAGGGACGGCGACGCCGAGGTGCACCATGTGAACCCGACGTGCGGCGACGAGATCACCCTGCGCGTGAAGTACGACGGCACGAAGATCGAGGACGTGTCGTACGAGGGCCAGGGCTGCTCCATCAGCCAGGCCAGCGCGTCGGTCCTCAACGATCTGCTGGTCGGCAAGGACCTGGCCGAGGCTCAGCGGATCCAGGAGACCTTCCTGGAGCTGATGCAGTCCAAGGGCAGGATCGAGCCCGACGACGCGATGGAGGAGGTCCTGGAGGACGCGGTCGCGTTCGCCGGGGTCTCCAAGTACCCCGCGCGGGTCAAGTGCGCCCTCCTGAGCTGGATGGCGTGGAAGGACGCGACGGCCCAGGCGCTGGGCGGCGCCGACGCCGAAAGGAAGACGGCATGACCGACACCGCTGAGATGAAGCCGGCATCGGAGGAGGAACTCCGCGAGGCCCTGATGGACGTGGTCGACCCCGAGCTGGGCATCGACGTCGTCAACCTCGGCCTGATCTACGGCATCCACGTCGACGACGCCAACATCGCGACCGTCGACATGACCCTCACCTCCGCGGCCTGCCCGCTGACGGACGTGATCGAGGACCAGGCGAAGTCCGCGACCGACGGCCTGGTCAACGAGCTGCGCATCAACTGGGTCTGGATGCCGCCGTGGGGCCCCGACAAGATCACCGACGACGGCCGGGAACAGCTCCGCGCCCTGGGCTTCAACGTCTGACCGCAGAGCGTGCGTGAGGCGGCGGCACCCCCTTGGGTGCCGCCGCTTTCGCGTGCCTGCGCGGATCCCGTTCTGTACGTTCGCACCCATGGGATATCTGCTGCTCGCCGGTGCCATCGCCGCCGAGGTCACCGCCACCACGGCGATGAAGTACAGCGAGGGATTCAGCCGGCTGTGGCCCTCGGTCGTGACCGCGCTGGGATATGTCGTGTCGTTCGCGCTGCTCGCGCAGACGCTGAAGACCGTGCAGATCGGCACCGCCTACGCCATCTGGTCCGGGGTCGGCACCGCGGCCATCGCCCTCCTGGGGCTGCTGCTGTTCGGCGAGGGGCTGACCCTGACCAAGGTCGGCGGGATCCTGCTGATCATCGGAGGCGTGGTGGTGCTGAACCTGGGCGGGGCGGCGCACTGATGCCGCGCCGTCACGATCCCGGCCGCCGCAGCGGATCATCGGCGCGGCGGTCCGCGTGATCGGGCGGGACGGCATCGCCGGGCTGAGCCACCGCGGCGTCGCCGCCGAGGCGGACGTGCCGCTCGGCTCCCTCACGTACCACTTCGCCACCCTGGAAGAGCTGCTGGTGGCCGCGTTGCGGCAGGCCGGCGAGCGCGGCGGCGTGGAGCTGGGATACGAGCTGTACCCGGCCGCGCTGCGCCGTCGGAGTACGCCCGCACCCTGCCGGCTCGGCTGATCCCCTGAACCCGCGCCCGGCACGTGAGACGCGGTTCGCCCTCACCACCCCGCCCACGTTAGGTTTTCCTCCATGACCGAGTCTGCAACCCGTACCACCGGCGCCGTCGCCGCCGGCCTCGCCACGATCGCCTCCGACGGCACCGTTCTCGACACCTGGTTCCCGGCCCCCGAGCTGGTGGCGGAGCCGGGACCGGCTGGCACCGAGCGGCTGACCGCCGAGCGGGCGGCGGAGCTGCTCGGCGGCGGCGCGACCGCGGCGACCGGCCCGGACACCCGCCGGGGCGTCGAGGTCGTCGCGGTCCGCACGGTCATCGCCTCGCTGGACGACAAGCCGGTCGACGCGCACGACGTCTACCTGCGCCTGCACCTGCTCAGCCACCGGCTCGTGAAGCCGCACGGCCTCAGCCTGGAGGGCCAGTTCGGCTTCCTCGCCAACGTCGCCTGGACCTCGCTCGGCCCGGTCGCCGTGGACGACATCGAGAAGGTGCGCCTGAACGCCCGCGCCGAGGGCCTGCACCTCCAGGTGACCTCGATCGACAAGTTCCCGCGCATGACGGACTACGTCGTCCCCAAGGGCGTGCGCATCGCCGACGCCGACCGGGTCCGCCTCGGCGCCCACCTCGCCGCGGGCACCACGGTCATGCACGAGGGCTTCGTCAACTTCAACGCCGGCACGCTCGGCACCTCCATGGTCGAGGGCCGCATCTCCGCGGGCGTCGTGGTCGGCGACGGCTCGGACATCGGCGGCGGTGCCTCCACCATGGGCACCCTGTCCGGCGGCGGCAACGTGGTCATCTCCATCGGCGAGCGCTGCCTGATCGGTGCCGAGGCGGGCATCGGCATCGCCCTCGGCGACGAGTGCGTGGTCGAGGCCGGCCTCTACATCACCGCCGGCACCCGCGTCACCATGCCCGACGGCCAGATCGTCAAGGCCCGCGAGCTGAACGGCGCCTCGAACATCCTCTTCCGCCGCAACTCGGTCACCGGCGCGGTCGAGGCCCGCCCGAACAACGCGGTCTGGGGCGGCCTGAACGACATCCTGCACAGCCACAACTGACGTCCCGTCATGCCAGGCGCGGCGCCCTCCACCACGCGGTGGAGGGCGCCGCGGCATGTGGCGGGAGGTTTCCGCGGACGGCAGGCATAGCGGGAGGCCGGTACACGCGTCAGGAGGGGTGCGGGGCCGGGACACCGGACACGGCCCGGGGGAAAGAGAAGGTGACGATGGATGCCCAGGCGCAGGAGAGTTTCCGCCGGTTCGTGGCCGGCAGGTCGTCCGCGCTGCTGAGGACGGCCGTCCTGCTGACCGGCGGCGACCGGCACGCGGCCGAGGACCTGCTGCAGAACGCGCTGGTCAAGGCCGCCGGGCGATGGCAGCGGATCGACGAGCCGGAGGCGTACGTCCGGAGGATCCTTTACCGGCAGCAGATCAGCCGCTGGCGGCTGAAGTGGCGGCGGCGCGAGGTCACGGTCGCCGACCCGCCGGAGCCCGGCCACGCCCCGGACGCCGCCGGCGCCGCCGAACTGCGGCTGGTCCTGCGCACGGCGCTGTCCCGGCTGACCGCCCGTCAGCGCACCGTGCTCGTGCTGCGCTATGTCGAGGACCTGCCGGAGGCCGAGGTGGCCCGCATCCTGGGCTGCTCGGTGGGCACCGTACGGTCCACCACCCACCGCTCGCTGGCCCGCCTGCGGGAGCTGGCGCCCGAGCTGGCGGCCGTCGACCCGGGGCCGGGCCGGCCGGCCCCCGGCTTCTCGCCCGTGGAGGTGCGCTCGTGAACGTCGAGGAACTCGTCCGGCAGGCGCTGCGGGAGCAGGCCGACGGGCAGCCGCCGGCCCCGGCCGGATTCGCCGACCGGGTGCTCGCCGCGCGCCGGCGCCGCCGCCTGCGCGCGCTGGCGTCCGCCGCCGTGGCCACCGCCGCCGTGGTGGCGGTGGCCGTGGGGGTGCCGCCGCGGGACTCCGGCCACCACGACGACGTACGGCCCGCCCGCGCCGTGGACGACGGCGGGGACCGGGCCCATCCGGACCAGTCGCCGCCGCGCGAGCTGATCGCGGCCGGGCGGACGGCGATGGCCGCCTACTACACCCAGCGGATCGTGCCGCGGAGCGGGAAGAGGGCGGTCGTCCGGCGGACGTACTGGCTGGCGGACCGGAAGACCGGCCGGTACGAGAAGGACGACCGGTGGTCGTTCGTCGCCGTGGCCCCGGGGCTGCGGACGGCCGCCGTGCTGGAACGGACGCTGCCGGCCCGCCGGATCGGACTGCTCGACCTCGCGACGGGGGAGGTCGAGCGGTGGATCCCGGTCGCGCACGCAGTCGCCGGACTCGCCTTCTCGTGCGACGGCCGCAGGCTGGTCGCCACCACCTACAGCCAGAGTCCCGACCAGGTCACCGAGGTCACCGGCGAGGGGGCCGGCGGGACCGGCCGGGGGCCGTGGTGGGGGGCTCGGGTCCGCACCGGCTTCCAGGTCCTGGACGTGGCCTCCGGGCAGGGTGCCTGGCGGTCCGTGCCGCCCGGCCCGCACGACTTCAACCGCGAGGACTTCGCCTTCGGCCGCGCCGGAAACCTGGTGTACTCGCGGCTGGTCGGCGAGCGCGACGGCATGCAGCAGTTCTACGACCTCGCCGGCCGGAAGACCGATCCGCCGGCGAACGAGCGCCATCTGCGTTCCGACGTCGGCGCCCGGCTGTCCCCGGACGGCCGGCTCGCCGCCTGGGGCCTGGTCGCGGAGCCGCACGGCACGTCGTACTCCGCGATCCGCGATCCGCTGACCGGCGAGGAGGTCGCCCGGGCGCGCGGCGCGCAGCTGCTCGCCTGGGCGGACGACCGGCGGCTCATCGCCTGGGAGCGGGACCCGCACCGGGAGGAGTACCGCGACCGGCTGGTGCTGGTGACGGTCGGGGGCAAGGACGTCGTCCCGCTCAGCGGCTACCGCGCGCCGGACGCCGAGTACCCCACGCGGGCCTGGATCCCGGTGTTCGCCGAGCGGTGATCATCCCGCCCGCAGCGTCTCGTACCGGGCCAGCAGCCCGTCGGCCGTCTCCCGGCCGGCGGGCAGCAGCGGGGCGCGGACCGGACCGGCGGGCAGCCCGAGGCGGCCCAGCAGCGCCTTCGCGGTGACCGTGCCGGGCAGGCCCGCGCCCGTCATCGCCTCGGTCAACGGCGTGACGGCGAGCTGGAGTCGCCGCGCCCGCGCGGTGTCACCGGCGTCGAAGGCGGCCGGGATCGCGGCGATGTGCGCCGGTACGGCGTTCGCGACCGTGCTGACACAGCCCGCGGCGCCGACCGCGTACAGCGCCAGCACGTGTTCGTCGCAGCCCGCGTAGTACGCCAACCCGGTCTCGGCCAGCACCTTCTGGGTGCCGAGGAAGTCGTAGGAGCAGTCCTTGACGGCCGCGATCCGCGGGTGCTCCGCGAGCCGGATCAGCGTCTCCGGCTCGATCCGGGTGCCGGTGCGGCCCGGGATGTCGTACAGCATCAGCGGCAGCTCGCTCGCGTCGGCGACCGCGCGGAAGTGCGCGGCCACGGCCTCCTGCGGGGGCCGGCTGTAGTACGGCGTCACCACCAGCACGCCGTCCGCGCCCGCCTTGGCGGCGGCGAGGGCCAGCTCCACCGTGTGCCGGGTGTCGGCCGAGCCCACGCCCGCGACCAGCGCCGCCCGGTCGCCGACCGCCTCCCGCACGGCCGCGACCAGCCGGGTCTTCTCCTCGTCGGTGGTGGTGGGCGACTCGCCCGTGGTGCCGTTCAGGACCAGGCCGTCACAGCCCTGTGCCACCAGGTGCGCGGCCAGCCGCTGTGCGCCGTCCGGGTCGAGCGCGCCCGCCCCGGTGAACGGCGTGATCATCGCGCAGAGGGTGCGGCCGAAGGGCGGGGGCTTGCGGGTGCTCGTCATGGGAGTAGTGTCGGCGGCACATCGGTGAAGCACTACTTAATTCTTCTACGGCACATTGGTAAGCAGTGCTGAGAGGTCGGCTGCGGCTCCGCTGTGCCCGGCGGGTGCGGGTTGGCGGCCGGCACCGGGGCCGGCGTGCCCGAACCAGACGCTCGCGTAGCCCTGTTGCGGATGCATCTCGACTGGCGCGGCACCAACCCGGCCACCCCGGCGAGCCCGGGGCCGCAGGCGGCGGGCAGGGGTGAGGGGCCGCGCTGCGGGTACCCGGCCGGGAACGCGATCAGGGAAAGGGCAGACCGATGAGGCACAGGAACCCGCGCGGCTCGGGCGCCAAGGGCCCCGACGAGCTGCGCCGGCAGATCGAACAGACCCGGGGCCGGCTCGGCGGCACCGTCGGCCGGCTGAGGGGCCGCGCCGAATCTGACCGGCCGGGCCCGGACGCGGGCCGCGGACCTGAGGGACAAGGCCGGCGCCATGACCGTACAACTGCGCTCCGGCGCCGCCCACGCGGGACACGGAGCCCAGGACCGGACGGCCAGGGCCGGACACCTGGTGCAGGACCGGGCGGCCAGGGCGGGACACCTCGTGCAGGACCGGGCCGCCAAGGCGGGCGGCCGGGTGCAGGAAGGCGCGGCCAGGGCCGGCCGCCTGGTGCAGGAGCGGGCCGGGCACGGCGGGCACCTGCTGCGGGACCGGACGGCGCACGCCGGGCACACCGCGCGGCACGACCTGCGGCTGCCGCGACCGGTGCGCGGGACCGTGCGCGCCGCGCTGCGCCACCCCCGGCCGGCGATGCTCGCCGGCGCGCGGTCGGTGCCGCCCTCGTCGGCGCGGCCGTGGTCTGGCGCCGGGTCGACCGCGGCGGCCGGTGAGCCGCTGACACGGGCGCAGCCGCAGCACCTGCGGGTCGTGGTCGCTGATCTGGTCGTGGAACTCCGAGTTGATGTGCACGCTGTCGTAGTCGAAGTCACCGCCGCGGCGGATCGCCGGGCTGATCAGGATCTGGTCCAGGACCTGCTGGTTGCCCTGGTAGTCATAGGTGTAGCGCTCGCTCCTCGGCAGGGACTTGATCGCCGACCACAGCGCGCCGTCGTCCTCCAGGATCTTCGTGGTGCCGGAGAACTCGAAGTCGTTCATGTCGCCGAGCGCGATCACGTCCGCGTTCTTCTGCGCGGCCAGAATGTCCTTGACGAACGCGTTCACCGCGGTCGCCTGGGCGTGCCGCTGGATCTCCGAGCCGCGCACCGGGGGCTGGTACTGCGAGGTCAGAGCCTGGTCGCCGCCCTTGGAGTTCAGGTGGTTGGCGATCACGAACACGGTCTTGCCGCGGAAGACGAACTCGCCCGCGAGCGGCTTGCGGCTGTTGCTCCACGCCGCGTTCGCCGGGTCGATCCGGCCCGGCGACACCGTCAGCCGCGCCTTGCCGTGCACCTTGGCGACCCCGACCGCGGTGGTCGAGTCGCCGCCCGCGCGGTCCGTGAAGGAGACCCGCTCGGGGTTGAACAGGAACACCTGGCGGATGTTGCCGCCGGGCTCGCCGCCGTCCTGGCCGTCGACCGGGTTGACCGAACGCCAGTCGTACACCGGGCCGCCCGCCGCGGCGATGGCGTCGATCAGCTTGGTGACGGTGCGGTCCGCGTCGACCGTGCCGTCGTTCGTGGCGCCGTTGTTGTCCTGGATCTCCTCCAGGGACACGATGTCGGGGGACTGGAGGTGGCGCACGATCGCGGCGGCGTGCTGCTCGAAGGTGGCGTCCGACGGGTCGAGGTTCTCCACGTTGTACGTCGCCACCGCCAGCTCGCGGCCCGACTGCCGCCGCGTCGTCTCGCGCTCCAGGCCGCCGCTCCGCAGCGTGCCGAGGTCGCTCGCGACCAGCGTGTAACCGCCGTACTGGTTGAAGTCCAGCGGGCCGGTCGTCGTACCGGAGAGGGTGTCGCCGACGTCCGCCTTCGGGAAGTCGGCGGTGGAGCCCAGCGACTGGATCTGGAGCCGGCCGGTGTTCTGGGAGTCGTAGGAGCCGTAGACCGTGCCGCCGCGGCGGCTGCGGTGCTCCCACGGCTTCACCGTGACCCACAGCTCGCTGTGCGCGTCGGTCGCGGTGACCACGCGGGCGTCGGCGACCTGGACGTTCATGCCCTCCAGGGACTCGTAGTAGTCCAAGGCGTACGCCGACGGGTCCAGGGTGAGGCCGTTGACCGAGCCGGCCGCGGCGGTGTCGCCCTCGGGCGCGTACGCGTCCGGCACCGCGTCCTCGTCGATCACGGCCGGCGCCGGGACCGCGTTGCCGGTGGAGACGGTGGTGACCTGAGGCTTGGTGATCTCCGTCAGCGACTGGTTGCCGGAGGAGGCGCCGCCCGGGACGTACTCGGAGACCGTGCCCGTCACCGTCACCGCGTCGCCGACCGCGACCTTCGGCGTGGAGCTGGTGAAGACGAAGACACCCTCGCTGGTGGCCGGGTCGTCGTCCGGCGCCGCGTCCTGGAGCCAGAAGCCCCGGGAGGAGCCGTAGGCGCGCGTGGCCGTGACGATGCCGGGCACGTCCGTCACCTTCTGGCCGGCGTACGGCGATATCCGGGTCGTGCCCTGGATGTCGTGGACGCGCACCGAGTCGGCGTGCGCGGGGGAGGTGAGGACGACGGCGGACGCCGCGCCGCAGACGGCGGCGACGGTGAGCGCGGCGAGGCGCGCGGAAGACCTGCTCGGCAAGGGATTTCCTCCGGGACGTGCGTGGGCGCCGGGACGAGGACGGAACGGAAGACCGTGTGGGGCGCGTGGCCCTGTGTGACACGCGTAGAGCCGAGTGAACAGTTGTCCCCCTGCTTCTACGCGCGTCAATCTCCTGCCTGGCCCGGGAGTTGTCAAGGTTTCGGCCATGTACGCCTCCTTGCGCGGAGATGAACCGGGCGGCATGGGTGGAAATCCGTCTAGGCTGAGCGGCTGAGCCCGTTTCACGCTCCGAGGAGATCCAGCCGATGTCAGACAGCTCCCCCCTGCCGCCCGCGCGGCTGCACCCCGAAGCGGAGCTGGCGCGTGCCGCACTGTCCACCCCCTTGCTGTCCCGGGCCGCCCGCCTCGCCCGCTGGGCCGGGCCGGACACCCGGGTGGACGCCGGCGGCTCGCTGGCCGAGGAGCAGCTGCCGGCCGCCGCCGGGCTGCTCGGCCTGACCGGGGACGACGCCGCCGCCCACGCCGGTGAGGCCTGGCGGGTCGCCGTGGACGCGGGCCTGGTCGAGATCGTGGACGAGGCGGCCGGGACCGTCCGCACGGGGGAGAACCTGGCGCTGCTCACCGGCTCCCCGCGGGATGTGCTCGCGGTGTGGCTCACCGCGCTGGAGACCGTCGTCGCCGACGCGGCCGTCCCCGACCTGGACGACCTGGCCGACGCGATGGACGACGACGGCAAGGTCGATTTCTCGTCACTCGGCTGGGACCCGCGGGCCGAGGCGGACTTCCTGGACGGCGTCCTCGGCAACCTCTATCTGCTGACCGTCGGTGAGGACGGCCCCGACGAGGTCCCCGTCCCGCTGCCCGCCCTCGCCGCGTCGATGCTCGTGCCCGACGGCATGGGCGAGCCCACCAACGACGTCCTGGAACAGGTCTCCGACGCGATGATGCGGCTCGACGACCAGTTCCGCGCGCTGGAGCCGGCCGGACTCGTCGCCTACCAACCGGTGGACGAGGCGCTGATGGCCGACGCCGAGGAGGAGCCCGCGGCGCCCGTGGACGAGACCGACGTCTCCCGCTACGGCGTGGTCCGGCTCACCCCGCTCGGCGTGTACGGACTGCGGGCCCGGCTGCTGGAGGCCGGGTTCGAGGCGCCGGCCGTGGGCGACCTGGCCGACCAGGGCGCGGACGCGCTGCTCGACGGCACCGCCCGGTTCGGGCAGTCCGCCGCCCGCGCCGAGACCGAGCAGTGGCTCGCCCGCCGCGAACCGCTCGCCGGGGCCCGGGAGCTGCTGGCGGCGGCGCGCGGCACGGACGCCGGGGGCCCGCTGCGCCGGCTGCGCTGCCAGCAGGCGCTGTCGCTGGTGGGTGCCGAGGCCGAACCCGCGCTGCGGGAGGTGCTGGACGACCCCGAGCTGGGCGGGCTGGCCCGGGTGTGGCTGAGCGAGCGGGGCGCCGCGGGGGTGCCGGCGCCCTCCCAGGAGCTGGTGTTCTGGCTGACCGTCGACACGCTGGCCGCGCAGCTGGCGGCCGAGGGCAACTCCGAGGAACTGCGCGCGCTGGTGGAGGGGCTGGCCGCCCAGCACAGCGGGTTCTTCGCGGCGGCCTGGCGGGTGGACCACCCCGCCACCGCCGAGGTGCTGGACGCGATGGGCCGGCTGCACCCGGACAAGAAGGTGGCCAAGGAGGCCCGCAAGGCGGCGTTCAAGGCGCGGTCGCAACACGCGGGGTGAGCGCGGAGCGGGAGTGGTGACGGGCGCGGGCGGCCGGCGGGCCGCCGGTGCCCCGGGGCCATGGACCGTCGGCGTCCGGGCCGTGGGCCGCCGGTGCCCCGGACCCGGCCGGCGCACGCACCCGGCGTCAGGGCGCCGCGCCCCGGCCGGCTCTCCGGCGGGGCGGCGGTACCGGGAGCCTGGTCCGGCGTCCGGAGTCCGGCCGCCGGGCGTGGCGGGCCGGTCGGGCGGTTCCCCGCGCTCCTCAGGGACGCTGTCCGCCGTACCGGTTCCGATCCGGGCCGTGGTCCTGTACGTGGTCATGGGCTGTCGCATACGCATTCATGGAACAGGCGCCGCAGTGGTGGTCCGGCGTTCAACTCCTGTTCACGGATGGGCGGGAGCGTGGCGCCGAACCGAGGCCCCCCACCCTCCACGACACCGCAACCGTCGTCACAGGAGACACCATGTCGCTCACCCGCAGGGACTTCGCCAGGACATCCGCGCTCACCGGAGCCGGAGTCGCCCTGGCGGGCAGCGTCGGCGCCCTCGCCACCGCGCCGAACGCCCTTGCCGCCACGGAGACCGAGAGCGGCGAAGCCCTCTCGGCGCACGGGGGCCACCACGGCGCCGGCTACGGCCCGCTGCTCCCCGACCCGGACGGCATCCTCGCCCTGCCGGCCGGCTTCCGCTACGAGATCATCACCTACAGCGGCCGGACCCGCCTGGAGTCCGGCGAGTTCACCCCGTCCAACCACGACGGCACCGCCACCTTCGAGGGCCGGCGCGGCACCACCCTGCTCGTCAACAACCACGAGCTGGCCGGCGCCCGCGCCCAGTGGCCGCACCCGGTGCCGCTCACCGAGGGCCTGGTCTACGACCCGGCCGCGGCCGGCGGCTGCACGGTGGTCGAGGTCCGCCGGGGCGGCGAGGTCGCCGAATGGGTGGGCATCGCCGGCACCGCCACCAACTGCGCGGGCGGCAGCACCCCGTGGGGCACCTGGCTGACCTGCGAGGAGACCGAGGACAAGGCCGGGAAGAACGGTTTCACCAAGGACCACGGCTACGTCTTCGAGGTCGACCCGGAGGACCGCCGGGCCAACCGCGACCCCAAGCCGGTCAAGGCGTTCGGCCGCTACGCCCACGAGGCGGTCGTCATCGACCCCAGGCGGGGCCACGCCTATCTCACCGAGGACGCCTCCGGTCCCAACGGCCTGTTCTACCGCTGGGTCCCGCCGACCGGCTTCCGGCACGGCCGCGGCCGGCTGCGCACCCTCGCCGACGACGCGGGCACGCTCCAGGCGTTCAAGTGCTTCGACTCCGGCGGCCGGTTCGTGGACGACCTGTCCCGCGCCACGAGGACCGGCACCGTGTACGGCGTGGACTGGGTGGACGTCCCGGACCGGGACGCCCGGACCGTCTCGGTGCGCAAGCAGTTCACCGAGGGCCAGGTCACCCGCGCCCGCAAGCTGGAAGGCATGTGGTGGGCCGACGGCGGTGTCTACGTCGTCTCCTCCTTCGCCCGCCAGGAGAGCCCGGTCCAGCACGACGGCCAGGTCTGGTTCTACGACCCCAAGCGGCGCACCCTGACGCTGAAGGTGCTGCTCGGGGTGAACCCGGACCCGGCCGTCGACGGCGCCTTCGACGGCCCCGACAACATCACCGTCTCCCCTTACGGGGGCCTGGTCATCGCCGAGGACGGCGAGGGCGTCCAGCACCTGTTCGGCGCCACCGAGAGCGGCCGTACCTACCCGATCGCCCGCAACGAGCTGAACATCGGCACCGCGGAGGAGCCGGAGTACAGCGAGTTCACCGGCGTCACCTTCTCGCCCGACGGCCGGACCCTGTTCGCCAACATCCAGACGCCCGGCATCATGCTGGCCATCACCGGGCCCTGGAAGCGGCAGCGACGCTGATCCCTCGGGCTCGGGAGTCTTGGCCGTCGGCCTCGTACCGGGACAGGACGCGACCAGGGCCGTCGCGGACTTCTCGGATCGTTGAACGCCCGCTTCACCCACGGGAGTTCCGGCGTCCGCCGGTCAGTACCGTGGCCGCCACCAGCAGCGCGGTCAGCGTGAGCAGGGTGCCGGCGGCGAAGGCGTGGGCGGCGCCGTGGGTGAGGACGGCGTCCGGCGAGCCGGTGGTGTGCCGGGTCGCCGTGCCGTACGCCGTGACCAGGACGGACAGTCCGACGGTGCCGCCCAGCCACTGGAGGGTCTGCAGCAGGCCGGAGGCGGCGCCGGCCTGCCGCGGGGTCACGGCGGACAGGATCGTCGCGGTGAGCGGCATGAAGCTCAGGCCCATGCCCAGGCCGATCAGGGCCAGCGGGCCGAGCAGTCCGGCCGCGTAGCCGTCGCCGGGCGCCAGCAGGGCCAGCCGGCCGGTGCCGAGCGTGGCCAGGGACAGGCCGGTCAGCAGCACCGGTCTGGTGCCGAACCGGGCCAGCAGCCGGGGCACCAGCCGCACGGTCGTGAACATCACCAGGGTCAGCGGCAGGAAGGCGAAGCCCGCGCGCAACGGGCTGTAGCGCAGCACCTGCTGGGCGAACAGGGTGAGGAAGTAGAAGGCGCCGAACATGCCCGCGGGCAGCAGCAGGATGCTCGCGTACCCGCCGGCCCGGTCCCGGTCGGCGAACAGGGACAGCGGCAGCACGGGCTGGTCCGCCCGGGACTCCAGCAGCAGGAAGCCGGCGAGCAGGACGGCCGCGGCGGTGAAGCCGGCCAGCGCCCCGGGGTCGCTCCAGCGGCTCTCCGACACCCGGATGAACGCGTACACCAGCGAGGTCGTGCCGGCCGTTCCGGTGAGCGCCCCCGGCAGGTCGAGCCGGCCGGCGTGGCGCCCGGTCTCGGGGACGAAGCGGGGCAGCGCGAGGGCCAGCGCCAGACCGAGGGGGACGTTGATCAGCAGCGCCCAGCGCCAGGACGCCCACGAGGTGAGCATCCCGCCGAGGACCAGCCCGGCGGAACCGCCGATGCCGGCCATGGAGGAGTAGACGCTGAGCGCGCGGTGCCGGGGCGGGCCGTCGGGGAAGCCGGTGGTGATGAGGGCCAGGGTGCTCGGGGCGATCAGTGCGGCACCGACACCCTGGAGCGCCCGGGCGGCCAGCAGCAGGCCGCTGTCGGTGGCGAGGCCGCCGAGCAGGGACGACAGCGCGAACAGCAGGACACCGGCGGTCAGGGTGCGGCGGCGGCCGAGGAGGTCGCCGACCCGTCCGCCGAGCAGCAGCAGGCCGCCGAAGGCGAGGGTGTAGGCGTTGAGCACCCAGGACAGGCCGGTGGGGCTGAAGCCGAGGCCCCGCCGGATGTCCGGCAGCGCGACGTTGACGACGGTGGAGTCGACGCCGACCATCAAGTAGGCGGTGACGATGACGAGAAGGGTGGTGCCGAGGCGCGCGGGTGGCGCGGCGGCCGGTGCGGAGGCGGTGGCGGACGACGGTGCCGGTGTGGACGGGGTGGACATGCGGTCTCCCGGTCTGGGGTCCCCGGGCGCGCGGCTGCACGCGGGCAGGGACGAGCTGCCCACGGAGTACTACGGCGGTAAGCGGGGACTGTCTCCGTTTGGTGCTCGATAAGATACGGAGATGGTCCCCGGTTGGCAAGGAGTGAGTGGATGACGCAGGCCAGGCCCATGCGCGCGGACGCTCGGCGCAACTACGAGCGGTTGCTGAAGGTGGCGGCGGAGGCCTTCGCCGAGCATGGAGAGAACGCGTCACTCGACGACATCGCCAAGCGGGCGGGGGTCGGTTCGGGCACGCTCTACCGGCACTTCCCGACCCGGCAGGCGCTGCTGGAGGCGGCGTACGTGGACCGGATCGAGGCGCTCGGGGCGCGGGCCGACGAGCTGGCGAAGCGGCTGCCCGCGGGTGAGGCGCTCGCGGAGTGGCTGTACGAACTGGCCGTCGGCACGATCCAGGTGCGCGGAATGAAGGCGCTGCTCGGGTCGGCGGTGACGGACGGCGGCGCGGCGGCGCTGACGACGTGCGGCAACGTGGTGAAGGGGGCCGTGGCGCGGTTGGTGCTGGCGGCGCAGGCGGAGGGCGCGCTGCGCGAGGATGTGGAGCCGATCGAGGTGCTGCGGCTGGCGCACGGGGTGGCTTCGGCGGCGGAGCTGGCGGGGGCGGGTGAGACGGAGATCCGCCGCTATCTGGGTTTGCTGGAGCAGGGACTGCGGGGCGCCGGGGGGACGGGCCGCCACTGACCGGCCGAGCGCCCCTGCGCGACGAGGCTCGGGAGAGGCGCGACTGCCGGTGGCGCTGCCAGGGGCCTGGCGGCGGCGGGACGGGGTGCCGCCGCCGTCGGGCGGGCCGGGGTTACAGGGCCTTCGCGGCCGGGTCGACCATGTTGCGTACCGTGCGGGCCTTGACGAAGTCGCCCATCGCCGTCATGTCCCACTCGCCGGAGAACTGGCGGATGAGCTTGGCCATCATGACGCCCGTGCGGGGCTCCGCGGCGGTGAGGTCGAAGCGGACGAGTTCCTCGCCGCTGGCCGCGTCGATCAGGCGGCAGTACGCCTTGGCGACCTCCGTGAACTTCTGGCCGGAGAAGGAGTTCACGGTGAAGACCAGGCCGGTGACCTCCTGGGGCAGCCGGCCGAGGTCGACCGTGATGACCTCGTCGTCGCCGCCGCCCTCGCCGGTCAGATTGTCACCGGAGTGCCGGATCGCGCCGTTGAGGATGACCAGGTTGCCGAAGTAGCAGCTGTCGATGTGGTTGCGCTGCGGGCCGTAGGCGATGACCGAGGCGTCGAGGTCGATGTCCTTGCCCCGGAACGCCGGTTCCCAGCCGAGGCCCATCCGGACCTGGGACAGCATCGGCCGGCCGCCCTTGACCAGGGACACCGTCTGGTTCTTCTGGAGGCTGACCCGGCCCTTGTCCAGGTTGATCTTCCCGGCGCCCGGCACCGGGGCGGGCGGCGGGGCCACCGGCTGCGGCGGGACGTCCGGGGCGGCGGCCGGCTGCGGCGGGGCCACGGGGGCGGCCGGAGCCGGCGCGGCCGCGGCCGGTTCCTCCACCGTCACACCGAAGTCGGTCGCGATGCCCGCGAGCCCGTCGGCGTACCCCTGGCCGACCGCCCGCGCCTTCCACTGGCCGCCCCGGCGGTAGATCTCGACGATCACCAGCGCGGTCTCGGTGCCGAGCCGCGGCGGCGTGAACGTCGCCAGCACGGCCCCGCCGTCCGCGTCCCGGATCGTGGCCGTCGGCTCGATGCCCTGGAAGGTCTGGCCGGCCGCGTCCGGGCTGGCGGTGACGACGATCTTCTCGATCTGGGGCGGGACGGCGGCGGTGTCCACCGTGACCGCGTCCGGAGCCGTGCCGCCGCCCGAGCGGTAGGTCACGCCGGGACCGCTCGGCTGGTTGTAGAAGATGAAGTCGTCGTCGGAACGCACCTTGCCGTCGCCGGTGAGCAGCAGGCCCGACACGTCGAGCCGCACCGGGGCGGAGACGTCCACCGTCACGCGCGCGGTCGGCAGAGGGATGTTCGAGCCTGGGGTCATAGCTGTCATGCCGGGTGAACGAACGACACCGCTTTACCGTTCCCTTACCGGCCGGAACCCGCCGAACGGACTACGGCACCACCACGATCTTCCGTCCCACGCCCGCCGCGAACTGCTCCAGCGCCTGCGGGTAGCGCTCCAGCGGGACGCGGTCGCTGATGAACACCTCCGGGTCCAGCACCCCGTTCGCGAACAGCTCCGCCGCCCGTTCGAAGCTGTGCAGCACGGCCATGGAACCGGTGATCGTGATCTCCTGGTTGTAGATCCGGTACGGGTCGATGGTCACGCGGGCCGCGTAGTCCGCCACGCCGAACTGGAGGAACGTGCCCGCCTTCGCCACCCGGTCCAGGCCGTCCTGGATCGCCGCCGCGTTGCCGGTCGCGTCCACGACCACGTCCCAGCCCCGCGGCCGGTCCAGTTCGTCCGCGCTGCCCGCCGCGGCGGAGACGCCGAGCCGGCGGGCGGTCTCCAGGCGGGCCGGGTTCACGTCGACCACGTCCACGCTCGCCGCGCCGGTCCGCTTGGCCAGCTCCAGCATCATCAGGCCCATCGTCCCGGAGCCGTAGATCAGCACGTGCGCGCCGAGGCGGGCGCGGAGCACGTCGTAGCCGCGTACCGCGCAGGACAGGGGCTCCACCAGGGCCGCGTCCTCGGTGCGCACGTGCTCGGGCAGCCGTACGCAGTTCGCGACGGGGGCGACGGCGTACCGGGCCGCGCCGCCCGCCGTCGTCACGCCGATCGCCGCCCAGCGTTCGCAGAGATTGTTGTGGCCCGTACGGCAGTAGCGGCACTCGTGGCAGTACAGGGAGGGATCGACCGCGACCCGGTCGCCGGCCGCCACCTCCGTGACCCGGGTGCCGACCGCGACCACCTCGCCGGCGAACTCGTGCCCCGGCACGATCGGCAGCTTCGGCGCGAACTCGCCCTGGAGGATGTGCAGGTCCGTGCCGCACAGGCCGCAGGCGGCGACCTCGACGACGACCTCGCGCGGCCCCGGCGTGGGGTCGGGGACCTCGGTGACGACGGCGCGGCCCACGGACTCGATGACGGCGGCCTTCATTTCACGGCTCCCAACGACAGGCCCTGGACCAGCTTGTCCTGGGCGGCGAACCCCGCGGCGAGCACCGGCAGGGAGATGACGAGCGACGCGGCGCACACCTTCGCCAGGAACAGGCCCTGGCTGGTGATGAAGCCGGTCAGGAAGACGGGGGCGGTCTCGGCGACCACGCCCGTCAGGACCCGGGCGAAGAGCAGTTCGTTCCAGCTGAAGATGAAGCAGATCAGGGCCGTGGCGGCGATGCCGGGCAGGGCGATGGGGGCCACCACGCGGGTGAGGACGACCGGGAGGCGGGCGCCGTCCACCCGGGCCGCCTCGATGACCGCGACCGGCACCTCGGCGAGGAAGGACTGCATCATCCACACCGCGATCGGCAGGTTCATCGAGGTGTAGAGGACGACCAGCAGCCAGATGTTGTCGAGCAGGCCGGCGTTCCTGGCGAAGAGGTACAGGGGCAGCAGGCCCGCCACCGCCGGCAGCATCTTCGTCGACAGGAAGAAGAACAGCACGTCCGTCCACTTCCGCACCGGCCGGATGGACAGCGCGTAGGCGGCCGGAAGGGCGAGCAGCAGGACGAGGAGCGTGGAGGCGACCGAGGCCACCGCGGAGTTGGCCAGCGCGGGCCAGGGGCTCGCCCCGCCGCCGCTGCCGAAGAACTCGCGGTAGCCGTCCAGGGTCAGGGCGGCGGTGAAGGACGGCGGGTTCGTCGCCGCGTCCGTCTCCGAGTGGAAGGACGTCAGCGCCATCCAGGCGATGGGCAGGAAGAACACGATCCCGGCGAGCCAGGCCAGCAGGCCCGGACCGTGGCGCCGTAGGGCCCTCATGCGCGGGACACCTCCTCGCGGAACAGGGACGACACCACGCGCAGCGCGAACGTGGCGATGACGAGGGAACCGATGACGACGAGGACGCCCGCGGCGGAGGCGAGCCCGTTCTCGTGGGCCTGGTAGAAGCTCTGGTACACGGTGTAGGGCAGGTTGGCGGTGCCGAGGCCGCCGGAGGTGATCGTGAACACCGCGTCGAAGTTCTGCACGATGTAGATCGAGCCCAGCAGGGCGCCGAGTTCGAGGTAGCGGCGCAGATGCGGCAGTGTGAGGTGGACGAAGATCTGCCAGTCGCCCGCGCCGTCCACCCGGGCCGCCTCGATCTGCTGCTGGTCCCGGCTCTGCAGTCCGGCCAGCAGGATCAGCATCATGAACGGCGTCCACTGCCACACCAGGGAGGCCTCGACGGCGAGCAGCGGCGTGCGGGACACCCAGTCCGGCTGTGGGCCGCCCACATAGTGCGACAACCCGTTCAAGAGGCCGTATTCGGGGTTGTAGAGCACATGCTTCCAGAGCAGGGCCGCGGCCACCGGCACCACCAGGAACGGCGCGATGAGCAGGGTGCGCACGATGCCCCGGCCGCGGAACCTGCGGTCCAGCAGCAGCGCCAGCACCAGTCCCAGAACCAGGCTGGCCAGCACCACCGCCGCGGTGAGCAGCACGGTCGTCCACACCGAGTGGCGCAGGTCCGCGTCGGTCAGCACCTGGCGGTAGTTGTCCAGGCCGGTGAAGCGGCGCGCCTTCGGATAGAGGGCGTTCCAGTCGAAGAACGAGATCACCAGCGTGGCCACGAACGGCAGCTGGGTCACGGCGATCAGGAAGACGAGGGCCGGCAGCAGCGGAGCCCGGGTGGCCCAGGCGCGCAGCCGGGCGGAGGGCCGGCGCGCGGCGCGCGCCGGGGTGCGGGTCAGGGGAGCGGTCGTCGCGGTCATCGTCCCTCGTACTCCTCGGAGATCCGTTCGGCGAGCCGCTGGGACTTGCGCAGGGCCGAGGCGACGGACTGGCGTCCGGCGATGGCCGCGCTGATCTCCTGGGAGACCTTGGTGCCCAGATCGGTGAACTCGGGGATGCCGACGAACTGGATGCCGGGCGCGGGGCGCGGCTGGACGCCGGGGTCGTTCGGGCGGCTGCTCTCGATGGCCTTCCTGGTCATCTCCTGGAAGGCGGCGGCGGAGGCGCGGTAGTCGGCGTCGGCGTACGTCGAGGCCCGTTTGCCCGCGGGGACGTTCGCCCAGCCGCTGGTCTCGCCGACCAGCCGTTCGTAGCCCTTGCCGGACGCCCAGGACACGAACTTCCAGGCCTTGTCCGGGTTGCGGGAGGAGTGCTGGATGCCCCAGGCCCAGGTGTAGAGCCAGCCGGAGGACTCGGTGCGCTCCACGGGCGCGGGCGCGTAGCCGAGCCTGCCGCGGACCGGGGAGCCCTTCGCCTCCAGCAGGCCGGCCGCGGAGGTGGCGTCGTACCACATGGCGGTCTTGCCCTGGGTCATGTTGTTCAGGCACTCGGCGAAGCCGGACTGGGCGGCGCCGGACTCGCCGTGCCGGCGGACCAGGCCGACGTAGAACTTGGTCGCCTTCTCGAAGGCGGGGGAGTCGAGCCGGGCCGTCCAGTCCTTGTCGAACCAGGTGCCCCCGAAGGTGTTCACGACGGTGGTGAGCGGTGCCATCAGCTCGCCCCAGCCGGGCAGTCCGCGCAGGCAGATGCCCCGCATGCCGGGCCGGGCGCCGTCCGCCTTCGCGGCCAGGTCGGCGACCTGCCGCCAGGTGGGGCGGGCGGGCATCGTCAGGCCCTTCGCGGCGAACACGTCCTTGCGGTACATGAGGAAGGACGACTCGCCGTAGAAGGGCTGCCCGTACAGCTTGCCGTCGGTGCCGGTGAGGGCCTCGCGCATGGGCCGCAGGATGTCGGGTTGGTCGTACGACGGGTCCTTCGCCACGTAGGAGTCCAGCGCGTGCAGCCAGCCGTTGCGGGCGTAGATCGGTATCTCGTAGTTGGACAGGGTGGCCACGTCGTACTGGCCGGCCTGGTTGGCGAAGTCCTGGCTGATCTTGTCGCGGACGTCGTTCTCCGGCAGGACCGTGAAGTTGACCTTGATGCCGGTGTCCCGGGTGAAGTGGGCGGCGGTCAGCTTCCGCAACTCGGTCATCTGCGGGTTGTTGACCATCAGGACGTTGATGGCGTCGCCGCCGGAACCGGACCCGCCCGCACCGGCCCAGCAGCCGGACAGCAGCGGGGCGAGCAGCGTCCCGGCGGCGGCCGCGGCGAGCGCGGCTCGCGGCCTCCGTCGGCTCGGGGTACGCATGGATCGCTCCTGGAGATATGGGGAGATAAGGGGCGTCGAAGGGTGTGCCGGGGCTCTGGAGGGAGGAAGGGCGGGCCGGGTGGTCAGACCCGGATGACCTGGGGACCCAGCAGGGAGTAGCGGTGGGCCTCGGCGGACGGCAGGAGGGTGCTGGTCACGATGGCCTCCAGCGTGCCGACCTCCGCGAAGCGGCAGAAGCTGACCGCGCCGAACTTGCTGTGCACGCCCGCGAAGACCGTGCGGCGGGCGGCCCGCACGGCCTGCGCCTTCACCTCGCTGACCGCCGGGTCGGGGGTGGTCAGGCCGTACTCGCGGGAAATGCCGTTGGCCCCGATGTAGGCGAGGTCGATCACGAAGCCGGCCAGCATCTTCGTCGTCCAGTGGTCGACGGTGGCCAGCGTGCCCGGACGGACCCGGCCGCCGAGCAGCAGCACGGACACCTGGTCGGCCTCCGCGAGGGCGCCCGCGACCGGCAGGGAGGCGGTGACGACGGTCAGCGGGCGGTCCCGGGGCAGTGCCTCGGCGATGAGCCGCGGCGTGAAGCCCTCGTCGACGAAGACCGTCTCGGCCTCCCCGAGCAGCCCGGCCGCCGCGGTGGCGATCCGGCGCTTCTCGGGCACCCGGCTGGTGGCGCGGAAGGCCAGCGTCGTCTCGAAGCCGGCGCTCTCCACCGGATAGGCGCCGCCGTGGGTGCGGCGGACCAGGCCGTGGTCCTCCAGCGCGCGCAGGTCGCGCCGGATGGTCTCCTTGGCCACGCCGAGTTCGGCGGCGAGGGCGGTGACGTCGACCGAGCCGGCGGCGCGTGCGACGCGCACGATCTCCCGTCGGCGTGCCTCCGCGGTCCAGGCGTCCATGTCGTCACCCGCTTCCCTGGGGAACTGCCCGTTCGGGCCCATGGGGGAAGTTCTACCGTCGGTGCGCGGCGCTGACCAGGTCTGTCGCGGGCCCGATCCTGCCCGTTCGGGCCCGCTTCGCACGGGGCGTGCCCGCGGCGGACCTGCGCGGCCGTCCGGCGCGGGGTGGGTTCGGGCACGGCGGATGCCCGGATACGGCGGCGGGCGGGCCCGTTCGGTGCCCGCCCGCGCGCGTGGACGTTCGTTTCCGGCCGCCGGTGAGTCACCCGGGGGCCGGCCGGGGTTCAGTATGGCCAGATCGGCGGGTCGTTCACGAAGTGCCCGCCCAGGTGGCTGTGGGCCGGGTTCCCGGGGTCGAGTTCGCCCTGCTCGGCGATCAGCTTCGGCGCGTACGGCTCGGAGTCGTCCCGGGGTTCGTAGCCGAGCGCCCGCGCGCTGCTCAGGTCCCACCACAGGCGGGTGTTGGCGGAGGAGCCGTAGACCACCGTGTGGCCGACCTCCTCGGCGGTCAGGGCCGCGTGGAAGAGGCGGGCGCCGTCGGCGGGGCTCATCCACACCGAGAGCATGCGCACGCTGGTGGGCTCGGGGAAGCAGGAGCCGATGCGCACGGAGACGGTCTCCAGGCCGTGCTTGTCCCAGTAGAACTGGGCCAGGTCCTCGCCGAAGGACTTCGACAGGCCGTAGAAGGTGTCCGGACGGCGCGGGGTGTCGACGGGGATCAGCGGCTCGCCCGCGCGCGGGGCCGGGGTGAAGCCGACGGCGTGGTTGGAGGAGGCGAAGACGATCCGCCGCACGCCTTCCTCGCGCGCGGCCTCGTACAGGTTGTACGTGCCCTCGATGTTCGACCTGAGGATCTTCTCGAAAGGCGCCTCCAGGGAGATGCCCGCGAGGTGCAGGACGGCGTCCACGCCCCGCACCGCCTCGCGCAGCGCGTCCTTGTCGGCGAGGTCGGCGGTGACGGCGTCCGGCTCGCCGTCGACGGGCCGGACGTCGAACAGGCGCAGCGTGTAGCCGTACTCCGGCAGCAAAGACCGCATCAGGGTGCCGAGCCCGCCGGCGGCGCCGGTGAGCAGGACGGTGCGGGGAGCGGGCATCCTTCGATCTCCTTGGTGTCCGGGAGCCGGTGTCCTCAACGGCCGCATGCATGGACAGGATTCACAAGCGTGGACACGCTAGGGAGCGGCGCCGTATCTCGTCAAGTGTGCCCCGCCAGGGGGAAATCCGCTGCTCCGTTGCCCGTTCTCCGGCTTGACCCGCCACAATTGCGGCCCTTAGCGTGACGATGTTCAGAAATATAGACACTGATCAGAAGCATGCACCGACAGGGAGCGCCTGTGACGCCAGCCCCTCTCGCCGCCCGGCTCCGCGATCCGCGCGGGCCGCTCTTCTTCCCCGTCACGGCCTACGGCCCCGACGGCTCACTCGACCTCGACGTCTACCGCGCCCATGTGCGCCGGGGCGTCGAGGACGGAGCCGCCGCCGTCTTCGCCGCGTGCGGCACCGGGGAGTTCCACGCGCTGCTGCCGGAGGAGTTCGAGGCCTGCGTCCGCGCGGCCGTCGAGGCCGCCGGCGGGCGCGTCCCGGTCGTCGCGGGCGCCGGGTACGGCACCGCCCTCGCCGTCCGCTACGCCCGCCTCGCCGAGAGCGCGGGCGCCGACGGCCTCCTCGCCATGCCGCCGTACCTGGTGCACGCCGGCCAGGAGGGCCTGCTGCGGCACTACCGGGAGGTCGCCGCGGCCACCGCCCTGCCCGTCGTCGTCTACCAGCGCGACAACGCGGTCCTCACCCCGCAGACCGTCGTCGCGCTCGCCCGCACCGACGGCGTCATCGGCCTCAAGGACGGCCTCGGCGACCTCGACCTGATGCAGCGCCTCGTCAGCGCCGTGCGCACCGAGGTCCCCGGCGACTTCCTGTACTTCAACGGCCTGCCCACCGCCGAGCAGACCCAGCTCGCCTACCGCGCGCTCGGCATCACCCTGTACTCCTCCGCGGTGTTCTGCTTCGCGCCGGAGATCGCCCTCGCCTTCCACCGCGCCCTGCGCACCGGCGACGAGCCGCTCGCGCACCGCCTCCTGGACGGCTTCTACGGCCCGTTCGCCGACCTGCGCGCCCGCGGCCGCGGCTACGCCGTCTCCCTGGTCAAGGCGGGCGTACGGCTGCGCGGACTGGACGTCGGCGAGGTCCGGCCCCCGCTGCACGAACCGGCCGAGGACCACGTCAAGCAGCTCGCCGGGCTGATCGAGCGCGGTCGGGCACTGCTGGAGGAGGACGCGTGAGGGCCTCGGCGTTCGTCTATCCCTGGGACGTCAACGGCGACCCGGAGGCGCCCGCGCGCATCGCCGGGCTCGGCGTCGAGCAGGTCACCCTCGCCGCCGCCTACCACTCCACCCGCGCGCTGACCCCGCGCCACCCCAGGCGCCGCGTCGTCACCGCCGAGTACGCGGCCGTCCTCTACCCGCCCGGCGACCGCTGGGCGGGCCGCGGCCTGCGCCCCTACCCGGCCGGCCGCTGGGCGCCCGGCAACGCCTACGCCGAGGCCGCCGGCGCCCTCGCCGCGGCCGGCCTGGAGGTGCACACCTGGGTCGTCCTCGCCCACAACTCGCGGATGGGCGCCGAACACCCCGACACCTCCGTCGTCAACGCCTACGGCGACCGCTACCCGTGGGCACCCTGCATCGCCCAGCCCGGCACGCGCGCGTACCTGACCGACCTGGCCGCCGAGGCCGCCGTACGCCCCGGCGCGCACGGCACCGAACTGGAGTCGCTCGGCTGGTACGGGCTCCAGCACCTGCACGCCCACGACAAGACGGCCGGCGTGGCCCTCGCGGAGGCCGGCCAGTACCTGATGTCGCTGTGCTTCTGCCCGTCCTGCCGGGACGGCTACGGCGGCCTCGGCCTGGACGCCGACGCGCTGGCCGCCGCCGTGCGCGAGGCGCTGGAACCGCTGTGGCGGGGCGCGGCCGACGACACCGGCTGGCCGGCGGTGGAGAAGCTGCTCGGCGAGGAGACGGCGGCGGCCACCCGCGCGTGGCGGGACACCACCGCCCGCACCCTCCAGGAGGAGGCCGTCGCCGCCGTGCGCGCCGCCGCGCCCCAAGGCTTCCGGGTGCTGCTGCACGCCGACCCGGTCTCCTACCACTGCGGGGCCAACGCGGGCGTCGACCCCGCCCACGTCCTGTCCGTGGCCGACGGCGTCGTGGTGCCCTGCACCGGCGGCACGGCCCTGCTCGCGCCGTTCGCCGCCGAGGCCCGCGAGGGGACGGTGCTGGCCGCCAACCTCACCGTCGTCAGCGGCATGGGCGGCAGCCCCGGCACGCTCGCGGCGGACGCGGCCCGCGCGCGTGCCGGGGGCGCGACCGAACTGCGGCTGTACCACGCCGGGCTGGCCTCGGACGAGGACCTGGCGGCGGTGCGGGCCGGGCTGTCGGCTCTTTGAGGGCGGGACGGGCCTGACTGCCCGGGTCGCCGTGGTGACGGGGGCGGGTCCGGCTCCTCGTGGCGCCGGGGGTGGTGGGGTGGGAGCGGCCGTTTCACGTGAGGCCGGACGGGGACTTTGCCGTGGCGGCCGCTCGCCGGCGCAGCGGAACGGCCGTCGCCAGCAGGGCCAGCCGCGTCGCGGTTCCGCAGCACGCGGAACACGGTCGGAGAGGTCGTCATGCCGGCCCATCGTGGGCCTAAGGCACCGGGACGGGGATCGGGAGGATGCCCGAGGCCGGGGGGCGGGGACGCGGGCGTTCGTAAGGCCCCCGCCGCCCGCCTTCCCGGCGCAGCGGTGTCAGTGGGTCAGAACCCCTTGACCCGCCACTCCTGCGAGTCGTTGCCGGTCTTCGACCACAGGGTCAGATAGGTGCCGTCGTCCAGCGAGTCCCCCTTGGGCGTGACGGCCTTGCCGAGGCGGTTGGTCACGGCGCCCCCGTCCTGCTTGAACAGCTGTGACGCGTTGCCGTTGCAGGTCCACAGGGTCAGTACGGCGCCGTTGGTGTCCTCCGCGTCGCCTTGCGGGGTCAGGCACTTGCCGCTCGCCTTGTGGACGAGACGGCCGTTCTGGAAGGCCCACCGCTGGCTCTCGGACCCGATGCAGTGCCATACCGTGACGATGGTTCCGTTGGCGGTGCCGTCGCCCTTGGGCGTCGCACACGTGAACCCGGGCTTGGTGAAGTTGGACATCCACCCCCAGCCGTCGACCGCCGCCCCGGCGGACGGGTTGATGGAGAACACCACACGCTTGGGCCCCACCCCATACGGGGGGTCTTTGTCCGCGAGGGCTTCGTTGAGGCCCCACAGACGCCCGGCGTTCGGGTCCCAGGAGAGACTCTCGGTCAGCCCCGGCGCCTGCGTGAGCACGTGCGTCGTTTCGCCCTCCGCCGCCACGTGGATGCACGAGTAGCCCGAGTGCCAGGACGACGGACAATCGCCGCTCAGGTAGAAGTGCGTGCCGTCGGTGGCGGCGCCCTGCACCTTGAGGACCGGGTCGGCGTAGTAACCGCGGGAGAACGAATTCACCTTGGCGGGAAGCTGGGTGCCCAGTTGCGCCAGCGGCCAGCGGACGATGCGTGCCGCGGGGTTGTCACCGATGCTCTCCACGGAGACCAGGCTGGACGTCGACCGGTCGACGCTCAGGCTGCTCAGGCACAGCACGTCCTTGGCCGGGCCGCAGGTCCGCACGCCCGCGCCGAACGGCTGGGGGTCGGTGTCGGCGACGGCGCCGGGCTTGGTCGTGTAGCGGGCCAGCAGTGGCAGGGCCCACCTGTGCCAGCGGGCGGAGGTGCGCCCTCCGCTCATTCCGGTGTCGGCACCGCCCGTATCGCTCGTGTCATTCATGCTCCACAGGTGGCTGAGGTCGTACACCTGCAGTTCCACGCCGTTGGCCACGAAGAGCCGGTTGCCGTACCAGGCGATCCCGTCCGCGTGCGACTTGTAGGACAGCTTCTTGAAGTTGCCCTGCACCGGTTCCACCAGCGCCACGTGCCCGTACGTCACCTGGTCACCGGTCGACTGGGTGATCGAGATCCGGGTGTACTGCTCGTTCGGATCATTGGTAGCGTGATCGAACTTGCCGTAGTACCACGAGGCGATGTACAGGTGCCGCCCCTGGTACAGGCCGTCCGCGTAGGCGTCGTGCGAGCCGGTGAACCCCTGCGGCATCCAGCCGCCATCCGCAACGTCGTACCTGGAAGTGTCGTCGTCGCGGTCCCAGCAGAAGCCGTCGTAGGCCAGCGCGCCGTTGAGCCCGGTGCCGTGGCACAAGTGGGCGATGCCGGTGCGGGAGCCCAGGACGTCGGTGACGGCCGCCCTCGCGACACCGGCCGACTCCGCCGACTCGATCAGGGGCTGCTTGTCGCCGTCGACGCGCGTCAGGGTGAAGTCGGCGTCGAAGGACGTCAACTGGGAGGCCGCCTGGGCGGGCTGCGCGGGAAGCAGCAGACCGGCGGCCAGGGTCGCGCCGGCCACGGGGGTCAGGACACGCCGTAGGTGTTCGAACAATCTTTTCACGGCGGATAACTCAATCACGCCGTGGCCGGGAGAGCCCCGGCATTTTGGCCAAGGCCCCGGCCGCGGGCGTCACGGCTTCCCGTCCGGCCGCGGATCGCGGGGCGGCCGGTCCTCCGCTCTCCCGGCGGCCCCGTCAGTCCAGGATCGTCGCGAGGCCGCGGTGGCGGAGGTCGGCCAGCGCGTTGCGCATGGCCTCGATCTGCTCGGGGGAGTGGCCGGTCCAGTCCGTCAGCTCCGACACGACGCGCACGGGCTCGCGTGTGCGGTAGGAACGGGTCGGGTTGCCCGGGAACTTCTTGTCGGTGACGTTCGGGTCGTCCTCCAGAGCGCCGGTCGGCTCCACCACGTAGATCCGGCCCGGCCCGTCGCCGGCCGCCAGCTCGGCGCCCCAGGCCGCGGCGTCCAGCGTCTCGGAGACGTAGACGTGACGGGACGTGCGCCCTTCCTCGTAGTTGGACGCGTACCCGGGGGTCAGCACGTCCCCCGGAGCGAGATCCGCCTTCGTGCCGTGCAGGTAGATCCCCGCCTCGTACACCTGGAAAGGGACAGGGGTGCTGGTCATGGGGGTGCTCCTCGGGGCCGGGCTTGGGAGGACAGGGAACCACGGCAGGCAGCGGAATCACCCAATCCGGAGCGGAGTTCACGCCGCGCTCGCGTGGAACGGAACTCCCGGCACCGCAACTTCCTCTGTCCGAAGCATTGACGAAACTTGCGGCCCCTCCTACCTTCAACGCGTCGTACTTCGTACGTCATATATGAGACGCGATATGTGAGATCCGAGAGGGCCGCATGACCTCTGTGCCCACGCCGATCCCGTCCCGCACGCAATACGTGCTGGACGCGATCAAACACCGCATCCTCACCGGGCAGCTGACGCCCGGTCAGGCACTGGTCGAGACGGAGCTGGCCGCGCAGTTCGGAGTGTCCAAGACCCCGGTGCGCGAGGCGCTGAAGACCCTCGCCGGAACCGGCCTGGTCGTGATGAGCCAGTACAAGGGCGTCACGGTGCGCATGGTGGACGCGGACATGGCGCGCGAGGTGTACGACGTACGGCTGCTGCTGGAGCCGGAGGCGCTGCGCCGGGCCGTGACCAAGGGTGCCTCCCTCGACGCCGCCCGCTCCGCGCTGGCCCGCGCCGACGACGCCACCGACACCGCCGAACGCTCCCTGGCCAACCGGGAGTTCCACCGTGCCCTGTACCTCCCGTGCGGCAATCCACTGCTCGCCCGGATGCTGGACCAGGTCCGCGACCAGGCCGCCCTCGTCTCCGCCGTCGCCTGGGCCACCGACCCCTCCTGGGAGCGGGAGGCCGCCGAGCACCGGGAGATCCTGCGGCTCGCCCTGGACGGCGACGCGGACGGGGCCGCGGGCGCCCTGCACGCCCACATCGCGTCCTTCGTCCACCGGGCGTTCCCCGAGCCCCTTTCCACGGAAGGCGAGCAATGAGCAGCGTGACCTTCGAGGCCCAGCGGGCGGCCCTGGCCGACGTGGTGGCCATCCCGGTGACCCCCTTCGCCGCGGACGGCTCCGTCGACACCGCCACCCACCGGGCGCTGCTGCGTCGCCTGCTCGACGGCGGCATCACCACCCTCACCCCGAACGGCAACACCGGCGAGTTCTACGCCCTCGCCCCCGAGGAGCGTCGGCTGGTCACCGAGACGACCGTGGCCGAGGCCGGCGACCGCGCCGTGATCCTGGCCGGCGTGGGCCACGACCTGCCCACCGCGATCACCTCCGCCCGGCACGCCCGCGACCTCGGCGCCGGCATGGTCATGGTCCACCAGCCGGTGCACCCCTACGTGTCCGCGGCCGGCTGGGTCGACTACCACCGCGCCATCGCCGAGGCCGTCCCCGAGCTGGGCGTCGTGCCGTACATCCGCAACGCGCAGCTGCCCGGCGCCCGGCTCGCCGAACTCGCCGGCCACTGCCCGAACGTCATCGGCGTGAAGTACGCCGTCCCGGACGCCGCCCGGTTCGCGGCCTTCGCCCGCGACGCCGGCCTGGACCGCTTCGTGTGGGTGGCCGGACTCGCCGAGCCCTACGCGCCCTCCTACTTCTCCGCGGGCGCCACCGGCTTCACCTCCGGCCTCGTCAACGTCGCCCCGGCCGTCTCCCGGAACATGCTGGACGCCCTGCGTGCCGGCGACTACCCGGCCGCCATGAAGGTCTGGGAGCAGATCCGCCGCTTCGAGGAGCTGCGCGCCGAACAGGGCAACGCCAACAACGTCACCGTCGTCAAGGAGGCCCTCGCCGCGCTCGGCCTGTGCCGTCGGGACGTCCGCCCGCCCAGCAGGCCGCTGCCCGAGGACGAGCGCGCCGAGGTCGCCGCCATCGCCGCCGGATGGTCCATATGAACGCAACCCCCAAGCGGCCCGAGGAACTGCGCAGCCACCAGTGGTACGGCACCGACGGGCTGCGGTCCTTCAGCCACCGCGCCCGCACCCGCCAGCTCGGCTATCTGCCCGAGGAGCACCTGGGCAAGCCGGTCATCGCCATCCTCAACACCTGGTCCGACATCAACCCCTGCCACGTCCACCTGCGCGACCGCGCCCAGGCCGTCAAGCGCGGCGTGTGGCAGGCGGGCGGCTTCCCGCTGGAGTTCCCGGTCTCCACGCTCAGCGAGACCTTCCAGAAGCCGACCCCCATGCTCTACCGCAACCTGCTCGCCATGGAGACCGAGGAGCTGCTGCGCTCCTACCCGGTCGACGGAGCGGTGCTCATGGGCGGCTGCGACAAGTCGACGCCCGCGCTGCTGATGGGCGCGGCCTCCGCCGACCTGCCCGCCGTGTTCGTGCCGGCCGGCCCGATGCTCCCGGGCCACTGGCGCGGCGAGGTCCTCGGCTCCGGCACCGACATGTGGAAGTACTGGGACGACAAGCGGGCCGGCCTCATCGGCGACTGCGAACTGGCCGAGCTGGAGAGCGGCCTGGCCCGCTCGCCCGGCCACTGCATGACGATGGGCACGGCGTCCACGCTCACCGCCGCCGCCGAGGCGCTCGGGGTGACCGTGCCGGGCGCGTCCAGCATCCCGGCGGTGGACTCCGGGCACGACCGGATGGCGGCGAAGGCGGGCATGACGGCCGTGGACCTCGTCCACCGGGACCGCAGGCTGTCCGGCATCCTCACCCGGGAGGCCTTCGAGGACGCCGTCACCACCGTGCTCGGCCTCGGCGGCTCCACCAACGCGGTGATCCACCTCATCGCCATGGCCGGCCGGGCCGGCGTCCGGCTGACCCTGGACGACTTCGACCGCATCGCCCGCACCGTCCCGGTCCTCGCCAACGTCCGCCCCGGCGGACGGAAGTACCTGATGGAGGACTTCCACTTCGCCGGCGGTCTGCCCGGTTTCCTCTCCCGGATCACCGACCTGCTCCACCTGGAGAGGCCGACGGTGTCCCACGACACCCTGCGCGAGCAGCTCCGCGGCGCGCGGGTCCACGACGACGACGTCATCCGCACCCGGGACAACCCGGTCGCGAGCGAGGGCGGTGTCGCCGTGCTGCGCGGCAACCTCTGCCCGGACGGCGCGGTCATCAAGCACATCGCCGCCGAGCCGCGGCTGCTCAGGCACACCGGCCCGGCCGTCGTCTTCGACGACTACAGGACCATGCAGCGCACCATCAACGACCCCGCGCTCGGCATCACCGCCGACAGCGTCCTGGTGCTGCGCAACGCCGGCCCCAAGGGCGGCCCGGGCATGCCCGAGTACGGCATGCTGCCGATCCCGGACCACCTGCTGAAGCAGGGCGTGCGGGACATGGTCCGGATCTCCGACGCCCGGATGAGCGGCACGAGTTACGGCGCGTGCGTGCTGCACGTGGCCCCCGAGTCCTACGTCGGCGGCCCGCTGGCCCTGGTGCGCACCGGGGACCTCGTCACGCTCGACGTCGAGGCGCGCACGCTGCGGCTCGACGTGGACGACGAGGAGCTGGCGCGCCGCAGGGCCGAGTGGACACCGCCGCCCGTGCGCTACGAACGCGGCTACGGCGCGCTCTACAGCGAGCAGATCACCCAGGCGGACACCGGCTGCGACTTCGAGTTCCTCGCCCGGCCCGGCACGGTGCAGGACCCCTACGCCGGCTGAACCGCCCTCGACCGCGCCCCGAGACGGTCGAGATCTCGAACATTGATCGGAAAGCGCTTCACCGAGAACGGAGAACAGTCATGGCCCAAGCCGCAGCCGTGGCGAAGCCGCCCGCGCCACCCCGGCGGCGCCGTGCCTCCGCGACCCCGCGCAGGCTGCCGTATCTGCTGATCGCCCCGGCGGCCCTGCTGATGCTGGGATTCATCGCCTACCCGGTGCTCAGTGTCTTCTACTACAGCCTGCAGAACTACAACCCCACCAAGCCCTGGCGGAACGGCTTCGCCGGCCTGGACAACTTCACCCAGGCCTTCTCCCACGACCCGCAGTTCTGGGACACGCTGACCTTCAGCGCCAAGTGGGTCGTGGTGGAAGTCGGGTTGCAGCTGCTGTGCGGTCTCGCCCTGGCGCTCATCGTCAACCAGACCTTCGTCGGCCGGGCCGTGGGCCGCGCGCTCGTCTTCTCGCCCTGGGCCGTCTCCGGTGTGCTGACCTCGGCCATCTGGGTGCTGCTCTACAACTCCCAGACCGGCATCAGCCGTTACCTCGCCGACGCGGGCCTCGGCTCGTACGGCACCAGCTGGCTGTCGGACACCTCCACGGTGTTCCCGGCGGCGGTGGTCGCCGACCTGTGGCGCGGGGTGCCGTTCTTCGCGATCCTCATCCTCGCCGACCTCCAGTCCGTCTCCAAGGACCTGTACGAGGCCGCCGAGGTCGACGGGGCGAGCCGGCTCAAGCAGTTCTGGCACATCACCCTGCCCCACCTGAAGGACGCCATCGTCCTGTCCACGCTGCTGCGCGCGGTGTGGGAGTTCAACAACGTCGACCTGCTCTACACCCTGACCGGCGGCGGCCCGGCCGGCGAGACCACCACCCTGCCGCTGTACATCGCCAACACATCCGTCGACGCCCACAACTTCGGCTACGCCTCCGCCCTCACCACGGTGGCGTTCGTGATCCTGCTCTTCTGCTCGATCGTCTATCTGCGGCTGAGCAAGTTCGGAGGCGAGTCCAGGTGATCACCGAGATCGCTCCCGCTCCCGACCGCGTGGCGGCCGAGCCCGCCCGGCCCGGAGGCAAGCGCCGCGCCTGGGACGAGGTCCCGCGCTGGCAGATCTACGTCCCGCTCTCCATCTACCTGCTGTTCACCCTGATCCCCTTCTACTGGATCCTGCTCTTCGCGCTCCGCCCGGCCGGCTCCACCTCCCTGGTGCCCTGGCCGATGACCTTCGAGCACTTCGAGAAGGTGTGGACCGAGCGCAGCTTCGGCACCTACTTCACCAACAGCGTCTACGTCGGCCTCGCCACCCTGGTGCTGACCACCGTCGTCGCCCTGGCCGGCGGCTACGCGCTGGCCCGCTTCGACTTCCGGCTCAAGCGCGGCTTCATGCTGGCGCTGCTGTGCTCGCAGTTCGTGCCGGGCGCGCTGCTGCTGGTCCCGCTGTTCCAGATCTTCGCCAACCTGCGGATGATCAACTCCCTGGGCAGCGTGGTCCTCGCCGAGACCGTCTTCCAGCTGCCGCTGTCGATGATCCTGATCAGCGGGTTCATCCGGAACGTGCCCTACTCCCTGGAGGAGGCCGCCTGGGTGGACGGCTGCAACCGCCTGACCGGCTTCCGGATCGTGGTGCTGCCGCTGCTGCGGCCCGGCCTGATCGCCGTCGGCTCCTTCGCCTTCGTGCACGCCTGGAACCACTTCCTGTTCGCCCTGATGTTCCTCTCCGACCAGGGCAAGCAGACCATCCCCGTCGGCCTCAACACCCTGATGAGCGCCGACAGCGTCGACCTGGGCGCCCTGGCGGCGGGCGGCATCATCGCGGCCGTGCCGGTGGTGATCGTGTTCGCCTTCATCCAGAAGTGGCTGATCACCGGCTTCAGCGCGGGGGCGGTGAAGGGATGAGACCGCGGCACCCGATCCCGGCGGCGGCCCCGGCCGGCCTGTTCCGCCTGCCCGCGCACGCCGGCACGGCCCGCGCCACCGGCCGGGACGTCCTCGCCGCCGGCGACGGCTGGGCGGCGTACGGCACCGGCACCGCCGCAGGCGCGGCGGCCGGCGACGCGCACGTGCCCACGGTGACCGACCGCGCCGGACTCGTCCGCGCCCCGGCCCACGTGGAGGCCGCCGACCCGGTCAAGAGCCGGAACGGCAGCGCGCCGCACGCGAGCGGCACCCTGCGGGGGCCCTCCCGGACGGAGTCCGGGGGAGGCTGTCCGGTCGGCCCGCTCGCCATCCACAACGCCTACGACTTTGGCAGCGAGCGGGACCTGACGGCGGACGCCGGCCGGACGCCCGTCCCGCGCGGGAGGACCGACAGCGCGGCGGCGGCCGACCGGGCCGTGGCGCGCGGCGCGGGCGCGGGGAGGACCGCGTGAGTGTTCCCGTCGTCCTCGCGGGCGCCCGCGGCCACGGCCGCTGGCACCTGGACAACATCCGCGCACTCCAGGCCCGGGGCGTGGTGCGGCTCGCCGGGATCTGCGAACTGACCCCGCTCACCGGCGCCGAGATCCCCGACGGCCTGGGCGCACCGGAGCAGTCCGCCGACCTCGGGGCGCTCCTGGATGCCACCGGCGCGCGGATCGCCGTGATCTGCACGCCCATCCCGACCCACACCGAGCTGGCGCTCACCGCCGCCGCGCGGGGCGCGCACCTGCTGCTGGAGAAGCCGCCCGCGCCCTCCTACGCCGAGTTCCGCCGCATGGCCGACGGGGTCGCCGAGGCAGGCGTGGCCTGCCAGATCGGCTTCCAGTCGCTCGGCTCGCACGCGGTGCCGGCGATCCGGCGCCTGATCGCCGAGGGCGCCATCGGGCGGATCGCCGGGGTCGGCGCCGCCGGGGCCTGGGCCCGGGACGAGGCCTACTACCGGCGGGCCGCCTGGGCCGGCCGGCGGCGGCTGAACGGCGCCGACGTGGTCGACGGGGTCCTCACCAACCCCCTCGCGCACGCCGTCGCCACCGCTCTCGCCCTGCTCGGCACCACCCGCGCCGAGGACGTCACCGGCATCGAGACCGAACTGCTGCGCGCCAACGCCATCGAGTCCGACGACACCTCCTGCGTCCGCGTGCACACCCCGCGCGGACCGGTCACGGTCGCCGCGACCCTGTGCGCCGAGCACCCCGGGGAGCCGTATGTGCTGGTGCACGGCGACGCCGGCCGGATCACCTTCTGGTACAAGCAGGACCGGGTGCTGCTCCAGCGCACCGGGCACGGACCGGAGGAGACCGAGTACGGCCGCACGGACCTGCTGGAGAACCTGGCCGGCCACCTGGAGCACGGCACCGGGCTGCTGGTCCCGCCCGAGGACACCGGCGCCTTCATGCGGGTCGTCGAGGCCATCCGCACCGCCCCCGACCCGGCGCCGCTGCCGGACACCGCCTGGCGGCTGCTGCCGGACGAACGGCGCCGGATCGTGCCCGGCGTGGACGGCCTGGTCGCGGCGGCGGCCGACACCCTCGCCCTCTACTCCGAACTGGGCGCCTCCTGGGCCCTGCCGAACGAGGTGAGCACCTGATGACAGCCCACGACAACCCGGTCCTGCGGGTCGCCGGCCGCCCGGTCGGCCGCTATGTCACCCGGCCCGAACTGCCCGACCGGCTCGCCCCGCGCCCCTATCTGCACCCCGTCACCACCCTGGCCGGCACGCCGGTCACCGAGCTGAGCCCCGCCGACCACCTACACCACCTCGGCGTCGGTGTCGCCGTTCCCGACGTCGAGGGGCACAACTTCTGGGGCGGCCGGACCTTCGTGCGCGACCAGGGCCCGACCGAGCTGGACAACCACGGCGCCCAGCGGCACACCGGCTTCCAGCTCCGCGACCCCGACGGCTTCGTGGAGGAGCTGCGCTGGGTCGCCGCCGGCACCGAGCTGCTGCGCGAGCGCCGCACGGTCGCGGCCACCGGGCTCACCGGCGCCGCCTGGGCGCTGGACTTCACCTTCTCCCTCACCAACGTCACGCCCGGCCCGCTGTCCCTCGGCAGCCCCGCCACCAACGGCCGGCCCGGCGCGGCCTACGGCGGCTTCTTCTGGCGGGCCCGCAAGGAGTCCCGGCCCCCTAAGGTCTTCACCGCCGACCGCGCGGGCGAGGCGGCGGCGCACGGCGCCCGCGCCGACTGGCTCGCGCTGGCCGGCGCCGGCTGGACGCTGGCGTTCGCCGGGGCCACCGAGGACACCCGCCGCGACCCCTGGTTCGTCCGGGCCGCCGAGTATCCCGGCGTGGGCTCCTCGCTGGCACACACCGAGCGGCTGACCGTCGCGCCCGGCGAGACCGTCGTCCGCCGGATCGTCACCGTCGTCGCCGACGGCCGCCCGGCCCGCGACGAGGTGGCCGCCCTGGTCCGCAAGGCGGTGGCCCAGTGACCGCGACCTACCGCAACCCGGTGCTGAACGCCGACTGGTCCGACCCGGACGTGGTCCGCGTCGGCGACGACTTCTACCTCACCGCCTCCAGCTTCGGCCGCGCCCCCGGACTGCCCCTGCTGCACTCCCGCAACCTGGTCGACTGGACCCTCGTCGGCCACGCCCTCGAACGCCTCGAACCGGAGGAGGAGTTCGCCCGGCCCCGGCACGACTGCGGCGTCTGGGCTCCCTCCATCCGGCACCACGACGACCGCTTCTGGATCTTCTGGGGCGACCCCGACCAGGGCATCTTCCAGGTCAACGCGCCCGAGATCAGGGGCCCGTGGACCCGGCCGCACCTGGTCAAGGCGGGCAAGGGCCTGATCGACCCGTGCCCGCTGTGGGACGACGAGAGCGGCGAGGCCTACCTCGTGCACGCCTGGGCCAAGTCCCGCTCCGGCGTCAAGAACCGCCTCACCGGCCACCGGATGCACCCCGACGCCACCTCGCTGCTCGACGAGGGCAGGATCATCGTCGACGGCGACCGCATCCCCGGCTGGTTCACCCTGGAAGGGCCCAAGCTCTACCGGCACGACGGCTGGTTCTGGATCTTCGCCCCCGCCGGCGGAGTGGAGACCGGCTGGCAGGGAGCGTTCCGCTCGCGCGGGTTCTTCGGCCCGTACGAGGAGCGGATCGTGCTGGAGCAGAAGGACACCGACGTCAACGGCCCCCACCAGGGCGCCTGGGTGCGCACCGCGGCCGGCGAGGACTGGTTCCTGCACTTCCAGCAGCGCGGCCCCTACGGCAGGGTGGTCCACCTCCAGCCGATGCGCTGGGAGGACGGGGACGCCTCCCGTTCGAGCGAAGCCGGGAGCGGGGGAGGCTGGCCGGTCCTCGGCGACGAGGGCGCTCCCGTCGCCGTGCACCGGCGGCCCGCGCTGCCGCCGCAGCCGCCCGCCGCGCCCGCCACCGACGACGACTTCCCCGGCGGCCGCTACGGCCGGCAGTGGCAGTGGACGGCCAACCCCGGCGACGGCTGGGCCACCCAGCACTCCGGGGACGGCCTGCGGCTCGCCTGCGTCCGCTCGGCCGACGCCCACGACCCGCGGAGACTGCCGAACGTCCTCACCCAGCGGCTGCCCGGGCTGCCCGCCGCGGCCGAGGTCACGCTGCGGCTGGACGCCACCGAGCCGGGCGCCCGCGCGGGCCTCGTGGTGCTCGGGGACGCCTTCTCCTGGATCGGACTGGAGCGCGGGGCCGACGGCACGGTCCGGCTCGTGCACCGGTTCGGGGAGGCGGTCGCGGAGAAGGAGCGCGACGCCGGAGTGCCGTGCGCCGCGCCCGAGGGCCGGGCACGGCTGCGGATCGAGGCCGGGCCCGGGGCGCGCTGCCGGTTCTCCTACGACGTCGGGGACGGCTTGCGCCCTTCCGGCCCGGTCTTCGCCGCCACGCCCTGGCGCTGGGTCGGCGCCCTGTTCGGCCTGTTCGCCGTCGCGCCCGAGGGGCCCGGACACGCGGGCTCGGCGACCTTCACCCGGTTCCGGATCACGCCCCTGTAGTTCCTGAGAAAAGCAGCCCTGTTGGGAGCCGCAATGACGCACATCCCTGGCAAGCGCTTGCCCCGGCCGGGCACCGTCCTGGCCACCGTGACCGCCCTCGTCGCCACCTTCGCCCTCGGCCTGGCGGGCCGGGCCGGAGCCGCGGAGCCGACGGCGGCCGCCGCCCCGGCGCGGGCCTCCGGTCCGGCGGCCGGACCCTTCGACGACCGGCCGCACGGCTTCGCCGCACTGGCCGGCGGCACCACCGGCGGCGCCGGCGGCCGGGTCGTCACCGTCACCGACCAGGCGTCCCTCGCCCGCTACGCGTCGGCCCCGGAGCCGTACGTCATCCGGGTGGCCGGATCGATCGCGGTGGAGCCCTTCGGCTCGGACATCGCGGTCGCCTCGGACAAGACCATCGTCGGCGTCGGCGGCACCGGCGAGATCGTCCACGGCGAACTGCACCTGAACCCCGGCACGCACAACGTCGTCATCCGCAACCTGACGATCCGGGACTCCTACGTCGAGGGCGACTGGGACGGCAAGACCACCGACTTCGACGCCATCCAGATGGACGGCGCCGACCACGTCTGGATCGACCACAACCGCCTCACGCACATGGGTGACGGGCTGCTCGACATCCGCAAGGACAGCCAGTACATCACCGTCTCCTGGAACCGGTTCACGCACCACAACAAGGCGCTCGGCATCGGCTGGACGAACAACGTGCGCACCCAGATCACCATCGACCACAACTGGTTCTCCGGCACCAAGCAGCGCAACCCGTCCGCCGACAACTGCGCCTACGCGCACCTGTACAACAACTACCTGTCGGACCAGGTGGCCGACGGCGACCCGGTGTGGACGTACGGCAACTGGTCGCGCGGGCGGACGAAGATGGTCATCGAGAACAGCTACTACGACGGTGTCCGCCACCCCTACCAGGCCGACGCCACGGCCGAACTGGTGCAGCGCGGCTCGATCCTGAGGAACACCGGCGGACGCACCGACGAGCACGGCGCCGCCTTCGACCCGCACGCCTTCTACGACTACCGGCCGGACCCGGCCGCCGCCGTTCCCGCGCTGGTCAAGCGCTTCTCCGGCCCGCAGCAGCGGATCGGCACCGTGCTGCGCGTACCGGGCGACCACCCGACCGTGCAGTCCGCGGTGGACGCCGTGCCCGACGGCAACGACGTGCCGGTGACCATCGCGATCGCGCCCGGCACCTACCGCGAGAAGGTGTACATCCCGGCGTCCAAGCCCCGCATCACGCTGCTGGGCACCGGACGCGACCGGTCCGGCACCGTCATCGTGTACGACACTCCCGCCGAGTACGGCGGCTCCACCGGCAGCGCCACCGTCCGCGTCGCCGCGAACGACGTCACCGCCCGGCACCTGACCTTCGCCAACGACTTCGACGAGGCCGCCGTGGAACTGAAGGGCGAGCAGGCGCTGGCGATGAAGACGACCGGCGACCGGATCGTCTTCGACGACACCGCGTTCCTGGGCAACCAGGACACCCTGATGACCGACAGCCCCACGTTGACCACGACCAGCCGGGTGTACCTCCGCGACGCGTACATCGAGGGCGACGTCGATTTCGTCTACGGGCGTGCCACGACCGTCATCGAGCGGTCGGTGATCCGGGCGCTGAACCGGGGCTCCGCCACCGACAACGGCTACATCACCGCCGCCTCGACCTGGAAGGGCAACCCCTACGGGTTCCTGATCACCGACTCCGGAATCGTCAGCGACGCGCCCGCCGGGACCGTGCACCTCGGCCGGCCCTGGCACCCGGGCGGCGAGCCGGACGCGGTCGGCCAGGTGCTGATCCGTAACACCCGGCTGCCCGCCGCGATCAAGTCCGCGCCGTGGACCGACATGGGCGGTTTCTCCTGGCGGGACGCCCGGTTCGCCGAGTACCGCACCTACGGCCCCGGCGCCGCGGTCACCGCCGGCCGGCCGCGGCTGAACGACGCGGACGCGGCGTCGTACACCGTCGCCGACTACCTGCGCGGCACGGACGGCTGGGCGCCGTTCGCCCGCCGCTGACCCGCCGCCGGCCTCACCACCCACCCCCACGACCTCATGTCCCCGCCCGATCCAGCAGAAGAGAGCCGACCAATGACAAGCAGCATCCGCACCCGCAGAAGCAGGCGCGCCGCCCTGGCCGTGGCCCTGGGCTCCGTCCTCGCGCTGACCGCCACCGCCTGCGGTGACGACGGCAGCGGCAGCGCGGGACAGAAGGGGAACGAGGGGTCCGGCAAGGGCGAGATCACCTTCTGGGACAACAACGGCGGGGTCCGCACCGACATCTGGAAGCAGATCATCGCCGACTTCGAGCACAAGTACCCCGACATCAAGGTCAAGTACGTCGGCATCCCCGCCGCGAGCGTGCAGTCCAAGTACGACACCGCCATCCAGGGCGGCGGCCTGCCGGACGTCGGCGGCGTCGGCACCGCGATGCTGGCCGAGGTCGCCGCGCAGGGCGCGCTGGAGCCGCTGGACCAGCGGCTCTCCTCCAGTCCGCTCGGCGGCAAGCTCAACGCCAAGTTCCTGGAGAGCGTCAAGGCGGCCGGCGGGGACGGCAAGACGTACACCGTGCCGACGTCCGCGAACAACGGCACGCTGTGGTACCGGACCGACCTGTTCGGCGCGGCGAAGCTGGAGCCGCCGACCACCTGGACGAAGTTCTACAAGGCCGCCGACAAACTCACCGACAAGGACGAGAACGCCTTCGGGTACACCATCCGCGGCGGTGAGGGCTCCATCGCCCAGGCCCTGGACGCCATGTACGGGCAGAGCGGGATCACGTCCTTCTGGAACGGCGACAAGACCACCGTCAACGACCCGAAGAACGTGGCCGCGCTGGAGAAGTACACCGGGCTGTACAAGAAGGACACTCCGGCCGCCGACGTCAACAACGACTTCACCAAGATGGTCGCCCAGTGGGACTCGGGCACGATCGGGATGCTCAGCCACAACCTGGGCTCCTACACCGACCACGAGAAGGCGCTGAAGGGCAAGTTCCGGGGCATTCCCAGCCCGACCCTGGACGACGGGACGCGGGTGCAGGTGTCCAACCCGGTCGACGGGCTCGCCCTGTTCAAGTCCGGCAGGAACAAGGCCGCCGCCTGGAAGTTCATCGAGTTCGCCGCCTCGCACGAGTCCAACAGCAAGTGGAACGAGTCGGCCGGGTCGGTGCCGGCCAACACGGAGGCGGCGGGGGACGCCTGGGTGCGGGCGAACGAGCCGACGAAGCTGGCGGCCGAGGCGCTGGACGGGGCCGGCACGAAGATCGTTCAGCTGCCGTACTACCTGCCCGACTGGAACACCGTCTCCAAGGCCGACAACGAGCCGAACTTCCAGAAGGTGCTGCTCGGCAAGATGAGCGCGAAGCAATTCCTGGACCTGCTGGCCGACCAGCTGAACAAGGCCCAGGAGGACTGGAAGAAGAACCACTGAGTCCGGAACACCGCGGTCGTGGGGGACTGCGGGCCCGTCGTGGCCGGCCGCGCAGTTCCCCGCGCCCCGCACCCTTTCCCCGCGTCCGAAAGGTACTGATCGTGTCCCTCACGCGCAGACAGGTCACGGCCACCGCGCTCGCCGCCGTCCCCCTTGCCCGGCGTTCGCCGAAAGGCGCCCGCCGTCTCCACATCGCCGGTGACTCGACGGCCGCACAGAAATACGCCGACGCCGCTCCCGAGACCGGCTGGGGCATGGCGCTGCCCTTCTTCCTCCGCAAGGAGCTGGAGGTCGCCAACCACGCGGTGAACGGCCGGAGTTCGAAGAGCTTCGTCGACGAGGGCCGGCTGGACGCACTGCTCGCCGAGATCCGGCACGGGGATCTGCTGATCGTCCAGTTCGGGCACAACGACGAGAAGGCCACCGATCCCGCCCGGTACACCGAGCCGTGGACCTCGTACCAGCGGTATCTGCGGCTGTACGTCGACGGGGCCCGCGCGCGTGGTGCCCGGCCCGTCCTCGCCACCTCCGTGGAGCGCCGCAGGTTCGACGCCGCCGGCACCGCCCTGCCCACCCACGGCGACTACCCGGCGGCCGTGCGGGCGCTCGCCGAGGAGGAGAAGGTCGCGCTGCTCGACATCGAGGCGCTGTCGCTCGCGCTGTGGCAGCGGCTCGGGCCCAAGGAGACGAAGACCTACTTCAACTGGACCGCCACCGAGCAGGACAACACGCACTTCAACCCGCCGGGCGCCATCGCCGTGGCGCGGCTCGTGGCACGGGAGCTGCTGCGCACCCGGGTGCTGGCCCGGTCCGACCTCCGCCGGCTGGACGAGGACGTCCCGGCGTCCTGGATCACCTGGCCGCCCGCTCCCGCGTCCTGACCCGTCCCCGTCGGGCCACCGGGCCACCGGCTTCCGAGCCGCCACCGAGTCACCGAGTCCTCTAGGAGAGCCGCACAGTGCGTACCCAGAAATGTCATGGACGGGTCATGAGTGCCCTGGTGGGCGCCACCGCCCTCGTCCTCGCCGTCACCGGCACCGCGTCCGCGCACCCCGCCCGCCACGCCGCACCCGACCGGCAGACGCTGCCCGCCGGGGACGGCTGGGCCGCCTACGGCACCGGGACGACCGGCGGGGCCGCCGCCGATCCCGCGCACGTGTACACCGTCAGCACCTGGGAGCAGTTCAAGGCCGCCCTCGCCGACGGCGGCAGCGCGCCGAAGATCGTCCGGGTCAAGGGCACCCTCGACGCCGACGGGCCCGGCTGCGACACGTTCGCGGTGCCCGGCTACGACTTCGACGCCTATCTGAAGACCTACGACCCGGCGGTGTGGGGCCGCGCCAAGACCCTCGACGCCGAGCCCGACGGCAGTCCCGAGGGCCTGCGCCGCGCCTCGGCCGCCCGCCAGGACGCCTTCATCAAGGCGGCCGTCCCCGCCAACACCACCATCGTCGGCATCGGCCGCGACGCCGGGTTCAAGGGCGCCAGCCTCCAGATCAAGGGCGTCGACAACGTCATCGTGCGCAACCTGGCCTTCGAGAGCCCCCTCGACTGCTTCCCGCAGTGGGACCCGACCGACACCGCCGACGGCAACTGGAACTCCGAGTACGACAGCGCCGTGGTGTACGGCTCGACCCATGTGTGGATGGACCACGACACCTTCACCGACGGCGACCACCCGGACAGCACCCTGCCGTCGTACTACGGCCGCCTCTACCAGCAGCACGACGGCGAGCTGGACGTCGTCAAGGGCGCCGACTACGTCACCGCGTCCTGGAACGTCTTCGAGGACCACGACAAGACGATCCTCATCGGCAACAGCGACAGCGCGGCCACCGCCGCCGTCGACCGCGGGCACCTGAAGGTCACCTTCCACCACAACCTGTTCCGGAACCTGGTCGAGCGGGCGCCGCGCGTCCGCTTCGGGCAGGTGGACTCGTACAACAACCACTTCGTCGCGGGCGACGGCTACTCCTACACCTACGGCATCGGCATGGAGTCCCAGCTCGTCGCCGAGCACAACGCGTTCACCCTGCCGGACGGCGCCCGGGCCGGCGCGGTGCTGAAGAAGTGGAAGGACGCCCCGGTCACCGCCGCCGACAACTACGTCAACGGCCGGCCGGTGGATCTCCTCGCCGTCCACAACGCGGACGTGCCCGGCGAGATCCTGCGGTCCGGGGCCGGGTGGACGCCGAGCCTGCGCACCAGGGTGGACCGGCCGTCGGCCGTTCCCGGCATCGTCGGCCACCACGCGGGCGCCGGACGCCTGCGCTGACCCGTGCGGCCGGGGCGCGACACCGCCCCGGCCGCCCGATGAGGGAGGACTTCCATGCCCCTGTCCCGACGGGGTCTGCTCACCGCGAGCACCGCGGCCGCCGCGCTCGCCCTGACTTCCGCCCCCGCACACGCCCGTCCCCGCCCGTTCGGCCGCTACGGCTCCCCGGCCCGCCGCCTCACCCCGGGCACCCTGTACGTCGACCCGCACGGCCGCGGCGACTTCGCCTCCGTCCAGGCCGCGGTCACCGCCGCCACCGGCGGCGGCCGGACCCTGGTCATCGCCCCGGGCACCTACCGCGAGACGGTCGCCGTCGACCCCGGCCGTACGGAGATGACCTGGATCGGCGCCACCGGGGACCCGCGGGACGTGGTGATCGTCCACGACAACGCCGCCGGCACCCCCAAGCCCGGCGGCGGCACCCACGGCACCACCGGTTCGGCGACGGCCACCGTCCAGGCCGACGGCTTCACCGCCCGCTGGATCACCTTCGCCAACGACTGGCTGCGCGCCGACCACCCCGGCACCACCGGCACCCAGGCCGTCGCCCTCAAGGCGCAGGGCGACCGGAGCGCCTTCTGGCACTGCCGCTTCCTCGGCCACCAGGACACCCTGTACGCCGACTCACCGGCCCTGTCCGTCTTCGCCCGGCAGTACTACGCCCACTGCTACGCCGAGGGAGACGTCGACTTCGTCTTCGGACGGGCCGCCGCCGTGTTCGAGCACTGCCGCTTCCGCACCCTGAACCGCACGGACCTGGCCGCCGCGCCCTACGGCTTCGTCTTCGCGCCCTCCACCGCCGCCGCCAACCCGCACGGCTTCCTGGTCACCCGGAGCCGCATCACCAGCGAGGCCCCGGACGCCTTCTACAAGCTGGCCCGCCCCTGGGTCCCCAGCTCCGACCCCACCGCCCGCCCGATGCTCACCGTCCGCGACACCTGGCTCGGCCCCGGCATCGACGCGGCCACCCCCTACACGGACATGGCGGCGGCCCACCCCTGGCAGGAGCAGCGGTTCGCCGAGTACCGCACCACCGGCCCCGGAGCGGTCGTCACCGTCCCGGAGAACCGGCCCCGGCTGACCGACGCGCAGGCCGCGTCGGCGACCAGGGCGGCCTGGCTCGGCGACTGGACGCCGTGGGCGGAGCGCTGACGCCGAGCCGCACGGCACGGCCACCGGGGCAGACGGGAATTGCCAGACAGGCTTCAGGAGGGCTCGTGCGGGGCGAAGTCGCCGGTCACCGCGTAGGCGTGGCCGTCGGCGGTCCCCGTCATGACGTAGCCGTCGTCCTTCGCGTCCCGCCCTCCGCGGGCATGGTCGTACTGCCCGGCGAACACCCACTCGCCCGCCGGCACCGTACGTCCCCGCCTCAGCGTCCACGTGTAGACGACGAACCCGTCCTTCTCCGCGACGCTCAGGGCGAAGTCCGCCTCGGGCAGCGAGCGCCAGGCGCCCGTGGAGGTCACCCCGCCGGTCTGCGCGATCCTCAGCTCCACCGTGAGCGACGTGAGCCTTTCCGACGTCTTCAGGGTCAGATTGCTCTGCGCCCAGAAGTCGTTGCTGTGCGGGTCGACCGAGCCGTCCGACCACAGGGGGCCGCTGCGCTCGGCGCGGGCCGTCGGCGGCCCGTTGGAGGCGGTGGCCTCCGGGGTGGCGGAGGCGGACGAGGAAGGCGAGGAGGACGGCGTCCGGGACGGCTCGCCGGCGGTGCCCGTGGGCGTCGGGCCGGCCGTGCGGACGGGCGGTGCCGGGGCCGTGGTGCGCTCCGGGGACGCGCTGGGCGCCGGCGGGACGGCCACCGTCCGGCGGGCCGGCGGCTCGTCCTTCACCGCGGACGCCACCGCGTAGCCGCCGACCGCGAGCACTCCGGCCACCGCGGCCGTCGCGGAGACCACCCGGAACCAGCCCACCACCGGCGGGCGCACGGCCCGGTGGCCGGGGCGGGACGGCTCGGCCATGCCGCGCTCCACCCGGGCCAGGATGCGCGCGCGGTCCGGTTCATGGGCCCCGGCCGCCTCGTGCAGCCGGGCGCGCAGCTCGTCGTGCACGTCCTGCCGCCTCATCGGTTCCTTCCTCCGCTCTCCCCGCCCCGGGCCGCCATCACCGCGTGCACCCGCCGCGGGTCGCCCTGCGGGCCGAGCAGCCGCTGGAGTTCGGCCATGCCCTTGGACGTCTGGCTCTTAACCGTACCCACCGAGATCCCGAGCGCGAGCGCGGTGTCCTTCTCCGACAGGTCGAACGCGTGCCGGAGCACCACGCACGCCCGCTTCCGGAACGGCAGCCTGCGCAGCGCCCCCTGGACGTCCACCACGCCGGCGACGTCCGGGTTCTCGGTGCGTTCCTCGGCGCGCGGCCAGAACAGCGCGATCCGCCGCCGCTCGCGCACGGCGCCGCGGATCCGGGTACGGGCCAGGTTGGCGACCACGCCTCGCGCGTACGCCACCGGATGGTCGGCCGCGCGCACCCGGTCCCAGCGGTGCCACAGGGCCAGCAGGGCGTCCGCCGCCAGATCGTCGGCGGCGTCCGGCTCGCCGGTCAACAGGTGGGCGAGGCGGGCGAGTTCGGCGTAGTGCCGTTCGAAGAAGGCATGGAACTCCACGGAGGCTGCGTCGTCGACGACTGTGCCCACGGGTGACCTCTTCTCGATACGCGCTCTGGAGGTGAGTGTCATGTGAATGACATGCGGGGAGTCCAGGGAGGCCCGGACGGAGATCCGGAAGCGTAGCAGTGATCGTTTAGGCGTTTTCGTACGGGGGGTCGGACAGCGTATGGCTGACCGAACCCGTTGAGAGAACACGGAAACGACCCGAAGAGGGTTCGAAAGGAGAGGAAAGAAGAGGCGATCCCGGACGGGACCGGGGGAGTGCGTGGCGCCCCGTTTCCTGCCGGGGCGCCACGGCGGGGCTACTTCAGCGCCGCCCGCATCATGGCCCGGGCCACCGGCGCCGCCAGGCCGTTGCCGCTCACCTCGGAGCGGGCCGCGTCGGACTGCTCCACCATCACCGCGACGGCCACTTCCTTGCCGTTGCCGTCCGACTTGCCGTACGAGGTGAACCACGCGTACGGCGTCTTGCTGTTGTTCTCACCGTGCTGCGCGGTGCCGGTCTTGCCGCCGACGGTCACCCCGTCGATCAGCGCGTTGGTGCCGGTACCGTCCTTCACCACCGTCACCATCGCCGACTGAAGCTGCTCGGCGGTGGTGGAGCTGATGATCTCCGAGGTGCCGGTGTCGTCGTCGTAGTCCTTCAGCACGTCGCCGCCGCTGTCGGTGATCCGCGCGACCATGTGCGGCGACACCAGCTTGCCGCCGTTGGCGATGGCCGCCGAGACCATGGCCATCTGGAGCGGGGTCGCCGTGACGTCGAACTGGCCGATGCCGGACAGGGCCGTCTGCGCCTTGTCCATGTCGGAGGGGTAGACGCTCGGGTAGGCGCGCACCGGCACGTCCTGCTCCGCGTCGTTGAAGCCGAACTTCTCGGCCATGTCCCTGACCTTCTCCTGCCCCAGCTCGACGGCCATGTGACCGAAGACGTTGTTGCACGAGTAGCGCAGGGCGACCCGGATGGAGGCGTTCTTGCACGGCGCCGACTTGCTCTCGTTGTTCAGCGGGAGCACCGTGCCCGGCATGATGTACGGATCGGGACTGTCCGTGGTTTCGTCCACGTTCTTGTACAACCCGGTCTCCAGCGCGGCGGCGGCGACGACCAGCTTGAACGTCGAGCCGGGCGGCAGTGGCTGGCGCAGCGCGCGGTTGGTGAGCGGCTTCTCCTTGTCCGCGTTGAGCGCCTTCCACGCCGTGCCCGCGGTGCTCGCGTCGGTGAGCGCGGAGGGGTCGTAGGACGGCGTCGAGACCACGGCGAGGATCTTCCCGGTCTTCGGGTCGATCGCGACGGCCCCGCCCTTCTTGCCGCCCAGCGCGCGATAGCCCGCCTTCTGCACGGCCGGATCGATCGTCGTGATGACGTCGCCCGGGTCGGCGCGCTCCCCGGTGACGGTGTCCATCACGGTCTTGAGCTGGTTGTCCGTGCCGTTGAGCAGGTCCTTGTAGATGCCCTCCAGCTGGGTGGGGGCGTAGGCCTGCGAGGCATAGCCCGTCACCGGGGCGTACAGCTCGCCGTTCGTGTACGTCCGCTTGTACGCGAGGTCGCTTCCCTTCGTCCGCGCGGAGCCGGTGATCGCGTCCCCGGCCACGATGATGTTCCCCAGGGGACGCGAGTACGTCGCGATCACGTTCCGCCGGTTGTCGTTGTCGTCCGCGAGGGCCTGACCGTCGTAGAACTGGAGCCACGTCGCCCTGACCAGCAGGGCGAGCACGAGCAGCAGCGTGAAGACGGACGCCCGCCTGATCGTCTTGTTCATCCCGCTCGGAAGACGAGCGGACCGGGGGCGATCGTTCCCGTACGACCCGTTTTTTCATCCGGCCTTCAGGAAACGGCCCGGCTCCGTGCCCGGGAAGGGACGGCCCCGGCCTTCAGGACGCCGCCGCTCCGGGCCGGTCCGCGGCGCCCTGAAGGACGAGGACGACCTCCTCGATCTCCGCGCCCCGTCCGTTCGCGAACCCGCGCGCCCGGGCCGCCTCGCGGAACCCGCACTTCTCCAGCACGCGCAGCGACCCCGCGTTGTCCGCCGCCGCGCGTGCGTACAGCGGCCGTTCGGGGACCTCGGCGAGCAGGGCCCGCAGCGCGGCCGTCGCCACGCCCCGGCCCCAGTACGCGCGGTCGATCCAGTACGTCACCTCGCGCTCGCCGGCCGCTCCGTACACCGCCGCGTTGCCCGCCACCGCCCCGTCGGCCAGGACCGTGCGCAGCACGGCGCAGGTGGCGCGCAGCCGCCGCCAGTAGGCCGCGAAGTCCTCCGGGCGGGAGGGGCCCTCCGGGCCGAACGCGGCCATCCGGAGGGCCTCCGGGTCGGTCATCTGGCGGTGGAACACCGGCACGTCACTGTCCCGGACGGCGCGCAGCGCGATCTCCATACGACCGAGCCTACGGCTCCCGGCTCAGAGCCGGCGGGTCGCCAGCGTCAGCCGGTCCCGCGCGTCGAACAGCGCGTCCTTGACCATCTGCTCGTGGGCCGGGGTCAGCCGGGCCACCGGGACCGAGCAGCTGATGGCGTCCCGCGCGGGCGTGCGGTACGGGATGGCCACGCCGAAGCAGCGCAGGCCCAGCGTGTTCTCCTCGCGGTCGACGGCGAAGCCCTGCTCCCGGACCTGGCGCAGCTCCTCGATCAGCCGCTCCCGGTCGGTGATGGTGTGCTCGGTGAGCGCCGGCAGCGTCTGAGGCAGCAGCTTGCGCACCTGCTCGTCGGTGTAGGTGGCGAGGATCGCCTTGCCGAGGGAGGTGGAGTGGGCGGGCAGCCGGCGGCCGACCCGGGTGAAGGGCCGCAGGTAGTGCTGGGACTGGCGGGTGGCCAGATAGACCACGTTGGTGCCGTCGAGCCGGGCCAGGTGGATGGTCTCCGTGGTGTCGTCGGAGAGCCGGTCCAAAGTGGGCCGGGCGGCGGCCACCACCTCGTCGCCGTCGATGTAGGAGGTGCCCACGAGCAGCGCCCGCACCCCGATGCCGTACCGCGTGCCCGTGGCGTCCGTCTCCACCCAGCCCAGCTCCACCAGCGTGCGCAGCAGCATGTAGAGGCTGGACTTGGGATAACCCACGGCCTCCTGGACGGCCGCGAGGGAGTGCATACCGGGCCGGCCGGCGAAGTACTCGAGCAGTTCCACGGTCCGTACCGCGGACTTGACCTGCGCCCCGCCCCCTGTGTCGCCTGCCGTCATCGCCCTTGACCCCTTCGTTCGACGAGGACCTGAGATATATAGTCTCCGAGCAGCGTTCATCATCAGAGACGGCGTTCAGTATATCGAACGCAGCCGAGGGGTGACGCGCATGGTTCGGGATAGTGCGGCCTTTTTGGGAGGGACCCGCGGTGGCAGCAGCACCAGTCTGGAGTGTCGACCCGCGCACCGGGAAGCAGCGTGAACAGGTTGCGGCCGAGGCCACAGCCCAGGAGGTCGACGCGGCGGTCCGCGCGGCACAGGCGGCGCGCGAGGCGCTCGCCGACCGCGCGGTCCGCGCCGCCTTCCTGCGCTCGGCCGCCGCGGGCCTGGAGGCGGCCCGGGACGGCCTGGTCGAGACCGCCGACGCCGAGACCGCCCTCGGCCAGGTCCGGCTGACCGGCGAACTCGCCCGGACGGCGTACCAGTTGCGGGCCTTCGCGGACATCGTCGACGAAGGCGCCTTCCTCGACGTCGTCATCGACCACCCCGACGACACCGCGACCCCGCCCGTGCCCGACCTGCGCCGCTACAAGGTGCCGCTCGGCGTCGTCGCCGTCTACTCGGCCTCCAACTTCCCCTTCGCCTTCTCCGTCGCCGGCGGCGACACCGCGAGCGCGCTCGCCGCGGGCTGCCCGGTCGTGGTCAAGGCCCACCCCGACCACCCGGCGCTGTCCGAGCGGGTCGCCGGGGTGCTGCGCGAGGCCGCCGCCGCGCACGGCATCCCCGAGGGTGTCGTCGGCCTGGTGCACGGCTTCGAGGCGGGCCTCGAACTGATCAGGCACCCGCTGGTCGCCGCCGCCGGCTTCACCGGCTCGATCCGCGGCGGCCGGGCGCTGTTCGACGCCGCCGCCGCGCGTCCGGTGCCGATCCCGTTCCACGGCGAACTCGGCTCGCTGAACCCGGTCCTGGTGACCGAGGCCGCCGCGGCCGAGCGGGCCGAGGAGATCGGCGGCGGGCTCGCCGGGTCGATGACCCTCGGCGTCGGCCAGTTCTGCGTCAAGCCCGGCCTGGTGCTGGTGCCCTCCGGCGCGGGCGGCGACCAACTGGTGAAGGCCCTGGCCGACGCCGTCGCCGGCACCGACGCCGGGGTGCTGCTCGACCACCGCATGCGGGACAACTTCGTCGCCGGGGTGGCCGAACGCGCCCAGCTGCCGGACGTGGACGCGCCCGTCACCCCGGGCGAGGGCGGCGAGCACACGGTCAGCGCGGGCTTCCTCACCGTGCCGGCGGCCAAGCTGGCGGAGGAGGGCGACCACGACGTGCTCCTGGAGGAGTGCTTCGGGCCGGTCACCGTGGTGGCCCGCTACACCGACGAGCAGGAGGCCAAGACCGTCCTGTCCCGGCTGCCGGGCAACCTCACCGCGACGGTCCAGCTCTCCGCGCAGGAGGCCGCGGGCCAGGGCCGGGGGCCGGAGCTGCTCGCCGAGCTGACCCCGCTGGCCGGACGCGTGCTGGTCAACGGCTGGCCGACCGGGGTCGCCGTGGCACCGGCCCAGCACCACGGCGGTCCCTACCCGGCGACCACCTCCACCTCGACGTCCGTGGGCGGCACCGCCATCGAGCGGTGGCTGCGGCCGGTCGCCTACCAGAACGCGCCGGAGGCCCTGCTGCCGGCCGAGCTGAAGGACGACAACCCCCTCGGCCTGCCCCGCCGCTTCAACGGGCGGCTGGAGCGGTAACCGGCCCGCTCTGCTGGTCGGACGGTTGGCCGGCGTGGTGACCCGTCCGCCCCCGCCGCTTCCACGGGCGGCTGGAGCGGTCACCCGCCGGCAGCCGAGCAGGAACGTCAGGGCGAGCGGGGCCGCCGCCATCGGCCGGGCCGCCCGCGGCCCGGCGGCGAAACCGCCGGCCGCCAGGGCGCCGAACACAGCGACGCCGGGCCCGCCGGAGATCTGCCGGGCCGCGTCGAGCGCCCCGGCGGCCGGCCCCGCCCGCACGGCGTCCGTCATCACCGTGGCGAGCGCCGGGACGGCCGGCGCGACACCGGCCGCCCTCGGCACCGCCGGCACGGCCACCCCGGCGGCCGGTGTCCCCGCGTCCACGGCGAACAGGCCCGCCGGTCCCACCACGTGGCCGGCATCCCGCCCGCCACCGGGCCGGCGAGGCGGGCGTGGACACCGTGACGTCGATGGCGTACGCGCGCGGCCGGAGCGCCGGTACGGGAATGCGGAGGGCTGCTTGAACGTTCATGTTCCCGGCCCGTGGAGATCCCCCGTGGCCGTACGACCTTGAAGAGAGCCGAAGACATGCGCGTCGAGATCTGGAGCGACATCGCCTGCCCGTGGTGCTACGTGGGCAAGGCCCGCTTCGAGAAGGCGCTGAATGCCTTCCCGCACCGCGACGAGGTCGAGGTGGTGCACCGCTCCTTCGAGCTGGACCCGGGCCGCGCCAAGGACGATGTCCAGCCGGTGATCACCATGCTGACCAGGAAGTACGGCATGAGCGAGGCCCAGGCCCAGGCCGGCGAGGACAACCTCGGCGCCCAGGCCGCCGCCGAGGGCCTGGACTACCGCACCCGGGACCGCGACCACGGCAACACCTTCGACATGCACCGCCTGCTGCACTTCGCCAAGGAGCACGGCCGGCAGGACGCGCTGATCCAGCTCCTGTACCGGGCCAACTTCGCCGAGGAGCGGTCCGTCTTCACCGAGGGCGACGCGCGCCTGGTGGAGCTGGCCGCCGAGGCCGGACTCGACGCCGAGGCCGCCCGCGCCGTCCTCGCCGACCCGGACGCCTACGCCGACGAGGTCCGCGCCGACGAGGACGAGGCCGCCCGGCTCGGCGCCACCGGCGTGCCGTTCTTCGTCCTCGACCGCAAGTACGGCGTCTCCGGCGCCCAGCCCGCCGAGGTCTTCACCCAGGCGCTGACCCAGGCCTGGGGCGAGCGCCCCGCGCTGCGGCTGGTCGGCGGGGGCGACAGCGACGCCTGCGGTCCCGACGGCTGCGCGGTTCCGCAGCACGGCTGAGAAACCGCAGGTGAGGGCCGACGTATAAGCGCGCCTAAGGGCCGCCACGCGAACATCGGCAATGGACGGGGAGTTCCGGGCGTCGCAGAGTGGTCCCATGCAGACCACGGAGACGTTCGACCGCCTCGTCCGCGCCGAGTTCCGCCCTCGGGGCACCTATCTCAACACCGCGAGCAACGGCCTGCTGCCGGCCCGCGCCGTCGCCGCCCTCCAGGAGGCGGCACTGCTGCGGGCCGAGGGCCGGCCGCTGACCCCGCTGTACGAGGACGTGGAGGCGAGCCGGGCCGCGTTCGCCCGGCTCGCCGGGGTGCCGGCCGGCCGGGTCGCGGCCGGCGCCTCCGTCGCCGCGCACACCGGTGTGATCGCCGCCGCGCTGCCCGCGGGTGCCGAAGTCCTCACCGCCGAAGGCGATTTCACGTCCGTGCTCAACCCGTTCCACGTCCGCGGCGACCTCAAGATCCGCACGGTCCCGCTGGAGCGGATCGCCGAGTCCGTCCGGCCGGGCACCGCGCTCGTCGCGGTCAGCGCCGTGCAGTCCGCCGACGGCCGGCTCGCCGACCTGCCCGCCCTGCGCGAGGCCGCCCGCGCCCACGGCGCCCGCACCTACGTCGACTTCTCCCAGGCCGCCGGCTGGCTGCCCGTCGAGGCGGACGCCTACGACTTCACCGCGAGCGTCGCCTTCAAGTGGCTGCTGGGCCCGCACGGCGCCGCCTTCCTCACCGTCCCCGAGGACTTCGGCGGACTCACGCCGGTGCTCGCGGGCTGGGTCGCGGCCGAGCGTCCGTGGGACAGCTGCTACGGCCCGGTCGCCGAACTCGCCCAGTCGGCCCGGCGGTTCGACCTCACCCACGCCCTGTTCACCTTCGCCGGACTGCGCCGCTCCCTCGAACTCGTCGAGGAACTGGGCGTGTCCGCGATCCACGCCCACGACACCGCGCTCGCCGACCGGTTCCGCGCGGGGCTCGCCCGCCTCGGCCACGAACCGGTCCCGGCCCCGGGCTCGGCGATCGTCTCGGTGCCCGGACTGGGCGCCCGGCAGCGGGAGCTGAGCGAGGCGGGCATCGAGGTCTCCGACCGCGCGGGCAACCTGCGCGCGGCCTTCCACCTCTACAACACGGCCGAGGACGTGGACCGCCTGCTGGAGAGGCTGTCCGGCTGACACGGCCGGGCCGGGACCCCCGTCCCACACGGGAGGTCCCGGCCCGGTGTCCGGGGCGGCTACCGCACCGGCGTGAAGTCCCGGGCGCCGATGAACTCCGGCCGGCGCACCGGGGCCGCGAACGGCTCGACCGCCGTGTTCTCCACGCTGTTGAACACGATGAAGACGTTGCTGCGCGGGAACGGCGTGATGTTGTCGCCGGAGCCGTGCATGGCGTTGCAGTCGAACCAGGTCGCCGAGCCGGCCTTGCCGGTGAACAGCCTGATGCCGTACTCGCCCGCCAGCGAGGTCAGCGCCTCGTCGGACGGGGTGCCCGCGTCCTGCATCTGGAGGGACTTCTTGTAGTTGTCCTTCGGCGTGGCACCGGCGCAGCCGAGGAACGTCCGGTGCGAACCCGGCATGATCATCAGGCCGCCGTTGGTGTCGTGATTCTCGGTCAGCGCGATGGAGACGGACACCGTGCGCATGTTCGGCAGGCCGTCCTCGGCGTGCCAGGTCTCGAAGTCCGAGTGCCAGTAGAAGCCGCTCGCGCCGAAGCCCGGCTTGACGTTGATCCGGGACTGGTGGACGTACACGTCCGAGCCGAGGATCTGGCGGGCGCGGCCCACCACTCGCGGGTCGCGCACCAGGTTCGCGAACACCTCGCTGATCCGGTGGACCTCGAAGACCGAGCGGATCTCCTTCGACTTCGGCTCCACGATGGAGCGCTCGTCGGCGCGGATCGCCGGGTCGGAGACCAGCCGGTCCAGCTCGCGCTTGCAGACCTCGACCTCGTCCGGACCGATCAGCTCGTCGACGGCGAGGAAGCCGTCGCGCTCGTACGCCTGGAGGTCGGCGGTCGCGATCGGGCCCGGGGTGTCCGGGGCGCCCCAGACGACGGGGTCCTGGCGGGGGACGGTCACCTCGGTGGTGCCGCGGGTCGGGTAGAGATCCCTCACGGTGGCGGTGGTCATGGTCCTCACACCTCCTCGGGCTCGGTGAGCAGGGGGTAGACGCCGTTCTCGTCGTGGTCCTCCCGGCCGGTGACCGGCGGGTTGAACACGCAGATGCAGTGGAAGTCCTCCTTGACGCGCAGCGTGTGCCGCTCGTGCCCGTCGAGGAGGTACATGGTGCCGGGCGTGATGGTGTACGTCTTCCCGGTCTCCTGGTCGGTGAGTTCGGCCTCGCCCCGGGTGCAGACGACGGCCTCGATGTGGTTGGCGTACCACATCGACGTCTCGGTCCCGGCGTACAGAATCGTTTCGTGCAGGGAGAAGCCGACCCGCTCCCGGGCCAGGACGATCCGCTTGCTCTCCCAGGTGCCCGACGCCGCCTTCACATGACGGTCGGTGCCCTCGATCTCCTTGAACGATCGGACGATCACGGTGGTGCTCTTCCTCCTTGCCCGGCCCGTGCCAGGCGGTCTCCAGGCGGTTCTCGGTTCTCAGGCGGTTTCTAGGCGGTTTCGCGGACGGAGCGGGCGAGGACGCTCAGGCCCTCGTCCAGCTCCTCGGGGGTCACGGTGAGCGCGGGCAGCAGCTTGACGACCTCGCCCTGCGGGCCGGACGTCTCGATCAGCAGCCCCAGTTCGAAGGCGCGCCGGGCGACCCGCGCGGCCCGGTCCTTCTCGTGGAACTCCAGGCCCCAGACGAGGCCGCGCCCGCGGTACTCCTTGACGTCCGCGAGGTTCTCCTCGGTGATGGAGACCAGGGCCCGCTCGACCTGCTCACCGCGGGCGCGGGTCTGCTTCTCCATGGCCGAGCCGTCGGTCCAGTACGTCTCCAGGGCGGCGGTGGCGGTGACGAACGCCGGGTTGTTGCCGCGGAAGGTGCCGTTGTGCTCGCCCGGCTCCCAGACGTCCAGCTCCGGCCGGAACAGGCACAGCGACATCGGCAGGCCGTAGCCGCTGATCGACTTGGAGACGGTGACGATGTCCGGGGTGATGCCCGCCTCCTCGAAGGAGAAGAAGGCGCCGGTGCGGCCGCAGCCCATCTGGATGTCGTCGACGATCAGCAGCATGTCCTGCCGCTCGCACAGCTCCTTCAGCGCGCGCAGCCACTCGGGCCGCGCGACGTTGATGCCGCCCTCGCCCTGCACGGTCTCCACGATCACCGCGGCGGGCTTGTCCAGTCCGGAGCCCTGGTCCTGGAGCAGCCGCTCGAACCACAGGAAGTCCGGCACCGTGCCGTCGAAGTAGTTGTCGAACGGCATCGGCGTGCCGTGCACCAGCGGGATGCCGGCGCCGGCCCGCTTGAAGGCGTTGCCGGTGACGGCGAGCGAGCCCAGCGACATGCCGTGGAAGGCGTTGGTGAACGACACGACCGCCTCGCGGCCCTTCACCTTCCTGGCCAGCTTCAGCGCGGACTCCACCGCGTTGGTGCCCGTCGGCCCCGGGAACATCACCTTGTACGGCAGGTCGCGCGGGCGCAGCACCAGGTCCTGGAAGGTGCGCAGGAAGGTCCGCTTGGCCGTGGTCGACATGTCCAGGCCGTGCGTGACGCCGTCCCGTTCCAGATAGTCGAGCAGCGCCCGTTTCAGTACCGGGTTGTTGTGGCCGTAGTTGAGTGATCCGGCACCGGCGAAGAAGTCGAGGTAGGCGTGGCCGTCCTCGTCGTACATCCGGCTGCCCTGGGCCCGGTCGAAGACGGCGGGCCAGCCGCGGCAGTAGCTGCGTACCTCGGATTCGAGGGTCTCGAACACGCTCAGGTCGGGCTGGGTGATGGTCACGGTGAAACGCTCCTCACAGGGCGGTGGACTCGGTCAGCGGGCCGATGCGGTACAGGACTTCGGGGTCGTGCGAGCCGCCCGGGAACAGGTCGGCGGGGAACAGCACCTCGCGGGTGACCCGTGCGCCGTGCCGCTCGGCGAACGAGGTGAACAGGCGCTCGGAGGCGGTGTTGCCGGGGGTGATGGTGGTCTCCAGCTCGGTGATGCCGTGCTCGGCGGCGAGCCGCGCGGTCAGTGCGTCCAGCAGCCTCCCGGCGATGCCGTGGCCCCGGTGCGCGGAGTCGACGGCCACCTGCCAGACGAGCAGGGTGCGGGGACGGCCGGGCCGCAGGTATCCGGTGACGAAGCCGACCGGCTCCCCGTCCGCACCACGGGCCACCACCGAGGTGCCGGCGAAGTCCCGGCACCACAGCAGATAGCTGTAGGACGAGTTCAGATCGAGGGTTTTCGAGTCCTTGGCGATACGCCAGAGCGCGGCCCCGTCGCGGGCCGCCGGATGGTCGATGAGCAGGTCTGCGGGTGCGGCGGTCATGCGGCACGAATTTAGCGAGGTGAATTCGAAAATGCACGGGAGTCGAGGCGAGGTCTCTGTGACGCCGGGGACTAATGTCCGTAATGTCCCTGGGAAAAACGGGACGAATCACCTTTGCTGTGGAACGTGTCACAGCCTGAAATGCCCCGGAAACTCACTGGAAAAGTTGCCCGTTTAGCTCTGCAAAAAGCGGGCAGAAGAAGACGGGAAGCTACCGTCCGGAGAATTTGCGGGAATTGTGAAATTGAAATGGAGTGGGTTTCGATAACGTCCGGGCATAAAAAAGTTCCCGGGAGCGGAGCCCCCGGGAACCGCGACCGACGGCTAACGCCAGGCGTTCTCCACGGCCCGGCGGGCGGCGGCCGGATCGACCGGCACGCCCAGCTCCGCGAGCGCCGCGCCCAGCGCCGCCAGCGAACCCTGCACCGCGCCCGGCGTCGCGTCCCGGCCGTAGTGGTTGACCCGGATCATCTCCTTGGCCAGCGCCCCGCCCCCGGCCGCCAGCGGCAGCGCGGGATCGCTCTCCAGGGCCCGCGCCACCAGGTCCGACGCCGCCACGCCGGAGGGCGCCCGCAGCGTCGTGGCGACCGGCGCCGCGTCCCGCTCCTCGTACACATACGGCTCCAGGCCCCCGCCCAGCGCCAGCGCGCCGTCCCGCGCGGCCCGCGCCGCGCGCCGGTGCCGCGCCATCACCGTCTCCAGCCCCTCCGACTCGATCCGCTCCAGGCACGCCTGGAGCGCCAGCATCTCCAGCTGGGCCGGCGCGTGCGGCAGCGCCTTGCGGCCGGCGTCGATCCAGCGCTCCTTCCAGTCCAGCAGGGACAGATAGGAGCGGCGCGGGGCGTTCGGGTTGGCGGCCATCCGGGCCCACGCCCGCTCGCTCACCGAGATCGCCGACACGCCCGCCGGACCGCCCATCGCCTTCTGCGCCCCGATCACGCACAGGTCCACGCCCCACACGTCCGGCAGCACCGGCTCCGCGCCCACGGACGCCACCGCGTCCAGATAGAAAAGGGCGCCCTGCTCCCGCACCGCCTCGCCGATCTCCGCGACCGGGTTGGTGTTGCCGGTCGCCGCCTCGGCGTGCACCAGCGACACGAAGTCGATCTCCGGGTGCTCGGCGAACGCCTCCCGGATCCGTCCGGCGGTCACCGCCGTGTGGAAGGGGACGGCGAGGTCGTGCACGGTGGCACCGGCGTCCCGCAGCCAGTCGCCGAAGGTCTGCCCGTACGGACCGGTGATCACGTTCAGCGCCACCGTGCCCGGGCCGGCCGCCGCGCGGATCGCGCCCTCCAGGGGCAGCAGCGCCTCGCCCTGGGTGATCAGGACGTCCTGCCGGGTGTCCAGCAGCCGGGCCACGCCGTCCTCGATGGCGGCGAAGCGCTCGGCACCGAGCGGGGGCAGGTCGAGGAAGGGATGGGTCACGGCGTGCTCTCTCTTCATACGCGGAAGTCGATTCTCTCGATCTTAGGTGCAGCGGCTCCGTTACCATGGGTTTGATTTGAGGGGCTCAAACTTTTCCTTATAATCGGAACCCATTGTTCCCCTACCGGGAGATTCCCCCCATGACAACGCTCCTCGGACGCCGGACCCGCGCTCTGGCAGCCATCACCGTGACGGCCGGGCTCGCGCTCGTGGCCGGCTGCTCCTCGGACGACGGCGGGGGAAGCGGCAAGACCACCGTCAAGGGCGTCCACCTGGCCAAGGCCGGCCGGCTGACCACCTGCACCCACCTTCCGTACCCGCCGTTCCAGTCGGAGATCGACGGCAAGGTGCAGGGCTTCGACGTCGCCCTGATCGACCTCGTCGCCAAGGACCTCGGTGTCGAGCAGAAGATCCTCGACACGCCCTTCGAGAACTTCAAGACCGGCGCCTTCCTGAACTCCGGCGAGTGCGACCTGGCCGCCGCCGGCATGACCATCACCGACGAGCGCAAGAAGAACGTCGACTTCTCCGACCCGTACTTCGAGGCGACCCAGGCCGTCCTCGTCGCCAAGGACAGCGGCCTCACCTCGCTCGCCGACGTCAAGGCCAAGGGCAAGAAGCTCGGCGCCCAGGCGCAGACCACGGGCGAGGACTACGTGAAGGGCAAGGGCTACGACCCGATCTCCTTCGAGTCCTCCGACGCCGTCCTCAACGGTCTGCGCACCGGCCAGGTCAAGGCCGTCGTCATCGACTACCCGGTCGTCCAGGGCTGGCTGAAGGACAAGGCCAACGCGGACCAGTTCAAGGTCGTCGACAACCTCAAGACCGGCGAGCAGTACGGCTTCACCGTCAAGAAGGGCAACACGGCGCTGCGCGACGCCATCAACAAGGCGCTGGGGCAGGCCAAGGCCGACGGCACCTACAAGAAGATCTACGAGAAGTGGATCGGCCCGTACGAGGCGTCCGTCGCCTCTCCCGCCGCCTCATGACCGACACGGACACACCCCTCCAGCCGAAGAAGAAGGGACTGACCCGGCGGCAGAAGCGCGCTTTGTCGCGAGGCGCGCAGTACGCCGTCTTCGCCGCCGCCGTGATCGCCTTCGCGGCCACGGCCGACTGGGGCCGGCTGAAGAACCAGTTCGCCCAGGCCGACATCGCGCGGCAGATGTTCCCGGACGTCATCACGCTGGCGCTGAAGAACACCGTGCTGTACACGCTGTCCGGCTTCGTCGTCGGGCTGGTCCTCGGCATGGTCATCGCGCTGATGCGGCTGTCCTCCGTGGGCCCCTACCGCTGGCTGGCGAGCGTCTACATCGAGATCTTCCGCGGCCTGCCCGCCCTGCTGATCTTCATCTTCGTCGGCGTGGCCGTTCCGCTCGCGTTCCCGGGCACGGAGATCCCCGGCGGCACCTACGGCAAGGTCGCCCTCGCGCTCGGCCTGGTCTCGGCCGCCTACATGGCCGAGACCATCCGCGCCGGCATCCAGGCCGTGCCCAAGGGACAGCTGGAGGCGGCCCGTTCGCTCGGCTTCTCGCCGGCGAAGGCCATGGTCTCGATCATCATCCCGCAGGCGTTCCGGATCATCCTGCCGCCGCTCACCAACGAACTCGTCCTGCTGTTCAAGGACTCCTCGCTGGTGCTGTTCCTCGGGGTCACCCTGGAGGAACGGGAACTGTCCAAGTTCGGCCGGGACCTGGCCAGTACGACCGCCAACTCCACGCCGATCCTGGTCGCGGGCCTGTGCTACCTGCTGGTCACCGTCCCGCTCAGCTTCGTCGTCCGCCGCATGGAGACCAAGGCCCAGGAGGCGATCCGGTGACCCGCCCCGAGATCGAGGTCCGCGGACTGCACAAGTCCTTCGGCGACAACGAGGTGCTGCGCGGCATCGACCTGGAGATCGGCCAGGGCGAGGTCGTCTGCGTCATCGGCCCCTCCGGCTCCGGCAAGTCGACGCTGCTGCGCTGCGTGAACCTGCTGGAGGAGCCCACCAAGGGCCAGGTCTTCGTCGGCGGCACCGAGGTGACCGACCCCGACGTCGACATCGACGCCGTACGCCGCCGTATCGGCATGGTCTTCCAGCAGTTCAACCTCTTCCCGCACCTGAGCGTCACCGAGAACCTCACGCTGCCCCAGCGCCGGGTCCTTCGGCGGGACAAGGCGACCGCCGCGCGGATCGCCGCCGAGAACCTGGCCCGGGTCGGCCTCGCCGAGAAGGCGGACGCCTACCCGGCCTCGCTCTCCGGCGGCCAGCAGCAGCGCGTCGCCATCGCCCGCGCGCTCGCCATGGGCCCCGAGGTGATGCTCTTCGACGAGCCGACCTCCGCGCTCGACCCCGAGCTGGTCGGCGACGTCCTCGCCGTCATGCGCATGCTCGCCCGGGAGGGCATGACGATGATGGTCGTCACCCACGAGATGTCCTTCGCCCGCGAGGTCGCCGACCGGGTCGTCTTCATGGACGGCGGAGTGATCGTCGAGGACGGCAGCCCCGAGCGGGTCATCGGAGACCCGGGCCACGAACGCACCCGGCACTTCCTGTCCCGGCTGCTGGACCCGGCGATGGCCGAGGTGGAGGAGGACACCTCCGGCCGGGTGGGCGGGTCCGAGCCGTAGGCCGTTAGGGTGCGGTGCATGAGCGATGGCGCCGTGCTGCAGGTGAAGGGACGCGTCCTGGCCGGTCCGGACGACGTCCGGGACGAGCTGTGGGTGGTCGGGGGCCGGATCTCCTACGACCGCCCCGCCGGAGCCCGGGACGTGCGGACCGTCACCGGCTGGGCCCTGCCCGGCCTGGTCGACGCGCACTGCCACGTCGGCCTGGACGCGCACGGCCCCGTCGACGCCGAGACCGCCGAGAAGCAGGCGCTCACCGACCGGGACGCGGGCACCCTGCTGATCCGGGACGCCGGCTCGCCCTCCGACACCCGCTGGATCGACGACCGCGCCGACCTGCCGAAGATCATCCGGGCGGGCCGGCACATCGCCCGCACCCGCCGCTACATCCGCAACTACGCCTGGGAGATCGAACCGGACGACCTGGTCGCCCACGTCGCCCGGGAGGCCCGGCGCGGCGACGGCTGGGTCAAGCTGGTCGGCGACTGGATCGACCGCGACCTCGGCGACCTCGCGCCCTGCTGGCCCCGCGAGGCGGTGGAAGCGGCCATCGCCGAGGCCCACCGGCTCGGCGCCCGGGTCACCGCGCACTGTTTCGCCGAGAGTTCGCTGCGCGACCTGGTCGAGGCGGGCATCGACTGCGTCGAGCACGCGACCGGGCTGAGCGAGGACCTGATCCCGCTGTTCGCCGAGCGGGGCGTCGCCATCGTGCCCACCCTCGTCAACATCGGCACCTTCCCGAAGCTCGCGCAGGACGGCGAGCGGAAGTTCCCGCGCTGGTCCGCCCATATGCGCCGGCTGCACGAACGGCGTTACGACACCGTGCGCGGCGCCTACGACGCAGGCATCCCGGTCTACGTCGGCACGGACGCCGGCGGCTCGCTGGCCCACGGTCTGGTCGCCGAGGAGGTCGCCGAACTGGTCACCGCCGGCATCCCGCCCGTCGAGGCGCTGTCGGCGACGGCCTGGGGCGCCCGCGCCTGGCTCGGCCGGCCCGGACTGGAGGAGGGCGCGCCCGCCGACCTGGTGGTGTACGAGACCGATCCGCGGGCCGACGTACGGGTGCTGGCGGCGCCGCGCCGGGTGGTGCTGAACGGGCGGGTCGTCGAGTAGACGAGCGTCTGATTCGAATCGCCGTGCGGGGTATTCACGTTCGGGTGAAGTAGCCCTGGAACGCTGACCGTTCACCCACACCGGGGACAAGGTTGACGGGTCCCAAGCAATTCCTTCTGGGGGTCCCACCGCCTTGAACAGCAACAACTTCCGCATGCCCGCACGCCGTCCGCTCGCCCTCGCGACGGCCGCCCTCCTCACCGCGGCGCCCGTGGTCCTGGGCGCGGGCAGCGCGCACGCGACCACCGGCCACGGCCGCGCCTCCGCCGTCGTGCTGCGCACCGCGCTCGACGTGTCCCTGCTGAACAAGACCGTGAACGTCCCGCTCGCGGTCTCCCTCGACGAGGTCCGGGCACCGCGCAGCGCGGACCGCACGGCGCTGTCCGCCCGGCTCGACGGCGTCGACGGCGGCAGGCCGTTCACCGTGCTCGGCGCGGACGTCGCCGAGTCGAAGGCCACGGTCACCGCCCGGCGCGCCGAGGGCTCGGTCAACGTCGCCCACGCCCGGCTGCACGTCCCCGGGCTGCCGCTGCTGTCCCTGATCGAGGCCGACGCGATCACCGCGAAGGCCACCTGCGCGGCCGGTGAGGCGCCCACCGCCGCCGCGAACGTCCTCGGCACCGTCACCGTCCTCGGCACCCGCGTCACCCTGACCGCCGGCGGCCCCGCCGAGGTGAAGGTGCCCGGCGTCGGCGAGGTCCGCCTCGACCTGTCCCGCCACACCACGACGACCCGGACGGCCGCCGCGACCGCCCTCGAACTCAAGGTCTCCGTCAACCCCTTGAAGCTCAATGTCGCCGAGGTCGAGGGCACGCTCACCCTGGCCGAGGCCACCTGCGAGTCCCCGACGGCCCCGCCCGCCACCGAGCCGGCCGCGAGCCACGACCCGGCCGCCGGCCCCCGCCCCCAGGGCGCCCCGTCGGAAGCCGACCTCGCGGAAACGGGCGGCAACCCGGCGACCCCGTACCTCGCGGGCGGCGCCCTGGCGTTGCTCCTGGCGGGCGGAGGAGCGCTGACCCTGGCCCGCCGCAGGAGGCGCTGACGGCCCCGGGGGCCTCACCGGCCCCCGGGCCGCTTTCCGGCCGGTGACCCGCGCTCGGTCAGGGAGCCGGCTCGACGGGGGAGAGGAGCGCGGCCGAGAGGGCCCTCAGGAAGGCGTTCACCGTCGTGCGGTCGCGTACGGCCAGGCGGATCCAGTTCTCGTCCAGGCCCGGGAAGGTGTCGCCGCGGCGGACCGCGTAGCCGAGGGCGCGGAGGCGGTGGCGGACCGCGGATGCGTTCGGGACGCGGGCCAGGACGAAGGGGCCATGTGCCGGCTGCACCACCCGTACGCCGTGGACCGCGAGCGCGGTCAGGCCGGACACCAGGTGTGCCCGGTCGCCCGCGACGCGGTGGGCCGCGTGGCCCGCCTCGGCCAGGGCCCGGGAGGTCACGCAGGCCCGCGCCGCGGCCAGGGCCGGGGTGGACACCGGCCACAGCGGCTGCGCCCGCTCCAGTTCCGCGATGATCTCCGGAGGAGCGAGCACATAGCCGATGCGCAGGCCGGCCAGGCCCCAGGTCTTGGTCAGGCTGCGCAGGACGACGAGCCCGGGGACGTCCGTGCGGCCGGCCAGGGCCTCCCGCTCGCCCGGCACCGCGTCCATGAACGCCTCGTCCACCACCAGCGTCCGGCCGGGACGGGCGAGCCCGGCGATCGTCCGCGCCGGGTGCAGGACCGACGTCGGGTTGGTCGGGTTGCCGATCACCACCAGGTCGGCGTCCTCAGGGACGGCCGCCGGGTCCAGCCGGAACCCGTCCCGCTCCCGCAGCAGCACCCGGTCCACACGGTGCCCGGCGTCCCGCAGCGCCGCCTCCGGCTCCGTGAACTGCGGATGCACGACCACCGGCCGGCGTACCTCCAGCGCGCGCGCCAGCAGCACGAACGCCTCCGCGGCACCCGCCGTCAGCAGCACCCGCTCCACCGGCAGCCCGTGCCGCTCCGCCACCGCCGCCCGCGCGGCCCGCCCGTCCGGGTAGGCCGCGAGGGCGGACAGCGAGCCGGCGATCTCGTCCCGCAGCCACGGCGGGGGCGTGTCCGCCCGGACGTTGACGGCGAGGTCGACCAGCCCGGCCCCGTCGTCCCGGACCTCGGCGTCCCCGTGGTGCCGCAGATCGTGCCCCGACCCGCCGCTCGGCTCAGTGCGCATGGCTGTGCGAGTGCCCCCCGTGATGGTGGTGCCCGTGGTGGTGGCCGTCGTCGTCCGGGTGGAAGTGCGGCTGCTGCGGCAGCCCCACCTTGTCCTCGAACCCCGGCAGCGCGATCCGGTACACGCACGAGTCGCAGTTCATCCGCAGGTCGCCCTTGACGGCCTCCTCGTACCGCTCCCACACCAGGTCCAGCAACTCCGGCTCGGGCCCGATGACATCCGCCGACCGCACGTTCGCCTCGGGGTGCGCGGCGGCCCACTCCTCGGTCTGCTGCCGCACCCGGTCCGGCAGGATGCCGGTGAACAGGAAGTACGGCAGGACGACGATCCGCCGCGCGCCCAGCGCCGCGCACCGGTCCAGTCCGCTCGGCACGTCCGGCGCCGCCAGCGACACGAACGCCGTCTCCACCCCGGCGTACCCCCGGCCCTCCCACAGCAGCCGCGCCGCCTTGAACACCTCGGCGTTGGCGTCGGGATCGGTGGAGCCGCGCCCCACCAGCAGCACCGTCACGTCCGCGCGGTCCGCACCGTCCAGCACCTCGTCCAGCCGCCGCTCCAGCACGCTCAGCAGCGCCGGGTGCGGGCCCAGCGGACGGCCGTACGTGTACGAGACGCCCGGGTGCCGCTCCTTCTCGCGGGCCAGCGCGGCCGGGATGTCGCCCTTGGCGTGCCCGGCGGACACCAGCATCAGCGGCACCGCGGCGAACCGCCGCACCCCCTGCCCGACCAGTTCGGCGACGGCCTCGCCGAGCGGCGGCGGGGACAGCTCGATGAAGCCGCCCGCGACGGGCAGATCGGGATGGCGGCGCCCCAGTTCCCGGACGAAGTCGCGAAACGCCTCGGCACCGGCGTCGTCACGGGTGCCGTGGCCGGCGATGAGCAGGGCGGGCGGGGTGGTCACGAGGTCTCCTCGGAGTGTGAAACGGGGTGGTACAGCAGGGCGTTGAGCGCGGCGGACGCGACCGCCGACCCGCCCTTCTCGGACACGTTGCTCACGGCCGGCAGTCCGCTCTCGCGCAACGCGGCCTTGGACTCGACCGCGCCGACGAAGCCGACGGGCAGCCCGATGACGAGTGCCGGGGCGGCGTCCAGGGTCAGCAGCTCCTCCAGCGCGGTCGGCGCGTTGCCGATCACCCAGAGGGCACCGGGACCGACCTGCTCGTACGCGAGCCGGATCGCGTGCGCCGACCGGGTCAGACCCGGCCCGGCCACGGCGTCCCTCAGCCGGCAGACGGTCTCCCGCCGGGTGATCCCGGCGGCCACCATCTCGACGTCCACGACCACCGGCGCCCCGGCGTGCAGCGCGGCGTGCGCCCGCACCAGGTCGTCCTCGGCCATGACGAGATCGGTCGCGTACTCCAGGTCGGCGGCGGAGTGGACGACCCGCTCCACCACCGCCCGGGTCAGCGGCGGGAAGTGCGAGGTGTCCAGGCGGGCGCGCAGCCGCCGGTAGGACTCCACCTCGATCGGATGGACGACGCGGTTCACTTCGGCTCCTCCTGCCAGCGGTAGCCGCGCGGGGTCACCATGCGGCCCGCGATGATCCGGGTGGCCGTGTTGCCGACGGTGACGACCGTCATCATGTCGACCGTCGCCGGGTCCAGCGCGGCCAGCGTGGTGACCCGGCTCGACTCGTCCGGCCGGGACGCGTTGCGCACGACTCCGACCGGCGTCGCCGGCTCCCGGTGCGCGGCGAGGATGCCGAGTGCCTTGGGCAGCTGCCAGTCGCGGCCCCTGGAGCGCGGGTTGTAGAAGGTGACGACGAGGTCCGCCTCGGCCGCCGCCCGCACCCGGCGTTCGATGACCTCCCACGGCGTGTGCAGGTCGGAAAGGCTGATGGACACATGGTCGTGGCCCAGCGGCGCGCCCAGGATCGCGCCGGCGGCCAGCGCGGCCGTCACCCCGGGCACCCCGACCACGTCGATGTCGTCCGACGCCTCGGCGAGCGCCGGGGAGGCCATGGCGTACACGCCCGCGTCCCCGCTGCCGATCAGCGCCACCGCGTGTCCCTCGCGGGCCTGGGCGACCGCCGTCCGCGCCCGCTCCTCCTCCGCGCCGAGACCCGACTGGAGCACCCGGGTGCCGGGCCGCAGCAGATCGCGGATCTGGTCCACGTACTGGTCCAGCCCGACCAGCACCGACGCCCGCCGCAGCTCGGCCGCCGCGCGCGGGGTGAGCAGGTCCCGGGCGCCCGGCCCGAGCCCGACCACCGCGAGCCGCCCGCGCGCCGGACGCCGTACCACCGCACAGGTCGCCATCGCGGGCCGCGCGTCCGACTTCCGCTTGGGCACGAGGAGTTCGCCGCCGCGCAACAGGGCGGCGGCCTCCGCCACCGACGGCGTGCCGACGGCCGCGAGCGGCGCCTCGGACGGATGGGGCACCTCCACGCCCGCCAGCTCCCCGGCGGAGTACGTCACCAGCGGCACCCCGAACCGCTCGGCCGCGGCCACGATGCCCGGCTCCGCCGCCTTGGCGTCCACGGTGGCCAGCTCGGCGACCGACCGCGCGGAGAGCCCCGCCTCCCGCAGCGCCGCCTCCACCAGCCCGACGACCTCCTCGGCCGGCGCGCCCTTCGACGCCCCGACCCCGACCACCAGCGACGGCGGACGCAGCAGCACCTCCCGCTCGCCCGGTACGACATCCCGGTCGGTGACCCGGATCGTGTACGCCCCCTCGGGCGCGAGGGGCAGCGGCGGCAGCGGCCACGCCACCTCCGCCGCCAGCGCGACCGGCTCCCCGTCCAGCAGCGCCCGGGACACCGCCGCCACCGCACCCTCGTACGGCAGCCCCAGCGTGTCCAGACCGGGCAGCCCGACGGCGTCCGTCGCCGTCGTCACCACCGGCTCCGCGCCCAGCAACGCGCCCACCTCGCGGGCGAGTTCGTTGGCGCCGCCGCCGTGCCCGCCGAGCAGCGACACCGCGAACCGGCCGCCTTCGTCCACGCACACCACACCCGGGTCGGCCGCCTTGCCGGCCAGCAGCGGCGCGAGCAGCCGCACCACCGCGCCCGTCGCCAGGAAGCACACCAGCTGCTCGCACTCGGCGAACGCGGCCCGTACCGCCTCCTTGACGGGACCCTCGTACACCCGCGTGCGGTCCGGCCAGGCCGCGGCCAGCCGGTCCCGCGCCGCCGTCCCCGCCGCGGTGGCGGAAATCAGGCCGATCACTGGTCAACTCCTTCACTAGACACCGGGGTTCTCACGCCCCACAGCAAAAACACCGGGTTGGTGGCCGCCAGCCGGGTCACGTCTCCCGGCAGCGGCGCCAGACGCGAGGACTGCAGGAGCACCCCGTCGCAGGCGAACCCGGCCGCCGTCAGCGCCGCGCGTGCCGCCGGCACCCGGTCCAGCGCGGCCATCGCCACGACGACCGTCCGCCGCGCCCGCCGCGCGCACGCGGCCACGACATCCGGCAGCTCCCGGCCCCCGCCGCCGACGAACACCGCGTCCGGATCGTCCGCCAGCCCCGCCAGCGCCTCCGGCGCCGCACCGTGCACCACGTCCACCTCGACGCCGTGGGCGCGCGCGTTGGCCCGGACCCGCCGGGCCCCGTCGGCCGCCTTCTCCACGGCGACGACCGCCGCGCCGAGCCGCGCGCACTCCACCGCGACCGACCCCGACCCGGCGCCCACGTCCCACACCAGGTCACCGAGGCGCGGCCCGAGCCGGGCCAGTGCCAGCGCCCGCACCTCGAACTTGGTGATCATCGAGTCGCGGTGCGCGAACGCGTCCTCCTCCAGCGCCCACCGCTCCGGCGCCCCGGGCACTCCCGCGACCGTCCGCACCGCGCCGAGCGCCCGCGCCTCGTCCAGGCACAGCACCACGCTCACCGCCGCGCCCCAGTCCCGGCCCGCCGCCTCGGCCGCCGTCACCCGCTCCACGCGCTCGCGCTCGGGATCGCCGAGGGCGCTCGCCACGACCAGCACCCGGTCGCCGGGCAGCGCCGCGCCCAGCTCGGCCGGGCCGGCCCCCGGACCGGTCAGCACCGCCACCTTCGGCCGCGCCCGGCACACGTTCACCGCCGTCCGCAGCTCCCGGCCGTGCGCGCTCACCACCACCGCGTCGTCCCAGGGCAGGCCGATCCGGGCGAACGCCGTCGCCACCGACGACACCCCCGGACGCACGTCCAGCACTCCCGCACCGAACCGCTCCGCCAGCGCCCGCACGATCCCGAAGAACCCCGGGTCCCCGGAGGCCAGCACCACGACCGGCAGCTCCTTGCCGACGTACTCCGCGACGGTGTCCAGCGCGGGCGCCAGCGGCCCGAGCACCACCCGGCGGATTCCCTCGGGCAGCCCCGCGGCGTCCAGGTGCCGCCGCCCGCCGACCACCAGCGCGGCCCCGGCGAGCACGTCCGGGTCGGCCGGCGTCCCGGTTCCCGTGCCGACGACCGTGATCAACTCTTCGCCCTCTGCTCCCGCAGGGCCCGCCGCGCCTCGGGATCGGCCTTGCGGTAACCGTGGAAGTGGCCCGGGTGGTACAGGTGCGAGCGGGTGCCGTGCGCGTCCAGCGCCGGGCCGACCAGGAACAGCGTGTGCTTCCAGAGCTTGTGCTCCTTGACCGTCTCCTCCAGCGTGCCGATCGTGCACCGCACGACCAGCTCCTCCGGCCAGGTCGCCTGGTAGGCGATCACCACCGGGGTGGACGTGGGGTAGCCGCCCTCCAGCAGCTCCCGCACCAGCTGCCCGCTGCGCGCCGCCGACAGGAAGACGGCCATGGTGGTGCCGTGCCGGGCGAACTCGCGCACCTCCTCGCCGGGCGGCATCGGCGTCTTGCCGCCGCCCAGCCGGGTCAGCACCACGGACTGCGCGACCTCCGGGATCGTCAGCTCCCGCTGCGCGAGCGCGGCCACCGCGGAGAACGAGGACACGCCCGGCACGACCTCGGTCGCGATGCCGATCTCCTGACAGCGGTCCAGCTGCTCCTGCGTGCCGCCCCACAGCGCCGGGTCGCCGGAGTGGATCCGGGCCACCTTCAGCCCCTCCTCGAACGCACGTCGGTACACCGCGACGACGTCCTCCAGCGACATGGCCGCCGAGTCCAGGATCTCGGCGCCCTCGCGCGCGTGGTCGAGGACCTCCGCCTGGACCAGGCTCGCGGCCCAGATCACGACGTCGGCCTCGGCGATGGCCCGCGCGGCACGGAACGTCAGCAGATCGGCGGCGCCGGGGCCGGCACCGACGAAGGTCACCTTGCCGGTGGTGGCATCGGCCATGGAAATCGGTCCTCTCCTACGAGTACTGCGGTGAATGCCGTCGGACGTGCGGGAACACGGGTGAATCCGATAGCAAGGGCGTATGGCGGTCTTCGTCGCGCTCGGCGCGTTCCTGATGACGCTGGCCGGCGGCTGGACGGCACAGCGCGTGACCGACCGCCGCCATCTGGTGCTGGGCCTGGCCGGCGGGCTGATGCTCGGCGTGGTCGGCCTGGACCTGCTGCCGGAGGCGCTGAGGGCCGCGGGCACCGAGATCCACGGCGTCCCGGCCGCGCTCCTGCTGTTCGTGGCCGGCTTCCTCCTCGCCCATCTGGTGGAACGCCTGCTGGCGGCCCGCCGCGCCGCCCACGGAGGCGTCGAGCACCACCACCGCAGCCCCGAGGTGGGACTGACGGCGGCGGCGGCGATGGTGGGGCACAGCCTGATGGACGGCGTGGCGATCGGCGCGTCCTTCCAGGTGGGCGGCGGCATGGCCACCGCGGTGGCGCTCGCCGTCATCGCCCACGACTTCGCGGACGGCTTCAACACCTTCACGCTCACCCGCCTGTACGGCAACGCCCGCCGCAAGGCCTTCGCCATGCTCTTCGCGGACGCCGCCGCACCCGTCGCCGGGGCCGCCGCGTCCTCGTTCCTCACCGTCCCGGAAGACGTCCTCGGCGGCTATCTCGGCCTGTTCGGCGGCGTCCTGCTCTACCTCGCCGCGGCCGAGATCCTCCCCGAGGCCCACCACGAGCACCCGGCCCGCTCGACCCTGCTGTGCACGGTCGCGGGCGCCGCGTTCATCTGGCTGGTGGTGGGCGTCACCGGATGACCCGGACGGTCTCACAGCTTCCCGCCCCGGCCGCCGTCCCGCCGCGGAGGCGCGATCAGCGTCGACAGGTACGGCAGCGGCGACCCGTCCAGCTCGGCGGCCGGCCGCACCGACTCCTCCGGCAGCCCCAGCGCCGACCCCCACACGGCGTCCGCGAGCCGCCCGGTCTGCGCCAGCGCCTCGGCGACCTCGCCGGCCTGCCGCCCGAACTTGTACGCCACCACCGTGCCCGGCCCGGCCAGCGCCTCCTTCAGCACCGCCGAACCGGCCGTCACCGGCACCAGGGTCAGCGGCTCGGTGCCCTCCGTCAGCACCGCGCCGGACCGCGCCGCGAGATCCTGCATCGCGGTGATCCCGGGCACCGTCTCCACGGCCACACCGGGCACCAGCTCCAGGATGGTCTGCGCCAGATAGGTGAACGTCGAGTACACGTTCGGGTCGCCGATGGTGGCGAACGCGACGGACGCGTGCGCCTCCAGCAGCTCCGCGACCCGCCGTCCGGCCGCGTCCCAGGCCGCCTCCCGGCGCGCCCGGTCGCTCCGCTCGTTCAGCGCGAACACCACCCGCACGATCTTCTCCGCCGGCACGTAGTGCGCCACGGTCGCCTCGGCCCGGCCCCGCTCGCCGGTGTCCATGACGGGTACGACGACGACAGCGGCCTCCCGCAGCGCGTTGACCCCCTTGACGGTCACCAGCTCCGGGTCACCGGGACCGACCCCGACTCCGACCAGCCTGCTGCTCATGACGTCCGGCACCTCTCCACGAACCGACGGGCCACACCGGGCGCGGACGCCCAGTGCGTGTGCAGATAACTCGCGTGCACGCCCTGCTGTACGAAACCTTCGACCCGCCGGACCGGGGCCGTGACCCCCCAGGCGGGAGCGGCACCGGCGCCCGGCTCCACGACCGTGCGGTGGAACTCGTGCCCGCGCATCCGCGTCCCGGCCGCCGCCAGCGCGCTGTCGCCGACGGCCACGGCGTCCCGGTAGCCGAGGGTCAGCCGCTCGCTCATGCGCGCGGTGGCGTCCAGCACACCGCACATCGGCCGGCCGTCCAGCTCCCGGCAGAGGTAGAGGAGTCCGGCGCACTCGGCGGCCACGGGAGCACGGGAGCGGGCCAGGCGGGCCACGGCCTCGCGCAACGGCTCGTTGGCCGACAGCTCGGCGGCGTACACCTCGGGAAAACCGCCGCCGACGACCAGCCCGGCCGTTCCCTCGGGCAGTCGCTCGTCCCGCAGGGGATCGAAGGTGACGACCTCGGCTCCGGCGGCGGCGAGCAGCTCGGTGTGCTCGGCGTAGGAGAAGGTGAAGGCGGGACCGCCGGCCACGGCGACCACCGCACGCTTCCCCGTCGTGCCGACGGGCGGTTCCCAGGCGGCGGCCGGCAGCGGTCCGGCACCGCTCGCCAGCCGTGACAGGGCATCGAGATCGCATCCCCGCTCGACCTGCGCGGCCATCGCCGCGACCGCGTCCAGCGCGTCGGCCCGTCGCTCGGCGACCGGGACCAGCCCCAGATGCCGGGACGGCGTGTCCACCTGCGGAACCCGCCGCAGCACACCCAGGACCGGCACCCCGGTCGACTCCAGCGCCTCCCGCAGCAGCGACTCGTGCCGGTCGGAACCCACCTTGTTCAGGATCACGCCTCCGAGGCGCACCTCGGGGTCCCAGGAGGCGAACCCGTGCACCAGCGCCGCCACCGACCGCGACTGCGCGGACGCGTCGACCACCAGCACCACCGGCGCCCGCAGCAGCTTGGCCACGTGCGCGGTGGACGCCAGCTCGCCCTGCCCGGCGGCCCCGTCGTACAGCCCCATCACACCCTCGACCACGGCCAGGTCGCACCCCCGCGACCCGTGCAGGAACAGCGGGGCGATCAGCTCCGGCCCGCACAGGTACGCGTCCAGGTTGCGCCCCGTACGCCCGGTCGCAAGGGCGTGGTACCCCGGGTCGATGTAGTCCGGCCCGACCTTGTGCGGGGACACGGCGAGCCCCCGCGCGGCGAACGCGGCCATCAGCCCCGTGGCGACGGTGGTCTTGCCGCTGCCCGAGGAAGGCGCGGCGATGACCAGCCGGGGTACCGGCGATGTCACCACTCGATGCCCTTCTGGCCTTTCTGCCCCACGTCCATGGGGTGCTTGACCTTGGACATGTCGGTGACGAGATCGGCGAGGTCCACCAGCTTCTCCGGCGCGTTCCGACCGGTGATCACCACATGCTGCGTACCGGGCCGGCCGCGCAGCACCTCGACCACCTCGTCGGTGTCCACCCAGCCCCAGTGCATCGGGTACGCGAACTCGTCCAGCACGTACAGCCGGTACGTCTCGGCGGCCAGGTCCCGCTTGACCTGCTCCCAGCCCTCGCGGGCCTTCTCCTCGTTGTCCATCTGGGCGTCGCGCTGGACCCACGACCAGCCCTCGCCCATCTTGTGCCAGTCGACCGTGCCGCCCTCGCCGGAGGCACCGAGCACGCGCAGCGCGTTCTCCTCGCCGACCTTCCACTTCGCCGACTTGACGAACTGGAACACCCCGATGGGCCACCCCTGGTTCCAGGCGCGCAGCGCGAGCCCGAACGCGGCGGTGGACTTGCCCTTGCCGACGCCCGTGTGCACCACGACCAGCGGACGGTTGCGGCGCTGACGCGTCGTCAGTCCGTCGTCCGGAACGACACTCGGCTGTCCCTGCGGCATTACGCGGCCCTCCTGCCCTGAATTCCCTTCACCAGCCCGGCGATCGAGTCCGCCCGCAGCTCGTCCAGCGTCACCGCCGTACCGCCCAGCTCATCCGCGAGCTGCCCGGCGAGCCCCAGCCGCACCGGCCCCGACTCGCAGTCCACCACCACCGAGGCGACCTCCTCGGCCGTCAGCAGCCGCGCCGCCCGCCCGGCGAGCGCCACCGGCTCGGGCCCGCCGGTGGCCCGCCCGTCGGTCACCACGACCACCAGCGGCCGCCGCGCCGGGTCCCGCAGCCGCTCCACGCGCAGCACCTCGTGCGCCTTCAGCAGCCCGGCGGCCAGCGGCGTACGGCCGCCGGTCGGCAGCGACTCCAGCCGCGCGGCGGCGGCGTCCACGGACGAGGTGGGCGGCAGGGCGACATCCGCCGAGGTGCCCCGGAAGGTCACCAGTCCCACCTTGTCCCGCCGCTGGTAGGCGTCCAGCAGCAGCGACAGCACGGCGCCCTTCACGGCGCTCATCCGCTGCCGCGCGGCCATCGACCCGGAGGCGTCCACGACGAACAGCACGAGGTTGCCCTCACGCCCTTCGCGCGTCGCCTGCCGCAGATCGTCCCGGCGCACGACCAGCCCCGGCCCCGACCGTCCCCGCGCCCGCTGGTGCGGCGCGGCGGCCTGCACGGTGGCCGCCAGATGCAGCTTGGTCAGCGCGCCCCGGGGCCGGCGGGCCCCGGTGGTCCGGCCGTGCTCGGTGCGCGCCCGGGACCGCCGCCCGGCGGCGCCCTCCCCGATGCCGGGGACGGTCAGCGCCCTGGTGCGGAAGGGTTCGGCGGCCCGCGCGGCCGGCTGCTCGCCGGCGCCGGACGCCTGCGGCTGTCCGTCCTCACCGGCCTCCGGCTGCGCGGTCTCGCCCCCGTCGCCCTGCGGTCCGCCGTCCGGCGCCGGCTGCCCACCGCCGCCACCGGGGCCGTCGGGGTCGGGCTCGTCGTCGCCCTCGTCCCCGGCGTACTGCTCCAGCGTCTCGTCCAGCTTGTCCTCGTCCAGGCCCGGCGCGTCGAACGGGTTGCGCCGCCGCCGGTGCGGCAGCGCGAGCAGCGCGGCCTGCCGCACGTCCTCGGCGAGGACGTCGGTCCGTCCGGCCCACGCGGCCAGCGCGGTCGCGGTCCGCGCCATCACGATGTCGGCGCGCATGCCGTCCACCTCGAAGGCGGCGCAGGTGGCCGCGATCTGCCGCAGCGCCCCGTCACCCAGCCGCACCTGCGGCAGCAGCTCCCGCGCGGCGACGATCCGCTGCCTTACGGCTGCCTCTTCCTGCGCCCACTTCGCGGCGAAGGCGGCGGGGTCGTCGTCGTAGGCGAGCCGGCGCCGCACGACCTCCACCCGCTGGTCCGGCTCCCGCGAGGCGGCGACCTCCACGGTGAGCCCGAACCGGTCGAGCAACTGCGGCCGCAATTCGCCTTCTTCGGGATTCATGGTCCCGACGAGCAGGAACTTCGCGGCATGCCGCACGGAGACGCCTTCGCGCTCGACGTACGAGGCGCCCATCGCCGCCGCGTCCAGCAGCAGGTCGACCAGGTGGTCGTGCAGCAGGTTCACCTCGTCGACATAGAGGATGCCCCGGTGCGCGTCGGCCAGCAGCCCCGGCTCGAAGGCCTTCACGCCCTCCGCGAGCGCCCGCTCGATGTCCAGCGCGCCGACCAGCCGGTCCTCGGAGGCGCCGACGGGCAGCTCGACCATCCGCGCGGCCCGCTCGGCGCCGGTGCCGGCCTCGTGCGGGCCGTCCGGGCACTCGGGGTCCGGAGCGGCCGGGTCGCAGGAGAACCGGCACCCGGGCACCACGGCCACGGCCGGCAGCAGCGCCGACAGCGCCCGCACCGCAGTCGACTTGGCGGTGCCTTTCTCGCCGCGCACCAGCACACCGCCGACCGCCGGCGACACGGCGTTCAGCAGCAGCGCGAGCCGCAGATCGTCCTGACCGACAACGGCCGTGAAAGGAAAGGGGGTTGTCACTGGTCGCCCTCCAAGTCGCCTTCGAGCTCCAGGTAGGTGGCGCGCAGCCGCTCCAGCGTGTCCGCGTCCGGCTCCGCCCACAGACCACGGTCCGCCGCCTCCAGCAGCCGCTCGGTGATGCCGCGCAGCGCCCACGGGTTGGACTTCTTCATGAACTCCCGGTTCTCCGGGTCGAAGACGTATTCCGCGCTGAGCTTCTCGTACATCCAGTCGTCCACCACGCCCGCCGTGGCGTCGTAGCCGAACAGGTAGTCCACGGTCGCCGCCATCTCGAAGGCGCCCTTGTAGCCGTGCCGGCGCATGGCCGCCATCCACCGGGGATTGACCACCCGCGCGCGGAAGACCCGGTGCGTCTCCTCGCCCAGCGTGCGGGTCTTCACCTGGTCCGGCACGGCCGAATCACCCACGTACGCCTCGGGGCTGGAGCCCGTCAGGTGCCGGACCATGGCGACCATGCCGCCGTGGTACTGGAAGTAGTCGTCGGCGTCGACCAGGTCGTGCTCACGTGTGTCGACGTTCTTCGCCGCCACCGCGATCCGCCGGAACGCCGTCTCCATGTCCCCGCGCGCCGCCCGGCCGTCGAGCCCGCGCCCGTAGGCGTAGCCGCCCCACACCGCGTACACCTCGGCCAGGTCCGCGTCGCTGCGCCAGTTGCGGGCGTCGATCAGCGGCAGCAGGCCCGCGCCGTACGCGCCCGGCTTGGAGCCGAAGACACGGGCCGTGGCGCGGCGCCGGTCGCCGTGCCCGGCGGTGTCCTCGTCCACGTGCGCCCGCACGTAGTTGGCCTCGGCAGGCTCCTCGAGCTCCGCCACCGCCCGGACCGCGTCGTCGATCAGCCCGACCACGTGCGGGAACGCGTCCCGGAAGAACCCGGAGATGCGGACCGTGACGTCGATGCGGGGCCGTCCCAGCTCCGCCAGGGGGACCACCTCGAAGCCGGTCACCCGGCGCGAGGCCTCGTCCCACACCGGGCGGCAGCCCAGCAGCGCCAGGATCTCGGCGATGTCGTCGCCCTGGGTGCGCATCGCGGACGTGCCCCACACGGTGAGGCCCACGGACTTCGGGTACGCGCCGGTGTCGCTCAGATACCGCTGCACCAGCGAGTCCGCCAGCGACTGCCCGACCTCCCAGCTCAGCCGTGACGGGATGGCCTTGGGGTCGACCGAGTAGAAGTTGCGGCCCGTCGGCAGGACGTTCACCAGGCCGCGCGTCGGCGACCCGGACGGGCCCGCCGGGACGTAACCGCCGTCCAGGGCCCGCAGGATGTGCCCGATCTCGTCGGTGGTCCGCGCCAGCCGCGGTACGACCTCGTCGCACGCGAACTCCACCACGGCGACGGCGCCCGGCAGTTCGGCGCCGAGCACGCCCCGCAGGACGGCCGGGACCACCGTACGGTCCCACGCCCGGGCCTCCATGCCCTCCGCGATCCGCCGGCACAGTTGCTCCAGCAGGTCGATGGCGTCGGCGGCCGACCGGGCCGGGCCCTCCACCAGGTCCGTCAGCTCCGCCGGCACCTTGACCGGGGCGCCCGGCTCGGCCAGCAGTTCCTTCTCCTCCAGCCCGAAATGGGCCGCCAGCGAGGCCCGCAGACCGGGCAGGGCGTTGGCCTGCCCGCCCCACACCTGCGAGGCGCGCAGCACCGCCAGCACGAGGTTCACGCGCGGTTCGCCGACCGGTCCGCCGCCCAGGATGTGCAGGCCGTCACGGATCTGCACGTCCTTGATCTCGCACAGGTAGCCGTCGATGTGCATGACGAACTCGTCGAACGCGTCGTCCTCCGGCTGCTCGTCCACGTGCAGGTCGTGGTGCAGCTCCGCCGCCTTGACCAGCGTCCAGATCTGCGCGCGGACGGCCGGGGCCTTCGCCGGGTCCAGGTCGCTGACCAGCGCGTACTCGTCGAGGAGCTGTTCCAGCTTGGCGAGGTCGCCGTAGGTGTCCGCGCGGGCCATCGGCGGCACCAGGTGGTCGACCACGGTGGCGTGCCCGCGCCGCTTGGCCTGGGTGCCCTCGCCGGGGTCGTTCACGATGAACGGGTAGATCAGCGGCAGTTCGCCGAGGACGGCGTCCGGGGCGCAGCCGCGGGACAGCCCGAGGCCCTTGCCCGGCAGCCACTCCATCGTGCCGTGCTTGCCCATGTGCACGATCGCGTCGGCGCCGAAGCTGTTCTCCAGCCAGCGGTAGGCCGCCATGTAGTGGTGCGAGGGCGGCATGTCGGGGTCGTGGTAGATCGCGATCGGGTTCTCGCCGAAGCCGCGCGGCGGCTGGATCATGACGACGACGTTCCCGTACTGCAGACAGGCCAGCACGATGTCGTCGCCGTCCACGTAGAGGCCGCCCGGCGGCTCGCCCCACGCCTCGGTCATCGCGTCCCGCAGCCGCGGGTCCAGCTTCTCGAACCACGCCCGGTAGTCGGCCAGCGGCACCCGCGCGGGCGCGGAGGCCAGCTGTTCCTCGGTCAGCCACTCCACGTCGTGGCCGCCGGCCTCGATGAGCCGGTGGATCAGCTCGTCGCCGCCGGAGGGGTATTCGGTCAGCGCGTACCCGGCGTCGCGGAGCGCGTCGAGCACCCGGACGGCGGACGCGGGAGTGTCCAGGCCGACCGCGTTGCCGACCCGGGAGTGCTTGGTCGGGTAGGCGGTGAAGACGAGCGCGACCTTCTTCTCGGCGTTCGGCTTGTGCCTCAGCCGGGCGTGCCGGACGGCGATGCCGGCGACCCGGGCGGCCCGCTCGGGGTCGGCGGCGTACACCGGGACCTCGTCGGGGCCCTGCTCCTTGAAGGAGAACGGGACGGTGATCAGCCGGCCGTCGAACTCCGGGATGGCGACCTGCATCGCCGCGTCCATGGGGGACAGGGCGGCGTCGGACTCCTCCCACGCGGCGCGCGAGGAGGTGAGGCACAGACCTTGCAGGACGGGGACGTTCAGGTCGGCGAGCGCGCCGATGTCCCACGACTCCTCGTCGCCGCCGGCGGAGGCCTGCGAGGCGTGCGTGCCGCCGGCCGCGAGGACGGTGGCCACCAGCGCGTCGGCCCGGCCCAGCAGCTCGTACAGCGCGGGGTCCGCGTCGCGCAGCGAACCGCAGTACACGGGCAGGGCGTTGGCGCCGGCCGCCTCGACGGCCTCGCACAGGGTGTCCACGAAGGCGGTGTTGCCGCTGAGTTCGTGGGCCCGGTAGAACAACACGCCCACCGTGGGGCGGTCCTCCCGGGTCTCGTAGGCGCCGTGCACGCCGAACTCGGGCATGCGGTGCGGCTCTTCGAAGCCCTCACCGGTCAGCAGCACGGTGTCCGACAGGAACCGGGACAGCTCCAGCAGGTTCGCCGGGCCGCCCTCGACCAGGTATTTCAGCGCCTCCGCGACCACACCGGCGGGCACCGAGGACTCGGCCATCAGCTCGGCGTCCGGTACGGCCTCGCCGCCCAGCAGGACGGTCGGGACGCCGGACGCCTTCAGCACGGCCAGCCCGTCCTCCCAGGCCCGCTTGCCGCCCAGCAGCCGTACGACGGCCAGGTCCGCGCCCTCGATCAGGGCCGGCAGCTCCTCGGCGACGTCGACCCGGGTCGGATTGCCGATACGGTAACCGGCGCCGGAGGCCCGGGCCGCCAGCAGATCCGTGTCGGCGGTCGACAACAACAACACTGTGCTCATGCGGGCGCTCCCGGTGGGATGAAAGGCAGTCCTTGCGGCGCGCCGGACTCGATGAGCCGCCACAGCGCGTCCGTGTCCGCGTGCTGTTCGATCAGGTCGCCGAGCCGGTCGAGCTGCTCCTCGCGCAGCGCGGCGAAGGAGGTGTCCGGCGCGGGTACGAAGCGGCGGCCCGCGGCGGCGGCCACCTCGCGCAGGAAGGCCCGCCGGAAGCCGTCCGACTCCAGTGAGCCGTGCCAGTGGGTGCCCCAGGTCTGGCCGACGCGGCAGCCGTCGAGGAAGGGTTCGCCGCCCTCGACCGTGGCCACGCCGTGGTGGATCTCGTAGCCGTCGACGCGCTCGCCGAGGGCCTGCCCGCCGGGCCGGGTGAGGGTCTTCTCGCGGGCGAACCGCACGCGCACGGGCAGGAGCCCGAGCCCGTCGACGTGGCCCTGGCGGCTCTCGACCTCGTCCTCGATGTGCGTGCCGAGGATCTGGAAGCCGCCGCAGATGCCGAGGACGGGGCGGTGCTCGGCGGCCCGGCGCAGGAGTGCGTCCGCCAGCCCGCGTTCTCGCAGCCACTGGAGCGCCCGCACGGTGCCGCGGGTGCCGGGGACCACCACGAGGTCGGCGTCGGCCAGTTCCTCGGGCCGGTCCACGAACCGCACGACGACGCCCGGTTCGGCCGCCAGCGCGTCCACGTCGGTGAAGTTGGACATCAGCGGGATCGCGCACACGGCGACCCGGAGCACGTCCGCGCCGACCGGGGGAGTGACGGCGGACTCGCGGACGGTGCCGCGCAGGGAGACGCGCAGTCCGTCCTCCTCGTCGATGCCGAGTCCGTGCCGGAAGGGCAGCACGCCGTACGTCCGCCGTCCGGTGAGGCCGCGCAGCATGTCCAGGCCGGGCTCCAGCAGGCCGACATCGCCGCGGAACTTGTTCACCAGGAAACCGGCGACGAGTTCCTGGTCCTCGCTCGAGAGCAGGGCGAGCGTGCCGAAGAAGGACGCGAAGACGCCCCCGCGGTCGATGTCGCCGACCACCAGCACCGGCAGCCGCGCGCCGCGCGCGATGCCCATGTTGACGATGTCGGTCCGCCGCAGGTTGATCTCGGCCGGGCTGCCCGCCCCCTCGCAGATCACCGCGTCATACGTGCCCCGCAGTTCGGCCAGGCAGTCCAGCACGGTGCCCAGCAGCCGCTGCTGGCGTCCGCCGTGGTAGCCGCGCGCGCTCAGCTCGCCCACCGGCTTGCCGAGCAGCACGACCTGGCTGATCTGCTCGCCGCCGGGCTTGAGCAGCACCGGGTTCATCAGCGCGGTCGGCTCGATCCGGCAGGCCTGGGCCTGCATGGCCTGGGCCCGGCCGATCTCCGCGCCCTCCCGGGTCACGAACGAGTTCAGGGACATGTTCTGCGCCTTGAACGGCGCCACCTTCACGCCCTGGCGGACCAGCCACCGGCAGATCCCGGCCGTCACGACGCTCTTGCCGGCGTCCGAGGTGGTGCCGGCCACGAGGAGGCCACCGTTCACTTCCCACGTCCTTTCACCAGTGCGCGTGCGGCGAGCGTGGTGCCGAGGGCGAGCAGGCCGACGCGGCGGGAGAGCCGTACGGCCCGGTCGATGTCGGTGACCCGGACCGCGCGTCCGGTGCCGCCGTTGAGCACGGGCCGGTGCTCGACCCGGCCGCCGTAGGAGAGCGTTCCGCCCAGGCGCACGCCGAGGGCGCCCGCGAAGGCGGCCTCCACGGGACCGGCGTTGGGGCTCGGGTGCCTGCCCGCGTCGGCCTTCCAGGTGCGCAGGGCGCCGCGCGGGTCGGGTCCGGCGACGGCGGCGAGGACGGCGGTCAGCCGGGCGCCCGGCCAGCCGGCGACGTCGTCGAGGCGGGCGGAGGCCCAGCCGTAGCGGCGGTGGCGGGGCGACTTGTGGCCCACCATGGCGTCCAGGGTGTTGACGGCCCGGAACCCGAGCAGTCCCGGCACCCCGGCCACGGCTCCCCAGACCAGGGCGCCGACCACGGCGTCGGAGGTGTTCTCGGCGACCGACTCGACGACGGCCCGGGCGATCCCGTCGGCGTCCAGCGCCTGCGGGTCGCGGCCGCAGAGATGCGGCAGCCGGGCGCGGGCGGCGTCGACGTCTCCCGCCGCCAGGGCGCGTCCGACGGTGCGGGCCTCGCGGCCGAGCGTGGTGCCGCCGATGACGGCCCAGGTGGCGGCGGCGGTCAGCGCGACGGAGGCGGTACGGCAGGGGCGTACGGCGCGGGTGGCCAGCGCGCCCAGCGCGACGGCGCCACCGGCGCACACGGCGGTGTGCAGGGCGCCCCAGCCGCGGTGGTCGTGCCACAAGGCGCCTTCCACGGCCGTGGCCGCGCGGCCGAACGCGGCGACCGGGTGCCCGCGGCGGGGATCGCCGAGGAGCAGGTCGCCGAGGACGCCGGCGGCGGCGCCGTACGCGTATGTGCGATCGGCACCCATCGGCTCAGCCGGCCGTGGGCACAGGGGCGTTCCCGGTATGGGTCATACGGCAGCCGAGCATGGCGATTCATGTCCTCACTCAGGGTGTCCACGCCCTGGTTCGACGGATTCCGGCGGCGAGAGTTCCTGGCTCCCGGGGAGTTCTTCCCCGGTGACAGTGGCGGGACCGCGCCGGATTCGCACCGGCTTCCTCTTCTGCCGCCGTACATGGCCTGGGCAGTCCACCACGTGCCCGGAAGGGCCGTCAACTTGCCTTTGACCTGGGATGCCCGACTGTGCTGAGGCCCACATCGCCGGGGCGCCGGGCGGGCCCGACGGGACCGCTCCGGCATGCGTCCGCCCCGCCGGCTCCGGCGGACGGGCCGGTCGGCGGGGCGGGTCGCGGGGATCGGGGACGGGCGGTCAGCCCTTGCCCACGATCAGGTAGATGCCGTAGGCCACGGCCGCCGCGCAGGCCGCGAAGCAGGCGTAGGCGCCGGTGACGGCGAGCGCGGCGGAGCCGCCCTGGGCCGCGGCCCGCTCGCGGCGGGACAGGCCGTTGATGCCGAGGGTGAACAGGGCCACCAGGCCCACCGTGAACACCACGCTGGTGCCCAGAACGGAGCCGAGGGCCGCCCAGTCGATCTTCATGGGGATGCTTCCTTCAGTAACCGTGCGGGCGGGGTCAGACCGTGGCGGCCGGCGGAACGGCGGCGGGGGCCGGCTCGGTGGCCGGGGCGGGGATCGTGGCGGTCAGGTTCGCCGTCGTCAGTTCTCCGCCGACCGGGACCGTCAGGCCGTCGGTGATCTGACCGGCGGGCGGCGGGGTCACCGCGGCGATGGCGGCGGTGACGACACCGGCCGGCTCGCCGGTCTCCTCGACCACGTTGGTGTGGTCGACGACCTCGCGGCGGGAGATCTTCCAGATCGCGGCGCTCGCGGCGACCAGGAAGACGGCGACGGCGGCGGTGCCCCAGTCACCGAGGTCGGTGACGGACTCGGCGCCCGCGCCGACCAGCGCGGCGGCCGGCAGGGTGAGCACCCAGGCGACGGCCATGCGGGTCGCGGTGGACCAGCGGACCACGCCGCCCTTGCGGCCGAGGCCCGCGCCCATCACCGAGCCGGAGACGACGTGGGTGGTGGACAGGGAGAAGCCGAGGTGGGAGGAGGCCAGGATGGCGGTCGCGGCGCCGGTCTGGGCGGCGAAGCCCTGGCGCGGCTCCAGGTCGGTCAGGCCCTTGCCCATGGTGCGGATGATGCGCCAGCCGCCGATGTAGGTGCCGAGCGCGATGGCCAGGCCGGCGGAGAGGATCACCCAGGTGGGAGGGTTGGAGCCGGGGGCGAGGGAGCCGCCCGCGATCAGGGCCAGGGTGATGATGCCCATCGTCTTCTGGGCGTCGTTGGTGCCGTGCGCGAGGGAGACCAGGCCGGCGGAGGCGATCTGGCCGGCGCGGTAGCCCTTGCGGCTCGCCTCGGTGCCGGCGGTGCCGCCGACGCCGTAGGAGAGCCGGGTGGCCAGGAACGAGGCGAGGCCCGCCACGACCGGCGCGGCGACGGCCGGCAGCAGCACCTTGGTGACCAGGACGCCGCCGTGGACGGCGTCGAAGCCGGCGGAGGCGACGGTGGCGCCGACCAGGCCGCCCATCAGGGCGTGCGAGGAACTGGAGGGCAGGCCCACCAGCCAGGTCAGCAGGTTCCAGAGGATCGCGCCGACCAGGGCGGCGAAGATGACCTCGGGACGGATGCCGGTCTCGTCGACGAGACCCTTGGAGATCGTGTTCGCGACCTCCACGGAGAGGAAGGCGCCCGCAAGATTGAGGGCGGCGGACATGGTCACCGCGATCTTGGGCTTCAGGGCGCCTGTGGAGATGGTGGTGGCCATCGCGTTCGCGGTGTCGTGGAAACCGTTCGTGAAATCGAACGCGAGAGCGGTTACCACCACTATCGCGAGGATCAGCGAGAAGCTTTCCATTTACCCAGGCAATCGTTCGAGGTCGTTGGCTGGACGAACGTAGGCAACCTGAGTGAACGGAAGATGAACTGGGACGGGCGTGGTGGTGTCGGTAATGCCATGCCGGAGTCGTGTTTCGCGCCGCCGGGCCGGGCGCCCCTTGGCTACCGGGTCCGCGCGAAGATCCGCAGCCGGTCCAGGGTGCCGTTGAAGAGATCCTGGTCACCCGGCAGCGTGCCCGTCGTGCGGTACTGCCAGAACGTCCAGTACCGCCAGCCGCCGGGCAGCGTCCCCGGCCGTGCCGCGCCGTGCCGGGCGATCCACAGCGGGTGGTCCTTGGAGAAGGCGCGGCTGTTGCCGGTGCACAGTTTCCACCACTGGGTCGTCGTGTAGATCACCGGGCGGCGGCCCGTCCGGCGCCGGGTCTCGTCGCTGAACGAACGGATCCAGCCGACCATGCCCTTCTTGCTCAGCCCGTAGCACCTGCGCCGCGCGTTGTACGGGTTGTACTCGATGTCGAGCGCCGGCGGCAGCGTCCAGCCGTCCGCCCGCCAGCCGCCGCCGTGTTGCACGAAGTACGCGGCCTGCTTGGCGCCGGAGGACCGGTCCGGGAGGGCGAAGTGGTACGCGCCCCGGATCAGCCCCGCCTTGCGGGCGCCGGAGTACTGCCCGGCGAAGTAGGGGTTGCGGTAGCCCGTGGACTCGGTCGCCTTGACGTAGGCGAACCGCGCGCCCTTCTTCCGGGCGGCCGGCCAGTCCACGGTCCGCTGGTGGGACGACACGTCGTGGCCCTTGGGCGGCTTGGCCGCGGCGGTCGCGGGGCCGGTGAGGGCGAGGACCGCCGCCACGGCCGCCGCCAGGACGCTCGCGCGGCGACGGGCAAGGGTGGGTACACGGGCCATGCGGCTCCCCCGGGGATGGCGGTCGACGGGCGCGCCGGGCCTCGGGAGCGGCGGCGGCCGTGGGGTGGGCAGGAGGCAGTCATTCAAGGTCCGCCGCTCACCGAAGTGGCGTCGATTTAAGGCGTTTCACCCCTAATTCCGCCCATTCGGCCCCACGGCTCCCGGCCCGGAACCACCGCCCCGCCCGCTCCCCGCACCGCCCCGGCGGCTGGCAGGATCACCGCATGGCTGAACCGCGACGGAACGTGGAAGACGGGCGACCGGACGAACGGCGGGACACGGGGCCGGCCGGGGTGGAGGGGGCCGGGCCGGGCGATGAGGCGGCCGGGGCGGGGCAGGACGTGGCGCGGCTCTGGGACGAGGTGGTCGCCACGGCGCGGCGGACCGTCCTCGACGGACTGGTGGTCGGCACCTCCGGCAACGTCTCCGCCCGCGTCGGCGACCTGGTGCTGGTCACCCCCTCCGGCGTGCCCTACGACCGGCTCACCCCGGCCGACCTCACCGGCGTCGACCTCACCGGCCGCCAGGTGCTCGGCCGCCTCGTGCCGACCAGCGAGCTGCCCATGCACCTCGCCGTCTACCGCACCACCGACGCCCGCGCGGTCGTCCACACCCACGCCGTGCACGCCACCGCGGTCTCCACGCTCGTCCCCGAGCTGCCGCTGGTCCACTACATGGCCGCCGCCCTCGGCGGTCCCGTACGGGTCGCCCCCTACGCCGCCTACGGCACCGACGAACTGGCCGGGAACATGCTCCGCGCCCTCGACGGCCGCTCCGGCTGCCTGCTCCGGAACCACGGCACGGTCACCTACGGCGCCACCCTCGATCAGGCCTACGACCGCACCGCCCAGCTGGAGTGGATGTGCCGCCTGTGGCTGACGGCGTCGTCGGTGCCGGGCCTGAGCCCGTCCCTGCTGACCGAGGCACAACTCGCGGAGGCCGGGGAACTCTTGAAGGGATACGGCCAACGGAGGTGATCCCCTTGCCGAGCGGCAACCCGTCCCGCGCCCCGCGGACCGCACCCGCCCCGCCGGTACCCTACGTCCCGCCCGGTCGGCCCCGGCCGCTCCACCCGGCCCTGCCGGACCGTCTCACCGCACGCGCGCGGGCCCAGCCGGCACCGTCCGCGCCCGCGCGGACCGCGCCGGCCCTGCTCGGCCGCGTCCTGCCGGCCGCGCTGGCCCACCTCCGCCGGGCCTGGCCGCCTCCGCTCACCGCACTCCGCCGCGCCCTGCCGGACCGCTCCGCCCCGCTGCTCCCGCGTTCCTCACCCCGCCCCGCGCCTCCGCTGGCCGCCGTCCGCCGTCCCCCTGACACTGGAGCCGTGCGTACCGTCACCGCGACCGCCAGTGCGGTCACCGCCGCCCTGGCCGCCGGCACGGCCTCCGTGGTCGCCGGCCGGCTCGCCAGCGACGCCGCGCTGAAGGTGTCCGCGGGCCGTCCGCTGCCCACCGAGCCCCGGCTCACCGTGCACGGCACGGCCGCCGGCCGGATCACGCTCACCCGTGACCTGGCCGCCCTGCGCCCCGGTGTCTACGGCCTCGCCGGCGACGGCTCGCACGCGGTCGTCGGCGCCGTCCTGGAGGACACCCCGCACGCCGCCGACACCGTCGTACGGCGCCTGGAACGCGTCACCCACGGCACCTTCGCGCCCGGCGACGCCGCCTGGCTCACCCCCAACCTGTACGTCGGCACCCCCCGCGCCGCCCTCGGCCTGGACCACGCCGACGTCGACGTGCCCGGCGAACTCGGCACCCTGCCCGCCTGGTTCGTGCCCGGCGCCCGGGACACCTGGGTGATCGCCGTGCACGGCCTCGGCACCACCCGGGAGCACGCCCTGAACGTCATGGGCTTCCTGCACGCCCGCCGGCTGCCCGTCCTCGCCCTCGCCTACCGCGGCGACCCCGGCGCCCCCCGCCCGCCGGACCGGCTGAACCACCTCGGCGAGACGGAGTGGCGGGACGTCGAGGCGGCGATCCGCCACGCCGTCCACCACGGCGCCCGCCGCGTCGTCCTCCTCGGCTGGTCCACCGGCGCCACCATGGCCCTGCGCGCCGCCGAGCACTCCGCGGTCCGCGACCGCATCGCCGGGCTCGTCCTCGACTCCCCGGTGCTCGACTGGCAGGCCACGCTGCGCGCGCTGGCCCGGGCCCGCCACATCCCGCAGGCGCTGCTGCCACTGGCGGTGCGGGCCGCGCAGGGCCGGGCCGGACTGCGCGCCGACGGGCTCGCCCGGACCGCCGGCCCGGACCGGCTCCGGGTCCCCGCCCTGCTCGTGCACGGCCCCGACGACCGGGTCGCGCCCTGGGAGTACTCCCGCCGCCTCGCCCGGCGCCTGCCCGGCCTCGTCACCCTGCACACCGTCCCCGGCGCCCCGCACGCGGCGATGTGGAACGCGGACCCCGAGGAGTACGAGGAACGGCTGCGCCGGTTCCTCACCCCGCTGCTGTGACACCCCGGCGCCCGGGCCCGCCGGTGCCGGTGGCGGACATTCCGGTTACGGCCGCGGCGCCGGTCCGGCCACCGCCGTACGACTGGCTCGATCCCGCCCCTCCGGCCCGTCCCGGGCCCCGTGCGTTGGCCAGCCCCGTAGCCCGCCGTGACATTCCGTTTGGGTTTTCGGACCGTCAACCGGAAGACTGCACCCGTGACGTCCCGTATCCCGCGCGACTCCAGGCTCCGACTCGTCCGACCTCGGCCCCTGGCCGCCGCCCCCAGAGCTGTGAACCAGCGGCGCCCACGCCGCGCCGCGCCCCGGCCGCCCGAGGGCACGCCGGCCCCGGCCGAACTGGCCGGAATGGCCCGTGCCGGTCTGGCCGGCGCGGTCCGCGTCGCCCGCTGGGCCGACGCGGCCCTCGGCCCCGGCCGTGCCGGGGCCACCGCCGACGGCAAGGCCACCCTCTCCGACGCCACCGCCGAACGCGCCGCCGCCGACCTCGGCCTGAGCACCGCTCAGATCCGCGCCGACTGGGACACCGCCCGCCTCGCCGGACTCGTCGAGGTGCACGGCGACCGCGCCCGCCCCGGCTGGCGGCTGCGCGCCTGGGACCGCGACGACAGCGCCGTGCTGCGCGGCTGGGTCGCCCTCTTCGACGCCTGGTCGCTCGCCTCGCCCGAGCCCGAGGGGTACGAGCCCGCCGCCGTCGCCGAGGTCGTCTCGGCCATGCCGCAGGTGCTCTCCTTCCTCCAGCTGTCCGCCGGCCCGGTCCCGGTCGAGCAGCTGCTCGACCTGCTCCAGCAGCGGGTCACCGAGCTGCGCACCGAACGCTGCGAGGTCGCCTACGAACCCGGCACCGGACGGCCCGCCGGCTCCCCGGCCCCGGCCACACCCCCCGACGCCCCGCTCGCCCCGCTGCTCGACTGGGCGCTGCGGGCCCTCGCCTCGGTCGGCGCCCTCACCTACGGCGGCGGCCAGGCCACCCTCACCCCGCTGGGCAGCTGGGCGGTGTGGGTCAAGCTGGAGCAGATCTGCGTGGCCGCGCAGAGCCCCGCCGGCAACATCGAGCAGTCCGCCGAGGACATGCTGCGCGGCTGCGCCCAGCTGCGCCCCAACGCGGCCCGCGCCGAGTACCGCGCCTGGCTCGCCGCCCGCCCCGTCGGCGGCGCCGTCACCGAGCTGATCGACGCCGCCCGCGGCGACGACGCGCTGCTGCGCGGGCTGGCCTTCGAGGCGCTGCGCGTCGTCGGCGCGCCCGCCGAGCCCGACGTACGGGCCGTGGTGGACGAGCCGGCCCTGCGGCCGTACGCCCTGCTGTGGCTGGCCGAGCACGACGGCGTCGACCCGGAGGACGCCCACGAGGTGCTCACCCGCGAGGAGGCCACCTGGCTGTGGGTGGACACCGCCGCCGCCGTCGCCGACCACGGTGAGGCGCCGATGCTGGTCCGGCACCTGGAGTCCGCGGTGCAGCCCACCGTGCCCCAGCTGCTCGAAGAGGTCCGCGCCGTGGGCCATCCGCGCACCGTGCAGGTGCTGGTCGCGCTCGCCGCCGCGCACCCCGACCCGGCGCTGGCCAAGGCCGTGCGCCGGGCCGCGTTCCAGGTGCACACCGGGGGATGAGGCACGGCCGGGGCGGCTCAGGCCCCGGTCTCCGGGGCGTACGTCCCGAAGCTCCAGACGTTCCCCCCGGTGTCCCGGGCCAGGTACTCCCGGGCGCCGTAGTCCTGGTCCGCCGGGGCCATGAGGATCTCCACGCCGTGCGCCACGGCCCGCTCGTGGTGGGCGTCCACGTCGTCCACCACGACGTACACCCCGGCGGGCCCCGCGTCCTCCAGGACGGTGTCGAGGGGGCCGCCGCGGCCCTTGGAGCCGATCATCACCACGCCGCCGGCCTGGGCCAGCTCGGCGTGCAGGACCGTACCGTCCGCCGTCTCGTACACCGACAGCTCGGTGAAGCCGAGGCCCTCGGTGAGCTGCCTGATCGCCGCCTTCGCGTCCGCGTACCGCAGCGTGGGACAGACGCCCGGCCGTCCACCGCCCGTGCCCGTCATGCCGACCACTCCTTCGCGCACCGGTTCCGTCGTCCTCCGGCGGCCTTCGCACCGCACGCGTCTTCGCTTCCCACCCCGCACAACACCCGAAACCGTCCCATCCCCACCGGCCATCCCCCGACCGGGCGACTTCCCCCGCCCACCCCGTCCCGCCACCCCGCCCCACCCACCCGCCGTCACTACGCTGCGTCCGAGCCATGCCCAGGGGACAACGAAGGGGAAAAACGGTGCCCACCCCACCCCACCACCCACCCCCCGCCCCCGCCACCTCCCCGGCACCTGCTTCCGCCGCGTCCGATGCCCCGTCTTCCGACCGAGACCTCGTGTCCGCGCCCACCGCGCCCGCCGCGTCCCCGGCCCCGGACCCCGCCCCCACGCCGGCCGCGTCCCCGGCGCCGGCTTCCGCCCGCCAGCCCGCGCTGGCGCCAGCCGCGTCCGAAACCCCGTCGTCGGCCCCTGCCCTCATGTCCGCGCCCCGGATACCGGCCACCGACGACGCCCCCGCCCCACCCGCGCCTCAGGCCCCGGCTTCCGCCACCCGCCCCGGGCCCGCGCCCGCCGCGTCCGATACCCCGTCGTCGGCCCGTGACCGCGTGTCCGCGCCCACCGTGCCCCAGCCGGCGGCCGACGGCCCCACCTCCGCCCCACCCGCGCCTCAGGCCCCGGCTTCCGCCACCCGCCCCGCGCCTGCGCCTGCCGCGTCCGAGGCCCCGGCTTCGGCCCCTGACCTCGTGTCCGCGCCCACCGTTTCCCAGCCGGCGGCCTCCGGCCCCGCCCTCGCCCCAGCCCCGTCCCCGGCTTCCGACTCCCACCCCGCGCCTGCACCCGCCACCTCTCAGGCCCCACCTTCGGCCCCCGACCCGGCGCCTGCCGCGTCCCCGGCCCAGGCTTCCGCCACCCGCCCCGCGTCTGCGCCCGCCGCGTCCGATACCCCGTCGTCGGCCCCTGACCTCGTGTCCGCGCCCGCCGCCTCCCCGGCACCGGCCTCCACCCCCCGGCCCGCGCCCGCGCCCGCCGCGCCACCGACACCCCCCTCCCCTCAGCCCACACCCACCCCGCCCCCGGCATCCGTCTCGCCCCCGCCGCCCGCCACAGCCCCTGCGCCCCCACCGAGCCCCGCCTCCCACCCGCCGCATGCCGCCTTCTCCGCGCCCCCGCCGCGCCCCCGCTCCCACCCGGCGTACGCCGTCACCTCCGCGCCCCCGCCGCGCCACCACCGCCCCCTCGGCGCGTACCTCTGCCGGGCGCTCGGTCTGGTTGCGGGGTGCTGCCTTCTCGTCGTACTGCACCAGGGGCGGCCGCCGGCCTACGGGGACCGGCTCGTGGGGGCCGCGCAAGCGGACCGGACCTGGGTGCCCCGGGTGCGAGGGGCCGTCGTGGCCGGGTACGACACCCGCACCGGAGTTCCGCGCTGGCGGTACTCGCGCGCGGGCCACCGGCCCGTCGTCGCGCTGCCCGCGCGCGGGGAGGCGATCACGCTCTGGGACGACGGGCTGCTCACCGCCACCGACGGCCGTACCGTGCGCTGGCACCGGGCCCTGCCCGACGCGGCCGAGTGGCTCCCCGCCCACGGCGGCGCCGGCGTCCTGCGCCCCCTCGGCCACGGCATCCTCGCCGTCGTCACCCCGCACCGCGTCACCGCGTACCGCACCGCCGACGGCGATCTGCGCTGGACACTGCCCGCCCGCCGCGGCTGCGCGTTCCGCCCCGAGGGCGCGGTCCGGCGCGGTACGGCCCTGCTGCTCGCCCAGCCCTGCGCGGACACCGCCTGGACCGGCCAGCTCGTCGCCCTGGACGACCTCGGCCGCATCGCACCCGGCCGGACCCCGCTCGGCAACGATCCGCCCGGCCCGGGCCCCGGACACCAGGACGCAGGAAAACAGCTTGCACCGCCCCGTTAGACTGGGACCCATGGCCATTCTCCTCGCGCATTAGACGGCGGGAACGTCCTCAGCCGCCCACCCGCCAACCTCTGTACGCCCTGGAGTCTGTCCGTGATCTCCGCCTCCGGTATCGAGCTGCGCGCCGGTGCGCGCGTCCTCATCGAGAACGCCACCTTCCGTGTCGCCAAGGGCGACCGCATCGGCCTCGTCGGCCGCAACGGCGCAGGCAAGACCACCCTCACCAAGTGCCTGGCCGGCGAGGGCATCCCGGCCGCCGGCACGATCACCCGCTCCGGCGAGGTGGGCTACCTCCCGCAGGACCCCCGCACCGGCGACCTCGACGTCCTCGCCCGCGACCGCATCCTGTCCGCGCGCGGCCTCGACGCGCTGATCCGCAAGATGCGCGAGAACGAGGAGCGGATCGCCAACGGCAAGGGCTCCACGCGCGAGAAGGCCATGAAGCAGTACGAGCGCCAGGAGACGGAGTTCCTCACCAAGGGCGGGTACGCCGCCGAGGCCGAGGCCGCCACCATCGCCGCCGCGCTGAACCTGCCCGACCGGGTGCTCGGCCAGCCGCTGCACACGCTCTCCGGCGGTCAGCGCCGCCGTATCGAGCTGGCCCGGATCCTGTTCTCCGACGCCGACACCCTGCTCCTGGACGAGCCCACCAACCACCTCGACGCGGACTCGATCGTCTGGCTGCGGGACTACCTGAAGACCTACCGCGGCGGCTTCATCGTCATCTCCCACGACGTCGACCTGGTCGAGACGGTCGTGAACAAGGTGTTCTACCTGGACGCCAACCGCGCCCAGATCGACGTCTACAACATGGGCTGGAGGCTCTACCAGCAGCAGCGCGAGGCCGACGAGAAGCGCCGCAAGCGCGAGCGCGCCAACGCCGAGAAGAAGGCCGCCGCCCTGCATTCGCAGGCCGACAAGATGCGCGCCAAGGCCACCAAGACGGTCGCCGCGCAGAACATGGCCCGCCGCGCGGACAAGCTGCTCTCCGGCCTGGAGGCGGTCCGCCAGTCCGACAAGGTCGCCAAGCTCCGCTTCCCCGAGCCCGCGCCCTGCGGCAAGACCCCGCTGATGGCCGAGGGCCTGTCGAAGTCGTACGGCTCCCTGGAGATCTTCACCGACGTCGACCTGGCCATCGACAAGGGCTCCCGGGTCGTCATCCTCGGCCTCAACGGCGCCGGCAAGACCACCCTGCTGCGGCTGCTCGGCGGCGTGGAGCAGCCCGACACCGGCCAGGTCGTCCCGGGCCACGGCCTGAAGCTGGGCTACTACGCGCAGGAGCACGAGACCCTGGACCCCGACCGCACGGTCCTGGAGAACATGCGCTCGGCCGCTCCCGACATGGACCTGGTCGAGGTCCGCAAGGTGCTCGGCTCGTTCCTGTTCTCCGGCGACGACGTCGACAAGCCGGCCGGTGTCCTCTCCGGCGGCGAGAAGACCCGCCTGGCCCTCGCCACGCTCGTCGTCTCCTCGGCGAACGTGCTGCTCCTGGACGAGCCGACGAACAACCTCGACCCGGCCAGCCGCGAGGAGATCCTCGGCGCCCTGCGCACCTACAAGGGCGCGGTCGTCCTCGTCACCCACGACGAGGGCGCCGTCGAGGCGCTCCAGCCGGAGCGGATCATCCTGCTCCCGGACGGCGTCGAGGACCTGTGGGGCTCCGACTACGCGGACCTGGTCGCCCTGGCGTGATCGACGGGCCGGATCCCTGCGCATGGATCATTCGGCCGATCCGTGATCCCTCATCTGTGTGAGATCTCCTCGTATCGAGGTGTGTCGTACACGGATTTCGCGGCCGACCCCCCGACAGCCGGAGGGCCGGCCGTTCGGCGTTCCTGACCTGGTACTTCGCGAATCCGCCCGTACGGCCCTCCGGACCCCGCCCGCTGGAATTCCGCATTCCGCTTGTGGGGATCGCCTCCTGTCGTCACAACGATGTCCCACCGACCTTGCCGAATGGGTGGCCATCACGCCCGGGAGGGGTGATCATGAGGAGACCAGAGCGCACTTCCCATGAGGAGGCACGGGTGGCCGAGACTCTGAAGAAGGGCAGCCGGGTGACCGGCGCCGCGCGCGACAAGCTCGCGGCAGACCTGAAGAAGAAGTACGACTCCGGTGCGAGCATCCGGGCACTGGCCGAGGAGACCGGCCGCTCGTATGGCTTCGTGCACCGGATGCTCAGCGAGTCGGGTGTCACGCTCCGTGGGCGTGGCGGAGCGACCCGCGGCAAGAAGGCCGCTTCGTCCTGACTCCGGGCGGCCCATCGGCTTCGATGGTGGCCACCCGGTCGGCGGATCGACCGGCCGGGTGGTTACTGTGCAGTCACTTAGCTCTGCTCTGCTGACCGCACCCATCGGAGGCATCCCATGGCTTCGCCCGACCAGGACCTCGCTCCCGCACTCGACAAGGACGGGGTACGGCTCACCGTCGAGGACTCCCTCGCCACGGTGACGCTGACCAACCCGGCCAAGCGCAACGCGCAGACTCCCGCCCTGTGGCGGGCGCTCGCCGAGGCCGGCCGGCTGCTGCCGGGCTCCGTCCGGGTGGTCGTGCTGCGCGGCGAGGGCCAGTCCTTCTCCGCCGGGCTGGACCGCCGGATGTTCACCCCGGAGGGGCTCCCGGGCGAGCCGACCTTCATCGAACTCGCGCGCCGTGACGACGCCGGGCTCGACGCGACCATCGCCGAATACCAGGAGGCGTTCACCTGGTGGCGGCGGACCGACATCGTGTCCATCGCCGCCGTCCAGGGCCATGCCATCGGGGCCGGCTTCCAGCTCGCGCTCGGCTGCGACCTCAGGGTCGTCGCCGACGACGTGCAGTTCGCCATGCGCGAGACCAGCCTCGGCCTCGTCCCCGACCTGACCGGCACCCACCCGCTGGTCGGCCTCGTCGGGTACGCCCGCGCGCTGGAGATCTGCGCGACCGGGCGGTTCGTCGGTGCCGAGGAGGCCGTGGCGAGCGGGCTGGCCAACCTCGCCGTGCCCGCGGCCGAACTGGACGCGACGGCACGCGACCTGGCCGCGGCGCTGCTGGCCGCGCCCCGGGACGCTGTGGTGGAGACCAAGGCACTGCTGCGCGGCGCCGTCGACCGGACGTACGACGAGCAGCGCGCGGCCGAACGCGCCGCCCAGGCCCGCCGCCTGCGCGACCTGGCCGGCCTCGGCGAGTAGGCATCGGAGGAAAAGAACCACGGCAGGCGCGGTACGGCCCCGCGGGCGACCGCGTGCGTCCGCCGGGCCCTCCTCGCGGCCCGGCGGATCGGCGCACCGGCGTCACGGCACGCCGGTGCGCACCGGGGCCGCCGTCAGAAGCCGTGCCGCATGCCTCCGTCGACGGGCACCATGATCCCGGTCAGGTACGACGCGGCCGGAGACAGCAGGAACGCGGCCGTCCGGCCGAACTCCTCCGGCTGCCCGTAGCGGCGCAGCGGAATGCGCGAGGCGTTCGCGGTCCGGGTGGCCTCGGGGTCGGCGGACCGCGCGTCCAGCTCGCGGACGCGATCGGTGTCGATCCGGCCGGGCAGCACTCCCACCACCCGGATGCCGCGCGGCCCCAGCTCGTCGGCGAGCGACTTGGCGAACCCGGCGAGCCCCGGCCGCAGCCCGTTGGAGACCGTCAGCCCCGGGATCGGCTCGTACACCGACCCGGACAGCACGAAGGCGATCACCCCGCCCTCCGGCAGCTCGGCCGCCGCCGCGCGGGCCAGCCGCACCGCGCCGAGGAAGACGGACTCGAACGCGTCCCGCCACTGCTCGTCGGTGTTGTCGGCGACGAAACCGGGCGCCGGCCCGCCCACGCTGACCAGCACCCCGTGGAAGCCGCCGAAGCTCTCCCGGGCCGCCGCGATCAGCCGCTCGGGGGCGTCCGGGTCGGCGTTGTCCGCGGCGACGCCCACCGCGTTCGGGCCCAGGGCGGCGGCGGCCTCGGCGGCCCGCTGCCCGTCCCGGCCGCTGACGACCACCTTCGCCCCGTCCGCGACGAGTTCCCGCGCGGTGGCGTTGCCCAGTCCCCGGGTGGCTCCGGTGACGACGTACACCCGGTCCTTCAGTCCAAGATCCATGGCCCTATCCTGCCCCGTCCTCCCCGAAGAGCGTGAGCGCGGTGTTCACCAGGCCGATATGGCTGAACGCCTGCGGGAAGTTGCCGAGCTGGCAGCCGCCGAGCGGGTCGTACTCCTCGGCCAGCAGCCCGACGTCGTTGCACAGCCCCACCAGCCGGTCGAACAGCTCGCGGGCCTCGCGCGTCCGGCCGGTCAGGTGCAGGGCGTCGGCCAGCCAGAAGGAGCAGGCGAGGAACGCTCCCTCGCCGCTCGGCAGCCCGTCGATGACCGAGCCGTCGGTGTCGTAGCGGCGCAGGAAGCCGCCGTGCCCGAGGTCGTGGCGGATGGCGTCGACCGTGCCGACCACCCGGGGGTCGTCCGGCGGCAGGAAGCCCACGCGCGGGATGAGCAGCAGCGCGGCGTCCAGCTCCCGGGAGCCGTAGTACTGGGTGAAGGTGTTGCGCTCCGGGTCGAAGCCCTTCTCGCACACCTCCCGGTGGACCTCGTCGCGCAGCCGGCGCCAGCCCTCCAGATCGCCGCTCAGCTCCGGGTGCCGCTCCAGCGTTCCCACGGCCCGGTCGGCGGCCACCCACACCATCACCTTGGAGTGCACGAAGTGCCGCCGGCCGCCGCGCACCTCCCACAGGCCCTCGTCCGGCTGCCGCCACGCCGACTCCAGGAACTTCATCAGCGACCGCTGCATCGCCCACATGTGCGGCTTCGGGGACAGCCCCGAGGCGCGGGCCAGCGACAGGGAGTCCATCACCTCGCCGTACACGTCCAGCTGGAGCTGGTCGACGGCGCCGTTGCCGATGCGGACGGGGGCGGAGCCGGCGAAGCCGGGCAGCCAGGGCAGTTCCGTCTCCGGCAGCCGCCGCTCGCCCGCCACGCCGTACATGATCTGGAGGTCGGCCGGGTTGCCGGCGACCGCGCGCAGCAGCCAGTCCCGCCACGCCCCGGCCTCCTCCTGGTAGCCCGCGGTGAGCAGCGCGCCGAGGGTGAGGGTGGAGTCGCGCAGCCAGCAGTACCGGTAGTCCCAGTTGCGCACGCCGCCCGGGTTCTCGGGCAGCGAGGTGGTCGCCGCGGCGACGATCCCGCCGGTCGGGGCGTAGGTGAGGGCCTTGAGGGTGATGAGGGAGCGCACCACCGCCTCCCGGTACGGTCCGTCGTAACGGCACCGCCCGGCCCAGGCCCGCCAGTCGGCGACGCTGCTCTCCAGTGCCTCGTACGGGTCGATCAGCGGCGGCCGTCTCTCGTGCGAGGGGTGCCAGGTGAGCACGAACGCGACCCGCTCGCCCTCGGCGACGGTGAACCGCGAGTGGGTGCCGTACCGCTCGCCCCAGGTGCGCACGGCCGGCTCGGTGCGCAGCCAGGCGGAGTCCGGGCCGGCGACGGCCACCCGGTGGCCGTCCGCGCGCCGCACCCACGGCATGATCGAGCCGTAGTCGAAGCGCAGCCGCAGCGTGCTGCGGACGGTGACCCGGCCGCGGACGCCCTCCACGATCCGCACGACGTCGGGAGCGCGCTCGCGCTGCGGCATCAGGTCGGTGACGCGCACCGCGCCGTCCGCCGTCTCCCATTCGGTGTCCAGGACGAGGGTGCCCGGCCGGTAGGCGCGGCGGGTGCAGACGTCCGCTCCCTCGGGCGCGATCCGCCAGTGGCCGTGGTCCTCGTCGCCCAGCAGCCGGGCGAAACAGGCGCCGGAGTCGAAGCGCGGCAGGCACAGCCAGTCGATCGAGCCGTCCTTGCCGACCAGGGCCGCGGTCTGTTCGTCCCCGATGAGGGCGTAGTCGTCGATGCGCGCTTTCACGGGAACCGGTTTCCCGTCGGCCCGGCGGACCAACCAGCCGGTCCGCCGGGGGAGTGAGCCGGTCACGGGGCGGCGGAGGCGTGCCGTGACCGGGGAGGGACGGGGACGAGCCGTCGGCCGGGCGGTGCGGGAGCGCGCGGGCCGGCCGGGTGTCAGACCGGGGCCGGTTCGTTTTCCTCGGTGTGCCGTTCCGCCGCGGCTTCCTCCCGGTCGCGCAGCTCGCGCCGGACCAGGAACCACCAGCCGACCGGGACGGCCGCCGCGAACAGCCACCACTGGATCATGTACGCGTAGTTGAGCGGAGCGTCCTCGCTGCCCGGGTCGGAGATCTGCTCCGGGGAGCCGTCCTCGGCGCGGGGCGCGGTCTGCTGGATGTAGCCGCCGAGCACCCGCGCGTCCAGCCGCCGCGCCTCCTCGGCACTGCTGATCAGCATGATCTGCCGGTCGGGCAGGCCCTTGACGTTCTTGATGCCGCTCGCGGCGGTCGTCTCGTCGGCCATCAGCCGTCCGGTGACGGTGGTCCGCCCGGCCGGCGGCGCCGGTACCTTCGGGTAGTCGGTCTGCGCGCCGTTCGCGGGGATCCAGCCCCGGTTGACGAGCAGCACCTTGCCGTCGTCGAGGACGAGGGGGGTGAGGACGTGGAAACCGACCTCGCCGTCGGCGTTGGTACGGCGGCGGACCACGACCTCCTTCGAGGTGTCGAAGGTGCCGGTCGCGGTGACCGTGCGGTACTTCTCGGCGCGGGTCACCGTGTGCCCGGGAGAGGTCAGCCGCTCGACCGGGACCGGGTCGGCGTGCAGCGCGGCGGAGACCAGGTCGTTGCGGGCCGTGCGTTCCTCGTAGCGGTGCTGCTGCCAGAAGCCCAGCCTGATCATCGTCGGGATCAGCGCGATCGCGACGAGGGTGAGGATCACCCACTGGCGGGACAGCAGGAAGCGGTAGCGGTGCACCCCACGACGGTACCTCCGCGTCATGGGGTGCGTTCAGGCGGGTGCCGGGTCAGACCCGGTCCACGATGCCGGCCCTCCCCTCGGCCCGGGCGCAGTGCGCGCCGCAGAACCAGTGGCCCTCCGCCTCCACGCCCTGGCCGATGATCTGCACCCGGCAGTGCTCGCAGAGCGGGGCCATGCGGTGGATCGCACAGGAGAAGCAGTCGAAGACATGCACGGCGCCCTGCGCGTGCACCTCGAAGGTCATTCCGTAGTCGTTGCCGCAGACTTCGCATGTCGCCATGGGCCACAGGGTGAGCCGTCGCCGTCGCCCTCGGCGAGCCGGTGCCGGGTGAGTCGTGGGCCAATCACCCGTTCGTACGATGAACGAACCGCGCGCGGCCTCGGCCGTGGCTACCCGTCGGCGGGCTCCACGTCCCGGAGCAACTGCCCGAACGCGGCCTCGTCCACGATCGGCGTGCCGTACTGCCTGGCCTTGACCGTCTTCGACGTGCCCGAGTCCGGGTCGTTGGTCACCAGCAGACTGGTCAGCCGGGAGACGCTGCCGGCCACATGCAGCCCGGCCTCGGTGGCGCGGTCCTCCAGCAACTCGCGCTCCGTCGACGTATCACCCGAGAAGGCGACCCGCATGCCCTGTTTGAGCCTTTTGCCGTCTTCGTAGCGTCCCGGGTTGGGATAGGGGCATGCAGGCCTTTTGCGGGCGGGGCGCCAACCGGCCTGCCGATAGCCGCCGTAGCCGCCCGACGCCTGCCGGGGCACCGGCCGGTCCGACCACTCCGTCAGCGGCCGGCACTCCAGCAGCGGCAGCCGGACGCCGCCCGCCGCCGCGGCCCGCAGGCTGGGCCGGAACGCCTCCGCCAGCACCCGCGCGTCGTCCAGCGCGTGGTGCGCCCGCTGTTGTACGACCCCGAAGTGGGCCGCCAGCGACTCCAGCTTGAAGTTGGGCAGGGGCAGCCCCAGCTCCTTGGACAGCGCGATGGTGCACAGCCGCTGGCGCACCGGCGCCTCGCGCCGCACGCGCGCGTACTCCCGCGCGATCATCTGCCAGTCGAAGACGGCGTTGTGCGCCACCAGCACCCGGCCGTCCAGACGGGCGGCGAACTCCTCGGCCACGTCCGCGAACAGCGGCGCGCCGTCGAGCAGCTCGCTCGTCAGACCGTGTATCCACACGGGTCCCGGATCGCGCTCCGGGTTGACCAGCGTGTACCAGTGGTCCTCGACCTCGCCGCGCGCGTCCAGCCGGTACACGGCCGCCGAGATGATCCGGTCGTCCCGGGCCAGTCCGGTGGTCTCCACGTCAACGACCGCGTATCCCTTCGGATACGCGGCCGGCCACGAGGTGGCGGAGGGCGCTGCGGTCGCACGGTCTTCGAGCATGGTCACTGAGGATACGGGCCGCCACCGACAACGCCGTCCCCCAGGCCCGGCGCCCACGCCCCGGGCCCGCCCGCCCGCTCGGCCACCGCACACACGCGCGCGCCCGCGCGCCCGGTCGTCCCGTACCTACGCGCGCGTGCCCGCTCACCCGGCACCGCCGCGTCCGCCCGATTCCGGGACATCACGCCCGCCCGTACCGGGTTCCGGATGTCCGCCTGCTGTCCCGGTGGGTGACGGATCGTCAGAACGTTCCTCGGTGGAGCCGACGCGACCAGTCCGGCGTTCGTCCGGGGCGTCGGTCCGGGGCGGGTGGCAGCGGTCCGGGGCCGGCCGGCGGGGCGCGGCGGTGGACCGGTGGCGAGGGCGGGCATGGGCGGGGCGGCGCGGGAGCGTCGGTGCGGCGGCCGGGGCGCTGCCGGTGGGATCCTCCCTGCTGTGACGGAACCCACCCACGACGAGGCCCACGGCGGCGCGCTCGGCTCCCGGCTGAACTGGCTGCGGGCCGCCGTACTGGGCGCGAACGACGGCATCGTCTCCACCGCCGGCCTGGTCGTCGGCGTGGCCGGCGCCACCGGGAGCCGCGCCGCGCTGCTCACCGCCGGACTGGCCGGACTGCTCGCCGGCTCGATGTCCATGGCGGCCGGCGAATACGTCTCCGTCTCCACCCAGCGCGACTCCGAGATGGCCGCGCTGGCCGCGGAGCGACGGGAACTGCGCGACCAGCCGGAGGCCGAACTGCGGGAGCTGACCGAGCTGCTGGCCCGGCGCGGCCTGTCCGGGGACGTGGCCCGCGAGGCCGCCGAACAGCTCACCGCGCGGGACGCGCTGCGGGCCCACGCGCGCGTGGAGCTGGGCATCGACCCGGACGAGCTGACCAACCCCTGGCACGCGGCCTGGGCGAGCTTCCTGGCCTTCACCGTGGGCGCGCTGCTCCCGCTGCTGGCCATCGTGCTGCCACCGGCCGGCGCCCGGCTCCCGGTCACCGTGTGCTGCGTCCTCGCCGCCCTGGTCCTCACCGGGTGGAGCAGCGCCCGCCTCGGCGCGGCCCGCCCCTCGCGCGCGGTGGTGCGCAACGTGGCCGGCGGGGCACTGGCGATGGGCGTGACCTACGCGGCGGGCAGCCTGCTCGGCGCGGCCGGGGTCTGAGCGCCCGGGCCCCTGGCCGCGCGGGGCGCCGTGAGCAGGACGTACGGTGAAGTGCGCCCGCCACCCGTGGGCGCGCCGCACCGCCCCGCACGAGAAGGACCCCGTCATGCGCGCCACCACCATCCACGCCCCCTACGACATGCGCGTGGAGGACGTCCCCGACCCCGTGGTGCAGCTGCCCACCGACGCCGTCGTACGGGTGCTGCGCGCCTGCATCTGCGGCAGCGACCTGTGGGCCTACCGGGGCGAGGCCGCGCGGCAGCCGGGTCAGCGCATCGGGCACGAGTTCCTCGGCGTCGTGGAGGAGGCCGGCTCCGACGTGGGCACCGTCCGCCGCGGTGACCTGGTGGTGGCGCCCTTCATGTGGTCCGACGGCGTCTGCGACTACTGCCGCGAGGGCCTGACCACCTCCTGTGAGCACGGCGGCTTCTGGGGCTCGGTCGGCTACGACGGCGGCCAGGGCGAGGCCGTCCGCGTGCCGTTCGCCGACGGCACCCTCGTCCCGCTGCCCAAGGAGGCGGCCACGGACGACCACCTGCTGTCCGCCCTGCTGACCCTGTCCGACGTGCTCGGCACCGGCCACCACGCCGCCCTCGGCGCCGGCGCCCGGCCCGGGGCCACCGTCGCCGTCGTCGGGGACGGCGCGGTCGGGCTGTGCGCCGTCCTGGCCGCCAAGCGGCTCGGCGCCGAGCGGATCATCGCCCTGGGCCGGCACCAGGCGCGGACCGACATCGCGCGCCGGTTCGGCGCCACCGACGTCGTCGCCGAGCGCGGGGAGGCCGCCGTCGAGGCCGTCCGCGAACTGACCCGGGGCCGGGGCGCGCACGCCGTCGTGGAGGCGGTCGGCACCGAGCAGTCCATGCGGACGGCCGTCGGCATCACCCGCGACGGCGGCGCCATCGGCTTCGTGGGCGTGCCCCACGGCAGCGGCACCGGCCTGGACCTCGGCGTGATGTTCGACCGGAACATCGCCCTGCGCGGCGGTGTCGCCCCGGTCCGCGCCTACATCCCCGACCTGCTGCCCGACGTCCTCGACGGCACGATCGACCCCTCGCCGGTGTTCGACCTGACCGTCGACATCGAGGGCGTCCCGGCCGGCTACCGGGCGATGGACGAGCGCACGGCCCTGAAGGTGCTGGTCACCAACGGCCGGTGACCGCGCGCGTCATCCGGCGCCGGTGACCGGGGCGGCGGCCCAGCGGGCCGGGTCCGAGCCCCAGGGCACCGGGGGCCGGGCCCAGCCGGCGGGGCCGCCCGTGAAGGACACGGCCGGCCGGGCGTGCCGCAGCCGGCCCAGCGCGCTGCCGGTCTCGGCCAGCCAGGCCTCCGGCCCCGGATACGGCTGTCCCTCGGCCGGTTCCGGGCGGATCCCGCGGGTCAGCCAGTGCGCGGTCCGGGCCAGCGCGAGCCGCACCAGCCGGCTCCCGCCGTCGTACGACTGCTCGGTCAGCGCCCGCAGCACGGCCGCCGCCAGCAGATAGCCGGTGCCGTGGTCCAGGGCCTGCGCGGGCAGCGCGCCCGGCTCCCCGGCCGTGCCCTCGGTGACCGCGATGCCGGTGGCCACCTGCACCAGGCTGTCGAAGCCGCGCCGCGCGTGCCACGGCCCGTACGCGCCCCACGCCGACACCTGCGCCACGACCAGCCCGGGATGGCGTCCGGCCAGCGCCTCGGCGGACAGCCCGAACCGGTCCAGCGCGCCCGGCCGGTAGCCGGTGACCACGACGTCCGCCGTGCTCAGCAGGTCTTCGAGGACGTCCCGGCCGGTGCCCAGGTCCAGCCTGGCGGACCGCTTGCCGAAGCCCGTGTCGGCGTGCTGGTCCGGCAGTTCCGGCAGCCACGGGGCGTCCACGCGCAGCACGTCCGCGCCGAGCAGGCCGAGGGTGCGGGTGGCGACCGGACCCGCCAGGACCCGGGTCAGGTCCAGGACGCGCAGCCCGGCGGCGGGCAGCAGGGCGGCGGCGCCGGGATCGAGCGGCGGGAACACGCGCGGGGGCGCCGCGTCCGGCCACGCGCGCTCGACCAGCGGACGCGCGGCCACCTCGGCCGCCTGCCGGTGCGCCGCCCAGCCCTCGGGGGTGCGCAGGGCCACGGCGAGACCGCCCGCGGCGCCGACGGTCTCCTCCACCTCCAGGGCGGAGCGCCCGGCCAGGTGCCCGGCGACCCGGTCTGCCGAGGCGTCCTCGGGCAGTCCCAGCGCGCCGAGCAGCCGGGCCCGGTGGTGCGGGTAGTTGGCGTGGGTGCGCACCCAGCCGTCGGCCGTGCGCCAGAACCGGGACAGGGGCGCGAAGGAGACCGGCGCCCGGCCGTCGATCCGCAGCAGCCGCTCGCTGTGGAAGGCCGCCGCGACCGCGCCGTCGTCGATCCGGACCTCCGGGACCCCCGAGAGCCCGGCCCGGCGGGCCGCCAGCTCCGCCGCGGCCAGCGCGCAGGTGCCCACGCAGGCCCGGGCCAGCTCCCGCACGGGAAGACGCGCCGTGAGCACGCCCTCCCGGGGGACGGTCGTGAGCCGGGACAGCCGGGCGGGGTCGCCGCCCAGTGCGGACCACGCGTACGTGAGTGCAGTCATGACTGCACTATGCATTATTGATTCGATCAATCCATTGCATGGACCCCTGCACAGAACCCTGCGCAGAGGTCCCTATGACGCCTACCTGGTCACCGCGGCCAGCGCGTCCGCCACGCCCCAGCCGTAGAAGCCGTTGCGGTTCCTCGTCCCCTCGCACACCGCGTCCACCTTGCCGTCGCCGTCGATGTCGTACGGGTCCGTGCAGGGCGTGGCGGTGGCCTCCGCGTACAGCAGCGCCTTCACGACCGCCGCCGGGGCGTGTGGATGGGTTGACTTGATCAATGCGGCGACACCGGCGACGTGCGGGGTGGCCATGGACGTCCCGGCCATGTAGCCGTACTTGCCGCCCGGCAGCGTGCCCAGGATCAGGCCGCTGACCGCCGGGGGCTGCGGCGCCTGGAGGCGGTCGCCGCCGGGCGCGGCGATGTCCACCACGCCGAGACCGTGGTTGGAGAAGGACGACTTCAGACCCTTGGCGCCGGTCGCCGCGACCGTGACGACACCCGGCAGCTGGGTCGGTATGTCGAAGCACTCGTGCGGGTCGACCACGCGGTCCGAGGGGGTGCCGTCGTTCGGCGAGCCCTCGTCGGTGATCGCGTCGGAGGCGAGGTCGTAGTTCTCGTTGCCCGCCGCCGCGACGTTGACCGCGCCCTTGCGCTCCGCGTAGCGCGAGGCCCGGGTGATGGCGTCCACGAGCGCCTTCTGGTCGGGGTCGGCGGTGCAGTTGAAGTACCACGGGTCGGTGTAATAGCTGTTGTTGGTCACGTCGACGTGGTGCTCGGCCGCCCACACGAAGCCGCAGACCACGGCCTCGGTGTAGAAGAAGCCGTCCGGATTGCCCACCTTGATGCCGGCGACCTTCACCCCCGGTGCCACGCCCGTCATGCCCACGCCGTTCTTGGCCGCCGCGATCTCGCCCGCGACATGCGTGCCGTGCGGGCTCTCCGCCGCGCCCGGCCGCCAGGCGCCGTCCGTGGTGTCCGGCTTGCCCGACACGCAGTTGGCGGAGGCCGCGCGGTCGAAGTTGGGCGCGATGTCCGGGTGGGTGTCGTCGACACCCGTGTCGATGACGGCGACCGTGACGTCCGGGCTGCCCAGGGTCTTCTCGTGCGCCTTGTCCGCCTTGATGGCCGGCAGGTCCCACTGCAACGGCTCCAGCGGGTCCTGCCCGGCGGCGGCCCGGACGCCGGCGGCCTCGGCGGCGCTCAGCGCCTTCGGCGTGCCCACGTCGGTGGTGGACTGGGCGGGCAGCGGGCGGTTGCGCGTGGCACCCGCCGAGTCGACCCCGCGCACGGCGCGGATGCGCTGGGCGAAGCCGGGGTCCGCGGAGTGGACGACGATCACTCCGATCCGGTCGTAACTCGTCACCACCGTCCCGCCGTTGCGGACGATCGCCCGCCGCACCGACGCGACCGTGGAGCGGTCCGTCCCGGTGTTCACCACGTACGACAGGGTGGGGCCGTCCGCCGCCCGCGCCACCGGGACCGCCGTGTCCGCCGAGGGCGCCGCGGAGGCCGCCGACGGCAGGAGGCCGAGCGTGGCGGTCAGCGACAGCACGGCCGGTACGGCGAGCGCCAGTCGGCGTCTGGAGCGCAGATGAGCCATGGGATCTCCACATCATCCGGATACGGAACCACCCGGGACGCGGATGGCCGTCCGGGCAGGTACATGACGAGGCGGTACAGGGCCGAAGCTATCTCCCGGCGCTGATCTCCGAAAGAGCCAGGCGGACTTGAACCGCCGTCTGCGTGGCGCCGTGACCGTGGACGGGAGGCCCGAAAGGATCAGGCCCCCTACGGGAATCACCCGATGGAGCCGCTCGATGACTCGCTGTAATGTAATCCCGTATCCGTGAGGTCAGCAAGCGCACGTCCGTGACGCGAGGAGACTCCGTGGCCACCGAAACACCGCCACCCACTCAATCCCCAGCCCGCCTTCCCTCCACCGAGGAGTTCACCGAGGTGCAGCAGAGCGCGGAGTTCGGTGAACTGCGCCGCGCGCACCGCTCCTTCGCCTTCCCGCTGACGATCGCCTTCGCCGCCTGGTATCTGCTGTACGTCCTGCTGTCCAACTACGCGGGCGACTTCATGGGCACCAAGGTGGCCGGCCACATCAACGTCGCCCTCGTCCTGGGCCTCGCCCAGTTCCTCACCACGTTCCTCATCGCCTGGTGGTACGCCCGCCGCGCCGCCGCCAGGCTCGACCCCCGGGCCGAGGCCATCAAGTCCCGGATGGAGGGCGGAGCATGAGCGCCGTGACCCCCACGCTGCTGGCCGCCGGCGAGGCGAGCGAGCACCGGACGCTGATCATCACCCTGTTCGCGGTGTTCGTCGCCGCGACCCTCGTCATCACCGTCTGGGCGGGCCGGCAGACCAAGGACGCCGCCGACTTCTACGCGGGCGGACGCCAGTTCACCGGCTTCCAGAACGGCCTCGCCGTCTCCGGCGACTACATGTCCGCCGCGTCCTTCCTCGGCATCGCCGGCGCCATCGCCCTCTTCGGTTACGACGGCTTCCTGTACTCCATCGGCTTCCTCGTCGCCTGGCTCGTCGCCCTCCTCCTGGTCGCCGAACCCCTGCGCAACTCGGGCCGCTACACGATGGGCGACGTGCTGGCCTACCGGATGCGCCAGCGTCCCGTGCGCACCGCGGCCGGCACCTCCACCATCGTCGTGTCGATCTTCTACCTGCTGGCCCAGATGGCGGGCGCCGGCGTGCTGGTCTCCCTGCTCCTCGGCATCACCAGCGACGGCGGCAAGATCGGCATCGTCGCCCTGGTCGGCCTGCTGATGATCGTGTACGTCACCATCGGCGGCATGAAGGGCACCACCTGGGTGCAGATGGTCAAGGCGGTGCTGCTGATCGCCGGCGCCGTGCTGCTGACCGTCCTCGTCCTGCTGAAGTTCGACTTCAACATCTCCGAACTGCTCGGCAAGGCCGCCGACAACAGCGGCAAGGGCAGCGCCTTCCTGGAGCCCGGCCTCAAGTACGGCGCCACCGGCACCACCAAGCTGGACTTCCTCTCCCTCGGCATCGCCCTGGTCCTGGGCACCGCCGGCCTGCCGCACATCCTGATCCGCTTCTACACCGTCCCCACCGCCAAGGCCGCCCGCAAGTCCGTCCTCTGGGCGATCGGCCTGATCGGCGTCTTCTACCTGATGACCCTCGCCCTCGGCTTCGGCGCCGCCGCGCTGATCAAACCGGACGAGATCATCGCCTCCAACAAGGCGGGCAACACGGCGGCCCCTCTGCTGGCGCTCCACCTCGGCGGCGTCGATTCGAGCTGGGGAGCCATCCTGCTCGCCACCATCTCCGCGGTCGCCTTCGCCACGATCCTCGCGGTCGTCGCCGGACTGACCCTGGCCTCCTCGTCCTCGTTCGCGCACGACATCTACGCCAACGTCATCAAGAGGGGCCAGGCCACCGAGCAGCAGGAGGTGCGCGCGGCCCGCTGGGCGACCGTCGGCATCGGCGCGGTCTCCATCGTCCTCGGCGCCCTGGCCCGCGACCTGAACGTGGCCGGCCTGGTGGCCCTCGCCTTCGCGGTCGCCGCCTCCGCCAACCTGCCGACCATCCTCTACAGCCTGTTCTGGAAACGGTTCACCACCGCGGGCGCCCTGTGGTCGATCTACGGCGGCCTGGTCACCGCGGTCGGCCTGGTGCTGTTCTCCCCGGTGGTCTCGGGCAAGCAGACCTCGATGTTCCCCAGCGTCGACTTCCACTGGTTCCCGCTGGAGAACCCCGGCCTCATCTCCATCCCGGTCGGCTTTCTGCTCGGCGTGGTGGGCACCCTGCTGTCGAAGGAGAAGCCGGACGCCGGGAAGTACGCGGAACTGGAGGTCCGGTCCCTGACCGGCACCGGAGCCCACTGACGGCGGCGCGCGGGACGACCGCGTCGTTGGGGACTGTACGGTCCTACGACGCGGTCGCGCCGTTCCTCGTGCGATCGGGCCGCGCTCGATGTCGGCGAGGTCACGTACGCTCGCAGGTGACGGACGACGCAGGGGCGGCCGAGAATGAGTGACCGGGAGAGGGAGGGGCCCACGTGCTCATCGACACCTACGGCCGGGTGGCCACCGACCTGAGGGTCTCGCTGACCGACCGGTGCAATCTGCGCTGCACCTACTGCATGCCCGAGGAGGGCCTGCAGTGGCTGGCCAAGCCGGACCTGCTCACGGACGACGAGATCGTCCGCCTCATCGACATCGCGGTCCGCACGCTCGGCATCGAGGAGGTCCGCTTCACCGGCGGCGAGCCCCTGCTGCGCCCGGGCCTGGTCGGCATCGTGGAGCGCGTCGCGGCCCTCGCACCGCGCCCCCGGATGTCCCTGACCACCAACGGCATCGGCCTGGTCCGCACCGCGACCGCCCTGAAGGCGGCCGGCCTGGACCGGGTCAACGTCTCCCTGGACACCCTCCGCCCGGACGTCTTCAAGACCCTCACCCGCCGCGACCGCCACCAGGACGTCCTGGACGGCCTGGCGGCGGCCCGCGAGGCCGGCCTGACCCCGGTCAAGGTCAACTCGGTCCTGATGCCGGGCCTGAACGACGACGAGGCCCCGGACCTGCTCGCCTGGGCGGTCGAGCACGACTACGAACTGCGGTTCATCGAGCAGATGCCGCTGGACGCCCAGCACGGCTGGAAGCGCGAGGGCATGGTCACCGCCGGGGACATCCTCACCTCGCTGCGCACCCGCTTCGACCTCACCGCCGAGGGCGCCGACGCGCGCGGCTCGGCCCCCGCGGAGCGCTGGCTGGTGGACGGCGGCCCGCACCGCGTCGGCGTGATCGCCTCGGTGACCCGCCCGTTCTGCGCGGCCTGCGACCGCACCCGCCTCACCGCCGACGGCCAGGTACGCACCTGCCTGTTCGCCACCGAGGAGACCGACCTCCGCGCGGCCCTGCGCTCCGGCGCCCCGGACGAGGAGATCGCCCGCGTCTGGAAGCTGGCGATGTGGGGCAAGAAGGCCGGAGCGGGCCTGGACGACCCCTCCTTCGTCCAGCCCGACCGCCCCATGTCGGCCATCGGCGGCTAGGTGTGCTGTCCGGACAGCACACCTAGGCCGCCGTCCCGCTCCCGGGCCGGCCGGTCAGACAGCGGGCGCCGACGGCGAGCCAGGCCGACAGGGCGAGCCACGCCAGCAGCCGGCAGGGGACGGCCACGGCGTCGATCCGGTGCTCCCCGGCGAGCTGGGCGGTCGCGGTGGCGTACATGCCCAGCGGGAAGACCACGCACCAGAGCGTGGGCTCGTAGGCGAACGGGACGCGGTGCCGCAGATGGCGCCAGACGCCCGCGGCCACCAGCGGCGGGATCAGGACGGTCGCCCAGACCCACAGCGCGACGACCGTCCCCGCGAGCGGGCCGCGAACCGGCCCGGGCAGCAGCTCCTCGTGGACCAGGAGCCGGGCGCCCGCCAGCGTGCTGATGGCCGCGGCGCCCATGGTGACCCAGTAGCTGGGCAGTGCCTGGGCGGGCCGGGGCGGGTGGTGCCGCAGCCGCCGCACGACGAGCGCGAGCGTGCCCGCGTACAGCGGCAGACCGGCGCCCCACAGCAGAAGGGCGACGGCGAGCCCCCAACGCGTGGCGGCGAGGCTCGTCAGCGTGAGCACGATGGCCTGCAAACCGACGGTGGCCAGGAACCAGATGCCGTCGGCCCGGCGCCGGACCGGCTCCGGCCCGGCGTGCCGGAGCCGGGCGGTCGCGCGGACGAGCCCCGCCCACACGACGACCGCGACCGCCAGCAGGACGCAGCCCGCGATCCGGCCCGGGCCCTCGGCCAGCCGGGTCGCAAGCACCCCGCTGGCCGCGACGAGCGTGTAGTGCCCGAACAGGCGTCCGGGATCGCGCAGTTCGGCGCGCAGCGCGCCCCGGTGGACGGCGGCCTTGACGCCGGCCGCCGCCAGCAGCGGCAGATACAGCGCCGCCGCGACGCCGAACAGTATCCCGGACACCGCGTGGGCGCCGGCCTGACCGAGTGCCCGGGAGACGATGCCGGTGGCCATGACGGGAGCGAAACACGCCGGCGGCAGGTCCCGGCACCGGTCGGACAGCCGTGCCCCCATCAGCGGCGCGCGAGCGTGTCCCGGTCCTGGCGGCGGCGCGGCCGGCCCGGCCCGGGGTGTGCGGCGGGCGGCCGCTGCCGGGTGCCGTTGGAGCGGTAGACGATGTAGGGGCGGGTCAGATAGCCCAGCGGCGCGGTGAAGGCGTGCACGAGACGGCTGAACGGCAGCAGGGCGAACAGGGCCAGGGCCAGCAGCGCGTGCACCTGGTAGGCGAGCGGGGCGTGGGCCATGGCGGACACGTCGGGGTCCAGGGTGAACAGCGAGCGGAACCACACCGAGACGCCCACCCGGTAGTCGTAGGGATGGGGCCGCAGGGTGGTGGCCGTGGCGGTCAGCCCGGCCAGCAGGACGCAGACCAGGAGCGGGTAGACGGCGCGGTCGCTGCGGCTGGTGGCGGCCCGCACGGCGGGCACGCGCAGGCGGCGGTACAGCAGGACGGCCAGACCGGCGAGGGTGGCCAGGCCCGCCGTGCCGCCGACGAACAGCGCGTTGGCGTGGTACAGCCACTCGTGCACACGCACCCGCTCGGTGAACGGCTCGGGAACGAGCAGGCCGATGACGTGCCCGGCCGCCACGAACAGCAGCCCGTAGTGGAACAGCGGGCCGCCGACCGACAGCAGCCGGTGCTCGTGGAGCTGGCTGGAGCGCGTGGTGAAGCCGAACCGGTCGTAGCGGTAGCGCCAGGCGGTGCCGGTGACCAGCACGGCGAGGACGAGGTAGGGGAGTACGCCCCAGAGGGCGATGTGCAGGTGGTTCACCGGGAGGTCTCCTGGTGGGGGCCGTGGGGGGATCGTGGGAGGTAGGGCAGGAGGCCGACCGTCTCCGCGGGCGGACCGGTGCGGGCGAGCCGGAGGGCCGCCTCACGGCTCGGCGGCCGGGGGCCGGGCAGGGCCCGGCAGACCGCCTCGACGACGTCCTCGTAGGGGCTGCGGTAGGCGGCCAGGGCGAAGCGGAGCAGTTCCAGGGCGGGCCGGTGCCCGGTCAGCAGCGGTGTCCCGGCCTCGGGGACGCGGGCGGCGAACTCCAGCAGCAGGGGCAGGAAGTCGGGCAGTTCGTCCTCGGCGGGCTGCCAGCCGTGCTCCCGGTAGAGGGCCTTGAGACGGGCCAGCGCGGTGCCCCGCCTGCGGGTGTCCCCGTCGGTGTAGTACGTCAGGTAGAGGCAGCGCCGGCGGCTGCGGTCGAAGGTGGCGACGTACCGGGCGGCCAGCGCCAGCGGATCGGTGCCCTCGACCCGGGCGCAGAACCGCAGCAGCAGACCGGTCCGGTCCCCGGACGAGGACTCCAGGGCCGCGCGCACGGTGCTCAACCGGCCGGGCCAGTCCTGGTCCGGATAGCCGAGCAGCAGGGACGCGGCCTGGAGGACGACGGGACGGCTCACCGCGCGCCGCCCCGGCCGCGCGGGAACAGACCCTCGGGACGGCCCTTGCCGTTCCAGTTCAGCAGGTTGACCCTGCCGCGCAGCGACGCCCCGGCGTGCTCCGGCTCCGGCCCGGCGGCGAGCGGGGCGTGGAAGGCGTCCGCCGCGTACATGCCGACCCCGCCGTCGCCGTCCAGACTGCACCCGGCGTCGAGGTCGTCGGCGGGCAGGGTGCCGGTGTAGCTGGTCGGGATGACATAGCGCTCGTCGTACTTGGCCAGGGCCAGCAGCCGGTACAGGGCCTCGATGCCGGTGGCGTCCATGCCGACGGCGCGGGCGATGGCCGGGTCCCGCTCCTCACCGAGGTTCAGTCGGCGCATATGGGTGCGCATCGCGGCCAGCCGGCACAACGCCGCCTCCACCGGCGCCGGATCGCCGGCGGTGAACAGTTCGGCGAGGTAGGCCACGGGGATGCGCAGCGAGTCGATGGCGGCGAACAGCTTGGCCGGGTCCTCCCCGTCGTGCCCGGTCGCGGTGAGCGACTCCACCACCGGCGACAGCGGCGGGACGTACCAGACCATGGGCAGGGTGCGGAACTCCGGATGCAGGGGCAGCGCCACCCGGTAGGTGCTGATCAGGGCGTGCACGGGGGAGCGGCGGGCGGCGGTGACCCAGTCGTGCGGGATCCCGGCCTCCTCCGCGGCGCGCGCGACAGCGGGGTCGTGCGGGTCGAGGAAGCAGCCCAGCTGAGCCTCGTACAGATCCTGTTCGCGTTCCGTGGCGGCGGCCTCGCCGACCTTGTCGGCGTCGTAGAGGAGCACGCCGAGGTAGCGCAGCCGGCCCACACAGGTCTCGGAGCAGACGGTGGGCTGTCCCGCCTCGATGCGCGGGTAGCACAGGGTGCACTTCTCGGCCTTGCCGGTGGCGTGGTTGAAGTACACCTTCTTGTACGGGCAGCCGGACACGCACATGCGCCAGCCGCGGCAGCGGTCCTGGTCGACCAGGACGATGCCGTCCTCGACGCGCTTGTACAGGGCCCCGGACGGGCACACGGCCACGCAGGACGGGTTGAGGCAGTGCTCGCAGATGCGCGGCAGGTAGAACATGAACGCCTGCTCGTACTCCAGGCGCACCTGCTCGTTCATCTTCCGCAGCACCGGGTCCCCGGCCAGGTGCTCGGGCCCGCCGCCCAGGTCGTCGTCCCAGTTCGGGCCCCAGGTCACCCGGGTCGGGCGGCCGTCGGCCAGGGAGCGGGGCGGCGCGGTGGGGACGTCGTCGCCGAGCGGGGCGGAGATCAGGTTCTCGTAGTCGTACGTCCACGGCTCGTAGTAGTCGGACAGGGACGGAAGTTCGGGGTTGGCGAACAGCCGGGCCAGCCGGCGGGCCCGCCCTCCGCTGCGCGGCACCAGCCGCCCGTGCTTGAGCCGCCAGCCGCCCTTCCACCTGTCCTGGTCCTCGTAGCCGCGCGGATAGCCCTGGCCGGGGCGGGTCTCGACGTTGTTGAACCACGCGTACTCGGTGCCCGACCGGTTGGTCCACGTCTGCTTGCAGGTGACCGAGCAGGTGTGGCAGCCGATGCACTTGTCCAGGTTCATCACCATGGCGATCTGTGCCATGACGCGCATGTCAGTACTCCACGTTCTGTGTACGCCGCCGGATGACGGTGATCGCGTCGCGCTGATTACCGGTGGGGCCGTAGTAGTTGGGAGCGAACGAGAGCTGGGCGTGGCCGCCGATCAGGTGGGTCGGCTTGATCAGCAGCCGGGTCAGGGCGTTGTGCACTCCGCCGCGGCGCCCGGTGGCCTCCGACTTGGGGACGTTCACCAGGCGTTCCTGGACGTGGTACATGAACACCGTGCCGGTGGGCATGCGGTGCGAGACGACCGCCCGGGCCACGACCACGCCGTTGGCGTTGTGGGCCTCGATCCAGTCGTTGTCCGCGACACCGATCGCCTCGGCGTCGGTGACGCTCATCCAGACGACCGGGCCGCCGCGGGCGAGGGTCTGCATCAGCAGGTTCTCCTGGTACTCGGAGTGGATCGACCACTTCGAGTGCGGCGTGAGGTACCGGACCGTCACCGACCGCGCGCCGTCGCCGTCCGTCCGCGGCCCCTCTCCCAGCGCCGCCAGGTCCAACGGTGGACGGTAGACCGGCAGTTGCTCGCCGTACTCGGCGATCCAGGGGTGGTCCAGATAGAAGTGCTGGCGTCCGGTGAGGGTGTGCCAGGGCTTGAGGTGCTCGGTGTTCACGGTGAAGGGCGAGTAGCGGCGGTCCGGACCCTCCTTGCCCGACCACTCGAAGCTCGCACCGACCTGCACCGGCCGGGCCTGGGTGTCGGAGAACGTGATGCGCCGCTCGGCCACCGACGCGGCCAGCCCGGCCAGGCCCGCGCCCGGTCCGCACCGCTCGGCGAGCCGCTCGAACCCCTCGGCGGCCAGCCGGCCGTTGGTCGTGCCGGACAGGGCGAGGATCGCCTCGCACAGCTTGACGTCGGTGTCCAGCAGGGGCCGTCCGCGCACCGCCTCGGAGGTGCCGGTGCCGCAGCGCGCGGCGAGCCGGCGCACCTCGGGCCCGGGCCGCACGGTCACCCCCTTCACCGTCATCCCGTCCCGCTCGGCCAGCGGCCCCAGCGCGGCGATCTGGTCGCCGAGGGCGGTGTAGTCCCGCCGTACGAGGGTCAGGCGCGGAGCGGTGGGCCCGTCGGGCGGGGCCTCGTCGGGGGTGTCGTGCTGGAGGGGGGTGGCCACCAGGTCGTAGCCGACGTCCAGCCGGCCCTCGGCCAGCCGGGCGACCTCGGCGGCCAGGCCGTGGAAGATCTCGAAGTCGGTGCGGGCCTGCCAGGGCGGGCTGATCGCCGGGGAGAACGCGTGCACATAGGGGTGCATGTCCGTGCTGGACAGGTCGTGCTTCTCGTACCAGGTCGCCGCGGGCAGCACCAGATCCGCGAACAGCGTCGTCGAGGTCATCCGGAAGTCGAGCGCGAGCAGCAGGTCGAGCTTGCCGCGCGGCGCCTCCTCCCGCCACGCCACGTCCCGGGGCCGGCACCCGGGCGGTGCCTCCTCGGCGCTCGCGTTGTCGGCCGCCCCCAGCAGGTGCCGCAGGAAGAACTCGTTGCCCTTGGCGGACGAGCCGATCAGATTGGCCCGCCACACGGTGAGCACCCGCGGCCAGTTGGCCGGGTCGTCCGGGTTCTCGACGGCGTAGGAGAGCCGGCCGGCGTCCCGTTCGGCGGCCACCCACGCCGCCGGGTCGGCGCCCGCCTCGTGGACGCGTCGCCCCAAGTCCAGCGGGTTGGCACCGAAGGTGGGGTACGACGGCATCCAGCCCTGGCGCGCGGAACGGGCCACGAGGTCCGCGGTGTGCAGCCCGCCGAGCGTCCCGGGCGCGGTCGGCGCGGCCAGCGCGTCCGCGGTGAATTTCTCGTACCGCCACTGGTCGGTGTGCAGGTACCAGTACGGCGTGCCCGCCATCTGCCGCGACGGGCGCACCCAGTCCGAGGCCGTCGCCAGCTGCTGCCAGCCCGCGTACGGACGCACCTTCTCCTGGCCGACGTAGTGCGCCCAGCCGCCGCCGTTGACGCCCTGGCAGCCGGTGAGCAGCAGCAGCGACAGGAACGACCGGTAGATCGTGTCCGAGTGGAACCAGTGGTTGGTGCCCGCGCCCATCACGATCATGCAGCGGCCCCGGGTCTGCTCCGCGGTCCGGGCGAACTCCCTCGCCGCCCGCACCACGGCACCCGCCGGCACGGAGGTGATCGCCTCCTGCCAGGCCGGCGTGCAGGGCGTGGAGGCGTCCTCGTACGAGGCGGGCCACTGCCCGTCCAGGCCCTCGCGGCCCACCCCGTACCGGGCCAGCAGCAGATCGAAGACGGTGGTCACCAGGCGCCCGCCGACGCGCAGCGCCGGCACCGACCGGGTCAGCGTGGCGCCCGGTTCGTCGAAGCGCGGCAGCACCACCCGTGCCGTCGTGGCCTCCGGCCGGCCGTGGCAGGTCAGCAGGGGCCGGATGCCGTCGAGACCGAGGTGCCAGCGGCCCTTGCCCGCCTCGCCCCAGCGGTCGCCCAGCGTGCCGGGGGGCACGGCCGGCCGGCCGGTCGCCGTGTCGAACACGACCGGCATCCAGCGCCGCGCCGCCGCCTCCGCGTCCCCGGCCAGATCCAGGTCACGGGCGGTCACGAAGGCGCCCGGCGTACCGCCCTCGGCCGTATCGCCGTCGAGGGCGACCAGGAAGGGCAGGTCGGTGAACCGCTGCACGTAGTCGGTGAAGTACGGCACCTGCCGGTCCACGAAGCACTCGCGCAGGATGACGTGGCCCATCGCCATGGCCAGCGCGCCGTCGGTGCCCGGATGGGGATGCAGCCACTCGTCGGCGAACTTCGTGGCGTCCGCGTAGTCCGGCGAGACCACCACCACCTTCTGTCCCCGGTAGCGGGCCTCCGCCATCCAGTGGGCGTCCGGCGTCCGGGTGACCGGCACGTTGGAACCCCACAGCATCAGATAGGCCGCGTCCCACCAGTCGCCCGACTCCGGTACGTCCGTCTGGTCGCCGAAGACCTGCGGCGAGGCGATCGGCAGATCCGCGTACCAGTCGTAGAACGACAGCATCGGCGCCCCGATCAGCGCGTGGAACCGCGCCCCGGCCGCGTGCGACGCCATCGACATCGCCGGGATCGGGGAGAAACCCGCGATCCGGTCCGGCCCGTACTCCTTGAGCGTGTGCACATGGGCGGCGGCGGCGATCTCCAGCGCCTCCTCCCAGCCGATGCGCACCAGGCCGCCCTTGCCGCGCGCGGACTGGTAGCGGCGCCGCTTGTCCGGGTCGCCGGTGATCTCCGCCCACGCCGCCACCGGATCACCGCCCAGGCGGCGCTTTGCATCCCGGAACATCTCCACCAGGACTCCGCGGGCATGCGGGTACTTCACCCGGGTCGGCGAGTACGTGTACCAGGAGAACGACGCCCCGCGCGGACAGCCCCGCGGTTCGTAGTCGGGCCGGTCCGGGCCCGCCGAGGGATAGTCCGTCGCCTGGGTCTCCCAGGTGATCAGGCCGTCCTTCACATACACCTGCCAGGAACACGATCCCGTGCAGTTCACTCCGTGTGTGGAGCGCACCACCTTGTCGTGTGCCCAACGGTCCCGGTACGGCTGGTCGTTGACCTGCTGGTCCGTACGGAGTACGGCTCGTCCTCCGGGCGTGGTCGGCGCCCGTCGCAATAACTGTCCGGCCGCGAAAAGCCGTTCGGCCGCATCCGAAGCAATCCGCTCCGCCTTCGCCCTGCCACGTCCCACGCCCTCGGGCTCCCCTCGGGATCCGGTTGCCGGAGTGGTCGGCTCCGGCACGCACCTGTCGGTGAACGGGGCCAGAGTGCTCCCGGCACGCTCGCGCGGTGGCGCTCTTTTTCGCCGCTTGGGGCTACCGAGAACTTGTTTTTCTTGCGCTTTGCAATGGTTCGTGGCGGACGAAAGAGAGACGACCCGACGTTGGTGTCCGCGTTACGCGCCGTTGGGCAAGGACGCATGACAGGGTCCTATGACAGAGGACGCGCTCCTCGCCGCAGCCGCAGCCGCAGCCGCAGCCGCAGGCCCTCGTTACGCCCCGGACTCCTCGGCGGCCCGCCACTCCTCGAAAGGGACCACGTCCTTCAAAAATCCCCGCACCCCGAGGAACTGCGACAGGTGCTCGCGGTGGGCCGCGCAGGCCAGCCAGGTCTTGCGCCGCTCGGGCGTGTGGACCTTGGGGTTGTTCCAGGCCAGCACCCACTCGGCGGCGGCACGGCAGCCCTTGGCCGAGCAGATCGGGGTCTCGTCACTCACGTTTTCGTCTCGGTTCGTCTCATCGAGGGGCGGAAAACAGGGGAAAAGAAGGGCGGAAAACAAGGCGACGCCGGGCAGCCACGGGGGGAGCTGCCCGGCGTCGGTCCGTCGCTCCGACGGGGGATGCGGAGCGCCTACGCAGTATGTCACGGGTACCCCGTCGCCCGGGACCGGAACAGCTAGATTGATCTGAGGTTTTCTTGAGCTGCCAGGTGGCCGCCCCGGCGGTCCCGGCGTCCGCCGTGCTCAGACCGGGTCGGGACGCTCGCCGCCCGCCCCGGCCGTCTGGTTCGTCGGCACGTCGCGCGGCGCGGAATCCCGTACGGAGTCCCTGCGCTCCTCCTCGGCCGGCGCGGCGGCGATCATCGGACGCATCGGCGTGGTGACGAACGTGGAGGGAAGCGTGGGCGGCCGTTCGCGGCCCGCGTTGGCGATCACCACGGCGACATAGGGCAGCAGCGCGCCGAGCACGAGCGCCACGATCGCGACGTACCGCTCGACGTTCCACAGCGAGACCGCGAGGATCACCGACACGGTGCGGACCGCCATCGAGATCACATACCGGCGCTGCCGGCCCCGGACATCCTCGGCGAGTCCCGTCCGGGCGCCCGTGATCCGGAACACCTGGACGCCGCCGCCGTGCTGTTTCCGCATCACCATTCACCATCCGCCCGCATCGGACCCGTCCCGGCCCGCACCCTCGTCCGAAAACCCGGCCGGGCCATCCCCCACGTTACGCCGCTCCCGCGCCGCCTTCGAGGCCGGGTCGCCTCCCGCCTGCGGCGACGTCGCCGGGCCGGGACGCGTACGGGGCAGGCCGACATGCGCGGTCCGGCGCGGCGCACCACACTGGCCCTAATGCTCACGTCGAGCCGTACGAGGAGGCAGCCATGGGCTGGTTGTGGGCGATCATCGTGGGATTGGTGCTGGGCGTCATCGCCAAGGCGATCATCCCGGGCAAGCAGCACAGCCCGCTCTGGCTCACCACCATCTGCGGCATCCTGGGTGCCGTCGTGGGCAACGCGATCGCCCGCGCGGTCGGCGTGTCGGAGACCCGGGGCATCGACTGGAGCCGGCACATCTTCCAGCTGGTCGCGGCGATCGTCATCGTCGCGGCCGTCGACGCCCTCTACCTGGCGACGCTCGGCAAGAGGAAGCACCGGGCCCGGGTGTAAGGAGCGCGGGCAAGCCCGTCACGGTTCGCCCCGTCACGGCCTCCCGCGCCCCCCACGGCGCTACGGCGTCAGCCGGCGACGATCTCCACCGCGGCCAGGTTCTTCTTCCCGCGCCGCAGCACCAGCCACCGCCCGTGCAGCAGGTCCCCGGAGTCCGGGACGAAGTCCTCCGCGGTGACCTTCACGTTGTTGACGTAGGCCCCGCCCTCCTTCACCGTCCGCCGGGCCGCGGACTTGCTGGGGACCAGGCCGACCTCGGCGAGCAGATCGACCACCGGGGCCGGCGCGGAGACCCGCGCGTGCGGCACCTCCGACAGCGCCGCGGCCAGCGTCCGCTCGTCCAGCTCCGCCAGCTCGCCCTGGCCGAACAGCGCCTTGGACGCGGCGATCACCGCGGCCGTCTGGCCGGCGCCGTGCACCAGCGTGGTCAGCTCCTCGGCGAGCGCCCGCTGCGCCGCCCGGGCCTGCGGACGCTCCTCGGTCTGCCGCTCCAGCTCCTGGAGTTCCTCGCGGGACTTGAAGGACAGGATGCGCAGGTAGCGGGAGATGTCCCGGTCGTCCACGTTCAGCCAGAACTGGTAGAACGCGTACGGCGTCGTCATCTCCGGGTCGAGCCAGACGGCGCCGCCCTCGGTCTTGCCGAACTTGGTGCCGTCCGCCTTGGTCATCAGCGGGGTGGCCAGGGCGTGCACCGAGGCGTCCGGCTCCAGCCGGTGGATCAGGTCCAGACCGGCCGTGAGGTTGCCCCACTGGTCGCTGCCGCCCTGCTGGAGCGTGCAGCCGTAGCGCCGGTACAGCTCGAGGAAGTCCATGCCCTGGAGGAGCTGGTAGCTGAACTCGGTGTAGCTGATGCCCTGGTCGGACTCCAGGCGGCGGGCCACGGAGTCCTTCGTCAGCATCTTGTTGACGCGGAAGTGCTTGCCGATGTCCCGCAGGAACTCGATCGCGGAGAGGCCGGCGGTCCAGTCCAGGTTGTTGACCATGACCGCCGCGTTCTCGCCCTCGAAGGACAGGAACGGTTCGATCTGGCCGCGCAGCCGGTCCACCCAGCCGGCCACCGTCTCCGGGTCGTTCAGCGTGCGCTCGGCCGTCGGGCGCGGATCGCCGATCAGGCCCGTGGCGCCGCCGACCAGCGCCAGCGGCCGGTGCCCGGCCTGCTGGAGCCGGCGCACGGTGAGCACCTGCACCAGATGCCCCACGTGCAGCGACGGCGCCGTCGGGTCGAAACCGCAATAGAACGTGACGGGACCGTCCGCGAGCGCCTTGCGCAATGCGTCCTCGTCGGTGGACAGGGCGAACAGCCCGCGCCACTTCAGCTCGTCGACGATGTCCGTCACGGTTCTCGTGTCTCCTCGATGATCTTCCGGCAGCCGGGTGACACCCGACCACGAACGCCTACGAGGTTATACGCCCTGGCTGACAGAGCTCATGTTGAAATCCGGGACCCGCAGCGCGGGCATCGCGGCCCGGGTGAACCAGTCGCTCCACTCGCGCGGCAGCGTCTTCTGCGTCCGCCCGGCCTCGGTGGCCCGGCCCAGCAGGTCCACCGGCGACTCGTTGAACCGGAAGTTGTTCACCTGCCCGGTCACCTCGCCGTTCTCCACCAGGTAGACACCGTCCCGGGTCAGGCCGGTCAGCAGCAGGGTCGCCGGATCGACCTCGCGGATGTACCACAGGCAGGTCAGCAGCAGCCCGCGCTCGGTGTCCGCGACCATCTGCTCCAGCGAGCGGTCGCCGCCGCCGTCCAGGATCAGGTTGCCGAGCGCGGGAGCGACCGGGAGTCCGGTCAGGTCCGCGCTGTGCCGGGTCGTCGTCAGGTGCTTCAGCACGCCCTGGCCGACCCATTCGGTGGGGTGCGTGGGCAGCCCGTTGTCGAACACGGACAGATCGCCGCCGGAGGAGTGGGCGATCACGAAGGGCGGGCACTCCAGCCCCGGCTCGTCCGGGTCGCTGCGCAGGGTCAGCGGCAGCTCCGTAAGCCGCTCGCCGATCCGGGTGCCGCCGCCCGGCTTGGAGAACACCGTCCGCCCCTCGGCCGCGTCCCGGCCGGAGGCGGACCACAGCTGGTAGATCAGCAGGTCCGCGACCGCGGTCGGCGGCAGCAGGGTCTCGTACCGGCCCGCGGGCAGCTCCACGCGCCGCTCGGCCCAGCCGAGCCGTACGGCCAGCTCGGCGTCGAGGGCGCCGGGGTCGACGTCCTTGAAGTCCCGGGTGGACCGGCCGGCCCAGGCCGAGCGGGTGCGGTCGGGGGACTTGGCGTTCAGCTCCAGCGTGCCGGTGGGCTGGTCGTGCCGCAGGCGCAGCCCGGTGGAGGTGCCCATGTACGTCGACACCAGCTCGTGGTTGGCGAAACCGTACAGCTCCCGGCCGCCCGCACGCGCGCGTGCGAAGGCCTCGCCGAGCGCCGGCGCGAAGTCGGCGAACACCGCGGAGGAGGTCTCGGCGGGCGCGTCCGTGAAGTCGGGGGACTGCGGCACACCGCCGACCAGCGGCCGCGCGTCCTCGGCGGGACCGGCGCCGCGCGCGGCGGCCTCGGCGGACCGCACCAGCGGCTCCAGTTCCTCCGCGGTGACCGCCGACCGGGACACCACCCCCGAGGCGGTGCCCTCCTTGCCGTCCACGGTCGCGATCACGGTGAGCGTACGGCCGCGGGTCACCCCGTTGGTGGTGAGCGCGTTGCCCGCCCAGCGCAGGTTGGCGGTGGAGTGCTCGTCGGCGATGACGACACAGCCGTCGGCGCGGGAGAGGGCCAGCGCCTGCTCGACGATCTCGTGCGGCTTGCGGGTACGGGCGCTCATCGGCCGGCCTCCTGCGTGGTGTTGAGGATGTTGACGCCCTTGAACAGGGCCGACGGGCAGCCGTGGGACACGGCGGCGACCTGGCCCGGCTGGGCCTTGCCGCAGTTGAAGGCGCCGCCGAGGACATAGGTCCCCGGTCCGCCGACCGCGGCCATCGAGCCCCAGAAGTCGGTCGTCGTGGCCTGGTAGGCGACGTCCTTCAGCTGACCGGTGATCCGCCCGTTCTCGATCCTGAAGAAGCGCTGGCCGGTGAACTGGAAGTTGTACCGCTGCATGTCGATCGACCAGGACCGGTCGCCGACGACGTAGATGCCCCGGTCCACGCCTCCGATCAGGTCCTCCGTGGACAGCCCGGCGGGGTCCGGCCGCAGCGAGACGTTGGCCATGCGCTGCACCGGCACATGGGCGGGCGAGTCGGCGTACGCGCACCCGTTGGACCGCTCGAACCCGGTCAGCCGCGCGATCCGCCGGTCCAGCTGGTAGCCGACCAGCGTGCCGTCCTTCACCAGGTCCCAGGACTGCGCCTGGACGCCCTCGTCGTCGTAGCCGATGGTCGCCAGGCCGTGCTCGGCGGTGCGGTCGCCGGTGACGTTCATCAGCTCGGAGCCGTACCGCAGCCTGCCGAGCTGGTCGAAGGTGGCGAAGGAGGTGCCGGCGTAGGCGGCCTCGTAGCCGAGGGCACGGTCCAGCTCGGTGGCGTGGCCGATGGACTCGTGGATGGTCAGCCACAGGTTGGACGGGTCGACCACCAGGTCGTACAGCCCCGGTTCCACGCTGGGCGCCCGCATCTTCTCGGCGAGCAGCTCCGGGATCCGCGCCAGCTCGTCGTCCCAGTCCCAGCCGGTCCCGGTCAGGTACTCCCAGCCGCGCCCCACCGGCGGTGCCAGGGTGCGCATGGAGTCGAACTCGCCGCTCGCCTCGTCGACCGAGACGGCGGTCAGCTGCGGGTGCAGCCGTACCCGCTGCTGGGTGGTCACCGTCCCGGCCGTGTCCGCGTAGAACTTGTTCTCGTGCACGGTGAGCAGCGAGGCGTCGACGTGGTCGACGCCGGGCGCGGCCAGCAGCCGGGCGCTCCACTGCGCGAGCAGCGCGGACTTCTCCTCGTCGGGCACCGCGAACGGGTCGATCTCGTACGAGGAGATCCACGTCTTGTCGGAGTGCACCGGCTCGTCGGCCAGCTCCACGCGTTCGTCGGAGCCGGCGGCCTTGATCACCTGTGCGGACAGCTTGGCCATGGCCACCGCCTGCGAGGCGACCCGGGCGGCGGCGTCCATGGTCAGGTCCACCCCGGACGCGAAGCCCCACGTGCCGCCGTGCACCACCCGGACCGCGTACCCGAGGTCGGTGATGTCCGACGATCCGGCGAGCCGCGCGTCCCGCAGCCGCCAGGAGGCGCTGCGCACCCGCTCGAACCGGAAGTCCGCGTGCTCGGCCCCCAGCGCACGCGCGCGCGCCAGCGCGGCGTCGGCGAGGGCCCGTAGGGGAAGCGCCGTGAAGGCTTCGTCGATGGAATGAGGCACGGAGGTCTCCCTGCTGTCGTGGCCTGTCGCGTCCGATCATGTCCCGGGACCGGCCCGGCGGACCACAGGTTTGGGGCCCCGGCGACCGCATTCTGTAGGGACCCGACAGCGACACCCGCGCGCCACTGTCGGTGCCCGCTTGTCCTGGGACGCGACGGTACCGATAGGTTTCCGATGAAGCCGCCTGTCGCCCAGGAGTCCGGGCGGATGTGTAAGACCGCTATCGAAAGGGTGATCCGTTGAGCCGCTCGGTTCTCGTCACCGGAGGCAACCGGGGCATCGGCCTCGCCATCGCCCGCGCTTTCGCCGACGCCGGCGACAAGGTCGCGATCACGTACCGCTCGGGTGAGCCGCCGGCCGGCTTCCTGGCCGTCAAGTGCGACATCACCGACCCGGAGCAGGTGGAGCAGGCCTACAAGGAGATCGAGGACCGGCACGGTCCGGTCGAGGTCCTGGTCGCCAACGCCGGCGTCACCAAGGACCAGCTCCTGATGCGCATGTCCGAGGAGGACTTCACCTCGGTCATCGACACCAACCTCACCGGCACCTTCCGGGTCGTCAAGCGCGCCAACCGCGGCATGCTGCGGGCCAAGAAGGGCCGCGTCGTCCTGATCTCGTCCGTGGTCGGCCTGCTCGGCTCGGCGGGACAGGCGAACTACGCCGCCTCCAAGGCCGCGCTGGTCGGCTTCGCGCGTTCCCTCGCCCGGGAGCTGGGCTCGCGCAACATCACCTTCAACGTCGTCGCGCCCGGTTTCGTCGACACCGACATGACCAAGGTGCTCAGCGACGAACAGCGCCAGGGCATCGTCGCGCAGGTACCGCTCGGCCGGTACGCGCAGCCGGAGGAGATCGCCGCGGCGGTGCGCTTCCTCGCGTCCGACGACGCCTCGTACATCACTGGAGCCGTCATCCCGGTTGACGGCGGACTGGGAATGGGTCACTGATCACCATGAGCGGAATCCTCGAGGGCAAGCGCGTCCTGATCACCGGTGTGCTGATGGAGTCCTCCATCGCCTTCCACGCCGCCAAGCTGGCCCAGGAGCAGGGCGCCGAGATCATCCTGACCGCGTTCCCGCGGCCCACGCTGACCGAGCGCATCGCCAAGAAGCTGCCGAAGCCGACCAAGGTCATCGAGCTGGACGTCACCAACGAGGAGCACCTCGGGCGCCTCGCGGACGTCGTCGGCGAGGAGCTGGGCGGCCTGGACGGCGTCGTGCACTCCATCGGCTTCGCGCCGCAGGACGCGCTCGGCGGCAACTTCCTCAACACGCCGTTCGAGTCGGTCGCCACCGCCATGCACGTCTCGGCGTTCTCCCTGAAGTCGCTGACCATGGCCTGCCTGCCGCTGATGCAGAACGGCGGCTCGGTCGTCGGCCTCACCTTCGACGCGCAGTACGCCTGGCCGCAGTACGACTGGATGGGCCCGGCCAAGGCCGCCCTGGAGGCCGTCAACCGCTACATGGCGCGCGACCTGGGCAAGCAGAACATCCGCTGCAACCTGATCTCGGCGGGCCCGATCGGCTCCATGGCCGCCAAGTCCATCCCGGGCTTCAGCGACCTGGCCTCCGTGTGGGACACGCGTTCGCCGCTGGAGTGGGACCTGAAGGACCCCGAGCCGGCCGGCCGCGGCATCGTCGCGCTGCTGAGCGACTGGTTCCCGAAGACCACGGGCGAGATCATCCACGTCGACGGCGGTCTGCACGCCATCGGCGCCTGAGCTTCCCCGGTCCGCACCGACGCCCCGTTTCCCGCCGCGCGCGGGGAGTGGGGCGTCGGCCGTTGGCCGCCGGGTGCCGGGTGCCGGGTGCCGGGTGCGGGGTGCGGGGTGCCGGTGTGTGGGGGTGTGGCGGTGTGCGGGTGGGGCGGGGGGCGTTCACCTGTTCGGCTCACCGGCCGGGCCGCCGCCGCGCCGGCGGCGCACCCTGTGATTACGCCCTTGGACGACGCGTTCGCTCGCACGACCCTCCGCAGCCCGGCCGAGGAGGTCCGCTTGTGCGCCTGTCCCGCAGCCCGGTCCCGCCGACGGCGGCCCTGGCCCTCGTACTGTCGCTGCTGTACGGCGCGCCGGCGTACGCGCGCGAGCGGGACGGCGAGTCGCCCTCGCCGGTCCGGTTCGGCGCCTCCTGCCGTACGGCCGTGCGCGGCTCCCAGGTGGTGGCCTACTGCCACAACCCCTATGCCGACATCGACCGCGTGCGGCTGCACATCGAGTGCGCCCGCTGGTGGGACGTCGACACCGACAGCGCCCCGGCGGACGCCTGGCCCGCCCTGACCGTACGGCTCACCGGCCGGTGCTGGAAAGAGGTCCGCTCGGTGTGGATCAGCCACCAGAAGGCGCGCTGAACCGGCCCGGATCGCACAGGAACGGATAGCTCGCCGCCTCCTCGGCCGCCGCCTCGGCGTCCCCCGCGCGGATCGCGTCCACCAGGCGCGCGTGGTCCATGTGGGTCTCCGGGGTCAGCTCCGCGCCGACGTCCGCGCGCAGCCAGTCGCGCAGCACCTCGCCCAGATCGGCGTACATCGCCACCATCACGTCGTTGTGGGACGCGGCCACCACCGCCAGGTGGAAGGTGGCGTCGGCCGCCACGAACGCCTCCGTGTCGCCCGTCTCCCACACCTGCTCGCGCCGGACCAGCAGCGCGTCCAGCTGCTTGAGGTCCTTCTCGGTGCGCCGCTCGGCGGCGAGCTTCGCCGCGGCCGACTCCAGCGTGGAGCGCAGCTCGGCGATGTGCCGCGGGTCGGCGCCGGCGAAGCGGCGGTGCATCACGCCGGCCAGCTCGCTCGTGGCCACGACGTACGTGCCCGAGCCCTGGCGGATGTCCAGCAGCCCGTTGTGCGCGAGCGCGCGGACGGCCTCGCGGACGGTGTTGCGGGCGACACCGAGCTGCTCGACCAGTTCCGGTTCGGTCGGGATGCGCGAGCCCACCGGCCACTCGCCGGAGGTGATCTGGTTGCGCAGTTCGGCGATGACCTGCTCGGACAGCACCGAACGTCGTGGGTGGCTCAAGGGCATGGCACACCTTCGCACGGGAGGACCGGGCGCGGACGCTCCGGGGATGGACAGACAATCATCCTATGATTCTATGATGGGCCTCATGGCTAGTGAGGAAACCCGGACAGTGGAGACCCGTACGGCGATGTCAGCGACCGAACGCGGTACGGCCGCCGCGACCAACACCCCCGAGACGACCCCCGGCGCGGGCCGCACGCGCGCGTGGGCCACCCGGCTGGTCGTCGTGGGCATCATGCTGTCCGCGCTGAACCTCCGGCCGGCCATCACCAGCCTCGGCGCGCTCCTCGAAGAGGTCCGCGACGGGCTCGGCATGAGCGGCAGCGTGGCCGGGCTGCTCACCTCCGTGCCCCCGCTGTGCTTCGCCGTGTTCGGCGTCATGGCACCGCGCCTGGCCCGCCGCTTCGGACCGGCCGCCGTGGTGTGCGCCGGCATGGCCGCCATCGCCACCGGCCTGGTCATACGGCCGTACGTCGGCAACACGGCCGGATTCCTGGCCGCCAGCGCCCTCGCCCTGATGGGCATCGCCGTCAGCAACGTCCTGATGCCGGTCATCGTCAAGCGCTGGTTCCCCGACCGGGTCGGCTCCATGACCGGCCTGTACTCGATGGCCCTCGCCGCCGGCACCTCCCTCGCCGCCGCCCTGACCGTCCCGCTCACCGACGCCATGGGCGGCGACTGGCAGTCCGGCCTCGTCGTGTGGGCGGCCATCGCCGCCGCCGCCGTCCTGCCCTGGCTGCCACTGCTCCGCGACCGCGGCACCACCACCATCGCCGCCGCCCGGCCCGGGGAGCCGGCACGGGACGCGGACGAGCCGCAGGCCCCGCTGCGCATCACCCGCAGCCGCACCGCCTGGTCGCTCGCCGTCTTCTTCGGCCTCCAGGCCACGGCCGCCTACATCACGATGGGCTGGATGCCGCAGATCTTCCGGGACGCCGGTGTCTCGGCCGGCACCGCCGGTGTGCTGCTCGCCGTCACCATGGTGATGGGCGTGCCGCTGGCCTTCATCATTCCCCGGGTCGCCACGCGCCTGCCCCACCAGGGGCCGATCGTCCTGGTGCTGGGCGTCTGCGGGCTCGCCGGATACGCCGGGCTCTACCTCGCGCCGTCCGGCGGTGCCTGGGCCTGGGCCCTGCTGCTCGGCGTCTCCAACTGCGCCTTCCCGCTCGCCCTGACCATGGTCGGCATGCGTGCCCGCAGCGGTCCGGGCGTGGCCCAGCTGTCCGCGTTCGCCCAGAGCACCGGCTACCTGATCTCCATCCCCGGCCCGCTGCTGGTCGGCGTGCTCTACCAGCAGAGCGGCGGCTGGGGGCTGCCGATCGCCCTGATGGCGGCGCTGATGGTGCCACAGATGGCGGTGGGCTTCATGGCCGGCCGCGACCGTACGGTCGAGGACGAGGCGACGCGCTGACCCGGCCGGGGGCCCCGGGGCCGTCGCGGGGGAGGCGGGGTGCGAGACTGGGACGCATGCAGCCTGTGCTCGACCCGAACCCGCAGAACGGCCAGAAGAAGATGCTGCTCGTCTTCGGCTCGTTCCTCGCCATCTTCGTGATCATCGCCGTGGTGGCCATCATCGCGTCCCCGTAACAACAGCCTCACCCGCCCCGCACAGAGCGCGGACCCGTCCCGGGTCTTCCGAGCCTCCCGGCTTGCCCCGCCCGGGCCGGCTCTCTCCAAGCCCTTCCGGCTTCCCGGCCGGGCCGGCTTTTCCCGGGCGGATGGTGGGGCTGGCACCACCGTCCCCTAGGGGGTCAGGGTCAGGGTCAACTGGGTGGGAATCCGGATGGGTTGGCGCCTCCGGATTCCGTAGCTTCGAGGTGTGGCCGCGACGGGCGGTCGCGGACCCCTCGAAGACGCACGCACGGAGGCGACCATGCCGGCCCGCACCCCCTCCCGGCCCCACCCGGCGACCACGGGCGGCGCCGGCACCCGGCTGCCCTGGTGGGCGCTCGCCCTGCCCGCCCTCGCGTTCGTCGCGCTGCTCGCGCTGATACTCAACCCGTCGGACGCCCAGGCGGCCGGCGGCGACCCGGCGATCGCGCGGCTGCTGGAGCGCGTCCAGCAGCTCGCCGCGCGCTGACGGCAGGCGTCCCAGCGCGGTGAATCCGCATGTCAACTCCCTGCGCCGGGTGGTCCGTTTCATGCGAAGCTGGATCTCATGAGCGTCGCAGAACCCCGCAGGATCGTCCTCTTCCGGCATGCGAAAGCCGACTGGCCCCAGGTTCCCGACCACGAGCGCCCGCTCGCCGAGCGGGGCCGCATGGACGCCGCCGTCGCCGGACGCAAGCTGGCCGACACCGGCATCGCCTTCGACCTGGCCCTGTGCTCCACGGCGACCCGCACCCGTGAGACCTGGAAGCTCGCCGTCCACGAGCTGGCGCACCGGCCGAAGACCGTCTATGAGGAGCGGGTCTACGAGGCCTCGCCCGGTGAGCTGATCGCCGTGCTGAACGAGCTGCCCGAGGAGGCGCGGAACGTGATCCTCATCGGCCACAACCCGGGCGTGCACGGTCTGGCCGAGGTCCTGGCCGGCTCGGCCGAGGAGGACGCCCGGGCCCGGATGAACCGCCGCGGCTTCCCCGCCGCCGCCTTCGCCCTGCTCTCCTTCGACGGCCACTGGAAGGGCATCGAGCCCGGCGTCGCCACCCTCACGGACTACTGGGCGCCCTCGGAGTGATCCGGCGCCACCGCGCCGGGCCTTACGCGTGCGGCCCGGCACCCGCCGGGGTGCCGGGTCCTCCGGGCGGCGGAGCCGGCCGCCGGCCCACCACGGGCCGGACGCGGTCCGGCCCGGGTCCGGCCCGGTTCAGTCCTCGTCGTGCGTGTCGGCCGCCTCGACCTCTTCCCGGGTGACACCGAGGAGGTAGAGGACCGTGTCGAGGAAGGGGAAGTTCACCGCCGTGTGCGCTGCCTCCCGCACCACGGGCTTGGCGTTGAAGGCCACACCCAGACCCGCCGCGTTCAGCATGTCCAGGTCGTTGGCGCCGTCACCGATCGCCACCGTCTGCGACAGCGGCACCCCGGCCTCCGCCGCGAACCGGCGCAGCAGCCGCGCCTTGCCCGCCCGGTCCACGACCTCGCCGACGACCCGGCCGGTCAGTTTGCCGTCGACGATCTCCAGCGTGTTGGCCTGCGCGAAGTCCAGACCCAGCCGCTCCTTGAGATCGTCGGTGACCTGGGTGAAGCCACCGGAGACGACGCCCACCTGGTAGCCCAGCCGCTTCAGGGTGCGGATCAGGGTGCGGGCACCCGGCGTCAGCCGGACCTGCCGGCGCACCTTCTCCACCACCGACGCGTCCAGCCCCTTCAGCAGCGCCACCCGCGCGTGCAGCGACTGCTCGAAGTCCAGCTCCCCGCGCATCGCCGCGGCGGTCACCTCGGCGACCTGGTCCTCGCAGCCGGCGTGCGCCGCGAACAGCTCGATGACCTCGTCCTGGATCAGGGTCGAGTCCACGTCCATGACCACCAGCCGCTGGGCCCGCCGGTGCAGGCCCGCAGAGACCACCGCCACGTCGACACCCAGTGCCGCGGCGTCGGAGGCCAGTGCCGTGCGCAGCGGCTCGGTCTCCACCCCGGACACGGCGAACTCCACCGCCGTCACCGGGTACTTCGCGAGCCGGAAGATACGGTCGATGTTGCCGCCGGCCTTCGCGATCCGGGCGGCGATCGCGGCCGTCGACTCGGCGGTGAGCGGATGGCCCAGGACGGTCACCAGGGAGCGTCCGAGGCCGCGCGGACGGTTGTCGCCGTGTCCGGAGATGATCTCGGCCTGCATCTTCATCGACTCGGCCCAGCTGTGCACGGTGGCCCGCAGGTCGCCCTCCAGACCGGCCGGCGGCTGGGTCACCAGGACGCACAGCACCAGGCGGCCCCGGGTGACGACCTGCTCGATGTCGACGACGTCGACCAGGTAGGCGGCGAGGGTGTCGAAGAGGCCCGCCGTGATGCCCGGCTGGTCCTTGCCGAAGATCTTGACAAGGAGGGTGGGGACCTCGGGGGTCTGCGAAGCGGAGGTCTGCGAAGCGCTCATGGTGTCACCACCGTATCCGGCACCCAGTGCCTCCCGCCGCCGAGGTCCGCCTGACGGACACGGAACAATGGGCGGCGCCCCGGTGTCAGGAGCCTTGCCGCCGGGAGACGGCGAGGCACGGCTCCGGCCCGCCCCACCACGAGCGTGCCACGCCTCACCAGCATCCGCCGCCCCACCCCGCCCGGGCCCCACGCGCAAGCGCCGGCCCCGCACCACCCACGCCCCACGCCGATCGCCGTCCCCACCCCGCCCGGGAGGCACCGGGCGCCGGGCGAACGCGCGACACCGGCCACGCCCCGCACCGAGTGGCGTGAACCCGACGCCGGCCCCGGCCCCGGGCGTCCTCCGGCGCACCCGCCGGGCCCGCCGTCGGCAGGCGCCGGCGGACCGTTCGTCCTCCTCGCCGTGAGGGCCGCCCTCCACCCCGGTCCACCCCCGTCACCAGGGCGAGTTGGAGCGTGCGGGAGACCGCTTGGCAAGGCCCGGGTTTCGGTCAGGGGGCCACGCCTGGAATAGTTCCCCACGATGTTCGACATCCCTAGACTCCCCGCGACGGGGGTAATTCGGGGGACAACTCAGTGGGGCATGGAGTGCCGGAACTCGTACTGGAAACAAACGGACGGACCTGGACGCTCGACCCGTCCAGGCCTTACACCCTCGGCCGCGATCCGCAGGGTGACATCGTCTTCGACGACGCCAGGGTCTCCTGGCGGCACGCCACGGTCAGCTTCAACGGCCACAGTTGGGTCATCGAGGACCATGGCAGCACCAACGGCACGTATGTGCAGGGCCGACGGGTCCAGTACACGGAGATCGTCCCCGGTGCGTCGCTGCACCTCGGCAACGCGACCGACGGCCCGCGGCTGAACCTTTCGGCGGCCACCGCACCGGTCGGCGGCCCGGCCCCGCAGCAGCAGCCGGCGGCTCCGTACGCGGCCCAGGCCGCCGGCGCCCCCGACTGGTCCCAGCAGGCCCCCGCCCACCAGGCCGTACCCCAGCAGGCGCCCGCCCACCAGGCCCCGGCCCACCAGCAAGCCGTACCGCACCAGGCCTCGGCTCCGCACCAGGCCTCGGCTCCGCACCAGGCCCCGGCTCCGCACCAGGACCCGCACGCGGCCTGGCAGCAGCCCGCCGCGTTCCCGCAGCAGCAGCCCGGGCCCGCGGAGCAGTACGTCCAGAAGACGCCCGGTGGTGGCGCGGGGGTGCCGCCGGTCTACGGCGACCGCAGCCCGACCACGTTCCACCAGTTCGCGCTCGGCCGCGTGATGCGCATCGGCCGTGCCCTGGAGAACGACCTGGTCGTCTCCGACCTCCAGGTCTCCCGGAACCACGCCGAGTTCCACGCCACGCCGGACGGCCGCTTCGAGATCCGTGACCTCGGCTCGCACAACGGCACCTACGTCAACGGCCAGCCGATCCCGAAGGGCGGCTCGGCGCTGCTCGGCCCGAGCGACATCGTCGGCGTCGGCCACTCCACCTTCCGCATCGTCGGCGACCGCCTCGAGGAGTTCGTCGACACCGGTGAGGTCTCCTTCTCGGCCCGTCACCTGACCGTCACGGTCGACGGCGGCAAGCAGATCCTCAAGGACGTCTCCTTCGGCGTTCCCGAGAAGTCGCTGATCGCCGTGATCGGCCCGTCCGGCTCCGGCAAGTCCACCCTGCTCAAGGCGCTCACCGGCTACCGGCCCGCCAACCAGGGCGAGGTGCTGTACGACAACCGGAACCTGTACAAGCAGTTCGCCGAGCTGCGCCAGCGCATCGGCCTGGTGCCGCAGGACGACATCCTGCACCGCGAGCTGACCGTGAAGAAGGCCCTGAAGTACGCGGCCAAGCTGCGCTTCCCCGCCGACACCACGGCCAAGGAGCGCGACGCCCGCATCGACGAGGTGCTGCGCGAGCTGAAGCTCGACATCCACAAGGACAAGAAGGTCACCTCGCTCTCCGGCGGCCAGCGCAAGCGCGTCTCGGTCGCCCTGGAACTGCTCACCAAGCCGTCGCTGATCTTCCTGGACGAGCCGACCTCCGGCCTCGACCCGGGCATGGACCGCGACGTCATGCAGCTGCTGCGCGGCCTCGCCGACGACGGCCGTACGGTCCTCGTGGTCACCCACTCGGTGGCCGAGCTGGCGTTGTGCGACAAGTTGCTGGTGATGGCGCCGGGCGGCGCCGTCGCCTACTTCGGCCCGCCCGAGGAGGCGCTCAACTTCTTCGGCTACGACAGCTGGGCCGACGTCTTCTCCGCCTTCGAGAACTACCGCGACTACGACTGGGCGGGCCGCTGGAAGGGCTCGCAGCACTACCAGATGTACGCGGCGGAGATCGACGCCGTCGCCCCGCAGACCGGCCCCGTGCCCGTACCGCAGGCGCTGAGGCCGCCCAAGCCGCAGAGCTGGGGCTCGCAGCTGATGACCCTCGTCCGGCGCTATGTCGCGGTCATCGCCTCCGACAAGGGCTTCCTGGCGCTGACGGTGCTGCTGCCGGCGGTCATCGGCGCGGTCAGCCTGCTGATCCAGCACGACCGCGGGCTGCTGCCGAACCCGGTCAACCCCAGGACCCACCTGCCCGCACCGAACGGCACCGCCACCACCGTCCTGCTGATCCTCGCCGTCGGCGCGTGCTTCGCGGGCGCCGCGAACTCGGTCCGTGAGCTGATCAAGGAGCGGGTGATCTACGAGCGGGAGCGCGCGACCGGCCTGTCCCGCTCGGCGTACCTGATGTCCAAGGTGGTCGTGCTCGGCGCCGTCACCATGCTGCAGGGCCTGCTGGTCGGCGTCATCGGCTTCGCCAGCCGGGAGATCCCCGGCGAGGGCCTGGTGCTCGGCGGCTCCACGCTGATCGAGCTGTGCCTGCCGATCATGGCGCTGGGCTTCACCTCGATGATGGTCGGCCTGGTGATCTCCTCGCTGGTGAAGACCGCCGAGAAGACCATGCCGCTGCTCGTGATGTTCGCGATCGTCCAGGTCGTCTTCACCGGCTGCCTGTTCACCCTGCACGGCACGCTCGGCGTGAACGAGTTCTCGTACCTGATGCCGTCCCGCTGGGCGGTGGCCGCGGCCGGCACCACGCTGGACTTCAACGCCATCGCCCCGAACACCGACGACCCGGGCAGCACCGACCCGCTGTGGGACCACGCGGCCTCGGCCTGGGGCCTGGACATGCTCGTGCTGCTCGCGCTCGGCGCGGTCTGCGGCTTCTTCGTCTCCCGCTTCCTGCGCCGCCACGAGCCGGAGGTCATGCGCAAGTAACCGCGCGGCCACACCCCCGTACGACGCCGAAGGGCGGCGCCCCGGTCCCGGGGTGCCGCCCTTCGGCTCTTCGCGTCGTCGAGGTCCGCGCCAGGCCTCAGTACGCGCTGTTGACGTTGTCGATCGAGCCGTACCGGTGGGCCGCGTAGTTGGCGGCGGCGGTGATGTTGGCGACCGGGTCGTAGATGTTCCAGGACGTGCCGGCCACGTGGTACGCGGTGAAGGTCGGCGGGATGACCTGGAGCAGGCCCTTGGACGGGATGCCGTTGACGGCGTTGATGTCCCAGTTGTTGATGGCGAGGGGGTTGCCGGAGGACTCCCGCATGATGTTGCGGTGCAGCCCGTTGTAGCTGCCCGGGATGCCCCTGGCCTTCATGATGGACAGGGCCTGCCGGATCCAGCCGTCGAGGCTGTTGGAGTACGTCTTGGCGGCGACCGGCTGGATGCGCAGACGCTCGGTGGAGCGGGTGGCGGCCTGGACGGCGGAGTGCTGCCGGGCGGCCTTCGCGGCGGCGGCCTGCTTCTGCGCGGCGGCCTTGTCGGCGGCGTCGTCGGCGGCCTTCTTCCGCGCCGCGAGGGTGTCGAGCTTGACGTGGGCGGCGGCGAGCCGGCCGGTGACAGTGCCCTTGACGTTCTTCAGGACGGTGCCGGAGGCGACCTGCGCGGTCGCGGCCGGGGCGCCCGTGGTGACGGTGTCCTCGTGGCCGATGGTGGCCGACAGGGCGAGGGCGGCGGTGCCGAACACGGCGACACCGGCGACGGCGGCGATCTGCCGCTGCTTGGCCGGCGTACGACTGTGAGCTCGGGCGAGGATGTTCTTGGGCATGGCTGATGGACCTCTTCGATAGCGCGGAGGTCGCTCCTGCGTCCGCCGGGGGAATCGGCTCCTCCCACACGAACGCCGCGGTGGTAACCCGCGGCGCTGAGCGACGAGGCAATTCTTAGCGGGCGCAAAATGCCCAGGCAAAGGTGCGACATACGATCCGAGATAGTGGATCAGGGAAGGGCAAAATAGGACAGACGGGACCGTCGATCCCGTTCATGCGGCCGGGTCCTTCTCCTATGCGCCTTCGTACGTGATGCAGGCCCTATGCGCGGGCTCACATGGATTACCGAAAGCTCTCACAGCGAGTTGCTTCCGCAACGCTCAGCGTGAGGACCCTACTCCCGGAGGAGGAGACGGCCGGCGCCGGCCTCGTCACACCCACGCGCACCCACACCCCCACGCACGCGCGCGTGTCAGGCCCCGCCACCGGCACTCCGGGTCCTCCACCGGCCCTAGGACCAGCGGACCAGGCCCCGCCGGCACCGGGCCGATCCGGGCTGTCGGACCCCGCCGGTACCGTGAGGACATGAGTCAAGGCCCCCGGTCCGGCCTCGCCGCGGTGAGTTCCGCGCTGCTGGCCATGAGCAGGCACCTGGAGGTGCGCGACGTCCTCAAGACGATCGTCGCCTCCGCCCGCGAGCTGCTCGACGCCCAGTACGCCGCCCTCGGCGTCCCCGACGACCACGGCGGCTTCGCCCAGTTCGTCGTGGACGGCGTCAGCGAGGAGCAGTGGCGCGCCATCGGCCCGCTCCCGCGCCAGCACGGCATCCTCGCCGCGATGCTGCGCGAGGCGAAGGCCGAGCGCCTCGCCGACGTGCGCAAGGACCCCCGCTTCGAGGGCTGGCCGGACGCCCACCCCGACCTGGCCGACTTCCTGGGCCTGCCGATCAGGGACGGCGAGGAGGTCATCGGGGCCCTCTTCCTGGCCAACAAGCGCCGCGCCAGGCCGGAGGGCAGCTGCGGCTTCACCCAGGACGACGAGGAACTGCTCTCCATCCTCGCCCAGCACGCCGCCATCGCCCTCACCAACGCCCGCCTCTACGAACGCAGCCGCGAACTGACCATCGCCGAGGAACGCTCCCGCCTCGCCCATGAACTGCACGACGCGGTCAGCCAGAAACTCTTCTCGCTGCGCCTGACCGCCCAGGCCGCGGCCGCGCTCGTCGACCGCGACCCCGCCCGCGCCAAGGGCGAGCTGCACCAGGTGGCCTCGCTCGCCGCCGAGGCCGCCGACGAACTGCGCGCCGCCGTCGTGGAGCTGCGGCCCGCCGCGCTGGAGGAGGACGGGCTGATCGCCACCCTGCGCACCCAGATACAGGTCCTCGACCGCGCCCACTCGGCCCGCGTGACCTTCGCCGGCACCGGCTTCCGCGCCCTGCCCGCGGCCCAGGAGGAGGCCATGCTCCGGGTCGCCCAGGAAGCCCTGCACAACGCCCTGCGGCACTCCGGCGCGGCCCACGTCCACGTCAGCGTGGGGCGGCGCGGCAACGGCGCCGTGCTGCGCGTCACCGACGACGGCGGCGGCTTCGACCCCACGGCGGTCCGCCGCGCCGGACGCCACCTCGGCCTCGTCTCCATGCGGGACCGGACCAGCGGGGTCGGCGGCTCGCTGACCGTGCAATCGGCGCCCGGCAAGGGCACCACGATCGAGATGGAGGTCCCCGGTGGGTGAACCGATCAAGGTGCTGCTGGTCGACGACCACCAGGTCGTCCGCCGGGGCCTGCGCACCTTCCTGGAGGTGCAGGACGACATAGAGGTCGTCGGCGAGGCCGCCGACGGCGCCGAGGGAGTGGCCCGCGCCGAGGAACTGCGGCCCGACGTCGTCCTCATGGACATCAAGATGCCGGGCATGGACGGCATCGAGGCGCTGCGCAGACTGCGCGCACTGGGCCACCACGCGCGCGTGCTGATCGTCACGAGCTTCACCGAGCAGCGCACGGTCGTCCCGGCCCTGCGCGCGGGCGCCGCCGGATACGTCTACAAGGACGTGGACCCCGACGCCCTCGCCGGCGCCATCCGCTCCGTGCACGCCGGACACGTCCTGCTCCAGCCGGAGGTCGCCGACGCCCTGCTCTCCCGGGAGGAGGCGGGCGGCGGACAGGGCAGGGGAGGGTCGCTCACCGAGCGGGAGCGCGAGGTCCTCGGCCTGATCGCGGACGGCCGCTCCAACCGGGAGATAGCCCGCGCCCTCGTCCTCTCCGAGAAGACCGTCAAGACGCACGTCTCCAACATCCTGATGAAGCTGGACCTCGCCGACCGCACCCAGGCCGCGCTGTGGGCCGTACGCAACGGCGTGGCCGACTGACACGCCCCGGCCGGGCCGTGACCCGCGGCAACACGCGGCGTCACGGACCGGGCTGAGATTCATACCGTCGTGGGAATGTCACCCGGATGGCGCATCCCCGGGTGGTCTCCGCCGTTCTCCAGTGCGTGCCGCGGTGATCGCCGCGGTGAACGTCCAGGAGGGGCAGACAGTGAAGAACCTGAAGAAGGCAGCGGCCGTGACGATGGTGGCGGGTGGCCTGGTGGCCGCCGGCGCGGGGCTCGCCTCCGCCCAGAGCGGCGCCGCCGGCGCGGCCGCCGGGTCCCCGGGCGTCGCCTCGGGCAACGTCGCCCAGGTGCCGGTGCACGTCCCGGTGAACGCGGTCGGCAACAGCGTGAACGTCATCGGCGTGCTGAACCCGGCCTTCGGCAACCTCGGCCTCAACCACTGAGCCAGGCCCGCGAAGCGACCCGCAGGCCTCCCGGACCCGCCGGGAGGCCTGCGGGGGCCGTCCACCGGACGCGTCCGGACCCTGCCGCCGGACTCCCGCCCGCCTCGCGAAGCCGCGCCACGCCCCCTCGCCGCACCGCCCGGACCAGGGCCCCGGCACCTCCCGAGCCCTCCGGGGCGCCGGACCACGCACCCGACGCCGCGCCGCCCGTCCTCCGGACGGACGGCGGAAGTCCGACGACAGCACCTAGCGCGCCCCGCGCTCCCGCTCCTCCACATACGCGTTGTACGCCGCCACCTGCGCCCGCCGCGCCGTCCGCTCCACCGGCCTGAGCGCCTCGGCCCGCGCCCGCATCTCGGCGGAGCTGACCGCGGCCCCGTGCCCGTTGCCGTACGCCAGCGACACCAGCAGCCCCACCCGCTGCGCCAGCTCCAGCACCCGCACCGCACGCGGCGGATAACCCGGCGCCAGCACCTCCCGGCCCCGCTCGGCCCGGGCCCGGTACGCGTCGATCGCCGCCTGTGCCATCGGCCCCGACCCGGCGACGTCCAGCCTCGACAGCACCTCGGTCGCCTCCCGCAACGCCTCGGCCAGCTCCCGCTCGGCCTCGCCCAGCGACGGCACGTCGGCCGGCGGCGCCTCGCGCACCGGCAGCACCCGCCACACCACCTCGGTGTGCACATCGCCCTCGGGCCCGGCCTCGTACACCTCGGGCACCAGCCCGAACGCGGCACCGTGACAGACCACCGCCTCCTCGGCCTCCAGCGCCCGCGCGTTGAACTCCGGCGGACCGCTCAGCCCCAGCGGATGCCCCGGCGCCGGCAGCGCCACCCGCAGCCCGCCCACCCCGAGCGCGCGCAGCCGTCCCAGCGCGAGCGTCAGCCCGACCGGCGCCGGCTCACCGGGCAGCCCCTCCACCCGGTGCACCGCGTCCTCGCCCACGATGGCGAGGGCGGCGTCATCCGGAGCGACGAGTCCGGCCAAAAGGGCGTTACCCCAAGCTGCGAGGCGTCCTGAACGCGGTTCCGAGAGCATGCCCCCACCCTAAGGACCGGACCGATGGAATGGAGCGGGGCACTCGTGGCGTAGATTTCATAAGGGCTGCGCCCGCCGGCGCGGAACCCCAGCCACAGGCGTACGCGACAGCCGAGACCGGCCACACTGCAAGGGGAGACAACGCGCTCATGAGCGATGTTCTGGAGCTTCAGGACGTATCCGTGGTCCGCGAGGGCCGGGCTCTGGTGGACCAGGTCTCCTGGTCGGTGAAGGAGGGCGAGCGCTGGGTCATCCTCGGCCCCAACGGCGCCGGCAAGACCACCCTCCTGAACGTCGCCTCCAGCTACCTCTACCCCAGCACCGGCACCGCCACCATCCTCGGCGAGACCCTCGGCAAGCCCGGCACCGACGTCTTCGAGCTGCGCCCCCGCATCGGCATGGCCGGCATGGCCATGGCCGACAAGCTCCCCAAGCGCCAGACCGTCCTGCAGACCGTCCTCACCGCCGCCTACGGCATGACCGCCGGCTGGCAGGAGGAGTACGAGGACGTCGACGAGCAGCGCGCCCGCGCCTTCCTCGACCGCCTCGGCATGAGCGACTACCTGGACCGCAAGTTCGGCACCCTCTCCGAGGGCGAGCGCAAGCGCACCCTGATCGCCCGCGCCCTGATGACCGACCCCGAGCTGCTCCTGCTCGACGAGCCCGCCGCCGGCCTCGACCTCGGCGGCCGCGAGGACCTGGTCCGCCGCCTCGGCCGGCTCGCCCGAGACCCCATCGCCCCCTCGATGATCATGGTCACGCACCACGTCGAGGAGATCGCCCCCGGCTTCACCCACGTCCTCATGATCCGCCAGGGCAAGGTCCTCGCCGCCGGCCCCGTCGAGCTGGAACTGACCTCCCGCAACCTCTCCCTCTGCTTCGGCCTCCCGCTCGTCGTCGAGCAGGTCGGCGACCGCTGGACCGCCCAGGGCCTGCCCCTGTCCTGACCCCGCCGCTCCCCCCTGCGCGCCCTGTCCGCCGCCCGGCCGCGGCCCTACCATGACCATGTGGACATCGACGCATGGGTGTGGTGGCTCGTCGGCGCGGCGGCACTCGGGATCCCGCTGGTGGTCACCGCCATGCCGGAGTTCGGCATGCTCGCGGTGGGAGCCGTCGCGGCGGCGGTCGTCTCCGCGCTCGGCTTCGACGCCGTCATCCAGGTCCTCGCGTTCGTCGCCGTCTCCGTCGCCCTCATCGCCGTGGTCCGGCCCATCGCCGCCCGGCACGGCCGGCAGCGCCCTCAACTCGCCACCGGCGTGGAGGCGCTGAAAGGCAGACAGGCCGTCGTCCTCGAACGGGTCGACGCGGCCGGCGGCCGGATCAAGCTCGCCGGAGAGGTCTGGTCGGCCCGCGCCCTCGACACCGGCCGCGCCTACGAAGTCGGCCAGGAGGTGGACGTCGTGGACATCGAGGGGGCCACCGCGATCGTCCTGTGAGGACAACTCACGGGGAACGGCACACGAGTTGCCCCACGGTCTGACAGACTCGACCAGCAAGATCCTCAACAGTCATGAGATCTGCCGAAGGCGCCGAGGCGGAGAAGGGTACGGGGAGCGACGATGGAACCGGTCATCATCGTCCTGATCATCCTGGTGGTGTTGGTCTTCATCGCCCTGATCAAGACGATCCAAGTCATCCCACAGGCCAGCGCCGCCATCGTCGAGCGCTTCGGCCGCTACACACGGACGCTGAACGCGGGCCTCAACATCGTCGTCCCGTTCATCGACACCATCCGCAACCGCATCGACCTGCGAGAACAGGTCGTACCGTTCCCGCCGCAGCCGGTGATCACCCAGGACAACCTGGTCGTGAACATCGACACGGTCATCTACTACCAGGTCACCGACGCCCGGGCCGCCACCTACGAGGTCGCCAGCTACATCCAGGCGATCGAGCAGCTCACCGTCACCACCCTGCGCAACATCATCGGCGGCATGGACCTCGAACGGACCCTGACCTCCCGCGAGGAGATCAACGCCGCCCTGCGCGGCGTCCTGGACGAGGCCACCGGCAAGTGGGGCATCCGCGTCAACCGCGTGGAGCTGAAGGCCATCGAGCCGCCCACCTCCATCCAGGACTCGATGGAGAAGCAGATGCGCGCCGACCGGGACAAGCGCGCCGCCATCCTCCAGGCCGAAGGTGTCCGGCAGTCGGAGATCCTGCGCGCCGAGGGCGAGAAGCAGTCCCAGATCCTGCGCGCCGAGGGTGAGGCCAAGGCCGCCGCGCTGCGCGCCGAAGGCGAGGCCCAGGCCGTGCGTACGGTCTTCGAGGCCATCCACGCCGGTGACCCGGACCAGAAGCTGCTGTCCTACCAGTACCTCCAGATGCTCCCCAAGATCGCCGAGGGCGACGCCAACAAGCTCTGGATCGTCCCGAGCGAAATCGGCGACGCCCTCAAGGGCCTCTCCGGAGCCATGGGCAACTTCGGCTCGCTGGGCGGCGGTTCGGGCAACAACGGCTCCAACGGCGGCACGGAACGCCGGGAGAAGCCCCCGATCGACTGAGACCACGGGCACCCGCGCCCCGACCGGGGCGCGGGAAACCGCGCGACCAGCCGGAAGCGACCCGCAGCCGCCGGCGGACGGCACCCGGCAGACGCCTAGGCAGCTTCCCGGGCGAGCCACTCGGGAAGCGCGGCGAACTCCTCCTGCCCCAGCGAAAGCAACATCGCATCGGCCGGAGTGGGTTCGAACGGCTGCCGCAGCAGCGTCATCCCGGCCTCGTCCGGAGTCCGGTTCGCCTTCCGGTGATTGTCCTCCGCGCACGCGGCCACCGTGTTCAGCCACGTGTCCTGCCCGCCCTGCGCCCGCGGCACCACATGGTCCACGGTCGTGGCCCGGCGCCCGCAGTACGCGCACCGGTACCGGTCGCGCACCAGCACTCCCCGCCGCGACCACGGCGCTCGTCTTCGGAACGGCACCCGTACGTACCGGCACAGCCGGATCACCCGGGGCGCGGGTATGTCCACGTCCGCGCCGCGCATACGCAGTTCCGGGTGGGCCTGCTCGACCACGGCCTTGTCCTGGAGCACCAGGACCACGGCTCGGTTCAGGGACACCGTCGACAGCGGCTCGAAACTCGCGTTCAGGACCAACGTGTCACGCATCCAGCCCACCTCCCGTGTGCGCCTGCCCGCCCCCCGGCGGGCTCGGATCAACTCTGGACGGGCGCGCCGAGATGGACAACGCAATAAAAATGCCCGCCTCCGATCACTTCCAAGACAGGAGGCGGGCAAACGTTCAGTGAACGCCGAACCGGATCGCGCTACGGCGCTCAGCCCTCGGCGGGGTTCTCGTACTCACCGATCAGCTGGGCGCGCGCGATCGTGTGGAACCGCAGGTTGAAGCCGACGAAGGCCGGCGAGGCGTCCGCGTCCGGACCCAGCTTCTCCTGGTCCACCGCGTACACCGTGAAGACGTACCGGTGCGGGCCGTCCCCGGGAGGCGGAGCGGCACCGCCGAAGTCCTTCGTGCCGTAGTCGTTCCGCGCGTGCACGGCACCCTCGGGCAGCCCCTCGAAGGAGCCGCCGCCCACACCCGCCGGCAGCTCGGTCACCGAGGCCGGAATGTCGAACAGCACCCAGTGCCAGAACCCGCTGCCGGTCGGCGCGTCCGGGTCGTAGCAGGTCACGGCGAAGCTCTTCGTCTCCGTCGGAAAGCCCTCCCAGCGCAGGTGCGGCGAACTGTTGCCCTCCGCGTACACCTGGGCGCCCGCGAGCGTGGCACCCTCCTTGACGTCCTCGCTCGTCACCGTGAACGACGGAACGGGCGGATGGAAGTCATGGGGGAGCGGCCGCCGCTTGAGCTCGGTCACCTCGGTACCTCCTGATCGATGATCTGCAACCAGCGGCTCCGAGCCTAGAACCAGTTGCGCTTGCTGCCGACCTCGGACAGCCACTGGTTGAGGTACGCCGCCCAGTCGGTCCCCTGCCAGTCGTTCAGCCCCACCTGGAAGGACCGGTAGGTGTCCGAGCCCTCGCTGAACAGACCCGGCTTCTTGTCCATCTCCAGCACGACGTCCATCGCGCGCTCGTCCGCCACGAAGCTCAGCTCCACCTGGTTCAGACCGCGGTACTGCGCCGGCGGGAAGAACTCGATCTCCTGGTAGAACGGCAGCTGCTGCCGCGTACCCCGGATGTGACCGCGCTCCATGTCCGCGTTCTTGAACCGGAAGCCCAGCTGGACGAAGGCGTCCAGGATCGCCTTCTGCGCCGGCAGCGGGTGCACGTTGACCGGGTCCAGGTCGCCGGAGTCCACGGCCCGCGCGATCGCCAGCTCGGTGGTCACACCGATGTGCATCCCGTGCAGCGCCTGCCCGTCGATCATGGTGATCGGCGTCTCCCAGGGGATCTCCAGCCCGAACGGCACCGCGTGCACCGCACCGGCCTGGAGCTCGAAGGCACCGCCGAGCCGCACCTTCGTGAACTCGATGTCCTGCTTGTACTCCTGGTCGCCGCTCTCCACCTCGACCTTGGCCTGGAGCCCGACGGACAGCCCCTCGATGGCCTGGTTCACCGTCCCGCCCTGGATCCGCACCTCACCCTGGACGACACCGCCCGGCACGACGTTGACCTCGGTCAGCACCGTCTCCACCGACGCGCCGCCGGCCCCCAGGCTCGCGAGCAGCTTCTTGAACGCCATGGCACTCCCTTTACGAATGGACCCTCGACCGGTACAAACGCGATCCGCCCGTGGCCGGTTCCGCAGGCCCCACAGACCCTCAGACCCTCTGGACTACCCTCGGACGGCATGATCGCGCCCCCGGACCGTACGCCACTGCCCCGCACCTTCTTCGACCGCCCGGTCCTGGAGGTCGCCCCGGACCTCCTCGGCCGCATCCTGGTCCGGACCACACCCGACGGCCCGATCGCCGTCCGCCTCACCGAGGTGGAGGCCTACGACGGCCCGAACGACCCCGGCTCGCACGCCTACCGAGGCCGCACCGCCCGCAACGCCGTGATGTTCGGCGAGCCCGGACACGTGTACGTCTACTTCACCTACGGCATGTGGCACTGCATGAACCTGGTCTGCGGACCCGAGGGCCGGGCGAGCGCCGTACTGCTGCGCGCCGGCGAGGTGGTGGAAGGCGCCGAGCTGGCCCGCAAGCGACGTCTTTCGGCCCGGAACGACAAGGAACTGGCCAAGGGTCCCGCCCGGCTCGCGACGGCCCTGGGGATCGACCGGGCCTTGGACGGCACGGACGCCTGCGCCCCGGGCGAGACCCCGCTGCGGATACTGACCGGCGCGCCGATCCCCTCCGACCAGGTACGCAGTGGTCCCCGCACCGGTGTCGCGGGCGAGGGCGGCGACGGGGACCTCCACCCGTGGCGCTACTGGGTGGCGGACGACCCCACCGTCAGCCCCTACCGGGCCCACGTGCCGAGGCGCCGACGAGGTTGACGCGGCCGGCCGGAGTGCGTAATGTGGCCCGAGCCGCTGAACCGGGTACGGCGTATGCCTGCAGCCGGAGCGGCCAACCCACTGCCCAGCTCCACCCCCTCATACGGGGTTGTTTTCGGCGCGCTCGCGCGCTCGAATTCGAACTCGCGAGACTCGATTATGAGACTCCGAGGGAATCGGCTAGCGTAGTGAATGTCGAAAGGGCGAACGGCGAAAGCCGAAAGCCCCAAGGCAATCCCGCCGACAGGGAATCGGACGCCGAAAGGATCTGATAGAGTCGGAACCGCCGGAAAGGGAAACGCGAGAGCGGGAACCTGGAAAGCACCGAGGAAATCGGATCGAGAAAAGATCTGATAGAGTCGGAAACGCAAGACCGAAGGGAAGCGCCCGGAGGAAAGCCCGAGAGGGTGAGTACAAAGGAAGCGACCGTTCCTTGAGAACTCAACAGCGTGCCAAAAGTCAACGCCAGATATGTTGATACCCCGTCTCCGGTCATCACGACCGGGACGAGGTTCCTTTGAAAAAACACAGCGAGGACGCTGTGTGCGAGAGGACTATTCCTCCTCTCGCACCGCTCTCGTGATGTGTCATCCCGATTACGGGAAAACATTCACGGAGAGTTTGATCCTGGCTCAGGACGAACGCTGGCGGCGTGCTTAACACATGCAAGTCGAACGATGAACCTCCTTCGGGAGGGGATTAGTGGCGAACGGGTGAGTAACACGTGGGCAATCTGCCCTGCACTCTGGGACAAGCCCTGGAAACGGGGTCTAATACCGGATATGAGCTTCCATCGCATGGTGGAGGCTGTAAAGCTCCGGCGGTGCAGGATGAGCCCGCGGCCTATCAGCTTGTTGGTGAGGTAACGGCTCACCAAGGCGACGACGGGTAGCCGGCCTGAGAGGGCGACCGGCCACACTGGGACTGAGACACGGCCCAGACTCCTACGGGAGGCAGCAGTGGGGAATATTGCACAATGGGCGAAAGCCTGATGCAGCGACGCCGCGTGAGGGATGACGGCCTTCGGGTTGTAAACCTCTTTCAGCAGGGAAGAAGCGAAAGTGACGGTACCTGCAGAAGAAGCGCCGGCTAACTACGTGCCAGCAGCCGCGGTAATACGTAGGGCGCAAGCGTTGTCCGGAATTATTGGGCGTAAAGAGCTCGTAGGCGGCTTGTCACGTCGGTTGTGAAAGCCCGGGGCTTAACCCCGGGTCTGCAGTCGATACGGGCAGGCTAGAGTTCGGTAGGGGAGATCGGAATTCCTGGTGTAGCGGTGAAATGCGCAGATATCAGGAGGAACACCGGTGGCGAAGGCGGATCTCTGGGCCGATACTGACGCTGAGGAGCGAAAGCGTGGGGAGCGAACAGGATTAGATACCCTGGTAGTCCACGCCGTAAACGGTGGGCACTAGGTGTGGGCAACATTCCACGTTGTCCGTGCCGCAGCTAACGCATTAAGTGCCCCGCCTGGGGAGTACGGCCGCAAGGCTAAAACTCAAAGGAATTGACGGGGGCCCGCACAAGCGGCGGAGCATGTGGCTTAATTCGACGCAACGCGAAGAACCTTACCAAGGCTTGACATACACCGGAAAGCATTAGAGATAGTGCCCCCCTTGTGGTCGGTGTACAGGTGGTGCATGGCTGTCGTCAGCTCGTGTCGTGAGATGTTGGGTTAAGTCCCGCAACGAGCGCAACCCTTGTCCCGTGTTGCCAGCAGGCCCTTGTGGTGCTGGGGACTCACGGGAGACCGCCGGGGTCAACTCGGAGGAAGGTGGGGACGACGTCAAGTCATCATGCCCCTTATGTCTTGGGCTGCACACGTGCTACAATGGCCGGTACAATGAGCTGCGATACCGTGAGGTGGAGCGAATCTCAAAAAGCCGGTCTCAGTTCGGATTGGGGTCTGCAACTCGACCCCATGAAGTCGGAGTCGCTAGTAATCGCAGATCAGCATTGCTGCGGTGAATACGTTCCCGGGCCTTGTACACACCGCCCGTCACGTCACGAAAGTCGGTAACACCCGAAGCCGGTGGCCCAACCCCTTGTGGGAGGGAGCTGTCGAAGGTGGGACTGGCGATTGGGACGAAGTCGTAACAAGGTAGCCGTACCGGAAGGTGCGGCTGGATCACCTCCTTTCTAAGGAGCATCTAGCTGCCGCGAGGCAGCCAGAGCCACTACGTCGGCGAATGATCGACGGTGGTTAGCTCATGGGTGGAACGTTGACTACTCGGCACTTTTGACCTGCTGCTCTTCCTAGTACTGCTTCGGCGTGGAACGGAACGAGCGAAGGGATGAGGGTGTCGGGCACGCTGTTGGGTGTCTGAGGGAGCGAACTTCCTCAGTTGCCGGCCCCAGTGCACTCGGACCTTTGGTCTGGGGTGATGGGTGGCTGGTCGTTGTTTGAGAACTACACAGTGAACGCGAGCATCTGTGGCCAAGTTTTTAAGGGCGCACGGTGGATGCCTTGGCACCAGGAACCGATGAAGGACGTGGGAGGCCGCGATAGTCCCCGGGGAGTCGTCAACCAGGCTTTGATCCGGGGGTTTCCGAATGGGGAAACCCGGCAGTCGTCATGGGCTGTCACCCGCTGCTGAACACATAGGCAGTGTGGAGGGAACGAGGGGAAGTGAAACATCTCAGTACCCTCAGGAAGAGAAAACAACCGTGATTCCGGGAGTAGTGGCGAGCGAAACCGGATGAGGCCAAACCGTATGCGTGTGAGACCCGGCAGGGGTTGCGTATACGGGGTTGTGGGATTTCTCTTGATCAGTCTGCCGGCTGGTCGACGAGTCAGAAACCGTTGATGTAGGCGAAGGACATGCGAAAGGTCCGGCGTAGAGGGTAAGACCCCCGTAGTCGAAACATCAGCGGCTCGTTTGAGAAACACCCAAGTAGCACGGGGCCCGAGAAATCCCGTGTGAATCTGGCGGGACCACCCGCTAAGCCTAAATATTCCCTGGTGACCGATAGCGGATAGTACCGTGAGGGAATGGTGAAAAGTACCGCGGGAGCGGAGTGAAATAGTACCTGAAACCGTGTGCCTACAAGCCGTGGGAGCGTCGGAACGAGGCTTGCCTTGTTCTCGTGACTGCGTGCCTTTTGAAGAATGAGCCTGCGAGTTTGCGGTGTGTTGCGAGGTTAACCCGGGTGGGGAAGCCGTAGCGAAAGCGAGTCCGAATAGGGCGTTTTAGTAGCACGCTCAAGACCCGAAGCGGAGTGATCTAGCCATGGGCAGGTTGAAGCGGAGGTAAGACTTCGTGGAGGACCGAACCCACCAGGGTTGAAAACCTGGGGGATGACCTGTGGTTAGGGGTGAAAGGCCAATCAAACTCCGTGATAGCTGGTTCTCCCCGAAATGCATTTAGGTGCAGCGTCGTGTGTTTCTTGCCGGAGGTAGAGCACTGGATAGGCGATGGGCCCTACCGGGTTACTGACCTTAGCCAAACTCCGAATGCCGGTAAGTGAGAGCGCGGCAGTGAGACTGTGGGGGATAAGCTCCATGGTCGAGAGGGAAACAGCCCAGAGCATCGACTAAGGCCCCTAAGCGTACGCTAAGTGGGAAAGGATGTGGAGTCGCACAGACAACCAGGAGGTTGGCTTAGAAGCAGCCACCCTTGAAAGAGTGCGTAATAGCTCACTGGTCTAGTGATTCCGCGCCGACAATGTAGCGGGGCTCAAGCGTACCGCCGAAGTCGTGTCATTGCAGCAATAAGCCCCAACGGGTGCTGTGATGGGTAGGGGAGCGTCGTCTGCCGGGTGAAGCGGCACTGGAAGGTAGTCGTGGACGGTTGACGAGTGAGAATGCAGGCATGAGTAGCGATACAAACGTGAGAAACGTTTGCGCCGATTGACTAAGGGTTCCTGGGTCAAGCTGATCTGCCCAGGGTAAGTCGGGACCTAAGGCGAGGCCGACAGGCGTAGTCGATGGATAACCGGTTGATATTCCGGTACCCGCTGTGAAGCGTCAAACATCGAGCATCGTGATGCTAAGGCCGTGAAGCCGTTCCGGACCCTTCGGGGAATGGAAAGTGGTGGAGCCGCCGGACCAAGCGGTTAGTAGGTGAGTGATGGGGTGACGCAGGAAGGTAGTCCATCCCGGGCGGTGGTTGTCCCGGGGTAAGGGTGTAGCCCGAGTGGTAGGCAAATCCGCCACTCTTGCAGGGTGAGACCTGATGCCGAGCCGATTGTGGTGAAGTGGATGATCCTATGCTGTCGAGAAAAGCCTCTAGCGAGTTTCATGGCGGCCCGTACCCTAAACCGACTCAGGTGGTCAGGTAGAGAATACCGAGGCGTTCGGGTGAACTATGGTTAAGGAACTCGGCAAAATGCCCCCGTAACTTCGGGAGAAGGGGGGCCACACCTGGTGATGAGCTTTGCGCTCTGAGCTGGGGGTGGCCGCAGAGACCAGCGAGAAGCGACTGTTTACTAAAAACACAGGTCCGTGCGAAGCCGTAAGGCGATGTATACGGACTGACGCCTGCCCGGTGCTGGAACGTTAAGGGGACCGGTTAGTCACATTTCGGTGTGGCGAAGCTGAGAACTTAAGCGCCAGTAAACGGCGGTGGTAACTATAACCATCCTAAGGTAGCGAAATTCCTTGTCGGGTAAGTTCCGACCTGCACGAATGGCGTAACGACTTCTCGACTGTCTCAACCATAGGCCCGGTGAAATTGCACTACGAGTAAAGATGCTCGTTTCGCGCAGCAGGACGGAAAGACCCCGGGACCTTTACTACAGTTTGATATTGGTGTTCGGTTCGGCTTGTGTAGGATAGCTGGGAGACTGTGAAGCTCGCACGCCAGTGTGGGTGGAGTCGTCGTTGAAATACCAGTCTGGTCGTGCTGGATGTCTAACCTGGGTCCGTGATCCGGATCAGGGACAGTGTCTGATGGGTAGTTTAACTGGGGCGGTTGCCTCCTAAAGGGTAACGGAGGCGCCCAAAGGTTCCCTCAGCCTGGTTGGCAATCAGGTGTTGAGTGTAAGTGCACAAGGGAGCTTGACTGTGAGACCGACGGGTCGAGCAGGGACGAAAGTCGGGACTAGTGATCCGGCGGTGGCTTGTGGAAGCGCCGTCGCTCAACGGATAAAAGGTACCCCGGGGATAACAGGCTGATCTTCCCCAAGAGTCCATATCGACGGGATGGTTTGGCACCTCGATGTCGGCTCGTCGCATCCTGGGGCTGGAGTCGGTCCCAAGGGTTGGGCTGTTCGCCCATTAAAGCGGTACGCGAGCTGGGTTTAGAACGTCGTGAGACAGTTCGGTCCCTATCCGCTGTGCGCGTAGGAGTCTTGAGAAGGGCTGTCCCTAGTACGAGAGGACCGGGACGGACGAACCTCTGGTGTGCCAGTTGTTCTGCCAAGGGCATGGCTGGTTGGCTACGTTCGGGAGGGATAACCGCTGAAAGCATCTAAGCGGGAAGCCTGCTTCGAGATGAGGACTCCCACCCACTTGATGGGGTAAGGCTCCCAGTAGACGACTGGGTTGATAGGCCAGATATGGAAGCCTGGTAACGGGTGGAGTTGACTGGTACTAATAGGCCGAGGGCTTGTCCATTGATGCTCGCGTTCACTGTGTATGTTCTGAGGCAACGAACGGTTGCCGGTTCAGAGCTGAACTGAAACACAAGTAAAAAGTGTGCTTGTTCGCTCGAAACCATTAGGGTTTCGGTGGTCATAGCGTGAGGGAAACGCCCGGTTACATACCGAACCCGGAAGCTAAGCCTCACAGCGCCGATGGTACTGCAGGGGGGACCCTGTGGGAGAGTAGGACACCGCCGAACAATCTTTGGAGGACCCCTGGTCACCAGCGTTCAGCTGGGACCAGGGGTCCTTTTGTTTTTACAATGCTTGAGGTACCACAGACAGGAGTCACCATGTCCACCAACTCTCCCGGCGACCGTCCGGAGCGCGACCAGCGGCGACGGGACAGTGGTGACCGGGGTGACCGCGGCGGCTTCCGGCGGGACAACGACCGCCGGGACAACGAGCGCCGCACCAACGACCGCGGCACCAACGACCGTGGCACCAACGACCGTGGCGGTTACGGCCGGCGTGACGACCGTCGCGATGACCGTCGTGATGACCGTCGGGGCGATGACCGTCGTGGTGGCGGGTTCCGTCGTGAGGGCGATCGGGGTGCGCGGCCGGGGTTCCAGCGGGACGACCGGGACCGTGGCGAGCGCGGTGGCTTCCGCCGCGACGAGCGTCGCGACGACCAGCGCGGTGGTGGTTTCCGCCGGGACGACAGCCGGAGCGACCGCCCCTCCTACCGCCGCGACGACGACCGCGGCGGCTACCGCCGCGATGACCGCCGAGACGACCGCCGTGACGACCAGCGCGGTGCTTTCCGAGGCCGTGACGACCGCCGTGACGACCGTCGGGACGACCGCCGTGGCGACGACCGTGGCGGCTTCCGCCGCGACGACAGCCGGCGCGACGACCGCGGTGGCTTCCGCCGCGACGACCGCCGCGATGACGACCGTGGCGGCTTCCGCCGGGACGACCGGCGTGACGACCGCCGCGACGACCAGCGCGGTGGTTTCCGGGGCCGTGACGACCGTGGCGGCCGTGGGCCCGGCAGGGACGACCGCGGTGGCCGGCCGGGTGGTGGCTTCCGGGGGCGTGACGGCCGGGACGACCGTCGTGACGACCGCAGGGACGACCGCCGTGGCGGGAGCCGGTTCCGCGACGAGCGGGACCGGGACCGCGAGCCGATCAAGCGGCTGCCGATCCCGGAGGACGTCACCGGTGACGAGATCGACAGGGACGTCCGGCAGGAGCTGCAGAGCCTGCCCAAGACGCTCGCCGAGGACGTCGCCAAGAACCTGGTGATGGTCGCCCGGCTGATCGACGAGGACCCCGAGGGCGCCTACGCCTACTCCAAGGTCGCCCTCCGCCTGGCGTCCCGCGTGGCCGCCGTGCGCGAGGCCGCCGGATTCGCCGCGTACGCGAGCCAGAAGTACAGCGAGGCGCTCGCCGAGTTCCGGGCCGCCCGGCGGATGACCGGCGCCGTCGAGCTGTGGCCGGTGATGGCCGACTGCGAGCGCGGTCTCGGCCGGCCGGAGAAGGCGCTGGAGATGGCCGGCGCCCCCGAGGTCCACAAGCTGGACAAGGCCGGCCAGGTGGAGATGCGGCTCGTCGCCGCCGGTGCCCGGCGTGACATGGGCCAGCTGGACGCGGCCATCGTGACCCTGCAGAGCCCGGAGCTGGCGTCGAACTCGGTGCAGCCGTGGACCGCGCGCCTGCGCTACGCCTACGCCGACGCCCTGCTGGCCGCCGGCCGGGAGGGCGAGGCGCGGGAGTGGTTCGCGAAGGCCGTCGAGGCGGACCGGGACGGCAGCACGGACGCCTCCGACCGGCTCGCCGAGCTGGACGGCGTGGAGTTCGTCGACGCCCTCGCCGAGGACGCCTCCGACGAGCCCGAGTCCGACGAGCCCGAGGAAGCCGAAGCGGCCGGCTCCGCGGACGCCGCGCCGGAGGAGGACGACAAGCACTGATGCCGCCGGCCGACGCGGAAGGCGGCGGAAAGCGCGGCGGAACAGTCACCTGAAAGGGGGGCGGGCTCTCATCGGAGCCCGCCCCCCTTTCAGGTGATGCCCTCGGCTCAGACCTCCAGCGCGCGCAGCACCAGCCCCGACGCCGGCTTCGGCCCGAACGACGTCGACTTGCGGGGCATCGTCACGCCCTGCCGGGCCAGGTCGCGTACGACCTCCTCGCGGACCGGGTGCATCAGGACGGCCGTAGCGCCGTCGCGTTCCGCCTTCTCGACCGTCGCCGCCGTGTCGTGGATGTAGGCGATGTGCGCCGGGGAGTCCTCGGGGATGCGCCAGACGTGCTCCAGCAGCGTGGCGTGCAGGACCGTGGCGTCCAGCGAGCGCCAGGCGGCCGGGCGGTCCGCCGGGACGGTCCGGGCCAGCAGCCGGGGGTCCGGGCGGTCGAGCAGGTGGAAGGCGCCGTCGCCGGCCAGCAGGAAGGCGTTGCCCGCGCAGGACGCGTCCGCCAGGGCCGCCAGTGCGTCCGCCAGCGGCACGTCCAGCCGGCGCACCCGGAACAGACCCGTCACCGCCCGGAGCGCGTCCGCGACCGGCAGGCCGTGCAGCAGCCGGTGGATGGCGCGGACACGCAGCGGATAGCGGACGGTGTCGACCAGCAGGACGAGGCCGTAGTCCCAGGGGCTGGGGGAGGGATGTTCCGCGCGCAGCCGCCGGTAGGTGGCCCAGCGGTGGTGGCCGTCGGCGATCAGCGCCTGGCGGCCGGCCAGGTCCTTCTGGATCCCGGCCAGGTCGACGGGGTCGGTGACGGACCACAGCCGGTGCCGGAAGCCGTCCTCGGTGGTCGTGGCCAGCAGCGGCGGGCGGCCCGCCGTCCGCTCGACCACCTCGGCCGCCGTACCCGCGCCCGCCCCGTCCGTCGTGCCGTCGCCCCGGTACGTCAGCAGCAGCGGCTCCAGGTTCGCCCGGGTCGCGCGCATCAGCGCGGCGCGGTCGGCGACCACGGGCGGCATGACGTCCTCGTGCGGCAGTACCACGCCCTCCGCGGGCTCCGACACCCGCAGCGTGCCGATGATCCCGCGCTGGACCATGCCGTCGCCGTCGCGCTGCTCGTACACGTACAGGCCGGGGTCCGGGTCGGCGACGAGGATGCCCTCGGCCAGCCAGCGGCGCAGGGTGTCGGCGGCCTGCTCGGTGCGGGCGCTGGGGGTGCCGGCCTGGGGCAGGATCAGCCGGACGATGTTGTGCGGGTCGGCCGACTGGAGGTGGTGCAGGCCGTCGGGCCGTACGACGACGTCGTAGGGAGGGGAGGTGACGGAGGCGAGGCTGCCGACCCGGTCGGGGTCGTAACGCAGGCCACGGAACGGGGTGAGTTCCAGGCCGCGGCGCGTCGTTGCCTCCGAGTGACCTGCTGTCTTCATCCCGGCATCGTACGTGTGTCGGCGGCATGCGGGATGATCGGGGGAAAGGCGAGTCTACGAGGAGCGATACGGACATGAGCCAAGGCGTCAGGACCAGGCCGGAGGCCAGCGGGCAGCCCCTGAGCGAGGCGTACGACACGGCGCTGCTCGATCTGGACGGGGTGGTCTACGCGGGCGGCAGCGCGATCGCGCACGCGGTCGACGCGCTCGCGGCGGCCCGGTCGGGCGGCATGCGGCTGGCGTACGTCACCAACAACGCGCTGCGCACCCCGGACACGGTGGCCGGGCACCTGACGGAGCTGGGCATACCGACGGACGCGGACGACGTCATCACCTCCGCGCAGGCCGTCGCCCGGCTGATCGGCGAGCAGGTGCCCGCCGGGGCGCGGGTGCTGGTGATCGGCGGCGAGGGGCTGCGGGTGGCGCTGCGCGAGCGCGGCCTGGTCCCGGTGGAGTCGGCGGACGACGATCCGGCGGCGGTCGTACAGGGCTACGGCGGCCCCGACCTGCCCTGGGGCCGTTTCGCGGAGGCGTCGTACGCCATTCGGCGGGGGGTGCCGTGGTTCGCGTCCAACACCGACCTGACGATTCCGGGCGGGCGGGGCATCGCGCCGGGCAACGGCGCGGCGGTGGAGGTCGTACGGATCGCGACCGGCGCGGAACCGCAGGTCGCGGGCAAGCCGCTGCCCCCGATGCACCGGGAGACGATCATCCGGACCGGTGCCGATCGCCCGCTGGTGGTCGGGGACCGGCTGGACACCGACATCGAGGGCGCGTTCAACGGCGGGGTCGACTCGCTGCTGGTGCTGACCGGCGTGACCGACGGGGCGCAGCTGCTCGCCGCGCCGCCCCACCACCGGCCGACGTACGTGGACGCCGATCTGCGCGGGCTGCTCACCGGGCAGCCAGAGGTCACCGGGGACGGGGCCGGTTTCCGCTGCGGCGGCTGGACGGCGACGGCCGGTGACGGCCGGCTGGAGCTGACCGGTGACGGCGAGACGGCGGACGGGCTGCGGGCGCTGTGCGCGGCGGCCTGGACGGCGGCCGGGGACGGCTCCTGCACGCTGGACGGCGAGAAGGCGCTGACCCGGCTGGGGTGGTGACGGGCGGGAGGGGCGCACCGGCGGACGGGAAGGAACGCGCGCCGGGAGTGTGAAGGAACGCGCGCCGGGAGTGTGAAGGAGCGCGTACCGGGGAGTGAGAGGGAGCGCGAGCGCGTACCGGGGATCGAGAAGGAGTGCAGGGTAGGCTAACCTAACCTCGTGTTGGTCGACAGTCCCCCGGAACAGCGCGCGGAGACCGCGCCCGCGCCCCCAACCCGCCATGTGGCCAGGGCCCTTGGGCTCCTGCTCTCGGCCGTGCTCCTGCTGCTCGTCGCCTTGGCGAGCATCGCGATCGGGGCGAAAGGGCTGTCGCCGGCCCAGGTCTGGCACGGCCTGTTCCACGACACGGGCACCTACGGCGACGTGGTCGTGGACGAGCGGCTCGCGCGCACGGTGCTCGGCCTGCTGGTCGGCGCCGCGCTCGGGCTCTCCGGCGCGGTGCTCCAGGCGCTGACCCGCAATCCGCTGGCCGACCCCGGGCTGCTCGGCATCAACGCGGGTGCGTCCGCCGCCGTCGTCACGGCCATGACCTATCTCGGCGTCACCAGCCTGACCGGCTATGTGTGGTTCGCGTTCCTGGGCGCGGCGGCGGTCGGCGCGCTGGTCTGGTTCCTCGGCGGCAGCCGGGGCGCCACCCCGGTGCGGCTCGCGCTCGCTGGTACGGCGATCAGCGCGGCCCTGTACGGCTATCTCCAGGCCGTGATGATCACGGACGGCGCGGCGCTGGCCAAGATGCGCTTCTGGACGGTGGGTTCGCTGGTCTCGGCGACCGACTCCACCATCGTGCAGGTGCTGCCGTTCCTCGCGGTCGGCACGGTGCTGGCGCTCGTGCTGGCCCGGCCGCTGAACGCGGTGGAGATGGGCGACGACACCGCCCGCGCCCTCGGCGCCAACCTGGACCGCACCCGCGCGCTGGCCATGCTGTCCGCCGTGGTGCTGTGCGGTGCCGCGACCGCCGCCTGCGGCCCGATCATGTTCGTCGGCCTGATGGTGCCGCACGTCGTGCGCTCCTTCACCGGCCCCGACCTGCGCTGGATCCTGCCGTACGCCACGGTCCTGGCGCCCGTGCTGCTGCTCGGCGCCGATGTCCTCGGCCGGGTGGCGGCCCGTCCCGCCGAGGTCCAGGTCGGCATCGTCACCGCGATCATCGGCGGCCCGGTCTTCATCTTTCTCGTACGACGGCGGAGGACGGCCCAGCTGTGAAGACCCACTCCAGGAGCCGTGCCGTGCGCACCCCCGGCGGGCTCTCCGTGCGCCTGGACCCGCGGGCCCTGACCGTCGTCGTCCTGCTGCTGGTGGCCGCCTGCGCCGCCGGCGTCGCCCTGATCGGGACCGGCGACGCCAGGATCCCGGCGGCCGACGTGCTGCGGACGCTCGCCGGGAACGGCACCGCCTACCAGGACTTCATCGTCAACGAACTGCGGCTGCCCAGGGTCCTCGTCGGCCTGCTGGTCGGCGCCTCCCTCGGCCTCGGTGGCGCCCTGTTCCAGTCCATCTCCCGCAACCCGCTGGGCAGCCCGGACGTGCTCGGCCTGTCGCAGGGTTCCACGGCCGGCGCGCTGATCGTGATCGTGCTGCTGTCCGGCAGCGCCTCCCAGGTGACCCTCGGCGCGCTGGCCGGCGGCCTCGTGACCGGTCTCGCCATCTATCTGCTCGCCTGGAAGCAGGGCGTGCACGGCTACCGGATGGTGCTGGTCGGCATCGGCGTCAACGCGGTCATGACGGCCGTCAACGGCTATCTGCTCACCAAGGCCGACCTGGTCGACGCCGCCCGCGCGGTGGTGTGGATGACCGGCTCGCTCAACGGACGGGACTGGGAGCAGGTCTGGCCGCTGCTCGCGCTGTGCGCCGTCCTCGTGCCGCTGGTCCTCGCCAACGCCCGCGGCCTGCGCATGATGGAGATGGGCGACGACATCTCGAACGCGCTCGGCGTGCGCGTCCAGCGGGTGCGGCTGCTGCTGATGGTCAGCGCCGTGCTGCTCACCGCCGCCGCCACGGCCGCCGCCGGTCCCGTCAGCTTCGTCGCGCTGACCGCGCCGCAGCTCGCCCGCCGCCTGACCCGCTCGCCGGGACCCAACCTGGTGCCGTCCCTGTGCATGGGCGCGACCCTGCTGGTCGCCGCCGACTGGGCCGCCCAGCGCGCCTTCGGCGCCGACCAGCTGCCCGTCGGCGTGGTCACCGGCGTGCTCGGCGGCGCCTATCTGCTGTGGCTGCTGGTCACCGAGCGCCGGGCGGGCCGGATATGACCCCCGCCGGCGCGACGAACAACCCGAGGAGCACTGTGAACCGCCTGTCCGCCGAGAACGTCACCCTCGCCTACGACCAGCGTGTCATCGCCGAGCAGCTGTCGGTGGAGATCCCCGACCGGTCCTTCACGGTGATCGTCGGCCCGAACGCGTGCGGCAAGTCGACGCTGCTGCGGGCGCTGTCGCGGATGCTCAAGCCCAGCCGGGGCCGGGTGCTGCTGGACGGGCAGGCCATCCAGTCGATGCCCGCGAAGAAGGTCGCCCGCACCCTCGGCCTGCTGCCCCAGTCGGCCGTCGCCCCCGACGGCATCACGGTCGCCGACCTCGTCGGCCGGGGCCGCTACCCGCACCAGGGCCTGCTGCGCCAGTGGTCGGCCGAGGACGAGCGGGTCGTGCGGGAGTCGATGCGGCAGACCGGCGTCGCCGAACTGGCCGAGCGGTACGTGGACGAGCTGTCCGGCGGACAGCGGCAGCGGGTGTGGATCGCCATGGCGCTCGCCCAGCAGACCCCGCTGCTGCTCCTGGACGAGCCGACCACCTACCTGGACATCCAGCACCAGATCGACGTCCTCGACCTGTGCGCCGAACTCCACGAGGAGCAGGGCCGGACGCTGGTGGCCGTGCTGCACGACCTCAACCACGCCGCCCGCTACGCCACCCACCTCATCGCCCTGCGCGACGGAAAGGTGATCGCCGAGGGCGCGCCCGGCGACATCGTCACCGCCGAGCTGGTGGAAGCGGTGTTCGGACTGCGCTGCCAGGTGATCGACGACCCCGAGACCGGCACCCCGCTGGTCGTGCCCGCCGCCCGCAAGGCACGGCTCACAGCAGCTTCCTGAGCCGGAACAGATCCAGCAGGCCCGCCTCCAGCCGCACCCGGCCCGAGCCCCAGGCGGCCGCGAAGTCCAGCCCGCCGTCCACCAGGGCCACCAGGTCGTCCCCGGCCAGGGCGAGCCTGATCCGCGCCTTCTCCCGCGGCGGACCGGCAAAGGTGTCGTCCACCACGATCCGCCCGCCCGTCATCCGCCCGGCGAAGGTGACGTCCAGGTCGGTGATGTGGCAGCTCACCGAGCGGTCCAGCGCGGCGGCCGCGCGGACGTCGCCCTCGGCGCCCCGCATGTTGTCCGAAAGCTTCTCCAGTGCGGCGCGGCACTCCTCGATCGTGGCCATCGCCCCCGACGCTACCCCAGCGGTTCGAGGTAGCGTCGGGGCATGAGCGAGTCCGTGTCCGAGGCCGGGACGGAACCGGGGGCCGAGCCCGAACGCGCGCCCGAGCCCGCCGCCCCGGCCCCCCTGAACCTCCCGCGCACCCCCACCGGCGACGCCGGGGTCGACGCGTGCCTGGAGCGGCTGGCCGACGCCGGCCACCTCGCCACCGACGGACATGCCGAGGTGTACGAGGATGTACTTCGGGGGCTGCGCGACGCGCTCACCGCGCTCGACGCCCGCCCGGAACCTCCGGTGCCCCCGACGCCGTACCCCAGCAGACCGTAACCAGAGCAGGAGCTGAACCGAACGTGGCAGGAGTCGCACGCCGCCGTCTCGACGCGGAGCTGGTCCGCCGGAAGCTCGCCCGTTCGCGCGAGCACGCCAGCCAGCTGATCGCCGCCGGGCGGGTCTCCGTCGGCAAGACCGTGGCGACCAAGCCGGCCACCCAGGTGGAGACCGCCGCGGCCATCGTGGTCTCCGCCGACGACAGCGACCCCGACTACGTCTCCCGGGGCGGGCACAAGCTGGCCGGCGCGCTGGCGGCGTTCGGGCCGCGGGGACTCGTGGTCGAGGGCCGGCGCGCGCTGGACGCCGGCGCCTCCACCGGCGGCTTCACCGATGTCCTGCTGCGCGCGGGCGCCGCCCACGTCGTCGCCGTCGACGTCGGCTACGGCCAGCTCGCCTGGTCCCTCCAACAGGATGAACGCGTCACCGTCAAGGACCGTACGAACGTACGCGAGTTGACGCTCGAGGCGATCGATGGGGAACCGGTGGACCTGGTCGTGGGCGATCTGTCCTTCATTCCGCTCGGACTGGTGCTGCCCGCTCTCAAGCGGTGCGTGACGCCGGACGCCGACCTGGTGATGATGGTCAAGCCGCAGTTCGAGGTGGGCAAGGAACGGCTCGGCAGCGGCGGCGTCGTGCGCAGCCCCGAGCTGCGGGCGGAGGCCGTGCTGGGGGTGGCCGGGAAGGCGTGGGAGCTGGGCCTCGGGGTGCGGGCGGTCACCGCCAGCCCGCTGCCCGGGCCCTCCGGTAACGTCGAGTACTTTCTCTGGTTGCGGGCGGGGGCACCCCGGGTGGACCCGGCCGACGTCGACCGTGCAGTGGCGGAGGGGCCGCGTTGACACAGAACCGTGCGCGTACTGTTTTCCTGCTCGCCCACACCGGGCGGCCCGCGGCGATCCGCAGCGCGGAACTCGTCGTCAAGGGCCTGGTGCGGCACGGCATCGGGGTGCGGGTGCTGGAGGACGAGGCGCGCGACCTGCCGCTCCCCGACGACGTGCACCTCGTCAAGGAGGCGACCGCGCAGTGCCTGGACGGCTGCGAGCTGCTGATCGTGCTGGGCGGCGACGGCACGCTGCTGCGCGGGGCCGAATTCTCGCGGGCCTCCGGGGTGCCGATGCTCGGCGTCAACCTCGGGCGCGTCGGGTTCCTCGCGGAGGCCGAGCGGGACGACCTCGACCGGGTGGTGGACCGGGTGGTGGACCGGTCCTACGAGGTCGAGGAGCGGATGACCGTCGACGTCGTCGTGCACCGCAACGGCGACATCGTGCACACCGACTGGGCGCTGAACGAGGCCGCCGTGCAGAAGGCCGGCGCCGAGAAGCTGCTGGAGGTCGTGCTGGAGATCGACGGGCGGCCGGTGTCGGAGTTCGGCTGCGACGGAGTGATCCTCTCCACGCCCACCGGTTCCACGGCCTACGCCTTCTCCGCCGGCGGCCCGGTGGTCTGGCCGGAGGTGGAGGCGCTGCTGATGGTGCCGATCAGCGCGCACGCGCTGTTCGCCAAGCCGCTGGTCACCTCACCGGACTCGGTGCTCGCGGTGGAGGTGCTGCCGCACATCCCGCCGGGCGTGCTGTGGTGCGACGGCCGGCGCACGGTCGAGCTGCCGCCCGGCGCGCGGGTGGAGGTGCGGCGGGGCGCCGTGCCGGTGCGGCTGGCCCGGCTGCACCACTCGTCGTTCACCGACCGGCTCGTGGCGAAGTTCGCCCTGCCGACCACGGGATGGCGCGGGGCACCGCACCACTCCTCGGAGTGACACAGGCGGGCCGTGTGCGCTGCCCGCCCCGGACCTCGTATGGTCTGTTCCGTGTTGGAGGAGATGCGGATACGGTCGCTCGGGGTCATCGACGATGCCGTCGTCGAGCTGTCACCGGGGTTCACCGCCGTCACCGGTGAGACGGGTGCGGGCAAGACCATGGTGGTCACCAGCCTCGGGCTGCTGCTCGGCGGCCGGGCCGACCCGGCGCTCGTGCGGATCGGGGCGGAGAAGGCGGTCGTGGAGGGCCGGGTCGCCGTGCCCTCCGGTGCCGCGGCCGCCGTACGCGCCGAGGAGGCCGGGGCCGAGCTGGACGACGGTGCCCTGCTGATCAGCCGTACCGTCTCCGCCGAGGGCCGCTCCCGGGCGCATCTGGGCGGGCGCAGCGTGCCCGTCGGGCTGCTCGCCGAGCTGGCCGACGACCTGGTGGCCGTGCACGGACAGACCGACCAGCAGGGACTGCTGAAGCTGTCCCGGCAGCGGCAGGCGCTCGACCGGTACGCGGGCGACGCCGTCGCCGTGCCGCTCGCCGAGTACACCGGGGCCTACCAGCGGCTGCGGGCCGTCTCCGCCGAGCTGGAGGAGATCACCACCCGCGCGCGGGAACGGGCGCAGGAGGCCGACCTGCTGCGCTTCGGGCTCGACGAGATCGCCGCGGTGGAGCCCCGGCCCGGCGAGGACGCGGAGCTGGCGGAGGAGGCCGGGCGGCTCGGGCACGCCGAGGCGCTGTCGTCCGCCGCGGCGGCCGCGCACGCCGCTCTCGCGGGCAATCCGGAGGACCCCGAGGGCATCGACGCCTCGACCCTCGTCGCGGGCGCGCACCGCGCCCTGGAGGCCGTACGGTCGCACGACCCGGCGCTGGCCGGGCTCGCCGACCGGATCGGGGAGATCGGCATCCTGCTCGCCGACGTGGCCGGTGAGCTGGCCGGATACGCCGACGATCTCGACGCCGACCCGCTGCGGCTGGCCGCCGTGGAGGAGCGCCGGGCCGCGCTGACCGCGCTGACCCGCAAGTACGGCGAGGACATCGACGCGGTGCTGGCCTGGGCCGAGCGCAGCGCCGCCCGGCTCACCGAGCTGGACGGCGACGACGGGCGGATCGTGGAGCTGACCGCCGAGCGGGACGCGCTCCGCACCGAGCTGGGCGCGCTCGCGCAGCGGCTGACGGACGCGCGGACCGAGGCCGCCGAGCGGTTCGCGGCGGCGGTCACCGCCGAGCTGGCCTCGCTGGCGATGCCGCACGCGCGGGTGTCCTTCGACATCCGGCAGACCGACGACCCCGAGGGCGTCGAGGTCGGCGGGCGGACGGTCGCCTACGGCCCGTCGGGCGCGGACGAGGTCGAGCTGCTGCTCGCCCCGCACCCGGGCGCCCCGCCCCGGCCCATCGCCAAGGGCGCCTCCGGCGGTGAGCTGTCCCGGGTGATGCTCGCGGTGGAGGTGGTCTTCGCGGGCACCGACCCGGTCCCCACGTACCTGTTCGACGAGGTCGACGCCGGGGTCGGCGGCAAGGCCGCGGTCGAGATCGGCCGGCGCCTGGCGAAGCTCGCCCGCACCGCGCAGGTCGTGGTGGTCACCCACCTGCCCCAGGTCGCCGCGTTCGCCGACCGCCAGCTGCTGGTGGAGAAGACCGACGACGGCTCCGTCACCCGCTCCGGCGTGAAGGTCCTGGAAGGCGAGGACCGCATCCGCGAACTGTCCCGCATGCTGGCCGGCCAGGAGGACTCCGAGACGGCCCGCGCCCACGCGGAGGAACTCCTGGCGACGGCCAGGGCGGAGGTGTAGCGGAGGGGGCCGGGACGTTTCCCGGGGTGCGGCCCGGTCCGCGCCGTTTCCCTAGGGTGGGCGGCATGATCGACAAGCGAACGTGCCGCCCCCTCCTCCTCGCCGCCGCGCTCGCCCGGACCGGCCAGGCCCTGCTGCGCGCCGCCCCGCCCGGCGGACGCGCGCGCTGGGAGCGGACCAACCACGCCGGGCGGGCCGTCGGCCTGTACGCCGGGCCCGCCGTGGCGGTGGGGGCCGCGGTCGCGGCCGCCCGGGTGCGGCCCGCGGCCGGCGCCGCGGTGCTGGCCGCCGCCGTGTGCGGGGCCTACGACGATGTCGCCGGGGACCACCGGCGCGGGTTCCGGGCGCATCTGCGGGCGCTGCGGGACGGGGAGGTCACCAGCGGGGCCGTGAAGTTGTTCGGGATCTCGGCGGCGGGGCTGGCGGCGGGCGCCGTGCTGAAGGAGCGGCCGGTGGACAGGCTGCTCGCCGGGGCCGTCATCGCCGGGAGCGCCCATGTCGTGAACCTCCTCGACGTACGGCCGGGACGGGCCGCCGGTGCCGTGCTCGCGCTCGGGGCGCCCGGGCTGCTGCGGCAGGGACCCGGGGCGCGGCTGGCGGCCGGGGCGATGGGGGCCGCCGCGGCCGTGCTGCCGGACGACGCGGGGGAGCGGGTGATGCTCGGGGACACGGGGGCGCACGCGCTCGGCGCCGCGCTCGGGGCGGCCGTGGTGGCGGGAAACGGGCGCGCGGGACTGCTCGCGCACGCCGTAGCGCTGGTCGCCGCCGCCCGCCACGGGGACCGGATCAGTGCCTGGGTGCGCGGCTGACCTCGTCGTATGTCCGCGCACCCGACCCGTCCAGACCGGCCCCTTCCTCACCCGTGTGAGTGATGTGCTCCGGCGCATTGCCCCAGCCCGCCGCGTGATGCGCCCTCCCGTGCGTTCCCTGAACGGCCGTGTGCCCTGGCATGCTTGGCAGGGAACGCGGAGCGGGCAGCGGGTCCGGACGGTCCGCGCGGGAGGCGCGCGGGGTGCGTCCTTCCGCCCCCCTGAGCCCCCAACCTTCTGTACGTTTTCCCGTGACCGCCCCACGCGCCCTCTCGTGACCGCCCCACGAACCAGGAGCCCCGGCCCGTGAGCCCGCTGAGCAGCAACGCACCGCACGGCCGGCCGCCGCTGCGCACCGTGCAGGTGCTCGGCGGAGGCAACGCCGCCAGCAGCGCGCACGTGCGCTCCCTGGCCGAGGGACTGGTCGCGCGGGGCGTACGGGTCACCGTGTGCGCCCCCGTCGAGACCGACCGGGCCTACGACTTCACCGGCACCGGCGCCGACCACGTCCACGTGCCCCGCAGCAGCGACCCCGTCTCCGTCGCCGCCCTCCGCACCGCCTGCGCCGGCGCCGATCTGGTGCACGCCCACGGACTGCACGCCTCCTTCCGGTCCGTGCTCGCGCTCGGCGGCCGCACCACCCCGCTGGTGGTCACCTGGCACGACCGCTCCCACGCGGAGGGCCCGCGCGCGCATCTGCTGCGGATGCTGGAGCGCCGGGTGATGCGCACCGCGGCCGTCGTCCTCGGCGCCAGCCCCGACCTGGTCGACCGGGCCCGCCGGACCGGCGCGCGCGACGCCCGGCTCGCCGCGGTCGCCCTGCCCGGCCGACGCCGGCCCGGCGGCCCCGACGAGGCCGCGGACCACGACGACCCCGACCGGCGGCGCCCCAAGGTCCGCGCCGAACTCGGCGCCATCGACCGCCCGTTGCTGATCGCGGTCGGCTCCCTGGAACGCCACCGCGGCTTCGGCGTCCTGCTCGACGCGGCCCGGCTGTGGCGGGAGTCGGACCCGGTGCCGCTGGTGGTGATCGCGGGGGAGGGGCCGCTGCGGCCGGTGCTCCAGCGGCGGATCGAGGACGAGGAACTGCCGGTGCGCCTCGTCGGCCGCCGCGACGACGTCCCCGACCTGCTCGCCGCCGCCGACGTGGCCCTGCTGACCAGCCGCTGGGAATCGCGGTCCGTCCTCGCCCAGGAGGCGCTGCACGCGCGCGTGCCGCTCGTCGCCACCCGGGTCGGCGGCGTCCCCGACCTCGTCGGCGACGCGGCCGAACTCGTCCCCTACGGCGATCCGGTGGCCCTCGCCGGGACGGTCCTGCGGCTGCTCGCCGACCCCGGGCGGCGCGCCCGGCTGCGCGAGCGCGCCGCCCGGCAGGCCGCCGGCTGGCCGAGCGAGGACGAGACCGTCGCCCAGGTCCTCAGCGTCTACGACGAGCTGACCCGGCCCAGACCGCTGCCCTAGGGCCCGGCCGCCGCGGACGCCTACGGCACGTGCCGGCGCGCCCGCAGGGCCAGGCCGAGCGCCAGGACCGCCTGCGGGTCGTCCAGGTCGGTGCCCAGCAACTCACCTATGCGGGCCAGGCGGTTGTACAGCGTCTGGCGGTTGAGATGCAGCTCCCGGGCCGTCTCCGCCTTGCGGCCCGCGTGCGCGAGATAGGTCTCCAGCGTCGGCAGCAGCGGCGGCCGGGAGCGGCGGTCGTGCTCGCGCAGCGGGCCGATCGCCCGGTCCACGAAGGCCGCCAGGTCCGGGTGGTCGCGCAGCCGCCACAACAGCAGGTCGATGTCCAGGCGCCGGGCGTCGTACCAGGGCCGGTCGGTCAGTCCCTGCGCGGCCGTCGCCGTCTCCGCCGCGTGCCGCAGCCCCGCCGAGGCCGCCGTCCAGCCGCCGGCCGCTCCGACCACCACCACCGGCGGCGGCGAGCCCGGCCGCCGCATCCCGGCCCGCTCCACGCCGGCCCGCAGCGCCGCCGCGACCCGGTCCGCGACCGCCGTCCGCTCCGCCTCCGCGCGCAGCCCGGTCAGCACCAGGACCCGGCCCTCCACCGGCCGCACCCCCAGCAGCACCGGCACCCCTACCGCGGCCAGCTCCTCGGAGACCGCCCGGGCCGGCACCGCCCAGCCGCCACCGGGCGAGAGGGTGTCCCCGATCCGCATCACCACCGGCAGCAGCGGGCCGTCGCACGGCTTGAAGCCGAGCACCCGGGCCTGCGCCGGGGCGTCCTCCGCCGCGATCCGGCCCTCGGCGAGATCGGTGAGGAAGTCCCCGCGGCCGCGCGCCGCCAGCTCCTCCTCCTGCCGGGCCTGCATCAGCACCACGGCCAGGATGCCCGCGGCCCGCTCCGCGGCGATCCGGTGCACCGGGGCCGGCGTCGCCCGGACCGGCGGCAGCACCAGCCGGGCCCGCACCGGGCCCGCCGGGCCCGGGCCGCCGCCCGGCACGTCCACCAGCACCGTGCCGGCCGGCGGCGGGGCCTCCTTGTGCGGGCCGCGCAGTCCCTCCCACACCTGGAGCGGTTCGGTGCCCTCCGGCCCGGCACCGGCGGCGTACAGCAGCCGGCCGTCCGCCGTCTCCAGGAACACCGGATTGCCGCTGAAGTCGGCCAGGATGCCCAGCACCTGCGGTATCCCGCCGCCGCCGAGCAGGGCCTCGGTGCAGCGCCGGTGCACCTCCTCGGCACGCTGGAGCAGCGCGTAGTGGCCGTTGACGATCTCGGTGTGGATCTCCTCGGTCACCGCCACGAACGGCACCTCGCGGTGCAGCTGGACCAGCGGCAGACCGGCCGCCCGGGCCGTGTCCACCAGCGCCGCCGGCAGCCGGCCGAAGCGCGGGCCCAGCTCCACCACCAGCGCGGCGATCCCCCGCTCGGCCAGGGTCCGCACGAACGCCCGCTGCTCGGCCGGCCGTGTGCCGAAGCCGTAGCCCGTGGTGAGCAGCAGCTCGCCGCCCTTGAGCAGCGACGCGATGTTCGGCACCTCGCCGGCGTGCACCCAGCGCACGGTGCGGCCGAGCCGGTCGGCGCCCGCCAGGACCTCCGGCAGGCCGCTGCGCAGTCCGGGCAGCTCCAGCGCCCGCCGCACGGTGATGCCGGCGCCCTGGGTGTCGAATCGGTGGTCCGTACGGCTGTCCATGCAGCGGACGCTACCCGCGCGCACGTCGCGGTGACATCCCCGGCCGATCACGGCGGCGGTCACCGGGCCCGCGCGAGCGGCACCGCGCGATCCCCGTCAAGCCGGCCCGGGTTCCGCACTCCGACCGCCGGGCCTCACACGGGCCGGACGTTGTGGTGGAAGCGGAAGACGTCGTCGGGGTCGTACCGCCGCTTCACCTTCTCCAGCCGCAGCATGTTCCCGGCGCCCAGCCCCGCCCGGACCCGCTCGGGGCCCTCCTCGCCGACGAGGTCCAGGCACACGGCCCCGGTGCGCCACGGCCGTACGGCGGCGCGGACGTCCCGCACCCAGCCGAGCGCCCGCGCGTCGTCTGCCGGGTCCGCCCAGGCCGCGCACGGATGCGCGATCCACGGGGCGTCCCGGGAGGCCACCGGGAAGGAGCGCGGACCGGCGGCGACCGCCCCGCCCTGCGGAAACAGCAGCTGCCGGGACCGGGACGGCACCGGCATGCCCTCCGCCCCGGCGCAGAAGGCGTCCACCGCCTCCTCCGACAGCCCGGAAAGACACTCCGCCGACCAGTGCAGGCGCAGCCCCGCCGGAAGGTCGAGCAGGCGCTGCGCCTGCGTGTACGGCACCTCGCCGGTCCGCTCCCGGGTGTGCGGCAGTGCGCGCAACGGCCCGGCGAGGGCGCGCAGCCCGTCCGCGTCGCCGGCGTAGGTCAGCACGGCCGCGCACAGCGGGCCGTCCTCCGGATGCGGCGACGAGTACAGCACCGCGCCGCTCAGCTCGTCCGGCCCGGTGCGGAGGATCTCCCGGAAGGCGCGGACCACCTCCGGTGCGAGGCCGGGCGGATACAGCAGCCGGGCGAGGGAAAAGCGCGGCAGCCCGCGCAGCCGCAGGGTGAGCGCGGTGGCGATGCCGAAGTTGCCGCCTGCGCCGTGCAGCGCCCAGAACAGCTCGGGACGCTCGTCGGCGCTCGCGCGCACCCGCTCGGCCCCGGCGGTCACCAGCTCCACGGCGAGGAGATGGTCGACGGCCGGACCGAAGGCGCGGTCCAGCCAGCCGGTGCCGCCGCCGAGCACGAAACCGGCCACGCCGGTCGCGCGGGCCCGTGCGCCGGGGGTCGCCAGGCCGTACGGCAGAGCCGCCCGGTCCAGGTCGCCCGTCGTGGCGCCGCCCTCGACCCGGACCACCGCGGCCACCGGGTCGACGGCCACCCGGCGCATCCGGCGCAGGTCCACCATCAGCGCGCCGTCGCCGGAGGCCGTACCGGCGAGGCCCCGGCCGCCGCCGCGCACCGCGATCCGCAGGTCGAGGTCCCGGCCGAAGCGGACGGCCCGCACCACGTCGGCCGCGTCCGCGCACCGGGCGATGACGGCCGGCCGCCGCTCGGCCCGTGCGCCGGACACCGCGCGGGCCGCGTCGTACCCGGGGTCCCACGGGGCGAACACCTCGCCGGCCAGATCCTCACGGAGGGCGGCGAGAGCCGAGTGCGCCTTGGAACGGAAAGCCATGACCGCCCTCTTTCCGGGAGAGGGGGTGGGTCCGCTTCCAGCCTAGGCGCGAGCGCCCCGGGAGCGAGGCGGGGAACTCACCCTCCGTACGCCCCGGACGCCGTCAGCCGCAGCGCCGTGTCGATCAGCGGCACATGGCTGAACGCCTGCGGGAAGTTCCCCACCTGCCGCTTCAGCCGCGGGTCCCACTCCTCGGCGAGCAGGCCGAGGTCGTTGCGCAGCGAGAGGAGCTTCTCGAACAGCCTGCGGGCCTCGTCCACCCGGCCGATCATCGCCAGGTCGTCCGCCATCCAGAACGAGCAGGCCAGGAAGGCGCCCTCGTCGCCGGGCAGGCCGTCGACGCCCTCGCTCTCGCCCTCCGTCGGATAACGCAGGATGAACCCGTCCGGGGTGGACAGCTCGCGCTGGATCGCCTCGATGGTGCCGATCACCCGCTTGTCGTCCGGCGGCAGGAAGCCCATCTGCGGGATCAGCAGCAGCGAGGCGTCCAGTTCCTTGGAGCCGTAGGACTGGGTGAAGGTGTTGCGCTCCTTGTCGTAGCCCTTCTCGCACACGTCCCGGTGGATGTCGTCGCGCAGCTCGCGCCAGCGCTCCAGCGGGCCGTCCGCGTCCCCGGACTCGATCAGCTTGATGGTGCGGTCCACCGCGACCCAGGCCATCACCTTGGAGTGCACGAAGTGCCGGCGCGGGCCGCGCACCTCCCAGATGCCCTCGTCCGGCTCCTGCCAGTGGTCCTCCAGATAGCGGATCAGCTTCAGCTGGAGCAGGGAGGCGTAGTCGTTGCGGGCCAGACCGGTCATGTGGCCCAGGTGCAGCGCCTCGGTGACCTCGCCGTACACGTCCAGCTGGAGCTGGTGCGCGGCGCCGTTGCCGACGCGGACCGGGGCGGAGTTCTCATAGCCCGGCAACCAGTCCAGCTCGGCCTCGCCCAGCTCCCGCTCGCCGGCGATGCCGTACATGATCTGGAGGTTCTCCGGGTCGCCGGCGACCGCCCGCAGCAGCCACTCGCGCCAGGCGCGGGCCTCCTCGCGGTAGCCGGTGCGCAGCAGCGAGGACAGCGTGATCGCCGCGTCCCGCAGCCAGGTGTAGCGGTAGTCCCAGTTGCGCACGCCCCCGATGTCCTCGGGCAGGGAGGTGGTCGGGGCCGCGACGATGCCGCCGGTGGGGGCGTAGGTCAGCGCCTTCAGGGTGATCAGCGAACGGATCACCGCCTCGCGGTAGGGCCCGTGGTACGTACAGTGCTCGACCCACTCGCGCCAGAAGTCCTCCGTGGCCTCCAGCGAGGTCTCCGGCTCCGGCAGCGGCGGCGGCTCCTTGTGCGAGGGCTGCCAGGAGATGGTGAAGGCGATGCGGTCGCCCGGGGCCACGGTGAAGTCGGCGTAGGTCGTCAGCGCCTTGCCGTAGGTCTCGGCCTCCGTGTCGAACCACACGGAGTCGGGTCCGGCGACGGCCACCGTGCGGCCCTCGTGCTTGTGCACCCACGGCACCACCCGGCCGTAGGAGAACCGCATCCGCAGCGCGGAGCGCATCGGCACCCGGCCGGTGACGCCCTCCACGATCCGGATCAGCTGCGGGGCACCGTCACGCGGCGGCATGAAATCGGTCACGCGCACCGTGCCGCGCGGGGTGTCCCACTCGGTCTCCAGGATGAGGGAGTCGCCGCGGTAGCCGCGCCGGGCGGCCGTGGGTGGCTCGGCGTCGGCCGCGTGCGCCGGGCCGAGCCGCCAGAAGCCGTGCTCCTCGGTGCCCAGCAGGCCGGCGAAGATGGCATGCGAGTCGAAGCGGGGCAGGCACAGCCAGTCCACCGTGCCGTCCCGGCAGACCAGTGCGGCGGTCTGCATGTCTCCGATGAGTGCGTAGTCTTCGATGCGCCCGGCCACGTGCAACTCCAGTCGAACGGCCACGTCACACCCCCGCGCAGGGGGCTGTCGCTAGTGCGGTCAAGGGTTGGTTGATGTGTGTCGTTGAGCGATGAAGCAAAGCAGCCCGCCCAGCCCTGGGGCAACACGACGGTCCTTGCTCAACGAACTGCCGCGCTCTCGTTGTTCCGGGTGGTACGGGCGGGGGTGTGCCGTCGTTACCGGCCGGGCTCGGCAGTGAGTGTCCGAGCAGGATACGACGCATGCAGATGATCCGGGTGCCCCTCCGGGCAACCTGTATGAGCCGAACGAGTGAGCGCCGGGTGAGAACCGTGTGCCCGGACGGTTGCGAAAGTTGCGCGAGTGACACGCGTAGCCCCGTGCGGTGCACGGACGAGCGCGGAGCGTGGCCGGAAGCCATCCCGCTCAGGCGCTGATACGCTGGTAGCCCGTGGACCGGTGGGAGAAAACCCCCCGAACCGCAGCGACGGCACCCCCGGAACTCTCCGGGACGGCAGCCGCCCCGCATCACCGCCAGCGACCACGGGAGCCCCCTCTTGGCCATGCCGCCCAAATCCACGACGACCAAGCACATCTTCGTCACCGGGGGTGTCGCCTCCTCGCTCGGCAAGGGTCTGACGGCCTCCAGTCTGGGCATGCTGCTCAAGGCCCGCGGTCTGCGTGTCGTGATGCAGAAGCTCGACCCGTATCTGAACGTCGACCCGGGCACGATGAACCCCTTCCAGCACGGTGAGGTGTTCGTCACCAACGACGGTGCGGAGACCGACCTGGACATCGGTCACTACGAGCGTTTCCTGGACCGTGATCTGGACGGTTCGGCCAACGTGACCACCGGCCAGGTGTACTCCACCGTGATCGCCAAGGAGCGGCGCGGGGAGTATCTGGGTGACACGGTGCAGGTCATCCCGCACATCACCAACGAGATCAAGCACCGTATCCGGCGTATGGCCACCGACGAGGTCGATGTGGTGATCACCGAGGTCGGGGGCACGGTCGGTGACATCGAGTCGCTGCCGTTTCTGGAGACCGTGCGCCAGGTGCGTCACGAGGTGGGCCGGGACAACGTGTTCGTGGTGCACATCTCGCTGCTGCCCTACATCGGCCCGTCCGGTGAGCTGAAGACCAAGCCGACCCAGCACTCGGTGGCGGCGCTGCGCAACATCGGCATCCAGCCCGACGCGATCGTGCTGCGCTGCGACCGTGAGGTGCCCACCGCGATCAAGCGGAAGATCTCGCTGATGTGCGACGTGGACGAGGCCGCGGTGGTGGCCTGTCCCGACGCCCGCTCGATCTACGACATTCCCAAGGTCGTGCACACCGAGGGCCTGGACGCCTATGTGGTGCGCAAGCTGGACCTGCCGTTCCGGGACGTGGACTGGAGCACCTGGGACGACCTGCTCGACCGTGTCCACAATCCCGCGCACGAGGTCACCCTGGCGCTGGTGGGCAAGTACATCGACCTGCCTGATGCGTATCTGTCGGTGACCGAGGCGCTGCGCGCGGGCGGGTTCGCCAACCGTGCCCGGGTGAAGATCAAGTGGGTGACCTCCGACGACTGCAAGACCCCGGCGGGTGCCCAGGCCCAGCTCGCGGACGTGGACGGCATCTGCATCCCCGGCGGGTTCGGCGAGCGCGGTGTCAACGGCAAGGTCGGCGCGATCCGCTATGCCCGGGAGAACGGGATCCCGTTGCTGGGGCTGTGCCTGGGCCTGCAGTGCATCGTCGTGGAGGCCGCGCGGAACCTGGCCGGCATCCCGGACGCCAACTCCACCGAGTTCGACCCGGGCACCGCTCACCCGGTGATCTCCACCATGGCCGAGCAGATGGACATCGTGGCGGGCGAGGGCGACCTGGGCGGCACGATGCGGCTGGGCATGTATCCGGCGAAGCTCGCCGAGGGCTCCATCGTCCGTGAGGTCTACGACGGCAAGGAGTACGTCGAGGAGCGCCACCGCCACCGCTACGAGGTCAACAACGCCTACCGCGCGGAACTGGAGAAGAAGGCCGGCATCGTCTTCTCCGGCACCTCTCCCGACGGCAAGCTCGTGGAATACGTGGAGTACCCGCGCGGCGTCCACCCCTACCTCGTCGCCACCCAGGCCCACCCCGAGCTGCGCTCCCGGCCCACCCGCCCGCACCCGCTCTTCGCCGGCCTCGTCAAGGCCGCCGTCGAGCGGAAGACCGCCGAGTAACACGCCGGTTGTACGGTGGCCGGGGTGCGCACCTTCGAGGTGGGCACCCCGGTTTCACTGTGTGCGCGTGGAAGGACAGGGCATGACGATCAAGGACACCCCCGCGGAGTGGGAGATCCGGGCCACGGACACCCCCTTCACGGGCAACAAGACCGCCGTCCGCACGGACGACGTGGTCATGCCCGACGGTTCGGTGGTCCGCCGGGACTACCAGGTCCACCCCGGCTCCGTCGCCGTCCTCGCCCTGGACGAGGAGGACCGGGTGCTGCTGATCAACCAGTACCGCCACCCGGTCCGGCACAAGCTGTGGGAGATCCCGGCCGGTCTGCTGGACGTGCCCGGCGAGAACCCGCTGCACGCCGCCCAGCGGGAGCTGTACGAGGAGGCGCACGTCAAGGCCGAGGACTGGCGGGTGCTGACCGACGTCTACACCACTCCCGGCGGCTGCGACGAGGCCGTGCGGATCTTCCTCGCCCGCGGTCTGTCCGAGGCCGACGGGGAGCGCTTCGCGGCGGAGCACGAGGAGACCGACATGGAGCACGCGCGTGTGCCGGTCGGCGAACTCGTGCGCCGGATCCTGGCCGGGGACGTACACAACAACTGCCTCGTGGTCGGCGTGCTCTCCCTGGTCGCCGCCCGCGGCGGAGACGGGCTGGACGCGCTGCGTCCCGCCGACGCGGCCTGGCCCGCGCGCCCCTTCGAGAGCTGACCGGACCCGTCCGGGCCATCCGTGTGACCATCGCCTGATCCGATCGGGCGATGCGTTCGCCGCGCTCCTCCGGGTACGTCGCAGAGCGTGAACTAGGCTCTGGAAACGCCCGTCCCGGAAGACACCGGCGGGCTTGCGCGTGCGGTGGGACGGGAGTGTGGCCCGTGACGGATCAGGCGGTGGACCCAGACGGTGCGGAGCTGTCCGCGCACCCGGTCCCGAAGGACCGTTTCCTGGGCCGCGGCCGGGAGTTGAAGGAGCTGTGCGCCGACATCGGGCGCGCCGGCCTGGACACCCTCTCCGGCCGCAAGGCCCCCCGCGCGCGCGTCCTGCTCATCGCCGGCCGCCCCGGCTCCGGCCGCACCAGCCTCGCCGAGGAACTCGTCCGCCGGCTCGCCGGCCGCTACCCCGGCGGAGTGCTGCGGGCCCGGCTCGGCGAGCCCGACGGCACCCCGGTGCCCGTCGAGCGGGTGGCCCGCCGGCTGCTGGAGGCGCTGGAGCTGCCCGCCCCCGCCGGGGCCGCCGAGGACGACCTCGCCGCCGCCCTGCGGGCGGCCCTCGTGGGCCGGCGGACGGTGCTGCTGCTGGACGACGCGGCCGGCGCCGAGCAGGTCGACGCGCTGCTCCCGGAGGACCCGGACTGCCTGGTGGTCGCCGTCTCCCGGGGCCCGCTCACCGGTATCGCCGACGTCCGCCCCTGCACCCTCGGCGGCCTCGACACCAAGTCCGCGGTGGACCTGCTCACCGGCTACGCGGGCGGGGTCCGCGTCACCGTCGACCCGCGCTCCGCGGAGAGCCTGGTGGAGGCCTGCCAGGGTCACCCGGGCGCGCTGGTGCTGGCCGGCGGCTGGCTCGCCGCCCGTCCCAAAGCGGCCGTCTCCGACCTCGCCAAGCGGCTGCACGCGACGGCCGCCGGGGACGGCACGGAGGGCGCGGAGGCGACCCCGCTGTCCCGTGTCTTCCGGCTCGTCTACGACCAGCTGCCCGCTCCGGTCGCCCGGATGCTGCGGCTGCTCTGCCTCGCCCCGGCCGGTCTCGCCGACCCGCACACCGCCTCCGCGCTGGCCGGCTGCTCGGTCGACGCCGCCCGCGCCACCCTGGACGACCTCGCCGTCCTCGGCCTGCTGCGCGCGGTGGACTCCCCGCTGCCCCAGTACGAGGTCCCCGGCCGGCTGTACCCGCTGCTGCGCGCCCTGGCCGAGAGCCAGGAGCGGCCCGCCGAGCTGCAGCTCGCCCGGGCCCGGATGCTGGAGCGGACGGTGCGGCTGCTCCAGTCCTGCCGGGCGATCACCGAGACGGACAGCCCGCAGGCCCGGGAGAAGCTGAACGGCATGCCGCCCGCGCTGCGCTTCCCGAACCCGCGGGCCGCCGCCGACTGGCTGCGCATCCGGCGGCCCGCGCTGCTGGCGTCGGCGCGCCTGGCGGTGGCCGACGGGGAGCTGGACACCCTCGCCCGCCGGCTGATGTCCCAGCTGGTGCGGGCCATGGCGGCACATGTCGGCACCCAGGCCGCCGCCCCCGACCTGTACGGGGTGCACGGCCTCGTCCTGGACGTCGCCGAGCGGCGCGGGCTGCCCAGGGAGAAGGCGGCGGCGCTGCTGAACCTGGGCGATCTGGACGCGCAGACCGGCCGCACCCGGGAGGCGCTGGCGCGTTACCGGGCCGCGCTGGACGCCGGGCGGGAGGCGAACGACCCGTACGCCACCGGCCGCGCGATGGAATCCGTAGGCGGCGCCTACCAGGAGCTGGGCGATCACGACCGGGCCGCCGACTGGTTCGGCCGGGCGCTGGCCGAGCGGCTGGCTCGCGACGAGGCGCCGGAGGCCGCCCGGCTGTACGGCAGGATCGCCACCGCCCACACCTACGCAGGCCGCTACGGCGAGGCGCTCCGGAACTGGCGGGCCGCCCTGGCCGGCTACCGCAGGAGCGGCGATGTCGCCGCCAGTGCACGGGCGTTGAGCGAGATCGCCCGGGTGCAGGAGTACGCGGGACGGCCCGAGGACTCGCTGCGCACCTGCCAGGAGGCGGTGGAGTGGGCCCGGCGCGCGGAAGACGCCCGGCTCCAGGCCGCGGTGCAGCTGCGGCTGGCCGACACCCTGGACCGCCTGGGCGACCCGGCGGCGGCCCGGCTGCACCGGGCGGCGGCCGAGCGCATGCTGGGTGAGGAGCGACCAGAGGACGACGCAAGGCCGGAACATGACGCTAACGCCTGCGAAATCCGCAGCACATCCAGCGAAGATTGATGCAATGAAAGGCTAGACAGCCGGAACACCTTCATTAGACTGGCTCTGCCGCACACTCCTGCGGCGTCTCCCGGTATGCCCCCGCATGTCTGGGTACGTCTGTATTGCACCCCCATACCCTCTGAGCCAAGGACCGTGATCGACGTGAAGGTCGGCATCCCCCGCGAGGTCAAGAACAACGAGTTCCGGGTGGCGATCACCCCCGCCGGCGTGCACGAGCTGGTGCGCAACGGCCACCAGGTCGTCGTCGAGCGGGGCGCCGGCCTCGGCTCCTCGATCACGGACGAGGAGTACGTCTCCGCCGGTGCCGCCATCCTGGACACCGCGGACGAGGTCTGGGCCGCCGCCGACCTGCTGCTGAAGGTCAAGGAGCCGATCGCGGAGGAGTACCACCGCCTCCGCAAGGACCAGACCCTCTTCACCTACCTGCACCTGGCCGCGTCCAAGGAGTGCACCGACGCGCTGCTGGCGTCCGGCACCACGGCCATCGCCTACGAGACCGTCGAGCTGGCGAACCGCGCCCTGCCGCTGCTCGCCCCGATGTCCGAGGTCGCGGGCCGGCTGGCCCCGCAGGTCGGCGCCTACCACCTGATGCGCGCGGCCGGCGGCCGCGGCGTGCTGCCGGGCGGCGTCCCGGGCGTGACCCCGGCCAAGGCCGTCGTCATCGGCGGCGGTGTCTCCGGCTGGAACGCCACCCAGATCGCCATCGGCATGGGCTTCGAGGTGACCCTGCTCGACCGCGACATCAACAAGCTGCGCGAGGCCGACAAGATCTTCGGCACGAAGGTCAAGGCGATCATGTCCAACTCCTTCGAGCTGGAGAAGGCCGTCCTCGACGCCGACCTCGTCATCGGCGCGGTCCTCATCCCGGGTGCCAAGGCCCCGAAGCTGGTCACCAACGAGATGGTGTCCCGGATGAAGCCGGGAAGTGTCCTTGTCGACATCGCGATCGACCAGGGCGGCTGCTTCGAGGACTCTCGTCCCACCACGCACGCCGAGCCGACCTTCAAGGTGCACAACTCGGTCTTCTACTGCGTCGCCAACATGCCCGGCGCGGTGCCCAACACCTCCACCAACGCGCTCACCAACGCGACGCTGCCGTACATCGTCTCGCTGGCCAACAACGGCTGGGTGGAGGCGCTGCGCCGCGACGCCGCGCTCGCCAAGGGTCTCAACACCCATGACGGCAAGGTCGTTTACAAGGAGGTCGCCGAGGCCCACGGCCTGCCCCACGTCGAGCTGGACTCGCTGCTCGGCTGACCTGCCGCGCGCAGGCGACGACCGGGCGGGTCGTCAAGTCGCCGCCCGCCAAAAGGCGATTCGTCAACACGGCTCGTCAATCACGCACACCCGGCCGGACCTTGCCCGACAAGGTCCGGCCGGATGTGTGTATGGTCACTTTGCGGCTCTCGGTCAACTCGCCTCGAACGTAACGCTTCGACCGATTCGCACACCCGGGAAACCTGCTGTGCGACGGCCGTACGCCCTTGACAGCGACATGTTTCATTGCCGACACATCCTGCCGGGTCCGGCGGATTGTGTTGCTGCGGACCGCCGACACGCCATAGAGTCGCCAACCGTCGGCATGGTGCCACGCTGACCTTGTCTAGAAGTTTCCTGGTCACCAAGGAGGTAAGACGACTTGTGAATGAGTCGACATTTTCTCCCGGGGGTGGTCAACCAGGAATGCCGGTCCGGGGCCAGGGCCCCGCGGGATTCGAGGCTGTCGGCTCCGTAGCTGTGCGCACCTTCGCAGCCCACCAGAGTTCCGGTCCTCGGACGGCCGGGACAGCACACCAGAGCATGGATGGCCATCACGTGAACGCCATGGCCGGCGACGGAAGTGGCGCGCCCCACAACCACTTCGCCGACTACGACGAACTGCCCGAGGGGCACTTCTACGACCCCGACGCCGAGTACGAGCCCGATCCGGAGTACGCGGCCACGCTCGCGCCCGACGCGGCCCGTCAGCGCCGTGAGCGCGTCGGCCCGACCGGACGCCCGCTGCCCTACTTCCCGATCCCGGGCCCGCTGACCGACCACGGCCCCGCGAAGATCATCGCGATGTGCAACCAGAAGGGCGGCGTCGGCAAGACGACGTCGACCATCAACCTGGGTGCCGCGCTCGCGGAGTACGGCCGGCGCGTGCTGCTCGTGGACTTCGACCCGCAGGGCGCGCTGTCGGTGGGTCTCGGCGTCAACCCCATGGAGCTGGACCTCACCGTCTACAACCTGCTCATGGAGCGGGGCATGTCCGCGGACGAGGTCCTGCTGAAGACGGCGGTCCCCAACATGGACCTGCTGCCCTCCAACATCGACCTGTCGGCCGCCGAGGTCCAGCTGGTCTCCGAGGTCGCGCGCGAGTCCACGCTCCAGCGGGCCCTGAAGCCCCTGCTGCCCGACTACGACTACATCGTGATCGACTGCCAGCCCTCGCTCGGCCTGCTCACCGTCAACGCCCTGACGGCCGCTCACAAGGTGATCGTGCCGCTGGAGTGCGAGTTCTTCGCGCTGCGCGGTGTGGCCCTGCTGACCGAGACCATCGAGAAGGTCCAGGAGCGGCTCAACCCCGAGCTGGAGCTCGACGGCATCCTCGCCACGATGTACGACTCGCGCACCGTGCACAGCCGCGAGGTGCTCGCCCGGGTCGTCGAGGCGTTCGACGATCACGTCTACCACACGGTCATCGGGCGCACGGTCCGCTTCCCGGAGACCACGGTCGCCGGCGAGCCGATCACCACGTACGCCTCCAACTCCGTCGGTGCCGCCGCCTACCGCCAGCTCGCCAGGGAGGTGCTCGCCCGGTGTCACGCCGAGTGAGTCTGCCGGGGGCCGACGAACTCTTCCGCACGACAGGAGGGACGGCGCTCCAGCCGTCGACTCCCCGGCGCGCGGCGGGCGGTGAGGCCCGGGTGCCGGCTCCCGCCGGGGAGAGCGACGAGACGGCCGCCGCCGAGGACGTACCGCCGTCGGTGCCCGTCCGTGGCGGGGACGGAGACGGCGCGGAGCACGTGGCGGCGGACGCCGAGCCGGCCGAGACCGGCGAGTCCCGCACCCGCCCGGTGCGCCGCCAGGCGGCGCAGGAGGGCGCGGCCGCCGCGCAGCCGCGCAAGCGCGGGCGGGCGGCGACCCGGCGGCCCAGCGGACGCGAACGGCACGACGAGAAGATCACCGTCTATGTCTCGGCCGAGGAACTGATGGACCTGGAGCACGCCCGCCTGGTGCTCCGCGGCGAGCACGGGCTCGCGGTGGACCGCGGGCGGATCGTCCGCGAGGCGGTGGCCGTGGTCCTGGCCGACCTGGAGTCCCGCGGGGACGCGAGCATCCTCGTACGTCGGCTGCGCGGGCGGTAGCGATAGCCTGCGGGGGCTATGACCTCGAACGGAGCCCCTGCCCCCGGCGCACCGGCCGGCCGCCGGCGTGCGCTGGGGCGGGGACCGGGCACGGCGGCGGCCGGGCAGGGCACCCCGCGAACCGGCCCCGGGGCCGCCGTGAGCGGCCCGGAGGCCACGGCACCCCCGGAGGCCGCGCAAGCCCCTGAGAAGCCCGCAGAGCCCCGCCGGACGCCCGAGGAACCCCGAGAGCCCCGCCGGGAAGCCGCCGAGGCCCGGCAGGAAGTCCCGGAAGCCCCGGAGGTCCGGCGCGAGCCCGAGGAGCCCCGGGAGTCCGCCGACGGCGTCTTCAAGGTCCGGCTGTCGAACTTCGAGGGCCCCTTCGACCTGCTGCTCCAGCTGATCTCCAAGCACAAGCTGGACGTCACCGAAGTCGCGCTGTCGAAGGTCACCGACGAGTTCATGGCGCACATCCGGGCCATGGGACCCGACTGGGACCTGGACCAGACCACGGAGTTCCTCGTCGTCGCGGCCACGCTGCTCGACCTCAAGGCCGCCCGGCTGCTGCCCGCCGCCGAGGTGGAGGACGAGGCCGACCTCGCCCTGCTGGAGGCCCGGGACCTGCTGTTCGCGCGGCTCCTCCAGTACCGCGCGTACAAGCGGATCGCCGACATCTTCAACGAGCGGCTCGACGAGGAGGCCCGGCGGTATCCCCGTACCGTCGGCCTCGAACCGCACCACGCCGAGCTGCTGCCCGAGGTCGTCATCACCATCGGTCCCGAGGGCCTCGCCGGGCTCGCGGTCAAGGCGATGCGGCCGAGGCCCCAACCGCAGGTGTACGTCGACCACATCCACGCCCCGCTGGTCAGCGTGCAGGAGCAGGCCGGGATCGTGGTGGCGCGGCTGCGGGAGCTGGGCGAGGCGGGCTTCCGGGAACTGGTGGCCGACGCCGGGGACACGCTCACCGTCGTGGCCCGGTTCCTGGCGCTGCTGGAGCTGTACCGGGAGAAGGCCGTCGCGCTGGAGCAGGAGGCCGCGCTCGGCGAGCTGACCGTGCGCTGGACCGGCGCGGAGACGGGTCCGGCGCCGCTGGTCACCGACGAGTTCGACCGCCCGCCCGCGCCGGCCGAGGAGGAGAAGCAGCCGTGAACGAGCAGACCGCCCAAGGCCCGGCCGGATCGCGGACCGTGGCCGGCCTCGATCTCAAGCCCGCCCTGGAGGCGATGCTCATGGTCGTGGACGAGCCCGCGACCGAGGAGCACCTGGCGCGGCTCCTGGAGCGGCCCCGGCGGCACATCGCGGACGCACTGCGCGAGCTGGCCGGCGAGTACACCGCGCAGGGCCGCGGCTTCGAGCTGCGGTTCGTCGCGGGCGGCTGGCGTTTCTACACCCGCGCCGCCTACGCGCCCGCCGTCGAGCGGCTCGTCCTGGACGGCCAGACCGCCCGCCTCACCCAGGCGGCGCTGGAGACGCTGGCGGTCGTCGCCTACCGCCAGCCGGTCAGCCGCAGCAGGGTCTCCGCGGTGCGCGGGGTGAACTGCGACGGCGTCATGCGCACCCTGCTCCAGCGCGGTCTGGTCGAGGAGGCGGGCACGGAACCCGAAACAGGTGCGATCCTGTACAGGACGACGAACCACTTCCTGGAGCGGATGGGCCTGCGCGGCCTGGACGAGCTACCGGAGCTGGCGCCCTTCCTCCCCGAGGCGGAGGCGATCGAGGCCGAGTCCCAGGAGGGGGTCCCGTCGTTCGACCCGGACGCGCCCGACGCGTCCGGCGGTCAGGACGCAGACGACTAAGACGGAAACCTTGATGCGAAGCAGCGGCAGCGGCAAGAGCGGCGGGCGCGGTAACTACCGCGGTGCCGGCAACGACAGGGACCAGAAGCAGGGGCAGGGCCGTCCCCGCAAGCCCCGCCCCGAGGAGCGCCGCTACGACGTGGGCCCCGGGGCCACCAAGGACGGCCCCAAGGCCGGGCGCGGCGGCTCGGCGCGCGGTGGTGCCAAGGGCGGCCCGAAGCGGGCCCAGCCGGGCGGCCGCACGGCCCCGGCGCGCTCGCGCGAGTACGAGACGCGGGTCGAGGAGCGCAACCGGGAGCGGTACGCGGGCAAGAAGGACGTCAAGCTGCCCAAGACCTTCCCCGGTGCCGAGCAGGAGGGCGAGCGGCTGCAGAAGGTCCTCGCGCGCGCCGGCTACGGCTCCCGGCGGGCCTGCGAGGAGCTGATCGAGCAGGCCCGGGTCGAGGTGAACGGCGAGATCGTCACCGAGCAGGGCAAGCGGGTGGACCCGGAGAAGGACGAGGTCAAGGTCGACGGCCTGACCGTGGCGACCCAGTCCTACCAGTTCTTCTCGCTGAACAAGCCGGCCGGCGTGGTCTCCACCATGGAGGACCCGGAGGGCCGCCAGTGCCTCGGCGACTACGTCACCAACCGTGAGACCCGGCTCTTCCACGTCGGCCGGCTGGACACCGAGACCGAGGGCGTCATCCTGCTCACCAACCACGGCGAGCTGGCGCACCGCCTCACACACCCGCGCTACGGCGTGAAGAAGACCTACCTCGCGGCCATCGTCGGCCCGATCCCGCGCGACCTGGGCAAGCGCCTGAAGGACGGCATCCAGCTGGAGGACGGCTACGCCCGCGCGGACCACTTCCGCGTGGTCGAGCAGACCGGCAAGAACTACCTGGTCGAGGTGACCCTGCACGAGGGCCGCAAGCACATCGTGCGCCGCATGCTGGCCGAGGCGGGCTTCCCCGTCGAGCGGCTGGTGCGCACCGCCTTCGGCCCGATCACCCTCGGCGACCAGAAGTCGGGCTGGCTGCGCCGGCTGTCGAACACCGAGGTCGGCATGCTGATGAAGGAAGTCGAGCTGTAGGGCGGCCGATCCCCGGAGCGTGCCTTGCGCTGATCACCATCCCCCTTTATTGTCACGGTGACGATAAAGGGGGATGGTGCATATGCCGAAGCAGCCGGCGACCGGAGCACTTCTCGGACTCGCCCTCGGGGACGCACTCGGCTTTCCGACCGAGTTCAACGACGTACCGTCGATTCTCGCCAAGTGCGGGCCCTGGCGGGAGATGGAGCTGCCGAAGCGGGCCTTCGTCTCCGACGACACGCAGATGACCCTCGCCGTCGGCCGCGCCCTGCGGACCGCCGTGGGCCGCGGTGACGTGACGCCTCAGGGGCTGGCGGGGCCGCTGCGGGCGGAGTTCGTGGAGTGGTACCGGTCGCCGGAGAACAACCGCGCGCCCGGCGGCACCTGCCTGCGGGCCTGCGAGCTGCTCACGGCGGAGCACCGGCCCTGGCGGGACGCCAGCCAGATCGGCTCCAAGGGCTGCGGCGCCAACATGCGGGTCGCCCCGATCGGCCTCGCTCCCGGCCTGAGCGACGAACAGCGCGCCGGCGCCGCCCAGTTGCAGGCCGCGCTCACCCACGGCCACCCCACCGCGCTGGCCGCCTCCGACCTCACCGCGCACGCCGTCCACCTGCTCGCCCGCGGCACCGACCCCGCCGGGCTCGTCGGACGGCTGCGCTCCTACGCCCTGCGACGCCGCACGCACTACGACCACACCTGGCTCGGCGACCTGTGGACCCGCTCCCAGGACCCCGGCCCCGAGCACTTCATCGCGCGCGGCTGGGACGAATGCCTGGAGATCCTCGACCGCCTCGCGCGAGCCGCGCGCACCGTCTCCCCGGAGACCGACCCGTGCCTGGCCACCGGCGAGGGCTGGATCGCCGAGGAGGCCATGGCCACCGGGCTGCTGTGCTTCCTGCTCTTCCCCGACGAGCCCGTCACCGCCCTGCGCCGGGCCGCCTGCACCGCCGGCGACTCCGACTCCATCGCCTGCCTCACCGGCGCCTTCGCGGGCGCCTGGCTGGGCGCGGACGCCTGGCCCGCCGACTGGGCCGAGCGGATCGAGTACCGAGGCGACCTGTCGGCCCTGGGCGCGCTCTGGGACGCTTAGGCCCATGCTCGACGATCTCGACATAGACCTGGCTCCGGTGGCCGCGGAACAGCCCGACCCGCTGCTGTTCGCCACCGTCTCCGGAGCCCATCTGTACGGCTTGCCCTCGCAGGACTCCGACGTGGACCTCAGAGGCGCCCACCTGCTTCCCGCCGCCGACCTCGTCGGCCTGCGCGAACCGGAGGAGACCCGCTCGCGGACCTGGGTCCGCTACGGCGTCGAGCTGGACCTCGTCACCCACGACCTGCGCAAGTTCGTCCGGCTGATGCTGCGCCGCAACGGCCATGTGCTGGAGCAGCTGCTCTCCCCGCTGGTCGTGCACACCTGCGAGGCCCACCGGGAGCTGACCGCGCTCGCTCCCGGCGTCCTCACCGGCCACCACGCCCACCACTACCGCGGGACCGCCGCGACGCAGTGGCGGCTGTTCGAGAAGACCGGCGAACTCAAGCCGCTGCTCTACACCTTCCGCGTGCTGCTCACCGGCATCCACCTCATGCGCAGCGGCGAGGTCCAGGCGCATCTGCCCACGCTCCTGGAGCAGGTGGGCGGCCCCGGCTACCTGCCCGAGCTGATCGCCGCCAAGCGGGAGCGGGAGAACGCCCTCGCCGACGTCGACCGCGAGCTGGTCGCGGCCGACGTGGAGCGGCTGCACACCGCACTCGACGAGGCCCAGGCCGGCTCGGCCCTGCCCGACGCGCCCGGCGCCCGCGACGCCCTGCACGACCTGGTGATCCGCCTCCGCCTGGAGGGCTGAGGCGCTCCCGGGAGAAGCGCTCCCCGTCCGAGGTCCCGCGGCCCCGTCCCCGGAGCGGACGCGGGCCGCTCAGGCCAGGTAGACGGCATTTCCGCGGACCGTGACCGGCTCCTCGGCCAGCGGCCGGTTCGCCGGGCCCGCGGCCACCGAACCGTCGGCGATCCGGAACCGGCTGCCGTGGCAGGGGCACAGGATGGTGCCGTCCGTCACCTGGCTCACCGTGCAGCCCTGGTGGGTGCAGACCGCCGAGAACGCCTTGAAGCGGCCCTTCTCGGGCTGGGTGACCACGATCTTTTGGTCCGCGAAGATCTTGCCGCCGCCCTCGGGGATGTCGCCGGTCCGGGCCAGCGGTTGCCCGGCGGGAGCCGCCTCCTTCGCCGCGGGGGACGTCTCCCCGGCGGAACCCTCGGCGGTGGGCGCCGGCGACGACGCCGGTGCCGTGGGCGGCTGCGGCGCGGTGGAGCCGCCGCTTTCCCCGCCGCACCCCACGCAGCCCAGGGCGAGCGCCCCGGCGCCCGTGGTCAGAACCGTGCGCCGTGTCGCTGGCTGGGTCATGTCAGACCTCCGTACAGACGTACAAACCATTGGATAACGGACGTTCCGCATCGTCTCAGCGCACGGGCGGCGCACGCCCGTACCGCGCGGGCTGACTACGCTGGACGGACCAAGAACGAAACACGCACGTCAGCGAGGAGCAGCGCCGTGGCGGTACGAGCGGTCCGGGGAGCCGTCCAACTGGAACGGGACGACGCCGGTCACATGGCGGAGCAGGTCGGCGCGCTGCTCACCGCCGTCCTCGAACGGAACGGGCTGACCGCCGAGGACCTGATTAGCATCTGGTTCACGGCCACCCCCGACCTGCACAGCGACTTCCCGGCCGTCGCCGCCCGCAGGCTCGGCATCACCGACGTCCCGCTCATCTGCGCCCAGGAACTCGACATCGCCGGCGCCATGCCCCGGGTCGTACGGCTCCTCGCCCACATCGAGTCGGACAAGCCCCGCGCCGACATCGCCCACGTCTACCTCGGCGCCGCCGCGGCCCTGCGCAAGGACATCGCCCAGTGAGAACCGCACTCGTCATCGGAACCGGACTGATCGGCACCTCCGCCGCCCTGGCCCTGGCCCGGCGCGGCGTCGCCGTCCACCTCGCCGACCACGACCCCGGGCAGGCCCGCACGGCCGCCGCGCTGGGCGCCGGCACCGACGAGGCGCCCGACGGCCCGGTCGACCTGGCGATCGTCGCCGCCCCGCCCGCCCATGTGGCCAAGGTGCTCGCCGACGCCATGCGCCGCGGCCTGGCGCGCGGCTACCTGGACGTCGCCAGCGTCAAGGGCGGCCCGCGCCGGGAGCTGGAGGAACTCGGCCTGGACCTCACCTCCTACATCGGCACCCACCCGATGTCCGGCCGGGAGAAGTCCGGCCCGCTGGCCGCCACCGCCGACCTCTTCGAGGGCCGCCCCTGGGTGCTCACCCCGACCCGGGACACCGACACCGAGGTGCTGAACCTCGCCCTGGAACTGGTCTCGCACTGCCGGGCCGTGCCGGTCGTCATGGACGCCGACGCCCACGACCGCGCCGTGGCCCTCGTCTCCCACATGCCCCACCTGGTCTCCAGCATGGTCGCCGCGCGCCTGGAGCACGCCGAGGAGTCCGCCGTACGGCTGTGCGGGCAGGGCATCCGGGACGTGACCCGGATCGCCGCCTCCGACCCGCGCATGTGGATCGACATCCTGTCCGCGAACCCCGGTCCGGTCGCCGACCTGCTCTCCGACGTCGCCGCCGACCTGACCAAGACGGTCCGGGCACTGCGCGACCTCGAGTCCGCCGACGAGGCCAGGCGCGGCGAGGGCGGCGCGGGCATCGAGAACCTGCTGCGCCGCGGGAACGCCGGCCAGGTGCGGGTACCCGGCAAGCACGGGTCCGCGCCGCGGACCTACGAGACCGTGGTCGTGCTCATCGACGACCAGCCCGGCCAGCTCGCCCGGATCTTCGCGGACGCCGGCCGCGCCGGGGTCAACATCGAGGACGTCCGCATCGAGCACGCCACCGGACAGCAGGCCGGTCTGGTGCAGCTCATGGTCGAGCCGAGGGCGACGACGGCGCTGAAGGAGGCACTGCGGGAGCGGGGCTGGGCGCTGCGCCAGTAGCGTCCGCGGGGCGCGGCGCGTCCGCCTCCGGGCCCCGCGGCCCGCGTACGTCCGGACGAGTGACCCGCACCCAGTAACCTTGTGCGGGGCGCTCTCGCTCCCCGCACCCCGCCCGCACCGCACCAGGAAGGTGTCCCCCCGTGGAAAACGGCGCCGCCCCGACCGCCAGGCCCGTGATCGTCGCGATCGACGGTCCCTCCGGCACCGGCAAGTCGAGCACGTCGAAGGCCGTCGCCGCGCAGCTCGGCCTCAGCTACCTGGACACCGGCGCCCAGTACCGGGCGATCACCTGGTGGATGGTGACCAACGGCATCGACCTGGAGGACCCGACCGCCATCGCCGCCGTCGCCGGCAAGCCGGAGATCGTCTCCGGCACCGACCCGGCCGCCCCGGCCATCACGGTCGACGGCGTGGACGTGTCCGGCCCGATCCGCACCCAGGAGGTCACCTCCAAGGTCAGCGCGGTCAGCGCGGTGCCCGAGGTGCGCGCCCGGATCACCGAGCTGCAGCGCTCGCTGGCCGCCGCCGCGGAGCACGGCATCGTCGTCGAGGGCCGGGACATCGGTACGACCGTCCTCCCGGACGCCGACCTGAAGATCTTCCTCACCGCCTCCCCGGAGGCCCGCGCGGCCCGCCGCAGCGGCGAGCTGAAGGGCGCCGACGTCCACGCCACCCGCGAGGCGCTGATCAAGCGGGACGCGGCCGACTCCAGCCGCAAGACCTCGCCGCTCGCCAAGGCCGACGACGCCGTCGAGGTGGACACCACCGAGCTGTCCCTCAACCAGGTCATCGAGTGCGTCGTCACCCTGGTCGAGGAGAAGCGGGCCGGGAAGTGACGCCTGCGCCGGTGCCCTCGGAGCGGGGCGCGGAGATCGGCCGGCGGATCGGCGTCGGGCTGATGTACGGCCTGTGGCGGCCGCGGGTGCTCGGCGCCTGGAGGGTGCCGGCCACCGGCCCGGTGATCCTCGCCGTGAACCACTCGCACAACGTCGACGGACCGATGGTGATGGGCGTGGCGCCCCGGCCCACGCACTTCCTGATCAAGAAGGAAGCCTTCATCGGCCCGCTGGACCCCTTCCTGACCGGCATCGGCCAGCTGAAGGTGGACCGCGCCACGGCCGACCGGGGCGCGATCGGCCAGGCCCTCGGCGTGCTGGCGGCCGGGGGAGTGCTGGGCATCTTCCCGGAGGGCACCCGGGGCGAGGGCGACTTCGCCTCGCTGCGCGCCGGGCTCGCCTACTTCGCGGTCCGCAGCGGGGCGCCGATCGTCCCCGTGGCCGTCCTGGGAAGCTCGGAGCGGCCCGGCCGCCTGGTCAAGGCGCTGCCCCCGCTGCGCTCCCGCGTCGACGTCGTCTTCGGCGACCCCTTCGAAGCGGGTGACGGCAGCGGACGGCGGACGCGTGCGGCGCTGGACGCGGCGACCGAGCGGATCCGGAAACAGCTCACCAGCCACCTGGAAAACGCCAGGCGCCTGACCGGGCGCTAGGCGACACTTGAGTAGTGGATCAGCCTCGCGGGGCCGGTCCACCGATCACCACCGATGAACGACGAGGTACGGACTTCATGAACGACGACATCCAGCCCGACGGCTCGGCCGAGCACGAGTACGAGCACGGGGCTCTCGGCGACGCCGAGTACGCGCAGTTCATGGAGCTCGCCGCGGAAGAGGGCTTCGACATCGAGGACGTCGAGGGCGCCATCGAGGCGGCGGGCCACGGTCCGCTGCCCGTGCTCGCCGTCGTCGGCCGTCCCAATGTCGGCAAGTCGACCCTGGTCAACCGGATGATCGGCCGCCGTGAGGCGGTCGTGGAGGACCGGCCGGGCGTCACCCGCGACCGTGTCACCTACGAGGCCGAGTGGGCCGGCCGCCGCTTCAAGGTCGTCGACACCGGCGGCTGGGAGCAGGACGTCCTCGGCATCGACGCCTCCGTGGCGGCCCAGGCCGAGTACGCGATCGAGGCGGCCGACGCGGTCGTGTTCGTCGTGGACGCCAAGGTCGGCGCGACCGACACCGACGAGGCGGTCGTCCGGCTGCTGCGCAAGGCCGGCAAGCCGGTCGTGCTGTGCGCCAACAAGGTCGACGGCCCGAGCGGCGAGGCCGACGCGGCCTATCTGTGGAACCTCGGCCTCGGCGAGCCCCACCCGGTCTCGGCGCTGCACGGCCGCGGCACCGGCGACATGCTCGACGCCGTCCTGGAGGTGCTGCCGGACGCGCCCGAGCAGTCCTTCGGCACCGCGGTCGGCGGCCCCCGCCGGATCGCCCTGATCGGCCGCCCGAACGTCGGCAAGTCCTCGCTGCTGAACAAGGTCGCCGGCGAGGAGCGCGTCGTCGTCAACGAGCTGGCGGGCACCACCCGCGACCCGGTGGACGAGATCATCGAACTCGGCGGCAAGACCTGGAAGTTCGTGGACACCGCCGGCATCCGCAAGCGCGTCCACCTCCAGCAGGGCGCCGACTACTACGCCTCCCTGCGCACGGCGGCGGCCGTGGAGAAGGCCGAGGTGGCGGTCATCCTGATCGACGCCTCGGAGAACATCTCCGTGCAGGACCAGCGGATCGTCACCATGGCCGTCGAGGCGGGCCGCGCGATCGTCGTCGCCTTCAACAAGTGGGACACCCTCGACGAGGAGCGCCGCTACTACCTGGAGCGGGAGATCGAGACCGAGCTGGGCCAGGTGGCCTGGGCGCCCCGGGTGAACGTCTCGGCGCGTACCGGCCGCCACATGGAGAGGCTGGTCCCGGCGATCGAGACGGCTCTCGCCGGCTGGGAGACCCGGGTTCCGACCGGCCGCCTGAACGCCTTCCTCGGCGAGCTGGTCTCGGCCCATCCGCACCCGATCCGGGGCGGCAAGCAGCCGCGCATCCTGTTCGGCACCCAGGCCGGCACCAAGCCGCCGCGGTTCGTGCTCTTCGCCTCCGGCTTCATCGAGGCGGGCTACCGGCGCTTCATCGAGCGCCGCCTGCGCGAGGAGTTCGGCTTCGAGGGCACCCCGATCCACATCTCGGTGCGGGTGCGCGAGAAGCGCGGCGCGAAGAAGAAGTGACAGCGGTACGACAGGACGGGCGGCCCCTGGCTCTCCAGGGGCCGCCCGTCTCGTGTGGGTGCCGTCAGGCGCCGCGGCGCGGTCCCGGAGGCAGGGCGGCGGCCGGGACGTACGGTGCCCGGGCGGAGTCCTGCGGCCGGCCGAGCGTGCCGACCCGCTGCCACTGCGACTGCTGCCGGGCGCTGTAGGCCCCCGCGCTGTAGGCGCTGTAGGAACTGCTGAACGTTCCCGCGCGGTGGCCGCCGTATCCGCCGGTGCCGTCCGGGCCGTCCCCGAAGGCGCTGAACCTCAGCCCCTCCTCGCCGCTGCGGTCGCCCGGCAGCGTGCGGAAGCTCTTGACCCACTCCGCGTAGAGCGCATCGTAGATCGGCGTGGCCGACGGTCCACCGGAGGGTTCCTGCGCCGCCCGGGCGGACGGCACGGAGGAGAAGGACCGACGGGGCGGTGTGTCGTATGCGTGCACGTATGTCCAAACGACCGGAGTCGCAAAGGGATGCGGTCGTACGGCTTCCGTGCAGGCGCGGGGCGGTGCCGCGGACCTCACGTACCGGCGAGAGGAAGCGCCGCGGCGACCAACCGCCCCTGCGCGGCGGCCCTGTCCAGCGCCTCCCGCAGCAGGTCCTCCCGGGGCTGCCGCCCGATGGACCCCACCGGTGCCGCGAACATCAGCACCTGCTGGTGCTTGTTGGCGGCGGCCCGCCAGCCGTCGGTCACCTGGAGCGGCTGGTGCGCCTGCCACCAGGCCACCGGCTGGCCGCCGTCGGGGCCCGGCTGGAGCACCGCGTGCAGCCGGCCCACGGCCAGCAGGACGGACCAGCCGTGCAGCACCGGCGGGGCGCAGGTCAGCTCGGCCACCGGTGTGAAGCCCTGTTCGACGAGCAGCGGGAGGAAGTCGTCGCCGGTCCCGTTCGTGCCCGGCCGGGCGATCGGCGAGGTGGGCTCGACGACGAGCGCGGGGTGCAACTCGCCGTCGACCAGGACCAGTCCGCTGGTCACGCCGAGCACCGCCTGCTCGGGCACGGCCTTCTGGGGCACGTCCCCGGCCGGTCCGCCGTCGACGGCCCCGATGGACCGGACGGCGCCCCGCAGCTGCTCCTCCGTGACCTGGACGACCTGCGAGGGCAGGCAGCCGGCGTGGGCGAAGGCGAGGACGGCGGTCTCGTCGCCGACGAACAGAACGGTGCTGGTGCGCTCCTGCTCGGAGTCGCCCGGGGTGCGGCAGGACGTGCAGTCGTAACTGCCCGGGGCGTTCTCTCCGGCGAGCAGCCGTTCGGCTTCTTCGTCGCCGATCTCGGCGCGTACGGCGTCACTGACGTCGAGCATGCGCGGCACGGGTGGCTCCCTCGGGATGCGGTGCTGGTGTCGGCCGGTTGGCTCCCGGCCGCTGAGCCCCGGGGTTGCGGGCTCATGAAGAAGACAACGGGCGTGCTGTGGTGGGAGTCACGCCTTAGAACGGACCGGTTCGCACCTTCCTCCGCGCACGGTCACCGTGGGTGCGGACGTGCGCACTCAATGTCAACTCCTTGCATGATGAAAGAACTTGGACGGGTGAGCTGGCTCACAGATCGCTTCGGGTGCTGGCGGGAAAATCCGGAAATCGACGCATGTAGTGGGTGACCGGAAATCGCCGCTACCTACGGTAACGGGTAACTGGCCTGGCACGACGGTGAGTTGGTTGATTCCCGCCGCCCGACCTCTCTAGATTCCTCCGCCGTGTGCAACGAGCACCGCTCGGGTACGTCCGCCGGCCGGAGTCAGGCAGAGCACGATCGCCGGCACCGGTCGCGGCGGACGGGGCGGGCGCGAGGGACCGCGGTCGTGCGTGGTCCGGCGCGTTCCGCCCGGGGGAGCCCGGGTTCGTGGAGAGGGAACCATATGTCCGAGTGTGCCGATACCACCCGCCACCCCGCCCGTTCCGAGGGCACCCGCAGAGGCCGCACCACGGCCACCCTCGCGGGAGCCGCCCTGCTGGCCCCCTTGGGCCTGCTGGCCGCGACCGGCAACGCCGCCGCGGCGGACAACGGGGTATGGGACCGCATCGCCCGGTGCGAGAGCGGCGGCAACTGGCACATCAACACCGGCAACGGCTATTACGGCGGGCTCCAGTTCTCCGCCGGCACCTGGCGCGCGTACGGCGGCACCGCCTACGCCCCGACGGCCGACCAGGCCTCCAGGAGCGCGCAGATCGCCGTCGCCACCCGGGTCCAGCAGGCCCAGGGCTGGGGCGCCTGGCCGGTCTGCTCCGCCCGGGCCGGAGCCTCGGGCGGGGCCCCGGCGGCCGCCCGCACCGGCTCCTCCGGTACGACGGCCCACAAGAGCGGCGCGACGACGAAGTCCGCCCCCGCGACGTCCGCCCCCGTGAACTCCGCCCCGGCCCGGGCGCCGCAGCGCCAGGCGGCCGGCACCGGCCGCGGTGCCGCCGGCGGTGACTACACGGTCCGCGCGGGCGACACCCTGAGCACCATCGCCGCCCGGCACGGCACCAGCTGGCAGCGGATCTACGCCGCCAACCGGGCCGTCATCGGCGACGATCCCGATGTGATCGTGCCCGGCCAGCGCCTCGCGCTCTGAGCGCCGGACACGATGCGACGAACGGCCGCCGTCCCAGCCGGGAACGGCGGCCGTCCGCGGCTGCCGCCCGGCCTCACGACGATCGCGCCTGGTGTCCCTTCGGCTCGGGCTGCGGGGCCTCGGCCGCGTACTCCGGGTGGTGCAGGTCGAAGGCCGGGGACTCGCTGCGGATCCGGGGCAGGGTGACGAAGTTGTGCCGGGGCGGCGGACAGGAGGTCGCCCACTCCAGCGAGCGGCCGTAGCCCCACGGGTCGTCGACCTCGACCTTCTCGCCGTACATGGCGGTCCGCCAGACGTTGTAGAGGAACGGCAGCGTGGACAGGCCGAGCAGGAAGGAGCCGATCGAGGAGACCGTGTTCAGCGCGGTGAAGCCGTCGGACGACAGGTAGTCGGCGTACCGGCGCGGCATCCCCTCGGCGCCCAGCCAGTGCTGCACCAGGAAGGTCGTGTGGAAGCCGACGAAGAGCGTCCAGAACTGGATCCTCCCCAGCCGCTCGTCCAGCATCCTGCCGGTGAACTTCGGCCACCAGAAGGAGAAGCCGCCGAAGACCGCGAAGACGACCGTGCCGAAGACCACGTAATGGAAGTGGGCGACGACGAAGTACGAGTCCGTGACGTGGAAGTCCAGCGGCGGCGAGGCCAGGATCACCCCCGTCAGCCCGCCGAGCAGGAACGTCACCAGGAAGCCCGTGGCCCACAGCATCGGCGTCTCGAAGGACAGCGAGCCCTTGATCATCGTGCCGGTCCAGTTGAAGAACTTCACCCCCGTCGGCACCGCGATCAGGAACGACATCAGGGAGAAGAACGGCAGCATCACCGCGCCGGTGGCGAACATGTGGTGCGCCCACACCACCATCGACAGCCCGGTGATCGCCATCGTGGCGCCGACCAGCGTCAGATAGCCGAAGATCGGCTTGCGGCTGAACACCGGGACGATCTCCGTGATGATCCCGAAGAACGGCAGCGCGATGATGTAGACCTCGGGATGGCCGAAGAACCAGAACAGGTGCTGCCACAGCAGCGCCCCGCCGTTCGCCGCCTGGAACACCTGCGAACCGAACCGCCGGTCCGACTCCAGCACCAGCAGCGCCGCCGCCAGCACCGGGAACGCCATCAGGATCAGGATCGACGTGAACAGCGTGTTCCAGGTGAAGATCGGCATCCGGAACATCGTCATGCCCGGCGCGCGCATCCCGATGATCGTGGCGAGGAAGTTGACCGCTCCCAGGATCGTCCCGAACCCGGACAGCGCCAGGCCCATGATCCACAGGTCCGGGCCGACGCCGGGCGAGTGCCGGGCGTCGTTGAGCGGTGCGTAGGCGAACCAGCCGAAGGCGGCCGGCCCGTCCGGCACCAGCAGCGAGCCCAGCACGATCAGCCCGCCGAAGGCGAACAGCCAGTACGACAGCATGTTCAGCCGCGGGAAGGCCACGTCCGCGGCGCCGATCTGCAACGGCATCAGCTCGTTGGCGAAGCCCGCGAAGCTCGGCGTCGCGAACAGCAGCAGCATGACCGTGCCGTGCAGCGTGAACAGCTGGTTGAACTGGTTGTTGTCCATCAGCTGGAGTCCCGGCCGGGCGAGTTCGGCGCGCATCAGCAGCGCCATGACGCCGCCGGCCAGGAAGAACCCGAACGCCGTGATCAGATACAGATGACCGATCTTCTTGTGGTCGGTGGTGGAGAGCCAGTCCACCACCGCCCGGCCGGCCCGGTGCCGCTCCGCCGGACGTGGCGTCACCGCCGCGGTCTCCGTCCCCATCGCTCGCTCGCCCCTTCGCATCGTCGCGCCCGGGGCCGCCCGCCGGCTCGCCCCGGCGCGCGGACGCGGACCCGCGAGCGGCCGTCCTGATGCCCGCCGGGGCCGTGCGCCGCGACGGGCCGGGTCCGGCGGGTTCTGTGCCGGATCCGTGAAATTCCTATGTGGCGTCAGCTGCCGTGGCACCGCACCGGATTGCGCGGGGAATCGCGTCCCGGGTCCGCCCCGATCCCCACGGCGGCACTTTCCGCCGGGTAATTCGAAGGCGCCGTCCGACACGCGTGAATTCCGTTCGGTTACCCCGGAAAGCCGAACGGAAACCCCCTTGCGTGTGACGGACTTCGGACAAAACGCGAGTCCGGAAACCGTGACACAGGTGTGACCGGAGAGGCCGCTTCTCCTGCCCGGCAGGCCCCGGCTAGCGTGGCCGTATGGCACCGATTCCCACTCCGCCAGCGGAGCCCCAGGACAGTCCGGACGCCTACGTCGGCCTGGACGCCGCCCATGCCGAGCGGCTCGCCCGGCAGCGCGGCTGGCCCACGGTACGGTCGCTGCCGCCGGGCGCGGTCATCACCATGGAGTACCGGTCCGGACGGCTGAACTTCGAGGTACGGGACGGCCGGGTGAGCCGGGCCTGGAAGGGGTGAGCCGGACGCCGGTACGGCGAAGGCCCCGCTCCGGGAACAGGAGCGGGGCCTTCGCCGTCGGCGCGGGGAGGTCGTGCGTACCGGACCCCGTCGCCCGGGTCGGTCGCCGGCCGCCCGTCAGGGGCGGGCCGGCTGGGTCGTGCCGCGCGGGAGGCGGTCGGCGCCCGGCGGGCGGCGGCTGCCCGCCGGGGTGACCGGGGTGCGTTCCGAACGGGCCGTGTGCGGCCCGGGCGCCAGGTGCGCCAGGCCCCGGGAGGCGCGGGTCGGCGAGACCGGCTCGCGGACGGGCGCCGGCTCCGCCGGGACGCCGAGCGGCCGGAGCGCGAGGGGCGTGACCGGGGCGGCCGGCTCGGACGCGGGCCGGCCGCGGCGGTCGCGCCAGCGGTCGCGCAGGTCGAACAGCCACAGTTCGGCCCTGGCGACCAGCGGCTCGAACCAGGGCAGGGCGAGCAGGATCAGCAGGCCCGCGGCCCAGCCCAGCAGCACGTCGCTCAGCCAGTGCGTACCGAGGTAGACGGTGGTGAGGCCGACGCCGAGCGAGGTGACCGCGGAGAGGGCCGACAGCCAGCGGCGCGCTCTCGGAGTGGAGGCCAGATAGGCCAGGATGCCCCAGGTGACGACCGCGTTGGCGGTGTGGCCGCTGGGAAATATATCGCCGCCCAGGCCCATCTCGTTCGAGCCGATCACGGTGGCGTAGTGCGGGCCGAGCCGTCCCATGCCGATCTTGGCGGCGCCGACGGTGACGTTCAGCAGCAGCAGTGTGGTGGCGAGGGTGAGCAGCGGGCGCAGGGTGTGCTGCCGCCACGAGCGCCAGCCGAGCCAGGCCGCGACCATCACGGCGGTGGGACCGCGCTGGCCCAGCACCACGTAGTAGTCGAGGAACGCGTGGATCTCCGGCCACTGCTGGTACGGCCGGAAGAACATGACCTGCCAGTCCAGCCGGACGAGCCAGGAGGTGGTCACGACGGCCCACACGATCGCCAGGTAGAAGGCCAGGGTCGCGGAGAACAGCACGACCCGGTGCCGGCTCATCCGCGGCATATCGATGTGGGCCGGGCGTTCCGGCTCCCGGTCCAGTCTGGCGAACACCCGGTCCAGACGCCGGGTGAGGTTTCGTTCGGTACGCACCCAATCGACGTTACAGCGAGTGAGCGGTGTTCCCGGACGAAACAGCGGCTTTGTGATGACGATGTGATGTGGCAAACCTCTCAAGGCCGCCCAGAATTCCCGGGATTCCGCAATCCGGGGAGGCCGACCGGGTCAATTCCTTTGATCATGCCGGGTGTTGTTTATATGGCGCTTATGAATGCGTTAACCCGAACCTGGCGCGGAATTCTCCCGGACGTCATCGGCCCGCCGCCGCCGATCATGACGGACCGGAGCCGTCCGGCCCGAACCCGCCGGTGACCAGGGACGTGCGCGTCCGGACGCGTGCCCGGCGCGTGCCGCGCGCCGCGCGCACGCACGGCGTGCCGTACGCCACACGGGTCGCCTCGCGCGGGTGAGAGGTACGCCACGTGACCCCGTGGCGGGCTCGCGTACGCTGACGAGTCACTCGCGTGGCTCCGCGCGGGCCGGGGCCACCGCTCGCCCCGGCCGTCCGACAGGGAGTCCCCACCCCGTCTCCGCCCCACGCGAGGGATCATCTGGGAGGTACGTACATGTCCGGGACGACCACGGCCGCCGTGCGGCAGCGGCGGCGGGCGGCCGGGGCCGGTGCGGACCGGTGGGTCGTCCTCGTCGTCCTGTGCGCCAGCCTGCTGCTCGTCGCGCTCGACGCCACCGTGCTGCACGTGGCGGTCCCCGCCGTCACCGAGGACCTCCGGCCCGGCGCCGTGGAACTGCTGTGGATCGTCGACGTCTACCCACTGGTCTGTGCCTCGCTGCTGATCCTCTTCGGCACCCTGGGCGACCGGGTCGGCCGCAGACGGGTGCTGCTGCTCGGCTACGGCCTCTTCGGTGTCGCCTCCGCCGTGGCCGCGTTCGCCTGGAGCGCGCCGGCGCTCGTCCTCGCCCGCGCGCTGCTCGGCGTCGGCGGCGCGATGATCATGCCGGCCACGCTGTCGATCCTCCGTCAGGTCTTCCCCGACCGGCGCGAGCGCGCCCTCGCCATCGGCGTCTGGAGCGCGGTGGCGGCGGTCGGCGCGGCGGTCGGACCGCTGCTCGGCGGTTTCCTGCTGGAGCACTTCTGGTGGGGCTCGGTCTTCCTGGTCAACATCCCGCTGATGCTGATCAGCCTTCCGGTGGGCCGGATGCTGCTGCCGGAGTCCCGGGGCACGGCCGACGGACCCTGGGACGTGACCGGCGCGCTGCTCGCGGCGGGCGGGCTCTTCGGTGCCGTCCTCGGAGTGAAGCGGCTCGGCGGCGGCCAGGCGCCGACGAGCCTGGCCACCTGGCTGCCCCTGCTGGCCGGAGCGGCCCTCCTCCTCCTCTTCGTGCGGCGCCAGCGGCGGCACCCGCATCCGCTGGTGGAACTGCGGATGTTCGCCCGGCCCGCGTTCGGCACCTCGGTGGGCTGCATCGTCCTGGCCATGCTCGCGCTGGTCGGCCTGGAGCTGGTCGCCGCCCAGTACCTGCAACTGGTGCTCGGCCTGTCCCCGCTGGAGACCGGCCTCAGGCTGCTGCCGCTGACCGTCGCCGCGATGGCGGCGGGCCTGGCGGGCGCGCGCGTGCTGCGCCGCTTCGGGCCGCGCCGGATGGTGTGCGCCGGGTTCTGCCTGACGGCCGCCGCGGTGCTGACCCTGACCGCGATGGGCGGTACCGACGACCCGCCGCTGCTGCTGGCCGGTTTCGTGCTGCTGGGCTTCGGCCTGGAGACCACTCTCTTCGGCGCGTACGAGTCGATGCTCAGCGAGGCCCCGGCCGGCCGGGCGGGCGGCGCGGCGGCCATCGGCGAGACGTCGTACCAGCTCGGCGCGGGCATCGGCATCGCGCTGCTGGGCAGCGTGATGAACGCGGCCTACGCGCCGGGGCTGCGCGCGGTGCCGGGTGTGCCGCAGGACGCCTCGGACGCGGCGGGCCATAGCCTCGGCGAGGCCTACGAGGTGGCCGGCCGGCTCGGCGGGACCGCCGGGGCCGCGCTGCGCCGGGCGGCGCGGGACTCCTTCGTGCACGGGCTGCACGTGACGCTGCTGGTGAGCGCGGGCCTGTTGCTGCTGGGCGCGGCGCTGGCGCTGCGGCTGCCGCGGGACATGCAGTGCGGCGGGGAACCGGCCGACGGCGAGGCGGGACTGCCGGCACCCCGGGAGGCCGAGCCGTCTCCCGGCAAGCCGAGGGTCACCGCCTGACCCGGCCCCGGACGGCCCGCTCCGCACGCGCGGGTCGCTCGTGCCGGTCCGGCTGTGGACGCGCGGGTCACCCGCACGGGCCCGGTCCGGGACCCGCGGGCCACCGCGCCGCTCCCGCTCCCGCTCCCGGCGCGCGCGAGACCCGCACCGGTCCGCTCTGGACGTGCGGGACACCGCGTCGTAACGTCGGCCGGAGAAGCCGTAACTAGCGCTGCTAGTTTTGTCGCGTTGCCCGTCCCGGAGGATGTCTCATGTCCGCGTCCGCGAAGCTGCCCGCGTTCGATGCCGCCGACCCGCTCGGCATCGACGATCTGCTGGAACCGGAGGACCTGGCGATCCGGGACACGGTCCGCGGCTGGGCGGCCGACCGCGTCCTGCCGTACGTCGCCGACTGGTACGAGAAGGGCGAGCTGCCCGGCATCCGGGACCTCGCCCGCGAACTCGGCTCCCTCGGCGCGCTCGGCATGTCGCTCACCGGATACGGCTGCGCGGGCGCGAGCGCCGTGCAGTACGGCCTGGCCTGCCTGGAGCTGGAGGCGGCCGACTCGGGCATCCGGTCGCTGGTCTCCGTGCAGGGCTCGCTCGCGATGTACGCCATCCACCGGTTCGGCAGCGAGGAGCAGAAGCGGCAGTGGCTGCCGCGCATGGCGGCCGGCGAGGTGATCGGCTGCTTCGGGCTGACCGAGCCCGACCACGGCTCCGACCCCGCCTCGATGCGCACCCACGCCAAGCGCGACGGCGAGGACTGGGTCCTCAGCGGCCGCAAGATGTGGATCACCAACGGCTCGGTCGCCGGGGTGGCCGTGGTCTGGGCGCAGACCGAGGAGGGCATCCGCGGCTTCGTCGTGCCCACCGACAGCCCCGGCTTCTCGGCGCCGGAGATCAAGCACAAGTGGTCCCTGCGCGCCTCGGTCACCAGCGAACTGGTCCTGGACGACGTACGGCTGCCCGGCACCGCCGTGCTGCCGGAGGTCACCGGGCTGCGCGGACCGCTCAGCTGTCTCTCGCACGCCCGCTACGGCATCGTCTGGGGCGCGATGGGCGCCGCGCGCAGCAGCTTCGAGGCGGCCCTGGACTACGCGCGGACCCGGGAGCAGTTCGGGCGGCCCATCGGCGGCTTCCAGCTCACCCAGGCCAAGCTCGCCGACATGGCGGTGGAGCTGCACAAGGGGATTCTGCTCGCCCACCATCTGGGGCGGCGGATGGACGCCGGCCGGCTGCGGCCGGAACAGGTCAGCTTCGGAAAACTCAACAACGTCCGCGAGGCCATCGAGATCTGCCGTACGGCGCGGACGATCCTCGGTGCCAACGGGATCTCCCTGGAGTACCCGGTGATGCGGCACGCGACCAATCTGGAGTCGGTGCTCACGTACGAGGGCACCGTCGAGATGCACCAGCTGGTGCTGGGCAAGGCGCTCACCGGGCTGGACGCCTTCCGGTGAGCCCCCTGGCAGGGCGGGGCCGTGAGCGGCCCTGCCTCAGCTCTGGTTGAAGAAGCCGTCGGAGCGGTGCGCGGACGCCTCGCCGCTGATGATCTCCGTGTCGGCCGGGGTGAGCAGGAACACCCGGTTGGACACGCGGTCGATCGAGCCGCGCAGCCCGAAGATGAGCCCGGCCGCGAAGTCCACGACCCGCTTGGCGTCGCCGGGCTCCATGTTGGTGAGGTTCATGATGACCGGGACGCCGTCCCGGAACAGTTCGCCGATCGCGCGGGCGTCCCGGAAGCTGTCCGGGGTCACCGTGCCGATCCGGCGGCCCTTCTCCTCGGCGGTGTCCGTGGCCACCCGCACGCGCGGGTCGGTGACCCAGGCGGCCCCGGACTCGGTGCCCTCGGAGTAGTCGTCGTCGTAATAGCGCTCGTCATCGTTGTCGTCGACGAGGCCGAGCCATGCACTCGCCTTGCGTACCGATCCCATGGACGCCTCCTCTCACAGCGGTCCTTCTTGCTTTCCGCATCCCTATGGTCATCCATGATGCGGACGGTGCGCCAAGTGGATAGACGCCGCGCGGGGGGTTTGTGACGGTACTGGTGCACAGCCGTTCCGTCGAGAGTCCTTGTGCCCCAAGGGTCGCGGGTCATACCGCTGCTGACTGAGAGTGAAATATGATTGTTCCCGGCGGACGGGTGAGAGGAGGTGCGTCCGGGTGATCCTGACAGGGCCTCAGACGGGCCCCGGCCGGTCGCCGGGGCCCGCCGAAGCCGTCAGTTCTTCTGTTCCGGCGGGCTGATGCGGGACTCCTCGATCGCCGAGCCGGTCGTCCCCCACTTCTTGAGAATCCGCTCGTAGGAGCCGTCGGAGAGCAGCTTGTTGACGGCCGCCCGGAAGGCCGGCGCCAGCTCGGACCCCTTCTTGAAGGCGAAGCCGACGTCCAGGCGGTGGTACTCGTTGAGGAACTTCAGACCATCCTGATGGGCGACGGCGTAGCGCAGGCCGTTGATCGTTGACATCACCACATCGCTGCGGCCCTGCTGGAGCGAGGACCACAGCGCGCTCTGCTCGCCGTAGGTCTGCACCTGGTACGCCTTCTCGCCCGCGTCGGAGCACACGTGCCTGCTCCGCTCCAGCGTGGCCTCGAAGGTGGTGCCGGCGCCCGTCGCCACGTTCAGGCCGCACAGCTGCTTCAGGTCGGTGATCTTCGTCAGCTTGCTGTCCTTGCGGGTGGCGAAGCCCTGGCCGTCGTTGATGTAGGTGACGAAGTCGATGGTCTTGCGGCGCTCGTCGGTGACGCCGAAGTTGCTCGCGCCGAAGTCGTACTTGCCGCTGTCCAGGGCGGGCAGAATCGCGTCGAAGCTCGCCTGCTCCACCTTCAGCTTGATGCCGAGCACCCGGGCCACCGCCCGGGTGAAGTCGACGTCCTGGCCGGTCAGGGTCTTGCCGTCGCTCAGGTAGGCGGTGCCGGGCGGGGTGCCGCCGACGCTGACCGCGACGGTGAGGCCGGTGGTGCCGGCGGGCAGCAGCTTCGCCGCCGCCGGGTCCTCGCGGATGGCGGAGACGACGTCCGTGGTGGGAATCCCGGCGTTCTTGGCCGCTACTCCGGAGGCACCCGCACCGTCCGTGTCACCGGAGCCGGAACCGCAGGCGGTGAGCAGCAGGGCGGCCGAGGTGATGGCGGTAAAGGGTATGACATGCCGAAAAATGGGCGTACGCATCGGTCAGCGGTCTCCTGAGAGCAGGCGGGTGTGCGGAAGGCGCGAGGGGAGGGGAGCGCGTGTGAAGGCGGGGTGAGAGCAAGAGAACGCGAGGAGGCCCGCCGAAACGGCGGGCGCGCGCAGGGGGTCAGCTCAACAGGAAGAGGACCACACGCGACCGAAGTCGATGTGGGAGCGGGTGACCAGCCACTGCTGTGGATGCATGGGCCAAGTGGAACAGGCATCCGGTTCCGCGTCAACTGACTTGAGATGTACGGCTCACAGTATGGACAGCCTTGACAGCGGACGGAAACGCCCCCGTACTCTCGGCACACGGCCCTGCTGAGGGGCTCGGCCGTATCCGCGCCGCGCGGCGCGCCCGTGTGAAGGCATCACCTTCGTTCCGACGATTCACGCGTCACGGAGCCTTCGCATGTCATCCGACACCCTCGCCAAAGTCCCCGCCGCATCCCAGACCCCCGAGCCCGACGACGTCCCGCGGATCGTCCCGCAGCGCCGCTACGGCCAGTGGACGGCCGCCGCCGCCGTCCTCGTGCTGCTCGGGTTCGCCGTCAACTCCGTCCTGCGCAACAAGGCGTTCCAGTGGGACGTCGTCGCCGAGTACTTCACCTCGGACGCCATCCTGCGCGGGCTGTGGCTCACGCTGTGGCTGACCGCCGTGGTGATGGCCCTCGGCTTCGCCCTCGGCACCCTGCTCGCCGCGTTCCGGCTGTCCGCCAACCCGGTGCTGCGCGCGGTCAGCTGGGGCTACGTCTGGCTGTTCCGGTCCATCCCGATCCTGGTGCAGCTGCTGCTGTGGTTCAACATCGGGGCGCTGTACCCGCAGGTGTTCGGCGTGAAGACCGTCAACCTGCTCAGCCCGGTCGCCGTCGCGATCGTCGGCCTCACCCTGCACGAGGCCGCCTACGCCGCCGAGGTCGTCCGCGGCGGCATCCTCTCCGTCGACCGCGGGCAGATCGAGGCCGCCCAGGCGCTCGGTCTCGGCCGCGGGCGGCGCTGGTGGCGAATCGTTCTGCCACAGGCGATGCGCTCCATCGTGCCGCCCGCCGCCAACATGCTGGTCGGCACCCTCAAGGGCACCTCGATCGTCAGCATCATCGCCGTCAACGACCTGCTGTTCTCCGCCCAGTTGGTCTACCACCGCACCTACCAGGTGATCCCGCTGCTGATGGTCGCCACCCTCTGGTACGCCGTGGTCACCTCGCTGCTCGGCATCGGCCAGTACTACGTCGAGAAGCGCTACGCGCGCGGCACGGAGAAGACCCGATGAGGCAGCAGCTGGTGATCGTCGGAGCCGGGCCGCGGGGGACCGGCATCCTCGAGCGCCTCGCCGCCAACGCGCCCGTGCTGTACGCGGGAGAGGGCCTGGACATCCACCTCGTCGACCCGCATCCGCCGGGCGGCGGACGCATATGGCGCGAGGAGCAGTCCCCGCTGCTGTGGATGAACTCGCACGCCGAGGACGTCACCATGTTCACCGACGACACGGTGGTCATGGACGGCCCGGTGCGCCCGGGCCCCACCCTGCACGAGTGGGCCGGGCTGGACGGCCGGGTCTTCCCCGACCGGCGGCTCCAGGGCCGCTATCTGCGCTGGGTGTACGACCGGGCCCGGGCCGCCCTGCCCCCGAACGTCACCGTCCACCACCACCCCCGGCGCGCCCTGAGGATCAGCGGCCCCCGCGAGGGCCGGCAGCAGGTGTGGCTCACGGGGAGCCCGCGCCCGCTCACCGCCGACCTGGTGATCCTCGCGCTGGGACACCTGGACGCCGAACTCGACGGCGAGCAGGCCGCGCTGGCCGCTTACGCCCGGGACCACGGCCTGGTGCACCTGCCGCCCGACTTCACCGCCGACAGCGACCTGTCCGCGCTGAAGGCCGGCGAACCCGTCCTCGTCCGCGGCTTCGGCCTGGCCTTCGTCGACCTGATGGTCCTGCTCACCGAGGGCCGCGGCGGACGGTACGAGGGCGAGCGGTACCTGCCCTCGGGACGGGAGCCGGTGCTCTACGTCGGCTCCCGGCGCGGAGTGCCGTACCACTCGAAGATCGGCTACGACCTCACCGGCGACCGGCCGCCGCTGCCCCGCTTCTTCGGCCCCGCCGAGGTGGACGCCCTGCTGGCCCGCCCCGGCGGCCCGGACTTCCGGCGCGATGTGTGGCCGCTGATCGAGAAGGAGCTGGGCTTCGCCCACTACCACCGGCTGTTCACCGCCCACCCCGGGCGCACGGCGATGGCCTGGCGGGAGTTCGAGGCGCGGTACGCGGCGGCCGACGCTCCCGCCGAACTGCGGGCGCTGGCCGCCGCCGCCGTGCCCGACCCGGCCGACCGGCTCGACCTCGCCGCGCTCGACCGCCCGCTGGACGGGGTCCGCCACGCCTCGCACGACGCCTTCCAGGACGGGCTGCGGGAGTACATCGAGGCGGACCTGCGCCGCCGGCACGATCCCGCCCACAGCCCGGACCTGGCCGTCTTCCTCGGGCTGCTCTCCGTCTACGGGCAACTGGTGCGGCTCGGCGACCTCGGGTCCTGGTGGCACGGGTTCTTCAGCTACCTGGCGTCCGGGCCGCCCGGACCCCGGCTGCGGCAGATGCTCGCGCTGTCCCGGGCCGGGCTGCTCCGGTTCGTCGGGGCCGGCATGACCGTCACCGCCGAGGACGGGGTGTTCCGGGCCGCCAGCCCCACCGTGCCGGGCTTCTCCGTCGCGGCCCGGGCGCTGGTGGAGGCCCGGCTGCCCGAACCCGCCGTCGGCCGCACCCGGGACGGGCTGCTGCGCGAACTGCGCGCCGACGGCGCCGCCGAGACGCCCGAAGGGCTGCTCCGCGTCGACCCCGGCGACGGCCGCATCCTGGACACCGCCGGCCGCCCGCATCCCCGGCGGTTCGCGCTCGGCCCGTACACCGACTCCCGCACGCCCGGCGCGTTCACCCGGCCGCGCACCGGCGGCCCCGCGTTCCGGCAGAACGACGCGACCGCCCGGGCGGCGCTGCTCTTCCTCACCTCCCAGGCGGCACCGGACGCGGTCCCGGACGCCGCCGCACCAGCGAAGGAGCTCACGCGATGAGCGTCATGGTCGACATCCGGTCGGTGTACAAGAGCTTCGGCTCGCTCGAGGTGCTCAAGGGCATCGACCTCCAGGTGCGCGCCGGTGAGGTCACCGTCGTGCTCGGCCCCTCCGGCTCCGGCAAGTCCACCCTGCTGCGCACCATCAACCACCTGGAGAAGGTGGACCGGGGCCAGATCAGCGTGGACGGCGCGCTGATGGGCTACCGGCGGGCCGGGAACAAGCTGCACGAGCTGCCCGAGCGCGAGGTGCTGCGGCAGCGCACCCGGATCGGCTTCGTCTTCCAGAACTTCAACCTCTTCCCCCACCTCACCGTCCTGGAGAACGTCATCGAGGCGCCGGTGTCCGCGCTGAAGCGGCCCCGCAAGGAGGCCGTGGCGAGCGCGCACCGGCTGCTGGAGCGGGTCGGGCTCGCGGACAAGGCGGGCGCCTATCCGCGTCAGCTGTCCGGCGGGCAGCAGCAGCGGGTGGCCATCGCGCGGGCGCTCGCGCTGGAGCCGAGACTGCTGCTGTTCGACGAGCCGACGTCCGCGCTCGATCCCGAACTGGTGGGCGAGGTGCTGGACGTCATCCGGGACCTGGCGGCGCAGGGCACCACGATGATCGTCGTCACCCACGAGATCGCGTTCGCCCGTGAGGTCGCCGACACGGTGGTGTTCATGGCCGACGGACGGATCGTCGAGCAGGGCACTCCGAAGCAGGTGCTGGGCGCGCCGCGCGAGGAGCGGACCCGGACGTTCCTGGCGAAGGTGCTGTGAGGGTGGCTGCCGACGGAGCGGGGCGCGGTCGCGGCGAGGGGCCCGACGGCGGCCGGGGGAGCGGTGGGTCCGGCGCCGCCGGTCCGTGGCGTCGCGGCTGCTCGCCGTCGCGGTGGAGGCGGGAGCCGGGACGGGGGCCGGAGCGGGGACGGAAAGGACGGCCGCGGCAAGGGACGCGGCGGAGACAGGACGTACGGGAGCGGCCCGTGGTGGGGAGGGAGCCGGCATGAGGGGGCTGTTGCATCTTGCCGCCGCGCTCGATCAGCCGGGGGTGTTCGACGGCGGGGCGTTCACCGGGCCGGCGCGGCTCGCCGAGCGCGGCGGGCTGGACTTCGTGACGCTGGACGACTCCTTCGGCCGGCCCGGTCCCGACGCGCTCGCCGTGCTGTGCCGGGTGGCGCCGGCGACCCGGCGGATCGGACTGGTGCCGACGGTCACCACCACCCACACCGATCCCTTCCGGGTGCAGGCCGCCGTGGCCACCCTGGACTGGGTCAGCCGGGGCCGGGCCGGCTGGCGGATCGACGTGTCCGCCACCGAGGACGAAGCCCGGCTGTTCGGCCGCCGGCCCGCGGCGTCCGCCGACGCCCTGTGGCGGGAGGCGGGCGAGACCGCCGACGCGGCCGCGCGGCTGTGGGACAGCTGGGAGGACGGCGCGGAGATCCGGGACGTGGCCACCGGCCGCTTCCTGGACGGGGACCGGGTGCACCGCGTCGACTACACCGGGAGCGCCTTCTCGGTCCGCGGCCCCTCGACCATGCCCCGGCCGCCGCAGGGCCACCCCATCCGCGTGGTCGACGCCACCGACGGCGACGCCCGCACGGTCGCCGCCCGCCACGCCGACGTGGCCCTGGTCCGGGCGGCCTCCCCCGCCCAGGCCGCGGACTTACGGGACCGGCTGCGGGAGCAGGCGGCCGCGTTCGGGCGGGACCCGGACGCGCTGCGCGTGCTGGTGAGCCTGCTGGTGGACCTCGGCGACGGCGAGTACGCGGCCGAGCCCGGATGGGGCGCGCCCCTGTTCGAGCGAGGCCGGGCACTCGGGGGCGGCGGCGGGCCGCGCCCGACCGCGCGCGGCCCGCTGTACCGGGGCGGCCCGGTGGACCTCGCGGAGCTGGTGACCGCCTGGCACGCCGAGGGCGTCACCGACGGCTTCCACTTCGTCCCGGTCGAACCGCGCCGCGATCTGGAGCGGCTGGTCAACGGCACGGTGGCGCTGCTCCAGCACCGCGGCCTGTTCCGCACCTTCTACCCGGGCAGCACCCTGCGCGAGCACCTGGGCCTGGCCCGGCCCGCCAACCGGTACGCCGCGTCCCGGGCGACGGCCGCGGCCCGGGGAGCGTCATGACCGCGGGACAGCTGCACCTGGCGGCCGTGCCACCGGGCGCCGACCCGGCCGGCCCGGGCGCCGGTGATCCGGCCGGCGTGGGGACCGGCGCCCTGTGGACCGGTGCGGGCGCCGGCTCGCGGGTCGCGTTCGCCTCCTTCGAACGGCTCGCCGGCGCCGCCGAGCGCGGCTTGTTCGACTTCCTCCTGCTGGACGAGGAGCCGCCGCTGCCCGAGCACCGGGGGCGGCCGCACGAACTGGACCCGGTGGGCGGGCCGGAACCGGTCGCCGTGCTCGCCGCGCTCGCCGGGGTCACCACCCGGCTCGGCCTCGCCGCCACGGTCGACGCCGCCGCCGCGGAGCCGTACGACCTCGCCCGCAGGCTGGCCACCCTGGACCACGTGAGCGAGGGCCGGGCGGGCTGGCGGGTGGCGGCCGGCGCGGGCCACCGCTTCGGCGGCCCTCCCGACCCCTACGGCCGTGCCGCCGAACTCGTCCTGGCGGCAGGGCGGTTGTGGGACTCCTGGAGCCCCGGCGGAGCGCCCCGGCCGTTCGTCCACCGGGGCCGGCACTTCGACATCGCGGGCGAGTTCGGACTGCCCCGCTCGCCGCAGGGCCACCCCGTGGTGATCCGGTCCGGGGAGTCCGAGCGGGCCCGGGAGCTGGCCGCGGCCTCGGCCGACGTGCTCCTCGTCCGGCACGCCCCGCCGGGACCGGCCCGCGCCCGCTACGCCGACGTCAAACGGCGGCTCGCGGCGTACGGCCGTGGTCCCGGAGACCTGAAGGTGATGTCCCGGATCACCGTCGTCCTCGGCGACACCGCGGCCGCGGCACAGGAGCGGGCCGCCGGGATCCGGCGGCAGCTGATCGGTCCGCGCCACGCGCTGTACGCGGTGGAGCGGATCTGGGGAACGGACCTGTCCGGCTACGACCCCGACGGCCCGTTGCCCCGGTCCGAGCCCCGCGCCCGGGACCGCCGTACGCGCGCGCTCGCCGCGCGCTGGCGGGCGCTGGCCGAGGAGAAGGGGCTCTCCCTGCGGGAGACCGTGATCGAGGCGAGCGGCCGGCAGTCCTTCGTGGGCACGCCCGGCACGGTCGCCGCCGACCTGCACCGGTACGCCGAGGAGGGGGCCGCCGACGGCTTCCTCCTGGTCCCGCAGCTCCCGGCCGGCGGCCTGGAGGAGTTCGTGGACCGGGTGGTGCCGCTGCTCCAGGAGCGCTCCGCCTTCCGCACGGAATACCGGGGCCGCACGCTCCGCTCCCATCTCGGGGTGCCGGGAGGGACGACAGATGAGACAGAGGAAAGGAACCGATGAGATGACGACGGACGCGTCCGACGCCTGGAAGCAGTGGCACGAGGACCGGGTGGAGAGCGTCTCGGCGCCCTACGGCCCGCTCGCGCTGACCGCGACGCACTGGCTGGAGGACCATCCGGATGGTCGACTTCCGGACATTCCCGGGAAGTGGGTGGCGCAGGAGGACGGGGTGGTGCTCACCGCCACCGAGGCCGACGGCCTGACCGTGGCCGGCCGGCCCTTCGCGGGCGGGACCAGGCTGGCCGCCGACAGCGGCCCGGAGTCCGGGTCGCGGGTCGCGCTGGGGGAGAAACGGCTGGTCGTTTTGGTGCGCGAGGGAGTGTGGGGGGTGCGGGTGTTCGATCCGGACTCCGCCGCCCGGCGGGCCTTCCGCGGCATCGAGGCCGGCCCCTACGACCCCCGCTGGTCGGTGCCGGGCCGGTTCACGCCGTACGACGGCACGCGCACCATCCGGCTCGGCAACGCCGACGGCCGCGAGCGCGGCTTCGACCTCGCCGGCGAGCTGGCGTTCTCGCTGGCCGGCCGGGAGCGGACGCTGAAGGTCGCGCAGCGGGCGGACGGCGGACTGTGGGCGGTGTTCGCGGACGCCACCAGCGGCGACACCAGCTTCCGGTTCCGCTTCCTCTTCCCGGCGGCGCCGGACGCCGAGGGGCGCACGACCGTCGACTTCAACCGCGCACAGCTCCCGCCGTGCGCCTTCGCCGGCCACTTCATCTGCCCGCTGCCGGCCCCCGGCAACACGCTGGACGTGGCGGTCGAGGCGGGGGAGCGCCGGCTGAGCTGAGCCCTGGTGCGCCGGCCCGGGACGTCCGGGCCGGCCGGGTGCCGTCCTCGGGGCGTTCGGGTGGTTCCGGGCCGACGGCCGAAAGGCACCCTTGTGCCGACCGGCCGTTCGGCCGAATACTCCACCCCAGCGCTTGTCAGGGGCATGTACATCACAACCCGGTCGGGCTCGCTCCTGGCTGCGCCTCACGGGCCCCGACCCCACGCGGGCCCCCGACTTCCCTTGGAGGGGAACGACAAGTGAGGATCAAGCGCACCACTCCCCGCGGTGGCACCGCGAGACGGATCCAGCTGACGGCCGTGGCCGCGGGCTTCCTTGCCGCGGCGGCGTTCGCCGCCCCCACCGCGAACGCCAGTGACGCTCACGCCTTCAGCGCCACCCAGCTCACCAAGGCGAGCGACTCCGTCCGCCAGGCCGACGTCCCCGGCACGGCCTGGGCGGTGGACGCCAAGACCAACCGCGTCGTCGTCACCGTCGACAGCACGGTGTCCCAGGCCGAGATCGCCAAGATCAAGAAGCAGGCCGGCGGCGACGCGGACGCCCTGGTGATCAAGCACACGCCGGGCACGTTCAACAAGCTGATCTCCGGCGGCGACGCCATCTACGCGAGCAGCTGGCGCTGCTCGCTGGGCTTCAACGTCCAGGACTCCAGCGGCAACTACTACTTCCTGACCGCCGGGCACTGCACCGACGGCGCGGGCACCTGGTGGTCGAACTCCTCCCACACCACCACGCTCGGCACCACGGCCGGCTCCAGCTTCCCCGGCAACGACTACGGTCTCGTGCGCTACACCAACAGCTCGGTGACCAAGTCGGGTGCCGTGGGCAGCCAGGACATCACCAGCGCGGCCACGCCGTCGGTGGGCACGACCGTCTACCGGCGCGGGTCCACGACCGGTACGCACAGCGGCCGGGTCACCGCCCTCAACGCCACGGTCAACTACGGCGGCGGCGACATCGTCTCCGGCCTGATCCAGACCACCGTGTGCGCCGAGCCCGGCGACTCCGGCGGCCCGCTGTACGGCGGCACCACGGCCTACGGCCTGACCTCGGGCGGCAGCGGCGACTGCACCTCCGGCGGCACGACGTTCTTCCAGCCGGTCACCGAGGCGCTGAGCGCCTACGGCGTGCACGTCTTCTGACGCGCTCCCCATTACCGGCCCCGGCCCCCGCGCACCCCGGTGTGCGGGGGCTTCGCCGTGCCGTCACTGCGGGTGTTTGCGCAGGTCGGAGGGGCTCGAACGGGTATCGTACAGATGTTCGGGAATGGAGGTATGGTGGGAAGAGCAGTAGGGAACTGATGTTCGAGAACCGTTTCGGGGCTCATGTGTGCGGGAGGTGGGTGTGCCGGGCTTCGCGCATCTGCACACCGTCTCCGGGTTCTCCCTGAGGTACGGGGCGTCCCACCCGGAGCGGCTGGCCGAGCGCGCCGCGGAGCGCGGCATGGACGCCCTCGCCCTGACCGACCGCGACACCCTCGCCGGAACCGTGCGCTTCGCCAAGGCCTGCGCCACAGCGGGCGTCCGCCCGCTGTTCGGGGTGAACCTGGCGGTGGCGGCGCGGGAGGCCGTACGCCGCGACAAGCGGCGCAGCCCGGTGCGCGGCGGCGCCTTCGTGGACGAGTCGGACCCCCGGGTGACCTTCCTCGCCCGGGACGGCGCCCGCGGCTGGGCCGACCTGTGCCGGCTCGTCACCGCGGCGCACGCGGGCGGGGGGAACCCGCTGCTGCCGTGGGCCGGCAACCGGGGCGACGCACTGGTGGTGCTGCTCGGGCCGGACTCGGACGTGGGCCGGGCGCTCGCCGCCGGCCGGCCCGACCGGGCGGCGGCCCTGCTGGCCCCGTGGCGCGAGGTCTACGGCGACGCGCTGCGGCTGGAGACCGTCTGGCACGGCCGCACCGGCACCGGCCCCGGCTCGCTGCGGCTGGCGGCCCGTACCGTCGGGTTCGCCGCCGAGCAGGGGGTGCGGCCGGTGCTCAGCAACGCCGTCCGGTACGCCGACCCCGGGCAGGGGCCGGTGGCCGACGTGCTGGACGCGGCCCGGCGCCTGGTGCCGATCGACCCCCGCGGGGAGCTGGACTCCGGCGAGGCCTGGCTGAAGGACGGGCCGGCCATGCTGGACACCGCCGAACGGATCGTGGAGGCGGCCGGGTACCGGCGGCAGACCGCCCGCCGGCTGCTGGAGCAGACCCTGGCCACCGCCGCCGAGTGCCGGGTCGACCCCGAGGACGACCTGGGCATGGGCAGCGTGCACTTTCCCGAGCCGCACCTCGTCGGCGCCGGCCGGCGCACCGCCCAGCGGGCCCTCGCCTCACGGGCCGCGGCGGGCATGCTGCGGCTCGGCCACGGCGGCCGGCGCGCGTACTGGGAGCGGATGCACCACGAGCTGGACATCATCGCCCACCACGGCTTCGCCTCCTACTTCCTGACGGTCGCCCAGGTGGTCGACGACATCCGGGCGATGGGCATCCGGGTGGCCGCCCGCGGCTCCGGGGCCGGGTCGCTCGTCAACCACCTGCTCGGGATCGCGCACGCCGACCCGGTCGAGCACGGGCTGCTGATGGAACGCTTCCTGTCCAAGGAGCGGGTGGTGCTGCCGGACATCGACATCGACGTGGAGTCCGCGCGGCGGCTGGAGGTCTACCGGGCGATCATCGGCCGGTTCGGCGGCGAGCGGGTGGCGACCGTCGCCATGCCGGAGACCTACCGGGTCCGGCACGCCGTCCGGGACGTGGGTGCCGCGCTGTCCATGGACCCGGCCGAGATCGACCGGATCGCCAAGTCCTTCCCGCACATCCGGGCGCGCGACGCCCGCGCGGCCCTGGCGGAACTGCCCGAACTGCGGCGGCTCGCGGGGGAGAAGGAGAAGTACGGCAGGCTGTGGGAACTGGTCGAGGCGCTGGACGCGCTGCCGCGCGGGATCGCCATGCACCCGTGCGGGGTGCTGCTGTCCGACGCCTCCCTGCTCGCCCGTACGCCGGTGGTGCCGACCAGCGGCGAGGGGCTGCCCATGGCCCAGTTCGACAAGGAGGACGTGGAGGACCTCGGGCTGCTCAAGCTGGACGTCCTGGGCGTGCGGATGCAGTCGGCGATGGCGCACGCGGTCGCCGAGGTGGAGCGGGCGAGCGGGGAGCGGATCGACCTGGACGCGGTGGAGCCGGGCGACCCGGAGACCTACCGGCTGATCCGGTCCGCCGAGACGCTGGGCTGCTTCCAGATCGAGTCGCCCGGCCAGCGGGACCTGGTGGGACGGCTCCAGCCGAGCACCTTCCACGACCTGGTCGTCGACATCTCGCTGTTCCGGCCCGGTCCGGTCGCCGCCGACATGGTGCGGCCCTTCATCGAGGCGCGGCACGGACGGGCGCCGGTGCGCTACCCGCACCCGGACCTGGCGGAGCCGCTGAAGGGGACGTACGGGGTCGTCGTCTTCCACGAGCAGGTCATCGACATCGTCGCCGTCATGACCGGCTGCGGGCGGGGCGAGGCCGACCGGGTGCGGCGCGGGCTGTCCGACCCGGAGACGCAGGGCCGGATCCGGGTGTGGTTCGCCCGGCGGGCGGCGGCCCGGGGGTACGACGCGGAGACGATCGGGCGGACCTGGGAGATCGTGGAGGCCTTCGGGTCGTACGGCTTCTGCAAGGCGCACGCCGTCGCCTTCGCCGTGCCCACCTACCAGTCGGCGTGGCTGAAGGCCCATCACCCGGCCGCCTTCTACGCCGGGCTGCTCACCCACGACCCCGGCATGTACCCGAAGCGGCTGCTGCTGGCCGACGCCCGGCGGCGCGGGGTGCCGATCCTGCCGCTGGACGTGAACGTCTCCGGCGTCGCCCATCGGATCGAACTGGTGTCCGAGTCGCCGGCGGTGTGGGGGCTGCGGCTCGCGCTGTGCGACGTCCACGGCATCGGCGAGGCCGAGGCGCGGCGGATCGAGGACGGGCAGCCGTACTCCTCGCTGGTGGACTTCTGGGAGCGGGCCCGGCCGAGCCGGCCGCTGGCCCAGCGGCTCGCCCAGGTCGGCGCGCTGGACGCCTTCGGCGCCAACCGGCGCGATCTGCAACTGCACCTGTCCGAGCTGCACCGGGGCGCCCGGAGCGGCGGCGGTGGCCAGCTCCCGCTGGCCGGCGGCCGGAAGACCGCGCCGGCCGGGCTGCCGGACCTGACCTCGGCGGAGAGGCTCAGCGCCGAGCTGGGCGTGCTGTCCATGGACGCCTCGCGCAATCTCATGGACGACCACCGGGAGTTCCTGACGGAGCTGGGCGTGGTTTCCGCGCGCCGGCTGCGCGAGGCCCGGCACGGCGAGACCGTGCTGGTCGCGGGCGCCAAAGCGGCCACCCAGACCCCGCCCGTCCGCTCCGGCAAGCGGGTCGTCTTCTCCACCCTGGACGACGGCACGGGGCTGGTGGACCTGGCCTTCTTCGACGACTCCCACGAGGCCTGCGCCCACACCGTCTTCCACTCCTGGCTGCTGCTGGTGCGCGGGGTGGTGCAGCGGCGCGGCCCGCGCAGCCTCAGCGTGGTCGGCTCCGCCGCCTGGAACCTCGCCGACCTGGTGGAGGTGCGGCGCGCGGAGGGGCTCGACGGGGTCGCGGCCCGGCTGGCCGCACCGCCCGGCCCGGACGGGCCGCCGGCAGGAGACGACGGCGGTCCGCTCCGGGCCCGGGTCGCCGGGTCCGAGGGGCGGCCCGCGCCGGCCGGCTCCGCGGCCCCGGACCCGATGGCGGACCGGACGATCCGCATGCCCACGGGGTACGAGATGCACCCCTGGGCCGATCTGCGGCCCGCGGGCGAGGGCACCGCGCAAGGGCCCGCGGCGATAAGGAAGTTGTGGCACCAGAGCCCGGGGAGTGCGGGATGACCATCCTCTGCGTACGTTTCCAGCTGCCGCCGGTGTACGAGGCGGCCCTGCCGGGGCTGCTCGGGCTGCTGGAGGAGTTCACCCCGGTCGTGCAGGCGCTGCCGCCGGACGGGGCGCTGGCCGATCTGCGCGGCGCGGAGCGGTACTTCGGGCGCGACGCGGTGGAACTGGCCTCGGTGATCCGGGTGCGGGCCCTCGCCCGGTACGGCGTCGACTGCGCGATCGGCGCCGGTCCGGGCCCGATGCTGGCCCGGATGGCGCTGCGCGAGGCCCGGCCCGGCGTGACCCGCGCGGTGCCGGCGGACGCCGTCGCCGAGTTCCTCGCCGGCCGGCCCGTCGCCGCGCTGCCCGGAGTCGGCGCGGCGACCGCCCGCACCCTGGGCGAGTACGGCCTGGACACCCTGGGGCGGGTCGCCGCCGCGCCGCTGTCCACGCTCCAGCGGCTGATCGGGGCGCGGGCGGGCCGGGAACTGCGGGAGCGGGCGAGCGGCATCGACCGCGGCCGGGTCGTCCCGAACGGCGTCTCGCGCTCGCTGATGACGGAGCGGGCCTTCTCGCTCGACGAGCTGGACCCCGGCCGGCACCGCAAGGCACTGCTGTCGGCCGCCGAGGAGATCGGCGCCCGGCTGCGCGCGGTGGAGAAGGTCTGCCGCACCCTGACCCTCACCGTGCGCTACGCCGACCGCTCCGCCACCACCCGCAGCCGCGTCCTGAAGGAGCCGACCGCGCACTCGGCGGCCCTGACGAGGACGGCCTACGGCATGTACGAGGCGCTGGGTCTGCAACGCGCCCGGGTCCGCGCGCTCGTCCTGCGCGCCGAGGACCTGACCCCCGCCGACCAGGCCGCCCACCAGCTCACCTTCGACCCCGTGGACGAAAAGGCCCGCCGCCTGGAAGAGGCTGCGGACCGCGCCCGGGCGAGGTTCGGCCCGCACGCGGTCGTACCGGGCACCCTGGCGGCCTGATCCGCCGCGCGCTCCCCGATTGGTTAGCACTGCAAGTTTTTACCGCCGCGTAACTTCACAGCCGGACTACTCGTCCGTAACTTGACGAGTGAACAGCATCCCGTGATCCGGATCACAGGGACAGGCCGTGCACCTCCCCTTGAGCCGCAAGGAGATCACACGATGCTGCCCTGGAAGCGAGCGCTCAGACCGCTCGCCGCGCTTCTGCTCGCCGTCGCCGCCGTCGCCGTACCGGCCGCCACCGCCAGCGCCTCCGACGCCGGTGCTCCCGGCAGCGGGTGGAACGACTACTCGTGCAGGCCCTCCGCCGCGCACCCCCGGCCCGTCGTCCTCGTCCACGGAACCTTCGGCAACTCGGTCGACAACTGGCTCGGCCTCGCCCCGTACCTCACGAGCCGCGGATACTGCGTCTACTCCCTGGACTACGGCCAGCTTCCCGGCGTCCCCCTCTTCCACGGTCTCGGCCCCATCGACAAGTCGGCCGGGCAGCTGTCCGCCTTCGTCGACAAGGTGCTCGCCGCCACCGGAGCCGCCGAGGCCGACCTGGTCGGCCACTCCCAGGGCGGCATGATGCCCCGCTACTACCTGAAGTTCCTCGGCGGAGCGGCCAAGGTGCACGCCCTCGTCGGCCTCGCCCCCGACAACCACGGCACCGACCTGGACGGCCTCACCCACCTGCTCCCGTACTTCCCCGGTGCCGAGGACCTGCTCGACGCCGCCACGCCCGGCCTCGCCGACCAGATCGCCGGCTCCGCCTTCCTCACCAAGCTGAACGCGGGCGGCGACACCGTTCCCGGCGTGCGCTACACCGTCATCGCCACCCGGTACGACGAGGTGGTCACCCCCTGGCGCACCCAGTACCTCGGCGGCTCCGGCGTCCGCAACGTCCTGCTCCAGGACCTCTGCCCGCTCGACCTGTCCGAGCACCTCGCGATCGGCCTGTCCGACCGGATCGCCTTCCACGAGGTGGCCAACGCCCTCGACCCGGCCCACGCCACCGCCACCACCTGCGCCTCGGCCCTGAGCTGAGCCGCCGCCGGGGCCTGTCCGGCCTGAGCCGCCGCACAGGCCCCGGAGTCTCGCCGCCGTCCGTCGCGCGCCGCCGCACCGGCCGAGGGCGATCCGAAGCTAGCCCGGGAACGCGGCCGGATCGCCCGGCGAGGGCCGTGGGAGGAGATTCTTATGGTGCGCTTAAGGAAGTGCTCAGGCTCCGCTCAGGCCGATAGCGTGCGCCCATGATCGACAAGGAAGACGGCGGCACGGAGGAACGGGTCCGCCCGGCCGGCGCACCGGACGTACCCGCCGTGCGGGCGGTGACGGACGCGGCCTACCGCCCCTACATCGAGCGCATCAACGTCGTGCCCCAGCCCATGGAGGCCGACCACGCCGCGGACGTGGCCGCGGGAAAGGTGTTCGTCACCGGGGAGCCGGTCGTCGGGCTGGTGGTGGTCGAGGCGTTCGCCGACCACCTCTTCCTGGACAGCGTCGCCGTCCATCCCGCCGCCCACGGCACGGGCGTCGGACGCCGGCTGCTGCGCTTCGTCGACGCACGCGCGCGAGAACTCGGCCTGGACGAGATCAGGCTCTACACGAACGCGATGATGTGGGAGAACCAGAAGATCTATCCGCGCTACGGCTACGAGGTCGTGGCCCGCCGCGTCGACGGCCCCTACGACCGGATCCACTACCGCAAGCGGCTGGGCTGAGACGCCCTCCGGGTCAGCTGTCGGGCCACCAGGTGCGCGCGATGTCCTTGCGCACCTCCGGCCGTCCCGCCGGGGTCTCCTCCGCCTCCTCGCGTATCCGGCGGCTGTCCGTCCTCTTCAGGGGCTTCTTCTGCACGGTCATGCGGCGCATCGCTGCCTCCTTCGGCGCCTACCCGGGTTCCGCGTTGTCACGGAGGTAGACGTTTCGGGCGAGAGTTCCTTGTCGGTACCGGTTTGTCAGTGGTGGCTGTCACGTTCGCGGTGTCAGTGGCGTGTGTCACTCTCCGGGGATGACGAGCGATAACACGCACAGGGGTGCTGGTGCCCCGGAAGCGGACTGGGATGCGCTGGCCGCCGGTTTCGACGACGAACCCGACCACGGACTGCGCGACCCCTCGGTGCGCGCGGCCTGGGCCGACCGGCTGCGCGCCTGGCTCCCCGGCCACCCCGCCGACCTCCTCGACCTCGGCTGCGGCACCGGCAGCCTGTCACTCCTCGCCGTCGAACAGGGACACCGGGTCACGGGCGTCGACCGGTCCCCGGCGATGGTGGAGCGGGCCCGCGCCAAGCTCGCCGGACGCCCCGCCGAGATCCTGTGCGGGGACGCCTCGGCCCCGCCGGTGGGGGAGCGGAGCTTCGACGCGGTCCTCGTCCGCCATGTGCTGTGGGCCCTGCCGGACCCCGCCGGCGCGCTCGGGCACTGGCGGGGCCTGCTGCGGCCCGGAGGCCGGTTCGTGCTGGTCGAGGGCGTCTGGGGCACCCACAGTCCGGTCGGCATGGCCGCCGGACGGCTCACCGCCCTGCTGGAGCCGCTGACCCGGCGGGTGCGCGTGGAGCCGCTGTCCGCGCACGCGGCGCTGTGGGGCAAGGAGGTCGACGACGAGCGGTACGCGGTGGTGGCCACCGTGTGACCCGCCGGGGGCCGGGCCGGCTCAGGCCAGCAACTCCGCGAAGCCGCCGGGGCGGAGCGCCAGCGCCTCCAACTCGTCCAGGGCGGCCACCGCGGCGGCCGCGGCCCGCGGGTCCGTCCCGGCGAGCCCGCTCGCGGCGAACTCGTCCTCGTCCAGGCGCCGCACCTCCCGCCCGTCCGCGGAGCGCCACAGATCCAGGTCGAGATCCTCCACGACCAGCTCCGCCCCGGCAGCGGTGTCCGCGTTCGAGCGGGAGGGGGGGAGCACCGCCGGGCGCGTGACGTCGCAGTACCAGCCCTTGACGGAGCCGTCCGCCGCCCGGACCTCCTTCACCGCGTACCACCGGCCGCGCCAGTAGTACTCGGTGAACACATCGCCCGGCTCGAACCGCACGAACCCGAAGTCCCGCACTCCCGAGCCCGCCCAGGAGGCGCGGACGACGATCCGCTCGCCGTCGTCCCGCAGCAGCTCCGCCGGATAACGGATCTTCGTCCGGCCCGCCTTGACCAGGACGACCTCCCACCGGGCCGGCACCTCAGCCGAGTTCGCGGACATACCGCACCTCCCGCGCGCACTTCTCGTACCCGAACCACGTGTTGATCGCGAGCATGGGACCGTTGCCGGTGTCGTTGCCCGTGAACGCCTCGGTGAGACCGGCGGCACGGGCCCGGTACAGGGAGTGGGCCTTGACGAGCTTGGCCAGGCCGCGGCCGCGATGGGAGCGGACGGTGCCGGTCATCGCCGTGGAGTACCGCGTGCCGCCGTCGGTGTAGGCCACGCTGAAGGCGACCGGCCGGCCGCCGGCGCAGGCCACCACCGTCAGCTCCCGGTTCAGCAGCGGATGGTGCCAGACCTCCGCCACCCACGCGTCGTAGTCCGAGAACTCCGTGTCCACGTCGCCCGGTTCGTCGCGCACCGTCTCCGCGTCCAGTTCGAACAGCGGCCGGGGATCGGCCGCGAAGCCGGCGGCCGTCCGCAGTTCGACGCCGGCCGGGGTCCCGGGGAGCGGCGGCAGGTTGCCGTGCGCCAGGTCGAGCCGGAGGAAGTGGGCGCTGCGGCTCCGCCGGTAGCCGCGCCGCTCGGCGAAGGCGTGGTTGGCCGGCTCGTCCAGGGCCCAGGCCAGCAGCCGGGTCGCGCCCAGGTCCGCCAGGTACTCCTCGGCGGCCCGCGCCAGCAGCCGGCCGGCCCCGCGCCCGGTCCGGTCCGGGCGGACGTAGACGTTCAGGACGCCCTGGCCCGGCTCGGGGCTGTCGTGGACCAGATGGACCTGCGCCGTGCCGATGATCTCGCCGTCCTCCTCCGCGACGAGCGGCCGGAAGCGGGCCCCGGGGTGGACATGGGCGGCCGTGTGCCGCACCGACTCCGGGGTGAACAGGATGTACGGCAGCGCGAGGCGGCGCACCCGGGCGAAGCCCTCCGCCTCGGCGGGGACGTCGGGGCACAGGTCACGCACGAGGACTGTCATGGGAACGCACCGTACGAGGGTCCCGTGCCGGGCTGCCTCCCATTTTCCGGCGGGTGCGGGACAATCGGCCCCGTGAGCCTGAAGATCCGCATCGATGACAGCGCGCCCCCGTACGAGCAGGTGCGGGCGCACATCTCCGAACAGGCGCGGTCCGGGGCGCTCCCGGTGGGATACCGGCTGCCGACCGTGCGGGGGCTGGCCGAGTCCCTCGGGCTCGCGGTGAACACGGTCGCCAAGGCGTACCGGGCGCTGGAGAACGACGGCGTGATCGAGACGCGGGGACGCAACGGCACGTTCGTGGCGGCCGCGGGCTCGGCCGCGAACCGGCAGGCCTCCCTCGCCGCGCAGGCCTACGCCGAGCGGGCGCGGCGGCTGGGGCTGGGGGAGGAGGAGGCGCTGGACGCCGTACGGGACGCCCTGCGGGCGGCTTACGGGGATTAGGGGAGCGGCGGTGGCAGAGGCCGGGCGGATCTCGCCGGCTCCGGGGTGCGCGTCACCGGCAGACCCGCCCGGCGCGCCGCTGCCGCGAACACCACCGCGTCCCGTACGGCCGCCCCGCCGGGGTCGTTGTTGAAGTACGCGTACACGTCCGCCCCGTCGGGCCAGGTCGTCGCGACGCGGTCGACCCAGGTCTCCAGGCTGCGGCGGCCGTAGCGCGGCCACGGCCGGGCGCGGCCCTGGTGGAAGCGGACGTAGCCCCAGCCGGCGGTGCGCCACAGCGGGACGACCGGGCGGGCCAGGACGTCGGCCCAGCACAGGGCCGCGCCATGGGACACCAGCACCTCGCGCACCTCGGCCGTCCACCAGGACGCGTGCCGGGGTTCGACCGCCACCCGCGTACCGGGCGGGAAGCAGGCCAGGCAGGCGTCCAGCAGGGCCGGGTCGGCGCGCAGGGTCGGCGGGAGCTGGAGCAGGACCGGGCCCAGGCGGTCGCCGAGACCCGCCGCGTGGGCCAGCAGCCGGTGCACCGGCTCCCCGGGGTCCTTCAGCCGCTTGATGTGGGTCAGGAACCGGCTGGCCTTGACCGCGACCACGAAGTCCGGCGGCACCCGCTCCCGCCAGCCGGCGAAGGTGTCGTACGCCGGCAGCCGGTAGAACGCGTTGTTCAGCTCCACGGTCGCGAACAGCCGGGTGTACTCCTCCAGCCACAGCCGCGCCGGCACCCCGGCCGGATAGACGAGGTCCCGCCAGTCCTTGTACTGCCACCCCGACGTGCCGACATACAGGGTCATACACCCATGAAAGCACCCGCCGTGACGGCGCTCACCCGAACGGTGCTCACAGGTACAGCCCCGCGTCCGCTCCCTCCCGGGCCCCCGGCACCGACGCCGGCGCGGTGCCCCGGCGCAGCGCGTACAGCTCGGCCAGGGTCGCGCCCTCCCGGCCGACGCCCTGCTCGGTGCCGAGCCAGTCCACCGCCTCCCGGCGGGTCAGCGGGCCCACCTCGATCCGGGCCAGGCAGCGGCCGGGACGGACCACGGCGGGGTGCAGCCGCTCCAGGTCCTCGTTGGTGGTGACGCCGACCAGGACGTTGCGGCCCTGGCCGAGCAGGCCGTCGGTGAGGTTCAGCAGCCGGGACAGGGCCTGGCCCGCCATGTGCCGGGCCTCGCCGCGGATCAGCTCGTCGCAGTCCTCCAGCAGCAGCAGGCGCCAGCGGCCCTTGCCCGCGCTGTCGTCCTCGCCGATCGCGATGTCCATCAGATAGCCGACGTCGGAGAAGAGCCGCTCGGGGTCCAGGACGCAGTCGACCTGGCACCAGTCCCGCCAGGAACGGGCCAGGGTGCGCAGCGCGGACGTCTTGCCGGTGCCCGGCGGGCCGTGGAGCAGCAGCAGCCGGCCGGCGATGTCCTCGGGCGTCGTCCGCATCAGCCGGTCCATGGCGTCCGCCACCGGCGCGGTGTAGTTGGCCCGGACCTCCTCCCAGGTGCCCGCGGAGATCTGCCGGGTGGTGCGGTGCGGGCCGCGCCGCGGGGAGACGTACCAGAACCCCATCGTCACGTTCTCCGGCTGCGGTTCGGGCTCGTCGGCCGCGCCGTCCGTGGCCTGGCCGAGGACCCGCTCGGCCAGTTCCGCGCTGGTCGCGGTGACCGTCACGTCCGCGCCCCGGTTCCAGCGGGAGACCAGCAGCGTCCAGCCGTCCCCCTCGGCGAGGGTCGCGCTGCGGTCGTCGTCGCGGGCCATCCGCAGCACCCGGGCGCCCTCCGGCAGCAGGTTGGCTCCCGAGCGGACGCGGTCGATGTTCACGGCGTGCGAGTACGGCTGCTCGCCCGTCGCGAAGCGGCCGAGGAACAGCGCGTCGACGACGTCGGAGGGCGAGTCGGAATCGTCGACGTGGAGCCGGATCGGCAGGGCGTCGTGTGGGTTCGCGGACATGCCCGCCATGATCCGGCACGGATGCCCCGCCCGCACGGTATTTCCGGCCCAACGCTCCGGTGAAGGCGGAACGCTCCGCCGGCGGCCCGGCACTTGCCTGACGGCCCGGCACTTCCCTGGAGACCCGGCGCCGCGCCGGAAGAGGCGCGGCGCCCCGGGAGGCCGCGGTCAGTCGCGCGGGCGCCCTCGGCGGGCGCGGTCCCTGAGCAGCGCGACCAGCAGGACCAGCAGGCTGAACCCGGTCACCGCGACCACCCCGCCCCCGGCCGACCAGCGGTGCGCGGCCACCATGCCCTGGGCGACCAGCAGGTCGACGACGATCGCACCCGCGAGGGCGGTGACCGCCCGGCCGAGCGGATCCGGCCCGCGCCGCGCGGCGGCGATCGCCCCGGCCGGCGCGGCGAGCAGGAAGAACAGCGTGCACGGGGCGCGCAGAGGTGATCCGGAGTCGATCAGCGCGAGCAGCGCGCCGGCCGCCACCACGGCGGTCGCGGCCCCGGCGAGCAGCGGCGCCGGACCCCTTCCCGGTCCCGGCCGTGTGCCGTCGGTGTCCGTTCCGGTGCCGTCTGAAGAAGGTGCCTCGATACGTATGGTCCGCATTGGCGACTTCGCCCCCCGACGCGCCTGATGCCGGGCTTCAATGTCGCGCAGCCGCCGACGGGGCGTCAAGACGACGGCCGGCGCGGAACGGGCGTTCCCGCCGGGCCCGGTGTGCCGCGGCCGGCAACGGAGTTGGCGAGGCGTCTACAGATATGGCATGTACATGCAATGCATGAGCCGTGAATGTCTCTGGTCGATCTCGTTGAGACGGCGACAGTTTTGGCATGAACACTTCCTGTCAACACGCGTAGCTGCTACCAACGTTGAGGCAGAGATCCTGCTAGAGGGAGGCTCCATGAGACGTTCCCGCCTTACCGGACTCGTTACCTCGCTCCTCCTCGCCATCGGTCTCGGTGCCACCGGGGCCGCTTCGGCGCAGGCGTCCCCGACCGCCGCGGCCGGCGGCTACGTAGCCCTCGGCGACTCCTACTCCTCCGGAGTGGGCGCCGGCAGCTACATCAGCTCCAGCGGCGACTGCGACCGCAGCACCAAGGCGTACCCCTACCTGTGGAACGCCGCCCACAGCCCCTCTTCGTTCGCCTTCAACGCCTGCTCGGGCGCCACGACGGACGACGTGCTCGCGAACCAGCTCGGCTCGCTCGACTCCTCCACCTCGCTGGTGTCCGTCACGGCCGGCGGCAACGACGCGGGCTTCGCCGACGTCATGACGACCTGTGTGCTCCAGTCCGACAGCTCCTGCCTGTCCCGGATCAACACCGCCAAGGCGTACGTCGCCAACACGCTCCCCGGCAAGCTGGACACCCTCTACAACGCGATCAGGGCCAAGGCCCCGGCCGCCCGGGTGGTCGTCATCGGCTACCCCCGCTTCTACCTGCTCGGCCAGTCCTGCCTCGGCCTCTCCGAGACCAAGCGGGCCGCCGTCAACGACGCGGCCGACTACATCGACACCACCATCAAGGCCCGTGCCACCGCCCACAGCTTCGTCTTCGGCGACGTCCGCACCACCTTCTCCGGCCACGAGATCTGCTCCGGCTCCGCCTGGCTGCACAGCGTCGACTGGCTCGACATCGGCCAGTCCTACCACCCGACCGCGGCCGGCCACTCCGGCGGCTACCTGCCGGTGTTCACGAACAACGCGTAACGTCCACGGTCAACGCATCACCCGAACGGGCTCGCCCTGCGGAGTGAATTTCCGGACCCTTTCCGGGACTTCGCTCAGGGCGAGCCCGTAGCCGATTCCGACTTCGACGCGGACGCGGACGCGGACGCGGACGCGGAGGGGGAGGCGGAGGCGGAGGCGGAGGACGGGGGCCCGCCCGGGGGCGTCTCCGTCGCCGTCCGCGCGCAGTCCACCGAGAACGGGACCGTGTCCGAGGCGGCCTTCACCGGCTCGCGCACCTTCACCCCGACCCGGTCCCCGGCCGACGCGCCGCCCTTGTACACCGTGAGCGTCACCCGGACCTGCCGCGTCCTTCCGCCGCCCGCCGGGAACGACAGCGTGCGCCACCCAGGGTCCGACACCGAGCCGCGCGTCGTCACCCACCGGTACTCCACCCGCGCCGGCAGCCGCTCCACCGTGAACGTCGCCGTGAAGGCGGGCGCCCGCCCGCCCGGCGGCGGACAGGCCCCGGAGTACTCCGTGCGCTCCCCGGCCACCGCGACCCCCACCGACTGCTCCGGACGGCCCCCGGCGGACGTGCCCGCTGCCGTGGCCGAGGAGGTACCGCCGCCGTGCGGGGCCGATGTCGCCGCGCCGCCGCCCGACGGAGCGCCCCGGCTCCCCTGACCGTCGCCGTCGCGCTGCGTCAGCACATACGCCAGCCCCGCCAGCGCCAGCACCGCGACCAGCGCGCCCGCCACCAGGACCGCGCCGGCCCGCCCGGTCCGCCCCGGCGGAACGGACGGCTGTGTGGCGGACGGCTGCGGAACGGCGGACGGCCCCGGTGCCGGACACCGTTCCTCCTCGCCGGGCCCGGCGAGGAGCGTCGCCGCGGTGGACGGCGGCACGGGCCGGGCAGGCGCCTCGGGAGTGCCGCCCGCCGCGACGATCCGCAGCTCGTGCTCCGCCCGCTCCGCGGCCGTGCGCTCCGCGGGGTCCTTGCGCAGCAGCCCCTCGACGACCGCCGCCAGCGGTCCGGCCCCGAGCGGCGGCGGCAGCTCCTCGTCCACCACGGCCCGCAGGGTGCTCAGCGCGGTGTTCTGGCGGAACGGCGAGACGCCCTCGACCGCCGTGTACAGCAGCACGCCGAGCGACCAGAGATCCGCCTCCGGCCCCGGTGTGCGGCCGAGCGCCCGCTCCGGCGACAGGTATTCGGGGGAGCCGATCACCTCGCCGGTCATCGTCAGCGCCGAGCTGCCCTCCAGCGACGCGATCCCGAAGTCGGTCAGGACCACCCGGCCGTCGTTGGCCAGCAGCACGTTGGCCGGCTTCACATCCCGGTGCAGCACTCCGACGGCGTGCGCGGCGCGCAGCGCGGACAGCACCTCGGCGCCGACACGCGCGGCCTCCGCCGGCGGCAGCGGGCCCTTTGCCGCCAGCCGGTCGGCGAGCGACAGCCCGCGCACCAGCTCCATCACGATCCACGGCCGGCCGGCCTCCAGCGCCACGTCGTACACCGTGACCACGCCCCGGTGCGCGACCCGGGCCGCCGCCCACGCCTCGCGCTCCAGCCGCGCGTACATCCGCTCCACGTCGGGACCGGGCAGCGTCCCCGGCGCCCGCACCTCTTTGACGGCCACCTCGCGGCGCAGCACCTCGTCCCGGGCCCGCCACACCGTGCCCATGCCGCCCTCGCCCAGCGCGGACAGCAGGCGGTAGCGACCCGCGATCACACGTTCACGGCCCGGTTCTGCGGACACGGGCGCCCCCCACGGCCTCTCGCGCGACTTCCCAGCAAACCCCGCCAGGCGGACCACGGAAGCGGCCCCCTCGGGCACACTCTTCCCACGCTCGGCACCGATACCACCGGGTATGCCGGCTGAACACCGCAACTCCCGGCGCCAGAGGCCGCGATCCCGGCGGCCACGTTCACGGTGCGGGCACACCGCGCCCACGACCGGCCGGCCGCCGAGCGGGTCCGCGCGCGTGAGATCGCACACGTTCCGTCCGCCCCGGACGTCCGCGCGGCAAGCCGTCGTCACCCTCGGGCTTGGCGACGTGCGACACGCCCTTGATCGCCAAGGGCCCCGGCGCCGCCGCGACGTCACTCGCCGTGACCATCGGGCCCGACGGCGGTTCAGCACGCCCCACCGGCCGCCCGCTTGTCCAACTCACCCTGAAATCGGTCGGATTCGGAGAGTAGTCAACGAGGGATGGTCAACCCCCTTACAGGGAAGGTGAATCCTGTGGGCGAGATACCCGGGTGCCCCAGTGGGGCGATAGGGTTAGCGTGCCCGGGCCGGGTGACTCGTACGGGTGGGGAGTGACATGGAACAGATAACAGTGCGCAGCAGGGCCAGGGTCCCTGCGATCACCTGCGGGAGCAGCGCGACCAGTTCGCGCCTGGACCGCCATCTGTCGGTGCTGGCGGGACCCGCCATACCGCAGCGGGAGACGGTCGAGGCGACCTCGCTGATGCGTGAGCTGACGGCACGCGACTCCGTGCACACGCGCAGCGACCGGGGTGCGCGGGTCAGCCGCGTCTCCCTCTTCGCGCCGCTGCGCCGGCTGCGCCGTTCGCTGTTCGGCGGTCACTGACCGCGCCGCAGGGCCCCCGCCTTCGCGCAGGGGCGCCGCGCTCAGGCCGCCACGCCGTCCCGGCGCAGCGCTGCGACCTCGTCGTCCGTCATCCCCACGGCACGCAGCAGCGCTTCGGTGTGCTGCCCGAGCGCGGGCACCTCGCCCATCCGCGCCTCGTCCCCGCCCGGCAGTGTGATGGGCGGCAGCAGCGCCTTCAGCGGGCCGGCCGGCGTTCCCACCCGGCGCCATCGCCGCCGGGCCGCCAGCTGCGGGTGCTCCGCCAGCTCCCGCACATCCCGCAGCCGGGCGCAGGCGATGCCCGCCCGCTCCAGCCGGGCCAGCGCCTCCTCGGCGTCCAGCGCCCGCAGCGCCTCCGCCACCAGCGCGTCGGTCCGCTCCCGGTGCGCCACCCTGGCCGCGTTCGTCGCGTACGCCGGGTCCGCGCCCAGTTCCGGGCGGCCGAGGACCTGTTCGGCCAGCCGCCGCCATTCCCGGTCGTTCTGCACCGACAGCAGCACCCGCCCGCCGTCCGCCGTCGGATAGGCGTCGTACGGCGCGATCACGGCGTGCGCCAGCCCGGTGCGGGCGGGCGGCTCGCCGCCGTGCATCGTGTGGTGCAGCGGATGTCCCAGCCACTCGGCGAGCGCCTCCAGCATCGACACCTCCACCGGCCCGCCCCGCCCGGTCGTGCCGCGCCGCACCAGCGCGGCCAGCACACCGGAGAACGCGTACATGGCCGCCGCGATGTCCGCCGCCGGGATGCCCGCCTTCACCGGCTGCTGCGGCGTCCCGGTCACCGACACCAGGCCCGCCTCGCACTGCACGAGCATGTCGTAGGCCCGCTTGTCCGCGTACGGCCCCGAGCCGCCGTAGCCGGAGATGTCCACGGCGATCAGCCGCGGGTGCGCGGCGCACAGCGTGGCCGCGTCCAGGCCGAGCCGGGCCGCCGCGCCGTGCGCGAGGTTCTGCACGAACACGTCCGCGTCCGCGACCAGCCGCCGTACGACCTCCAGGCCGCGCGGGTCCTTCAGGTCCAGCGCGATGGACTCCTTGCCGCGGTTGCACCACACGAAGTGCGAGGCGAGACCGCGGGCCGCCGTGTCGTAGCCGCGCGCGAAGTCGCCGCCGTCGATCCGCTCCACCTTGACGACCCGGGCGCCCAGGTCGGCGAGCTGCCGGGTCGCGAAGGGCGCGGACACGGCCTGTTCGACGGCGACGACGGTGATGCCCTCGAGAGGGAGCGGGAGATGATCCATGGGGTGGATGATCTCCTCCGTCCGGCGCTTTGTCAGCAGCGCGCGGTCACCCGGTCCGCGCGTACCGGGCCACCGCGAGCGGCAGGAACACGGCGGTGAGGAACAGGCACCAGGCGAGCGAACCGGCCACCGGGTGGGCCACCGGCCAGGCGGCGCCCTGAGGGACGGGCGCGTTGCCGAAGAGGTCCCGCAGGGCCGTGGTCACCGCGCTGATCGGGTTCCACTCGGCGAGCGTGCGCAGCCAGTCCGGCAGGTTGCCGGTCGGGATGTACGCGTTCGAGAGCAGCGGCAGCACGAAGGAGGACGCGCCGAGCTGTCCGGCCGCCTCCTCGCTGCGGGTCATGAGGCCGAGGAAGATCCCGGCGCAGGTGCAGGCGAACCGGAAGAGCAGCAGCAGCCCGACGGCCCCGGCCGCGCCGGCCGCCGACCCCTCGATCCGCCAGCCCACCGCGAGTCCGGTCAGCAGCAGCGGCAGCGTCCCGAGCGTCGTGACGGCCAGGTCGGCGACGGCCTGCCCGAGCGGGACGGCGGCCCGGCTCACCGGCATCGCGCGCAGCCGGTCCGCCACGCCCCGGTGGGTGTCCTGGGCCGCCTGGAACATGCCGGTCATCAGCCCGCCGGCGGCGGTCGCGACGAGCAGTCCGGGCACCAGGAAGGAGCGGTACTCACGGCCGGGCACGGCAAGGGCGCTGCCGAACACATAGCCGAAGAACAGCAGCATGTTGACCGGCATCAGCTGGGTCAGGACCGCCAGCCCCGGGTTGTTGCGGACCCGGCGCAGCTGCCGGCCCGCCATCGCCAGCCCGTCGTACGCGAGCGCGCTCACGCGGCGGCCTCCTCGTCGCGGGCGGACTCACCGGTGAGCCGCAGGAAGACGTCGTCGAGGGTGGGCGGCCGGATGGACGCGTCCAGCAACGGCACACCGGCCGCGTCCAGGGCGCGCACCAGCCGGGGCAGGGTCAGCGTCGGGTCGGTGGTGACCGCGCCGACCGCGTTGCGGTCCCGGTCGAGCACGGGTTCCCGGCCGGTCAGCCGGTCGAGCACGGCCGCCGCCCGGGTCAGCGCCCCGGCGTCGGCGACCACCGCCTCCGCGTGCGACCCGATGACCGCCTTGAGCGCGGCGGGCGAACCGGTGTGGGCGACCCGGCCCCGGTCCATCAGGACGATGTCGTCGGCGAGTTGGTCCGCCTCCTCCAGGTACTGCGTGGTCAGCAGCACGGTCGTGCCGTCCGCCTTCAGCTCGCGCACGGCCTGCCGGATCCGGGCGCGGCCGGCCGGGTCGAGCCCGGTGCCGGGCTCGTCCAGGAAGAGCACGGCGGGACGGCGGACCAGGCTCGCGGCGAGGTCGAGCCGGCGCCGCATGCCTCCGGAATAGGTGGACGCCCTCCGGTCCGCCGCCTCGGCCAGGCCGAAGCGGTCCAGCAGTTCGTCGGCGCGGCCGGCCGGCCCGCGCACCCGGTGCAGCCGGGCGAACAGCCGCAGGTTCTCCCGGCCGGTGAGGTCGCCGTCGACCGAGGCGTACTGCCCGGTGACCCCGATCCGGCGCCGTACGGCGGCCGCCTCCCGCACCGGATCGTGCCCGGCGACGCGGGCCGAGCCGCCGTCCGGGCGCAGCAGCGTGGTCAGCAGCCGCACCGCCGTCGTCTTCCCGGCCCCGTTCGGGCCGAGCAGTCCGCAGACCGTGCCCTCGGCGACGGCCAGATCCAGCCCGCGCAGGGCCCGTACCGCGCCGAAGCGCTTCTCCAGACCCTCACTAAGTACAGCGTACGTAGTAGTCATGCCGGGACCATAGCGCACTACGTACGCCGTACGTAACTAGGATGGTGCCGAGGTGATCGATCGATGGCAGTCCGACGGGCCGTACCCGAGGTGATCTGGGCGCGCCCCGGGCGGGCCGGCCGGGGCCCGAAACCGGCGTACACGCGCGACGACATCGCCGCCGCCGCCGTCCGGATCGCCGACGAACGGGGGCTCGACGCGGTGTCGATGCGGCACGTCGCCGCCGAACTGGGCTGCGGCACCATGTCGCTCTACAACTACGTCCCCCGCAAGGAGGACCTGTACGAGCTGATGGTGGACGCGGCCGGCGGCGAGCACGAGCCGTGGGAGCCGAGCGGCGACTGGCGGGCCGACATGCGCCGCGTGGCCCGGCAGACGCGCGAGCTGATGCGCCGGCACCCGTGGCTGCCGCGCCTGATGTCCCCCGTCTACGGCTTCAGCCCGAACGCCCTGCGCTACCTGGAACACTGCCTGGCCTGCCTGGACCCGCTGGAGGAGCGGTACGGCACCAAGCTGGAGCTGATCGCCATGCTGAACGGCATGGTCACGACCTACGTCCGCAACGAACTCGACACCGCCGAGCGGGTCCGTGCCCTGCCGTGGTCCGAGGACGAGGAGAACGCGGCCCGCATCGCCTACCTGGGCGGCCGGCTCGCCACCGGCGCGTACCCGCGCATGGCGGCGGCGTTCACCGAGGACGCCGGGCCCATCGACCCGGAGGCGGTGTTCGAACGGGCGGTGGACCGGGTCATCGACGCGTTCGCGTCGCGCCGGGAGCCGTGAGGGACCAGGAGCGTGCCCGGCGCCAACTCGCCCTGGTGGCCGAGGTGCTGGAGGCGGCCCGGGACGCCTGCGTCCCGCTCTGGCTGCGCGGCGGCTGGGCCATGGACTTCTTCCTCGGCTGGGTCACCCGCGACCACGGCGACATCGACTGGTTCGCCTGGGCACGGGACGCCCCGGCCCTCGCCGGAATCCTCTCCCGGCTCGGCCACACACCGGTGCCGGGGCCGCCCGCGGATCTCCAGCTCGACTACGTCAAGGACGGCCTGGACAGCAGCTTCACCCTGATCGACCGGGACGCGCGGGGACGGGTCACGGTGGCCGGCTGCCCCTGGGCCGGCACGCCCTGGCCGGACGGGCTGCTCGGCACCGAGCCCGGCCGGATCGGAGCGCTCCGGGCACCCATCGTCGACCCGCGCGTCCAGATCGAGATCAAGCGCATGATGCCGGTCTGGGACCCCTCCCGGCCCCGCCGCGCCAAGGACGCCGAGGACATCGCCCGGCTTGAGGCCGCCCTGCGCACCCGTACGGCGGGCTAGAGCAGCGCGAACTGCCCCTCCGGGCCCTCCTCCTGGTGGCCCAGCACCGAGGCGGGACGGCGGGCGGACCCGGGAACCGGCAGCACGCCCGCCCGCCGCAGCTCACCCGCCGTCACCGCCGGCACCGGCCGCAACCCGGCACGCGCCGTCCGCGTCCGCGCCAGCAGCGTCAGCACCGTGATCAGCTCCAGCAGCTCCGAGGTCCAGCTCTGCGGCCAGGTCGCCGGACGGATCGCGGCGAGCGTGCCCGGCTCGGCCGGACCGGTACGGGCCGCGAACCAGGACTCCAGGACCCGGACCCCGGCCACCTCGAACTCCCAGGCCTCGGCCGGGACGGGCGAGATCCGGCCCTCGTCCAGGTGCAGGGCCTCCTCGCCGGGGTCGTAGCGCAGCGTCTGCGGACGGCCCGGCAGGGGCGCGCGGACGTACGGCCGACGGCCGCCCGGCAGCCTCGGCCGCTCCCCGTCCCGGCACATCAGCCACAGCGCCCGGCGGCCCCACTCCACTCCGGCCGCCCACAGGCCGCGGTCGTCGGTGAGCGGCACGGTGAGGTCCGGCCGGACGGCCGCCACGGTCCACGCCAGCACGTCCGCCGCCGAGGCGCGCGCGCCCAGGCGGGCCGACAGGTGCTCCACCAGGCCCGGAGCCAGGTTCGGTTCGGTGCCGCCGGGCCGGCGGTACAGCGGGCGGACGCGGCCGGGGCGCACGGTCGGCAGGAGCGCGGTCGCCAGCAGCGGCAGGTCCGCGTCACCCGTCTCCACCGTGAACACCTGCCGCGCGTCCGCCACCCGCCACAGCTCCGGGCGGGCCGCGTCGATCAGCCGGTGGTCCGGGATCAGCCACCGCTCGTCGAACGGCGCGGCCAGCACCCGCACGGGCTCCGCACAGGCACCCTCGGCCCGCGCCAGCCGCCGCGTACCCGTGGACTGACCGGGCAACTGACCCACGGCCGAGGTGAGCGTACGGGCCCGGGTCGGCTCGAACAGCGCCTCCCGCTGTGCCCCCTCGGCCTTCAGCAGGGCGTCCCAGCGGGCCCGCAGCGAGCGGGGATCGGCGGCCACCGGCCAGGCACGGCCCGGCCGCAACGGTGCGACGGACCACGGCATGAGGTCCGCCAGCAGCGGAGCGTCGTCATGCGTCACGGTGGGCATCGTACGGCCTGGGCCGCCTTGGGATCAGGTGGCGTCGAGCGTGACCGTGAACGAGAACCGGTCCCCCCGGTAATGGATCACGGCCACGTCCAGCACCCGTCCCGCGCTGTCGTACGTCACCCCGGTGTAGTGCAGGATCGGGCTGAGCAACGGCACGTCGAGCAGCCGCGCCGTCTCCGGATCGGCGAGCCGCGCCTGCACGGTGTCGGTGATCCGGCCGATGTCGGCCTTCACCACGTCCCGGAGCACCTTGGTCATCGGCCAGCGCACCAGGTCGCCCGGATCGATCCGCTCCGCGAGGTCGGGCCGGATGTGGTTGACGGCGTGGTTGGTCGGCTCACCGGTCTTCTCGTCGCTGCGCAGCCGGTGGTACGCCGCCACCTCCGCGAGGTCCGGGAAGTACTCGGCGAGCGCGGCCGGCACCGGTACCCGGCCGTGCTCCAGCAGCTCGGTCGTCATCCCGGACTGCTGGGCCACGATCGCGTCCACCGAGCCCAGCAGCCGCACCGGCGCCCCGCGCCGCACCCCGGGCTCGATGAACGTGCCGCGCCGCCGGTGCCGGCTGATCAGCCCCTCGTCCTCCAGCTCCTTCAGCGCCTGCCGCATGGTCAGCACGCTCACGCCGTAGTGCTCCGCCAGCCGCTCCTCGGTGGGCAGCCGCAGCGGCTCCTCGGGGGAGCGGCCCAGTATCGAGGCGCGCAGCGACTGCGACACCTGGTACCACAGCGGCAGCTTGCGGTTCAGGACGATGGAGTCCGGGGCGAAGGAGGTCACGCCGCTATCCGTACCCGGCGGGCGACCTCCCGCGCAACGCCGGGCGTCACCCGCGGAAGTGCCGTTCGAGTCCCTGCCACACATCGTCGTAGCGCTGCTGGAGGTGGTCCGCCCCGGCCGCGTGCGGGGTCAGCGTCACCGGCCAGCGGGTCTCGAACATGAAGGCCAGCCCGTCGTCGACCTTGTGCGGCCGCAGCTCCGCCGCGCTCGCCCGGTCGAACGTCTCCCGGTCCGGGCCGTGCGCCGACATCATGTTGTGCAGCGAGCCGCCGCCGGGCACGAAGCCCTCCGCCTTGGCGTCGTAGGCGCCCTCGATCAGGCCCATGTACTCGCTCATCACGTTCCGGTGGAAGTACGGCGGCCGGAAGGTGTCCTCGCCCACCAGCCAGCGCGGCGCGAAGACCACGAAGTCCACACCGGCCAGGCCCGGGGTGTCCGACGGAGAGGTCAGGACCGTGAAGACGGACGGGTCGGGATGGTCGTAGGAGATGGTGCCGATCACATTGAACCGGCGCAGGTCATAGACGTACGGCACATGGTTGCCGTGCCAGGCGACCACATCCAGCGGGCTGTGGTCGTAGGTGGCCGTCCACAGGTTGCCGCAGAACTTGTTCACCACCTCCACCGGGCCCTCGACGTCCTCGTAGGCGGCGACCGGCGCCTGGAAGTCCCGGGGATTGGCGAGGCCGTTGGCGCCGATGGGCCCGAGGTCGGGCAGCCGGAACGGCGCGCCGTAGTTCTCGCACACATAACCGCGCGCGGAGTCGTCCAGCAGCTCCACACGGAAGCGCACCCCACGGGGAATCAGCGCCACATGGGCCGGCTCCACATGCAGGCGGCCGAACTCGGTGTGCAGCAGCAGCCCGCCGCGCTCGGGCACGATCAGCAGCTCGCCGTCGGCGTCGGAGAAGACCCGCTCCATCGAGGCGTCGGCGTGGTACAGGTGCACGGCCATGCCGGTGCGCTGGGTGGCGTCGCCGTTGCCGCCCAGCGTCCACAGGCCGCCGAGGAAGTCGGTGCCGGCCGGAGGCTGGGGCAGCGGGTTCCAGCGCAGCCGGTTGGGGTCGGGCACCGTCTCGGTGAACGGCGCCGTGCGCAGCGCGCCGTTGCCGGTGCGGGTGAACGGCGGATGGGCGGCCGAGGGGCGGATGCGGTAGAGCCACGAACGCCGGTTGTGCGCGCGCGGTTCGGTGAACGCCGTCCCGCTCAGCTGCTCGGCGTACAGGCCGAGCGGTGCGCGCTGCGGCGAGTTGCGGCCCTCGGGCAGGGCGCCCGGCACCGCCTCCGAGGCGTGTTCATTGCCGAACCCGGTGAGATACGGCAGCCCCTCGGCGGCCTTCCGTGCTCCCCCGCGCTCGAACACGCTCGCGCGGGAGGTGCCCCCATCGCTCATGATCGCTCCTTGTGCTCCCGATTCCTATGCATCACCGTAGGAATCGGCGGGGGCCCGCGCAAGAGGGATCCCGGTCTCCCTCTCCGGTAGGGCGCGAACCAGACTTGAGGCGGATTCGGGAGGTGGCGGCGCTGTTCTACGCTCCGGATCATGTCGTGGAAGAAATGGACGCGCGGGCGGCTCACCGCGCTCGCGGTGTGTGTCCTGCTGCCATGGGGAGCGGCGGCCTGCGCAACCGGTGAGGCGCACGAGGGCACGGTCTCGCCGTCGCCCGTGGGAAAGGTGCTGGACACCACCGACGAGACCGGCCGCAACCTGCGAGAGGTGCCCGCGCGGAACGCGCCCGCGGTCGCCGTCGAGGTCACGCCGGACCCGGCCGGCGGCTGGGACGTCCGGCTGGACCTGCGTCACTTCCGCTGTTCCGCGCCGGACGCCCGGCCGGCCGCGGTCCTCGGGCGCGGGGTGGTCCACCTCCTCGTCGACGGCCGCCGGGTCGCCCGGCTGCACACCCCCACCCACCACCTGGCCGCCGGCCGTGTCCCGCACGGCACCCACCAGATCACCGCCCGGCTGTACGCCGACGACGGCACGGTGTGGGCCGTCCACGGCAAGCCGATCGAGAACACCGCCGACATCACGGTCTCCGACGCGGAAACGACCGAGCACCCCCCGCGCACCGGGACCCCACCGACCACCCGGGGCACATGAGCCGGCCGCCCGGGCACGCGCCCGGGCGGCGAGCGGTCGGCCCCGTCGGCCCGGTGGCTGGATGGCCGGGGCCGGCCCGTCGGCCGCAGGGCACGGCGGCTGGGCAGGCCGCGTCCGTTGCCCCGTTGGCCCCGCGGCCGAAGGCGGCGTTCGTGTGTGTTCGCTTCGGCGTATGAGTGGGGCGGGCGTCCGTCTCCGTACCCTGAGGCAAGGTTCACCTGATCCCGGCGGAAAGGCATCATGAAGCCCGTGCCCCACGCGACATCGCTCCGTCGCGCGCCCGTTCAGCGGCGCAGCGCCGAGCGGCTCACCAGGATCCTGGACGCCTGTGCCGGCCTCCTCGACGAGGTCGGCTACGACGCCCTGAGCACCCGCGCCGTCGCCCAGCGCGCCGGTGTCCCCATCGGCTCGGTCTACCGGTTCTTCGGCAACAAACGCGAGATGGCCGACGCCCTCGCCCAGCGCAACCTGGAGCGGTACGCCGAGCGCGTCACCGCGCGGCTGGACAAGGCCCGTACGGGGGACTGGCGGGCCGCCATGGACGCCGTCCTGGACGAGTACCTCGCCATGAAGCGCACCGCGCCCGGCTTCTCCCTGGTCGACTTCGGCAACCAGATCCCGGTCGGCTCCCGCCACGACGAGCCCAACACCCGCGTCTCCGACCGGCTCACCGAACTGCTCGCCGGCTATCTCGGCCGCACTCCGGACGCGGAACTGCGAAGGGTCTTCCTGGTCGCCGTGGAGAGCGCCGACACCCTCGTGCAACTCGCCTTCCGGATCGACCCGCAGGGCGACGAGGCGGTCATCGCCGAGACCCGGGAGCTGCTGAGGGCCTACCTGGCACGCGTACTCGACTGAACGGCCCCATCCCTGACCTGGACTTTTGCGCTTATTGCTCGCGCGTCAACATCTTGTTAACGCCGGTTGAACGGACCTAACGTCATCGCACCGCCGACCCTCAGGTGGGATGTTCAAGGGCGAACGTTAGGTATCCACTCATGCTGACCATCCTCGGCTTCGCCATGATCGCGACCTTCCTGGTCCTGATCATGCTGAAGAAGATGTCGCCGATCGCGGCGCTCGTGCTCATCCCCGCCTTGTTCTGCGTGTTCGTGGGCAAGGGCGGCAAGCTCGGCGACTACGTCATCGACGGCGTCACCGGCCTCGCGCCCACCGCGGCGATGCTCATGTTCGCGATCGTCTACTTCGGTGTGATGATCGACGTCGGCCTCTTCGACCCCGTCGTCCGGGGCATCCTGAGGTTCTGCAAGGCCGATCCGCTGCGGATCGTGGTCGGCACGGCGGTCCTCGCCGCGATCGTCTCCCTGGACGGCGACGGCTCCACCACCTTCATGATCACCGTCTCGGCGATGTATCCCCTCTACAAGCGCCTGAAGATGTCCCTGGTCGTGATGACCGGCGTCGCCGCCATGGCCAACGGCGTGATGAACACGCTCCCCTGGGGCGGCCCCACCGCCCGCGCCGCCACCGCGCTGAAGGTGGACGCGAGCGACATCTTCGTCCCGATGATCCCGGCCCTCGCCATGGGCCTGCTGTTCGTCATGGTCCTCGCCTACGTCCTCGGCCGCCGCGAACGGGCGCGGCTCGGCGTGCTCACGCTGGACGAGGTGCTGGTGGAGGAGACCGAGACGGTGCTGGTCGGCGCCGGTGCCACCGCACGGGCCGAGGGTTCCGGCACCGGCGGTGACCCCGCCGACGAGGCAGCCGGCGACGGCTTCCAGGGCCTGGACCCGGACCGCCCCACCCTGCGCCCGAAGCTGTACTGGTTCAACGCGCTGCTCACGGTCGTCCTGCTGACCGCCATGATCATGGAGTGGCTGCCGATCCCGGTGCTGTTCCTGCTCGGCGCGGCCCTCGCCCTGACCGTCAACTTCCCGCACATGCCGGACCAGAAGGCCCGGATCGCCGCCCACGCGGAGAACGTCCTCAACGTCTCCGGCATGGTCTTCGCCGCCGCCGTCTTCACCGGCGTCCTGCAAGGCACCGGCATGGTCGACCACATGGCCGAGTGGCTGGTGGACAACGTCCCCGACGGCATGGGCCCGCACATGGCCCTGGTCACCGGCGTGCTGAGCATCCCGCTCACCTACTTCATGTCCAACGACGGCTTCTACTTCGGCGTCCTGCCGGTGCTCGCCGAGGCGGGCCACGCGCACGGCGTCTCCTCGCTGGAGATCGCCCGCGCCTCGATCGCCGGCCAGCCGCTGCACATGTCCAGCCCGCTCGTCCCGGCCGTCTACGTCCTGGTCGGCATGGCCAAGGTGGAGTTCGGCGACCACACCCGGTTCGTGGTCAAGTGGGCCGCGCTCACCTCCCTGGTGGTGCTCGGCTCGGCGCTCCTGTTCGGCATCGTCTGATCACCCGGGAAGGACCGCGCTCATGGCGCCCGGTGAAAACCGCGGCTGGCTGCTCCGCCTCGTCATCGCCTTCGGCTGCGCGCAGGGGGCGGTGTCGATGGCCCGCCCCGCCGTCTCCTACCGGGCCCTCGCGCTGGGCGCCGACGAACGGGCGGTCGGCGTCATCGCCGGTGTCTACGCGCTGCTGCCGCTGTTCGCCGCCGTACCGCTCGGCCGCCGTACCGACCACGGCCGCTGCGCGCCCCTGCTGCCCGCGGGCGTGGTCCTCATCGCGGGCGGCTGCGTCCTGAGCGGGCTGGCCGGCTCCCTGTGGGCGATGGCCCTGTGGAGCGGGGTGATGGGCCTCGGCCACCTGTGTTTCGTGATCGGCGCCCAGTCGCTGGTGGCCCGCCAGTCCGCGCCCCGCGAACAGGACCGCAACTTCGGCCACTTCACCATCGGCGCCTCCCTCGGCCAGCTCGTCGGCCCGCTCGCCGCGGGCGCCCTCGTCGGCGGCCCGGACCTGGCGCGCAGCAGCGCGCTCGCCCTGCTCACGGCGGGCGCGGGCGCCGCCGTCGCGTTCACCGCGCTGTGGCGGATCGAGGACCGTACGGCCGTCACGGCGCGTGCGCCGCGCGCCGGGCGGGTGCCGGTCGCGGGCATCCTGCGCGCCCGGGGCGTGCCCGCGGGCATTGTGATCAGCCTCTCGGTGCTGTCCGCGACCGACATCCTCACCGCCTATCTGCCGGTGGTCGGCGAGCACCGGGGCATCGCGCCCGCGGTGATCGGTGTCCTGCTCGGCCTGCGGGCCGGCGCCACCATCGCCTGCCGGCTCGTCCTCACCCCGCTGCTGCGGCTGCTCGGCAGGCCCGCGCTGCTCACCGTGACCTGTCTGCTGGCGGCCCTGCTGTGCGCGGGGGTCGCGCTGCCGGTGCCGGTGTGGGCGCTCGGCGTCATGCTCACGCTCCTCGGCTTCTGCCTGGGCGTGGGCCAGCCGCTGTCGATGACGACGGTGGTGCGGGCCGCGCCCGAGGAGGCGCGTTCCACCGCGCTCGCCCTGCGGCTGACCGGCAACCGGCTCGGCCAGGTCGCCGCCCCGGCCGCCGCGGGCCTGGTGGCCGGGATGGCGGGGGTGGCGGCGCCGTTCGTGATGCTCGGCGGGCTGCTGCTGGTCTCCTCGGGCATCGCGCTGCGCTCGCCCGGAGAGTCCCGGGAGGGGGCCGGACGGGTGGCGCGGGAGCGGCGCGAGCGCCCGGGACTGCGCCGGACGAGCGATATCTGACGGCACGCCCGGCGCCGTTGCCGGGGTTCGCGCGGGTCATGAGGCAGTGTCCAGGCGAAAGAGCGATTTGTATGAAAATCGTCTGAATCCGGAGGATCGCGCATGCCCACCCTGACACTCCCCCGTGCAGCAGGCTCCCGCGCCGGTGCCACCGTCATCCTCGCCGCCCTCGCCGCGGCGGGCGCGTCGTGGGTGGCGGCGCCGGATGCGGCGGCCCAGGGGGAGAACGGCGACATCAGGATCCACAACGCCCGCTCGACCAACCCTCCGTCGTTCATCGGCTCGGCCAAGGACGACCCCGTGGTCTGCAAGTTCTTCCTCGAGGCCGTCAACTTCGACACCCTGACCAGCATCGCGTACACGATCACGCCGCAGCCCCCGCTGCCCACCGCCGCCACCGTGACCGGCATCATCCAGCTCGCCGGCGGTGCCGGGCACACCGATCCGCTGGGACTGGCGGACGGGCAGTACAAGATCAGCTGGACCGTGGGGGCGCCCCCGGCCCTGAAGGAGAAGGTCTTCCGCGTCAACTGCCACGACGGCAAGGTGGAGGGCGCGCCCGGCGGCCAGATCGAGGACCACCAGCAGAACAACGGGGAGCACCAGGACAACGGGTCCTGGGGGCAGGGCGACCACGACGGCCCGAGAGGCGGTGTGCACGCGGGCGGCGGCGGTCTCATCGACACGGCCGCCGCGTACTCCCCGGTGGCCGCCGCCGCGGCCGTGGGCCTGGTCGCGGTCAGCGCCGCCGTGTACGTCCGGCTGATCCGCCGCCGTCCCCATGGCGCCGCGTAGACGGCGCAGGCCCTGGTACCGGACCCGCGCCTACCGGCTGGCGAGGACGGCCGTGCTGGTGGTCGTCCTGGTGACGGTCGGTTCGCGCTGCGGGGGACACGACAGACCGGCCGTGGCGGGCCGGGCGGGCGGCGCGGACGAGGAGGCGGTCCCGGCCGCGCCCGCCGCCCCGCCGCCCCGCCCGCTGTCCAGGTCCCGGCCCACCTCCTTTCGGGTGCCGTCGCTGGGCATCGCCGCCCCGATCGTCCCCCTCCGCCTGGACGCCAACCGGGAACTGGAGACGCCGCCGGTGGACCGGCCCCGGCTGGTCGGCTGGTACGAGGGCGGGCCCACGCCGGGCGAGGCCGGCACCGCGATCGCCGTCGGCCACCGGGACACCCGCAGCGGACCCGCCGTCTTCGCCGGGCTCGCCCAGGTCGCGCCCGGCAAGGCCGTCGAGGTGCGGAGGGCGGACGGTCGCACCGCCGTCTACTCCGTGGACCGGGTGAAGGTCTACGACAAGGCCGGCTTCCCCGACAAGGAGGTCTACGGCGCGACCGGGCGCCCGGAGCTGCGGGTCATCACCTGCGGCGGCCTGTTCAGCAGGCGCACCGGCTACACCAGCAACGTGGTGGTCTTCGCCCATCTGACCGCGGCGAAGTGACCGGCGGACATCCCTGAACGACCGGCTGACGTCCCGGAACGGCCGGCGGTCGCCTCCCGATGACCGGCGGACGGCCTCGAACGACCGGCGCCCGGCCCCGGACGACCGGTGGGTACGGCAGCGACCGACGGCCCGGCCGCCGCGGACTCGGCGTCCGCGGCGGCCGGGCCGTCGGCGATGATGTCCCGGTGGGGCCCATGGCCCGGGAATGTCTGGCGCAACAAAACTATCACCGCTAGTTTGTGTGCCGGACGACGCGGACCCGCCGGGAGGACACAGCATGAAGGCACACGACGCCCTGTACATCGACGGCGCCTGGCGCCCCGCCGAGAGCCGGGACCTGATCGAGGTCGTCAACCCCGCCGACGAGCAGGTCATCGGAAAGGTCCCGGCGGGCGGCGCGCTGGACGTCGACACCGCCGTACGGGCCGCGCGCGCCGCCCTGCCCGCCTGGGCCGCCACACCCCCGGCCGAACGCGCCGCACGCCTCGCCGCCCTGCACCACGCCCTCGCCGCGCGCAAGGACGAGATCGCCGAGACGGTCACCGCCGAGCTGGGCTCACCGCTGAAGTTCTCCGAGGCCGTGCACGCGGCCGTGCCCCTCGCGGTCGCGGCCTCCTTCGCCGAACTGGCCGCGCGGCACTCCTTCGAGGAGAAGGTCGGCAACTCCACGGTCCTGCACGAGCCCATCGGCGTGGTCGGCGCCATCACCCCCTGGAACTACCCGCTCCACCAGATCGTCGCCAAGGTCGCCCCGGCCCTCGCCGCCGGCTGCACGGTCGTCCTCAAGCCCGCCGAGGACACCCCGCTCACCGCCCAGCTGTTCGCCGAGGCGGTGCACGAGGCGGGCGTGCCCGCGGGAGTGTTCAACCTGGTCACCGGCCTCGGCCCGGTCGCCGGACAGGCCCTCGCCGAGCACCCCGGCGTCGACCTGGTCTCCTTCACCGGCTCCACCGCGATCGGCCGGCAGATCGGCGCGGTGGCCGGCGCGGCCGTGAAGAAGGTCGCCCTGGAACTCGGCGGCAAGTCCGCCAACGTCATCCTGCCGAGCGCCGACCTCGCCCGTGCCGTGAACGTCGGCGTCGCCAACGTGATGTCCAACTCCGGCCAGACGTGCAGCGCCTGGACCCGCATGCTGGTCCACCGCGACCAGTACGCCGAGGCCGTCGAGCTGGCCGCCACCGCCGCCGCCAAGTACGGCGACCGCATCGGCCCGGTGGTCAGCGCCAGGCAGCAGGAACGGGTGCGCGGGTACATCGAGAAGGGCATCGCCGAGGGCGCCCGGCTGGTCGCCGGCGGCCCCGACGCCCCGCGCGAACGCGGCTACTTCGTCAGCCCCACCGTCTTCGCCGACGTCACCCCCGAGATGACGATCGCCCAGGAGGAGATCTTCGGCCCGGTCCTCACCGTCCTGCGCTACGAGGACGAGGAGGACGCCCTGCGCATCGCCAACGGCACCGTGTACGGCCTCGCCGGCGCGGTCTGGGCCGCCGACGAGACCGAGGCGGCGGCCTTCGCCCGCCGCATGGACACCGGCCAGGTCGACATTAACGGCGGCCGGTTCAACCCCCTCGCGCCCTTCGGCGGTTACAAGCAGTCCGGTGTCGGCCGGGAGCTCGGCAGCCACGGACTCGCCGAGTACCTGCAGACCAAGTCCCTCCAGTTCTAAGGAAGTCTCGCGACCATGGCCGTACGAGCCGCCGTCCTGCCCGCCGTCGGCGCCCCGCTGGAGATCACCGGCATCGAGCTGCCCGACCCCGGGCCCGGACAGGTCCGGGTCCGCCTCGCCGCCGCCGGCGTGTGCCACTCCGACCTGTCCCTGTCCAACGGCACCATGCGGGTGCCGGTCCCGGCCGTCCTCGGCCACGAGGGCGCCGGCACGGTCGTCGCCGTCGGCGAGGGCGTCACCCATGTCGCGCCCGGCAGCCCCGTGGTCCTCAACTGGGCGCCCTCCTGCGGCACCTGCCACGCCTGCGCGCTCGGCGAGGTCTGGCTCTGCGCCAACGCGCTGAACGGCTCCGCCGAGGTCTACGCCCGCACCACCGACGGCACCGAACTGCACCCGGGCCTGAACGTGGCCGCGTTCGCCGAGGAGACGGTGGTCCCAGCGTCCTGCGCGCTGCCGGTGCCGGACGGGGTGGCGCCGGCCGACGCGGCCCTCCTGGGCTGCGCGGTGCTCACCGGCTACGGCGCCGTGCACTACTCGGCGCGGGTGCGGCCCGGCGAGACGGTCGCCGTGTTCGGTGTCGGCGGGGTGGGCCTCGCCGCGCTCCAGTCGGCCCGGATCGCCGGCGCGGCCCGGATCATCGCCGTCGACGTCTCGCCCGCGAAGGAGGAACTGGCCCGCGCGGCCGGCGCCACCGACTACGTCCTCGCCTCCGACACCACGCCGCGCGAGATCCGCGCCCTGACCGGCAAGCAGGGCGTCGACGTGTCCGTGGAGTGCGTGGGCCGCGCGGTCTCCATCCGCGCCGCCTGGGAGTCCACCCGCCGGGGCGGCCGGACGACGGTCGTCGGCATCGGCGGCAAGGACCAGCAGGTCACCTTCAACGCCCTGGAACTCTTCCACTGGGGCCGCACCCTGTCGGGCTGCGTCTACGGCAACAGCGACCCGTCCCGCGACGTGCCGATCCTCGCCGACCACGTCAGGAACGGCCGCCTCGACCTCTCCGTCCTGGTCACCGACCGCATCACCCTGGAGGACATCCCGGCGGCCTTCGACAACATGCTGGCGGGGAAGGGCGGCCGGGCGGTGGTGATGTTCTGAGGACGCCTCACCTCACCGCAGCGCACCGGACGGGATGCCGAGCAGGTCGGACATGACCTGCTCTCCCACGGGAGTGATCTTCACGGCCCGCCCGCTCCCGACCCGCACACACCACCCCGCCTCCAGCGCCCGCCGGCACAGCGCCGCCCCCGCCGTCCCGGCGAGATGCGGCCGGCGTTCGGTCCAGTCGAGACAGCCGCGGGCGAGCGGGCGGCGGCCGGAGAGGTCGAGCGGGATGCCGGCCGCGCCGAACCACTCCACCCCGGCGTCGGTCAGCGCGAACCCGGTGTCCTGCCGCAGCAGCCCGCGCTCGGTCAGCGCGTCGGTGACCACGATGCCCAGCCGCCCGGCGAGATGGTCGTAACACGTCCGTCCCCGGGCCATGGCGGCCCCGGCGCTCGCCTCGCGCAGCCCCCGCGGCGCACGCCGTACCTCCGCCGGAGACACCTGCGCGGCGAGATCCTCCACCAGCTGCGCCACCCGCGCGTCGGCCAGCCGTACATACCGGTGCCGCCCCTGCCGTTCCTCGGCGAGCAGCCCGCCGGCCACCAGCCGGCCCAGGTGCTCGCTCAGCGTGGAGGGAGCCACTCCGGCGTGCCGGGCCAGCTCGCCCGCCGTCCACGCCCGCCCGTCCAGCAGCGCCAGCAGGCACGCGGCCCGCGTGCGGTCGGCGATCAGTGCGGCCAGTGCGGCGAGGCCGGCGGCCCGGGGGTCTGTGGTGCTCATGGTCCCAGCATGGTGCACCGGTGTTTCGGCGGTCGCCGAAGCGTCACACCCGCGCCCGCTCGTACTGCTGCGCCAGCCCGTCCAGCAACGCGCCGAGCCCCGCCTCGAAGGCCCGCTCGTCGATCTTCTCCTGCTGCTCGGCGAGCAGATGGGCCTGCCCGAGGTGGGGATAGTCGGCCGGGTCGTACGCGCTCGCGTCGTCCACGAAGCCGCCGGCGAACGAACCGAGCGCCGAGCCCATGATGAAGTACCGCATCAGCGCGCCGATGGACGTGGCCTGCGCCGGCGGCCAGCCCGCGTCGACCATCGCGCCGTAGACCGCGTCGGCCAGCCGCAGCGCGGCCGGGCGGCGGCCGGGGCCCCGGGCGAGCACCGGGACGATGTTGGGATGGTCGCGCAGGGCGGCCCGGTAGGAGACGGCCCAGTCGTGCAGCGCGGTCCGCCAGTCGCGGCCGTCCTCGAACATCGACAGGTCGACCTGGGCGCTCACCGAGTCCGCGACGGCCTCCAGGATCTCGTCCTTGGTCCGGAAGTGGTTGTAGAGCGAGGGCCCGCTCACCCCCAGCTCGGCCGCGAGGCGCCGGGTGGAGACGGCCGCCAGGCCCTCCCGGTCCACGAGGTCCCGGGCCGTTTCGACGATCCGGTCGGGGCTGAGGAGGGGCTTGCGCGGTCGGGCCATGGCGCACATAGTAGGGCTGCGACCAGAAACTAGCAGTGCTAATTTAAATGTACGGCTTTCAAGATCCGTCGACGGATCCGTTCGGTGTGGGGTGATCTCGTGGTGAACCTGGGGCTCAGCGAGGAGCAGGCGGCCGTACGGCAGCTCGCGCGGGACTTCGTGGAGCGCGAGATCGCCCCGCACGTGGTCGCCTGGGACCGCGCCGAGGAGGTCGACCGGGGCATCGTCGAGAAGCTCGGCGACGTCGGCTTCCTGGGCCTGACCATCGACGAGGAGTACGGCGGCTCGGGCGGCGACCACCTCGCGTACTGCCTGGTCACCGAGGAGCTGGGCCGCGGCGACTCCTCCGTGCGCGGCATCGTGTCCGTCTCCCTCGGCCTCGTCGCCAAGACGATCGCGGCCTGGGGCACCGAGGAGCAGAAGCGGCGCTGGCTGCCCGGGCTGACCGCGGGCGAGTACGTCGGCTGCTTCGGCCTCACCGAGCCCGGCACCGGCTCCGACGCGGGCAGCCTCACCACCCGAGCCGTGCGCGACGGCGACGACTACGTGGTCAACGGCACCAAGATGTTCATCACCAACGGCACCTGGGCGGACGTCGTCCTGCTCTTCGCCCGCTCCACCGACGCCCCGGGCCACAAGGGCGTCTCCGCCTTCCTGATCCCGACCGACACGCCCGGCCTGACCCGCCGCACCGTCCACGGCAAGCTGGGCCTGCGCGGCCAGGCCACCGCCGAACTGGTCCTGGAGGACGTACGGGTGCCCGCGTCGGCCATGCTCGGCGCGGAGGGCAAGGGCTTCTCCGTCGCCATGTCGGCCCTCGCCAAGGGCCGGATGTCCGTGGCCGCCGGCTGTGTCGGGATAGCCCAGGCCGCGCTGGAGGCGGCCGTGGCGTACGCGGGCGAACGCGAGCAGTTCGGCACCTCCATCGCCCGCCACCAGCTGGTGCAGGAGCTGCTCAGCGACATCGCCGTGGACGTCGACGCGGCCCGGCTGCTGACCTGGCGGGTCGCCGATCTGATCGACCGCGGCGAGCCGTTCGCCGTGGAGTCCTCCAAGGCCAAGCTGTTCGCCTCCGAGGCCGCCGTCCGCGCCGCCAACAACGCCCTCCAGGTCTTCGGCGGCTACGGCTACATCGACGAGTACCCGGTCGGCAAACTCCTGCGCGACGCCCGCGTGATGACCCTCTACGAAGGCACCAGCCAGATCCAGAAGCTGCTCATCGGGCGGGCCCTGACCGGGGTCTCGGCGTTCTGAGTACCGTCTGAGTAGTTCGGCGGATGTGCCGCGGGACGCGTCCGCCGATGCTGGGGCCATGAGCGACACACCGGTCAGACAGCAGAGTACGACCGCCTTCTACGGCCAGGCCGTGGCCTCCTTCGCGGTCGCCATGGCGGCCACCGGCATCGGCATCCTCCGGCTGGAGGCGAGTGCCTGGGTCCGCGGCTTCCTGGCGATCGCCGTCCTGTACCTCGTCACCTCCGCCTTCACCCTCGCCAAGGTGATCCGCGACCGGCAGGAGGCCGGGCAGCTCGTCAGCCGGGTCGACCAGGCCCGGCTGGAGAAGCTGCTCGCCGAGCACGACCCCTTCGACAAGGTCTGAGCGGCCACGCTAAGCGCCCGCTCACCGTCGGCGGTATGGTGGTGCTCCTGTCACCGAGAGGGGCGAGCGAGCGATGAGTACGGCGGAGGAGACGACCGGCGGCGAAGTGGAGCCGTGGGAAGAGGTCACCCCGGACGCGGCCCGGCGGCTGCTCGTCGCCGCCGTGGAGGCCTTCGCCGAGCGCGGCTACCACGCGACGACGACCCGTGACATCGCGGGCCGCGCCGGCATGAGCCCGGCCGCGCTGTACATCCACTACAAGACCAAGGAAGAGCTGCTCCACCGGATCAGCCGGATCGGCCACGACAAGGCCCTCGGCATCCTGCGCACCGCGGCCCGCCGCGAGGGCACCGCCAAGGAGCGGCTGGCCGACGCGGTCGGCTCCTTCGTCCGCTGGCACGCGGGACGGCGCACCACCGCCCGGGTCGTGCAGTACGAGCTGGACGCCCTCGGCCCCGACGCCCGCGCGGAGATCGTCGCGCTGCGCCGCCAGGTGGACGCCGAGGTGCGGCGGATCATCGAGGAGGGCGTGGCCGCCGGCGAGTTCGACGTCCTGGACGTCAAGGGCACCACGCTCGCCGTGCTGTCGCTGTGCATCGACGTGGCCCGCTGGTTCAACGTGGACGGCCCGCGCACCCCCGAGGAGGTCGGCGCGCTCTACGCCGACCTCGTCCTGCGCATGGTCGGGGCCCGCTAGGGCCTGCGGGCTACAGGTAGTAGCGGGACACCGACTCCGCGACGCACACCGGCTTGTCGCCGCCCTCGCGCTCCACGGTGAACGCGACCGTCACCTGCACACCGCCGGTGACGTCCTCGACACCGGTGATCGTCGCGGTGGCGCGCAGCCGGGAGCCGACGGGGACGGGGGAGGGGAAACGGACCTTGTTCGTCCCGTAGTTGACGCCCATCTTCACGCCCTCGACCCGGATGAGCTGCGGCCCGAACAACGGCAGCAGCGACAGGGTGAGATAGCCGTGCGCGATGGTGGTCCCGAACGGCCCGGCGGCGGCCTTCTCCGGGTCCACGTGAATCCACTGGTGGTCCCCGGTCGCCTCGGCGAACAGGTCGATCCGCTTCTGGTCGACGTCCAGCCAGTCGGTGTACCCCAGCTGCTCGCCCACGGCCGCCCGCAGCTCGTCGGGGGAGGTGAAGGTCCTCGGTTCTGCCATGTTCCCGGCCTCTCGCTCGCATCTCTAAGCAACTGCTTAGCATGGTCGGGCGGCGGAGCGATGTCAACGGACGCGCGGCCGGTGGGACGGAGGGTCTCTGTAATCTCTGAGGGGTGCCCCAGATTCCCGAGAAGATCCACGAGCTGACCGTCGGCCAACTGTCCGCGCGCAGCGGAGCCGCGGTGTCCGCGCTGCACTTCTACGAGTCCAAAGGCCTGATCTCCAGCCGGCGCACCTCCGGCAACCAGCGCCGGTACAGCCGCGACACCCTGCGCCGGGTCGCCTTCGTCCGCGCGGCGCAGCGGGTCGGCATCCCCCTGGCCACGATCCGCGAGGCCCTGGCCGAACTCCCGGAGGGGCGCACGCCGACCAGGGAGGACTGGGCACGGCTGTCGGAGAAGTGGCGCGCGGAGCTGGAGGCGCGGATCCAGCAGCTGAACCGGCTGCGCGACCAGCTCACCGACTGCATCGGATGCGGCTGCCTGTCGCTGAAGACCTGCGCCCTTTCCAACCCGGACGACGTGTTCGGCGACCGGCTGACGGGGTCCCGGCTCATGGCGGAACGCCGCTGACGCGCCGCGCGCCCGTCAGCCAGTCCTCCGTACGGCCACGCCCTCCCGCGGACGCGGCCCGCGTCCGGACATCGACCCCGCGTACCCGAAGGCACGGCACTCCCGGGATCACGAGCCGGGTCTCGTCGCTCTCGGCTCTCCGCACGGGAAACGCTGGTTGCCGTCGTCCTCTCCGCCGCCGGTCCCGGCCCCGGCCCGGGACGCGCGCCGGAGCCGGGCCGCTTCGGCCGTCGCCTCCGCCACCAGCCGGGCGTTGGTCCCGGCCCGCCGTCCGTCGGGCAGCAGCAAGGTGTCCTCCAGGCCGATCCGGGTGGCCAGGCCCCGCCGCAGCGCGAGCCGCAGCACCGGCCAGGTGCCGCCCTCCTCGCCGTGCAGCAGCACCGGACGGCCGTGCGCCGGCCCCAGCTCCGCCAGCAGCGCCCGCGCCGACGCCTCGGCGGTCGCCGGGTCCGGGTCGGTCACCTCGGCCAGCACCCGCAGCACCGCCGGTCCGAGCGGCGAGACCGCGAACCGGCCCGCTCCTCCGGTACCGGACCAGAGGCCCGCCTCCACGCCCACGCCCCGGGCGAGCAGTTCCGCCGCGACCTCCTCGGCGCCCGGTTCATGCCAGTTGACCGAGGCGAAGTCGGGCAGCACCGACCAGGAGCGCACCCGGTCGAGCCGGGCCGCCGGACCGGGCTCCGTCCAGGCGCCGGTGGTCACCCCGACCGGCACCGCCACCCGCGCCCGTATCGCCTCCAGTGCCGGGCCGACGACGCGCGGCGAGAGACTCTCGCGCCCGCACGGTGTCCTGGGATGGACATGCACCGAGGTGGCGCCCGCCGCCACGGCCTCGGCGGCGGAACGGGCCAGCTCCGGCGGGGACATGGGGACGCCCGTGCCGTCGGCGGCCGACCGGCGTCCGTTGAGACACACCTGCACCATGACCCGATGGTGCCAGGCGTCACCGACAACGGTCCGAGGACGCTTCCCGGCTTCCGGCCGGGCCTCGCGCGGAAGGGGTGCGGCATCCCCTGCGCACCCCCGCGCACCGCCGCTGCCGGCGGTCAGGCCGGTGTCAGCTGGCGGCCCCGGCCCGCGTGCCGCACGGCCCGGGGAGTGAGGACGGGAGAGGGGACCAGGATGCCGCAGTCCGTGCAGACCGGGCCGGACGACGGCTCGTGGTCCAGGCCGTACCTCCAGACCAGGCGCTGCCCGCCGCACACCGGGCACGACGACCCCGGCTCCCGCTCCAGCGCGGCGATCAGCCGCCGCAGCACCTCCGCCAGCGGCGCCCGCGGGTGCACGCTGGGATCGTCGCACCAGGCGACCCCGAACCCGCCCCAGGTCAGCCGGTGCCAGTCGTCCACGCTGCCCGGCCGGCGCAGCCCGTCGTGCTTCTCTCTCCTGCGGCGCTCGGTGAAGTCCGTCTCATAGGCGAGCCAGACGTCACGAGCCTCCTCCAGCTCCTCCAGCGCGGCCACCAGCCGCGCCGGATCGGGGGAGCGGTCCTCCGGGCCGAAGCCCGCCCGGGAACACAGATGGTCCCAGGTCGCCCGATGCCCGTAAGGGGCGAACTTCTCCAGGCACTTGCGCAGCGAGTACCGCCGCAGTGCCAGATCACAGTCCGGGTCGCGTACCTGTCTTGCCAGACTCCGGAAACCGGCCATCGCCCTGCACCTCCGTCACACCTGCACCTGCACTCCGGTCACTTCGGCGTCGTCGCACGGACGTCGCCGAATAGACGTATCGACAGGCGATTCGGCTCCATCTCTTCTCCGGTTCTCCCTGCGGACTCCAGAAAGTGACGCATGTTCACCTTTAAACGTGGGGATAACCGGCGGTAACGTTCGGCCACCCCAGTCGCTAGGAGCCGCCATGCCACGGCGTACCCCACGCACCGCCCCTGACGGACTGAGAACGTCCCGCCGACTTCCCGGGTTCCTGAAGACGGCGTCCATATGCGTCCTCGTCGCCGGTCTTCTCACACCCCTCACAAGGACCGCGGTGGCGGCGACCGGCGCGACGGCCCCCAACGACTACTGCGGCGGCCGGTGTTCGGACATCCTGCCGCCCGGCGAGAACGGCAACGCCACCCTCGCGCAGATCCTGCTCAACCAGGCCTTCGGCACCCAGCCCGCGCACGCCGAGGACCAGCTCGGCCCGTATGCGGGCCTCGCCACCGGCTACAAGACCCTGACCGACGCCACGGTCGACACCTTCTTCAACGACGCCTCCTTCGGCGTCCCCGCCGACCAGGTCGCCTCCGCCGAGAAGCCGGCCGGCCGCGGCGACGTGACCATCGTCCGCGACAAGAAGACCGGCGTCCCGCACGTCACCGGCACCACCCGCTACGGCACCGAGTTCGGCGCCGGATACGCGGCGGCCGAGGACCGCCTCTGGCTGATGGACGTCTTCCGGCACGTCGGACGCGGGCAGCTCACCGGCTTCGCGGGCGGCGCGCCCGCCAACCAGGGCCTGGAGCAGCAGTTCTACCGCAACGCGCCCTACACCGAGGCCGACCTCCAGGCGCAGATCGACAACGCCACCGCGCACAACGGCGCCCGCGGCCAGCAGGCCCTCGCCGACGTCAAGGCCTACCTCGACGGCATCAACGCCTACATCGACGCCTCCGACAGCGGCCGTTACTTCCCCGGCGAATACGTCCTGACCGGCCACAAGGACTCCATCACCAACGCCGGCACCATAGACCACTTCAAGCTCACCGACCTGGTGGCGCTCGCCTCCGTCATCGGCACCCTGTTCGGCTCCGGCGGCGGCGGAGAGGTCGACAACGCCCTCTCGCTGCTCGCCGCCCAGGCCCGGTACGGCGTCGAGGAGGGCACGAGGGTCTGGGAGTCCTTCCGCGAGCGCGACGACCCCGAGGCCGTCCTCACCGTGCACAACGGCGAGAGCTTCCCCTACGGCGCCAAGCCCGCCGATCCGCAGGGCGCGGCCCTGCCCGACGCCGGCTCGGTGACCGCCGAACCACTCGTGTACGACCGCACCGGCAGCGCCGCCACCGCGAGCGCCGCGCGGACCTCGGCCACCGCGGCCGGGACCGGGCTTGGCTCCGCCCGGCGCGGCATGTCCAACGCCCTGGTGGTGAGCGGCAAGCACACCGCGAGCGGCCACCCGATCGCCGTCTTCGGCCCGCAGACCGGCTACTTCGCCCCGCAGCTGCTGCTGCTCCAGGAGATCCAGGGCCCCGGCATCAGCGCCCGCGGCGCCTCCTTCGCCGGCCTGAGCATGTACGTCGAACTCGGCCGCGGCCAGGACTACGCCTGGAGCGCCACCACCTCCGGCCAGGACATCATCGACACCTACGCGGTCGAGCTGTGCCAGGACGACTATCACTACCTGCTCCGCGGCACCTGCACCGCCATGGAGAAGGTCGAGCAGAAGAACGCCTGGAAGCCCACCGTGGCCGACGGCACGGCCGCCGGGTCGTACACCATGCGCGTCTGGCGCACCGCGTACGGACCGGTGGCCTACCGGGCGACGGTCGGCGGCAAGAAGGTCGCCTACGCCACCCTGCGCTCCTCCTACCTGCACGAGGCCGACTCCATCATCGGCTTCCAGATGCTCAACGACCCCGACTACGTCAAGGGCCCGCAGGACTTCCAGAGCGCGGCCCAGCACATCAACTACACCTTCAACTGGTTCTACGCCGACTCCGCGCACACCGCGTACTACAACAGCGGGGACAACCCGGTCCGGGCCGCCGGGGTCGACGCCGACTTCCCGGTGTGGGCGCGACCCGCCTACGAGTGGCGCGGCTGGAACCCGGCCGGCAACACCGCCGACTACACCCCGGCCTCCGCCCACCCGAACTCCGTCGACCAGGACTACTACATCTCCTGGAACAACAAGCAGGCGAAGGACTACGCCGCCGCGCCCTGGGGCGAGGGCTCGGTGCACCGCGGCAACCTGCTGGAGGACCGGGTGAAGAAGCTCGTCGCGGCCGGCGGGGTGACCCGGGCCGGGCTCACCGGGGCCATGGCCGACGCGGGCCTCGCCGACCTGCGCGCCGAGGACGTCCTGCCCAGGCTGCTCAAGGTCGTCACCTCCGCGCCGGTCACCGACCCCGCGGCCGCCGCGGCGGTGAACAAGCTCCAGGCGTGGGTGACCGCGGGCGCCCGGCGCGCCGAGACCTCGGCCGGCTCGAAGACCTACGCCGACGCCGACGCGATCCGCGTCCTGGACGCCTGGTGGCCGCTGCTGGTCAAGGCCGAGTTCGAACCCGGCCTCGGCACCGGCCTGTACACCGCGTTCACCCGCAACCTGCCCGTGGACGAGGCCCCGTCCGCCGGACACGGCCCGACCGGCTCGCACGCCGGCAGCGCCTTCCAGTACGGCTGGTGGTCCTACGTCGACAAGGACATCCGGGCGGTGCTCGGGGAGCCCGTACGGGGCCCGCTGGCGCGCACGTACTGCGGTGACGGCAGCCTCGCCGCCTGCCGCGACCTGCTGACCGGCACCCTGAAGCAGGCGGCCGCACTGACCGCCGCCCAGGTCTACCCCGGCGACGACCAGTGCGCGGCGGGCGACCAGTGGTGCGCCGACTCCATCGTCCAGCGCACCCTGGGCGGCATCAAGCACGGCCGGATCGGCTGGCAGAACCGGCCGACCTACCAGCAGGTCGTGGAGTTCGCCTCCCACCGCTGAGCCGGCCGGGACGCCGGAGGCGGCGGGTCAGGCGATCCGGCCCGCCGCCAGCACCAGCCGCGCCAGTTCGGGGTGCACGATGTCGCTGTGCGCCCCGACCGGCGCGCCTCCGCGCCGGACCACGGCCGACGCGTCCACGTTCACACAGCCCGACGCCGGCAGCTCCCCGCCGAGGGCCGCCGCCAGGTCCAACCGGGCGGTGTCCGGCACCGCCTGCACCCCGTCGTGCCCCAGGGCGCCCCAGCGCCGGCCCAGCACGGCCGCGATCTCGTTCCCGGTGCAGGAGCGGTCGTCCCCGGCGAGCCGCGAGGCCAGCGGATAGATCGTGCCGAGGGCCGTGTCGAAGTGCGAGTGGCTGCACACCACGGGTCCGTCGACGCGCCGCTGAGCGTCCTTCAGCGCCCCCGACCGGTCCGCCGCGTGCGGCAGCCGGGCCGCGAACACATAGTGCGAGAACGCCCCTTGGAGCACGGTCACCGACTTCACCGTGCGCACCGGTCCGGGCAGCCCGCGCAGCGCGAACGCCACCAGCCGGCCGCCGAAGCTGTGCCCCACCAGATGCACCCGCACCCCGGGCGCCGCCTTCGCCAGCCGCCCGAGCAGCGGCCCGAGCCCGTGCTCGCCGACCGTGCCGGCCCGCCGCTTCATCTGGTAGTACGTCGCCTGCCGCAGCAGCTCCTTCGCCCCGTCCCACGGGTCCGGCAGACCGAACGCGGCGCTGTCCGCGGCCGGTTCGAGCGCGGCCAGCGCCTCGGCGAACTGCTCGCAGGCGGTCACCGGATCGCAGGTGAACACGGCGGGCTCGCCGGCCTCGTCCGTGTCGGCCACCGTCTGCCGTCCGTCCGGCTCCGGCAGCAGCCGCACCAGCCGCCCGAACTCCGCCGTGCCCTCGTCGCCGGCCGGCCGCTCGTCCAGCAGCCGGGCCAGCCGGTCCAGCACGGCCGTCCGGCCCGGGAAGGTCTTCGACAGCGCGCGCCGGGTCTCCTCGTCCAGTGCCGAGCGGGGCGCCGCCCCGGCCGCCGGGGACCGCGGGAAGTCGGGGATCGGCTCGTCGCCGAACCGCATCGACGGCCAGATCACCCCGGCGTACCCGATCCGGGCCTTCGGCGCCAGCTTCGGGACGGGCGCGAAGAACCGCCGGTACAGCGCGGTCGCGTCCGAACGGTCGTTGTTCCAGCCGTGCGAGAAGACGATCAGGTCCCGGACGCCGCGCTCGGCGACCTGCGTCAGCAGCCGGTCGCGTTCGGAGCCGTCCACGTCCCCGTCGGCGTCGAAGGTCAGCTCCCAGTAGGGAGTCACGCTCATCCCAGGATCCGCCATGCCGGGCTCCCTCGCCCCGAAAAACGTGCTACTTGTACAGGAGATACCCCTTTCGCACCCGCCGGAACGCGGCCAGCTCCTCCTGCCAGGCGCCCGTCACCTCGTCGGTGTCCGCCCCCGCGTCGATCATCGTGCGCACCCGGTCCGAGCCGGTGAGCCTGTCGATCCAGTGGTCGGACCGCCAGGCGAACCCGTCCCACGCCTTCCTGGCCGTCACCAGCAGCGCGATCCCGGTGCGTACGGGGTCGAAGGCGGCCCGGTCGGTCACGTGGATCTGCACCCCGCCGACGGTCTTCCCCTGGAACTTGGAGAACGTGGGCGCGAAATACGCCTCCCGGAACCGCACGCCCGGCAGCCCCAGCCCGTTCACGGCGGCGGCCCAGCGCCCGTCCACGCCCTCGGCGCCGAGCAGTTCGAAGGGCCGGGTCGTGCCGCGCCCCTCGGAGAGGTTGGTGCCCTCGAACAGACACGTCCCCGAGTACACCAACGCCGTGTCCGGTGTCGGCATGTTGGGGCTCGGCGGCACCCAGGGCAGGCCCGAGGCGTCGTGGAACGCGGTCCGTCTCCAGCCCGTCATGCGTACGGTCTCCAGCTCGACCGGTGTGTCCAGGAACTCGCCGTTGAACAGGCCGGCCAGCTCCGCGACCGTCATGCCGTGCGCCTGCGCGATCGGGCGCCGGCCGACGAAGCTGGCGAACTCCTCGTGCAGCACCGGGCCCTCGGCCGCGCGGCCGGTCACCGGGTTCGGGCGGTCCAGCACGACGAAGCGCTTGCCGGCGAGCGCCGCCGCCTCCATGCAGTCGTACAGGGTCCAGATGTACGTGTAGAAGCGGGCGCCGACGTCCTGGATGTCGAAGACGACCGTGTCCACGCCGGACGCGGTGAAGATGTCGGCGAGCGACCGGCCGCTCTTCAGGTACGTGTCGTACACCGGCAGGCCGGTCGCCGGGTCGTCGTGGCGTCCCTCCGAGCCGCCGGCCTGCGCGGTGCCGCGGAAGCCGTGCTCCGGGCCGAAGACCGCGGTCAGCTCGACCCGGGGGTCCCGGTGCATCACGTCGACGATGTGCTCGGTGGTCCTGGTGATGCCGGTGGGATTGGTGACGATGCCCGCCTTCCGGCCGGAGAGGAGCGCGTAGCCGTCGGCGGCGAGGTTCTCGAAGCCGGTGCGGACAGGGCCGCGGTGGTGGTGTCGCATCGGAGTGGCCGCCAGTGCGGTCGAGGCGAGCAGGTTTCTTCGGGACAGGTCCATGAGTCCTCCAGTCACCTAGAGGTTGGCGCGGTCACCCTTTCTTTTACACATACCGACTGGTTAGTCTGGCGTCGCTGAGCCGAGTCGCGTCGTGTCGTGCCGAAGGAGACCGAGGGTGGAAGCCGTGCGGGATGCGGGAGTGGTGGTCACCGGAGCCGGTGGGGGGATCGGGGCCGCGCTGGCCCGGCGGTTCGCCGCCGGGGGGGCCCGGGTCGTGGTGAACGACCTGGACGCGGCGAAGGCGAAGGCGGTGGCCGACGAGATCGGCGGCATCGCCGTGCCCGGCGACGCCTCCGGCGTCGTCACCGAGGCGCGGGACGCCCTCGGCGGCACGGTGGACGTCTACTGCGCCAACGCCGGCGTCGCCTTCGAGGACGGCGACCTCACCGCCCTGGACGAGCACACCTGGGCGACGTCCTGGGAGGTCAACCTGATGGCCCACGTCCGCGCCGCCCACGCGCTGCTGCCCGGCTGGCTGGAGCGCGGCGCCGGACGGTTCGTCTCCACCGTCTCCGCCGCCGGACTGCTCACCATGATCGGCGCCCCCTCCTACAGCGTGACCAAGCACGGCGCCTACTCCTTCGCCGAGTGGCTGTCCCTGACCTACCGCCACCGGGGCGTCAAGGTGCACGCCATCTGCCCGCAGGGCGTCCGCACCGACATGCTGGCCGCCACCGGCAGCGCGGGCGACCTGGTGCTGCGGCCCACCGCCATCGAACCGGAGGCCGTGGCCGACGCACTGCTGAAGGGCATCGAGGAGGACCGCTTCCTGATCCTGCCGCACCCCGAGGTCGCCGGTTTCTACCAGGCGCGGGCCGGCGAGCCCGAACGCTGGCTCGCCACCATGAACCACATCCAGCAGAAGTGGGAGGCCGCCCGGTGACCGCCTCCCCCTACGCCGCCCGTCCCTGGCTCGCGCTGCTGACCGACGCCCAGCGCGCCCCGCTCGACCCCGCCGACTCCCTCGTGCACGCCCTCGGCACCGCCGTCGCCGAGCATCCGGGCCGCACCTTCCTGACCTACTTCGACGGCCGCCTGAGCTACCGCGAGACCGACGAGCTGACCGACTCCGTCGCCGCCCACCTCGCCGCGCGCGGACTCCGGCGCGGCGACCGGGTGGCCGTACTGCTGCAGAACTCGCCGCACTTCGTGCTGGCCGTGCTCGGGGCCTGGAAGGCGGGCGGCACCGTCGTCCCGGTCAACCCCATGTACAAGTCGGCCGAGGTCGCGCACGTCCTGCGGGACGGCGAGGTGACCGCGCTGATCTGCTCCGACCGGGCCTGGGAGACGTACCTGCGGCAGACCGCCGACGGCTCTCCGGTGCGGATCGTGCTCACCGCCTGCGAGCGGGACCTCCAGACCCGGGACGACCCGCGCGTGCTGGCCTTCGAGCGGCTGCCCCAGCCCCCGGACGCCGACGACCTGACGGCCGTCGCCCGGCAGGGCGGCCGGGCCCCCGAGGGCCGGCTGCCGCGCCCGCAGGACATCGCGCTGATCAGCTACACCTCCGGCACCAGCGGCACCCCCAAGGGCGCCACCAACACCCACGCCAACATCATGTACAACGCCGAGCGGCAGAGCACCGGCCTCCCGCTGCCCGACGCGCCCGTCTACTACGCGCTCGCCCCGCTGTTCCACATCACCGGCATGGTCTGCCAGCTCGGCGCCTGCCTGAACAGCGCCGGCACCCTGGTGCTCACCTACCGCTTCGACCCCGGCGTCGTTCTGGACGCCTTCGCCGAGCACCGCCCGCACTACACCGTCGGCCCCGCCACCGCCTACATGGCGCTCGCCGCCCACCCGGACGTCACCCGCGACCACTTCGCCTCCTTCACCCAGCTGTCCTCCGGCGGCGCCCCGGTGCCGCCGGCCCTGGTGGAGCGGTTCCGCGAGCGCTTCGGGCCGTACCTGTGCGTCGGCTACGGCCTCACCGAGTGCACCGCCCCCTGCGCGTCCGTCCCGCCCCACCTCGAAGCGCCCGTGGACCCGGTCTCCGGCACCCTCTCCGTCGGCCTGCCCGGCGCCGACACCCTCGTGCGGATCCTGGACGACCAGGGCGCCGAGGTGCCCATCGGGGAGCACGGGGAGATCGCCGTACGCGGGCCGCAGGTGGTGCCCGGCTACTGGCGGCGGCCCGACGCCACCGCCGAGACCTTCCCGGACGGCGAACTGCGCACCGGCGACATCGGCTTCATGGACGAGCAGGGCTGGCTGTACGTCGTGGACCGCAAGAAGGACATGATCAACGCGTCCGGCTTCAAGGTGTGGCCGCGCGAGGTCGAGGACGTCCTCTACACGCACCCGGCGGTGCGGGAGGCGGCCGTCGTCGGAGTGCCCGACGGATACCGCGGCGAGACCGTCAAGGCCTACATCAGCCTCCGTCCGGGCGCCGAGGCGGCCCCGGGTGACCTGGCCGCGTACTGCAAGGAGAGACTGGCCGCCTACAAGTACCCGCGTCAGGTGGAGATCCTGCCCGAGTTGCCCAAGACGGCGAGTGGGAAGATCCTCCGTCGGGAACTGCGTTCCCGGAACACCGACTGAACATCACGGAAAGGCAGGTGGCGGCAGTGCCCAGGACCACGGACGGAGACGGTACGCCCGTCCCGCAGCGGCTGCTGGCCGCCGCCACCCGGCTCTTCGCCGAGCAGGGATACGACCGCACCTCCGTCCAGGAGATCGTGGAGGCGGCCGGCGTCACCAAGGGCGCGCTGTACCACTACTTCGGCTCCAAGGACGATCTGCTGCACGAGGTGTACGCGCGGGTGCTGCGCCTCCAGCAGGAGCGGCTGGACACCTACGCGAACGCCGACGAGCCGGTGGAGAAGCGGCTCAGGGACGCGGCGGCCGACGTGGTCGTCACCACGATCGAGAACCTCGACGACGCGTCGATCTTCTTCCGGTCCATGCACCACCTCAGCCCGGAGAAGAACAAGCAGGTCCGCGCCGAGCGCCGGCGCTACCACGAACGCTTCCGCGCGCTCGTCGAGGAAGGCCAGAAAGAGGGCGTCTTCTCCACGGCGACCCCGGCCGACCTGGTGGTGGACTACCACTTCGGCTCCGTCCACCACCTGTCGACGTGGTACCGCCCCAACGGCCCCCTCACCCCCCAGCAGGTCGCCGACCACCTCGCCGACCTGCTGCTGCGGGCCCTGCGGCCCTGAGACCGGGCGCCCGGGGCCGGCGCCTAACCGATGATCTCCTTGAAGAACAGCACCCCGGAGACGGCGGCGCCGGCGCCCGCGCTCACCGCGACCGGCCAGGCGCTGCCGGCCAGCGCGGCCAGGACGGCCGCCCCGACGCCGGCCAGCGCGGCCAGCAGGAACACGATGGCGGCGCGCTGGGTCAGGAGCGGCCCGTCCCCGCCGGGCCGCCCGGGATCGGCCTGGGACACCGCGCCACTCCTCACCGGGCCTTGCCGGCCGGGACCGGCTCCTGCTCCGGCTCCTGCTCCACCACGCCGTCCCGGTCCGTCAGCCGCCACGGGTCCTCGGCGGCCCGCACGGGCGTGAACTCCACCCGGCCGGCCGCGTCCGTCCGGACGCCGTGCACGGCCGGCTCGGGCAGGCTGTTGTAGCGGAACGGCGTGGAGAAGTAGTAGGCGCCGGTGTCCGGCACCACGACCAGGTCGCCCGGCCGCAGCGGCGGCAGCGCCCGGTCCCGGGCCAGCAGGTCGCCCGCGAAGCAGGCCGGGCCGGCGATGTCCTGCCGGACGGGCCGTCCGCGCAGGGCGGCTCCGTCCGGGTCGTGCGCCTCGATGCGCAGCGGCCAGGCGTCGGGGCCGAACACCGTCCGGGTGGCGACCTGCACCCCGGCGTGCGTCACGGCGATCGGCCGGCCCCCGGCGCTCTTGGTGTACTCGACGTACGCGGCGAGGAACCCGTTCTTCGCCAGCACCGAGCGGCCGAACTCGGTGACCACCCGGTACCGGCCCGCGAACAGCCCCGGCGCGTGCGCCCGCAACTGCGCGACATAGTCGGCGAAGGCCGGGGAGACCTCGTCGTCGGCGAAATTCACGGGCAGTCCGCCGCCGATGTCGACGCCCTCCACCCGGCCCGCGCCGAACACGGCCGTCACCTGGTCGGCGAACTCCACCGCCTGCGCCACCCCGCGCGCCATGAGGTCCAGGGGGCAGCCCTGCGACCCGGTGTGGGTGTGCACCCAGGTCAGCCACGGATACGCGGCGAACGCCCGCAGCAACCGTTCCCGGTTGCCGGGGTCCGTCAGCGGCACACCGAACTTGGAGGTGCTCGTGGCGGTGCTCATCGCGGCGATGGCCCCGCCGCCGACCTGGCAGTTCAGCCGCACCCCGATCCGGGACGCGGAAGGGCGGTCCGCCAGCAGGGCGGCGATCCGCTCCAGCTCCTGGAAGCTGTCGGCGTTGACGGCCACGCCCAGTTCCAGCGCCAGCGCCAGCTCGGCGCGGGTCTTGGCCGGGGAGTCGAAGACGATCCGGTCGGCCGGGAACCCCGCCGCCCGCGCCCGGGCCAGCTCCCCTCCGGTCGCGACCTCGCAGCCCATCCCGAGCCGCTCCAGCTCCCGCAGCACGGGCACGAGACAGTTGGCCTTCGCGGCGAAGGCATGGGTGATGCCGGGCAGTTCGGGGGCGCCGGGAAACGCCTCGCGCAGGGCCCGGACCGTGGCCGCGACACCGTCGAGGTCCACGAAGGCGGCCAGCGGGGCCTGTTCCGGGTCGAGCAGGCCCCGCCGCACGGCCTCCCTCAGGACGTCTTCGCGGCGCGCGGCGGCACGGGACACAGCGGTCATGGTGCACCTTCCGGTGTGGGACGGCGACCCGGGGCCGTTTCCCCGGGCACACGACCAGGCTGCTCGCCGCAGCCGGGGGCCGTCTTCGTCGGTTCCGCACACGCATACCCGCCGCGACCGGGACCGCACCGGCGCGGCACACCCCCGCGCGCGGTCCCTTCGTGCGCGGCGACGAGGAACGGCCCCTTCGGTGGTGCGGGCGCACGAACGGCCGTCAGGCCCCGCCGCCCCGCCCCTGCTCCGGGTCCCCGAGAGCCAGCCGCAATTGCAGCTGCGCCAGCAGCCGCGCGTCCGGGCTGGCGAGGTCCAGCCCGGACACCGCGGTGATCCGGCCCAGCCGGTACCGCATGCTGTTGGGATGCAGCGAGAGGCTGCGCGCGGCGGCCGGCACGTCGCCGAAGTGGTCCAGGTACGCCCGCAGGGTCTCCACGAGGCGGCTGCCGGCGTGCTCGGCGTCGAACGCGGCCAGCCGCGCCACCGAGGTCCCCGGCGGCAGCTCCGCCTCCCGCAGCGCCTCCAGCACCTGGAGCACACCGATCGTGTCGGCCACGTCCTCCACCCACGCCACCGTGCGCGCGCCCCCGGTCCGGGTGAGCGCCTTCAGCGCCTGCTCGGCGCTGCGGCGCGACCGCGCGGCCCGCGCCAGCGCCGGCACCACCTCGCCCAGCCCGGCCCGCACGGGTGCGCCGGTGGCCGCCGTGAGCCGGGTGGCCAGCGCGGTGCCGAGCGCCGTGACCTGCTCGCGGGCCCGGTCCGCGTCCCGGTCCAGCGCGCTGACCAGCACCAGCGCCCGGCCGCCGGCCGGCACCACCACGATCCGGTGGCCCAGGGCCGCGCAGTGCAGGGCCAGCAGGGCGTACATCCGGGACGCTTCACCGGCCGGCTCCGGCCCGGCCGCGCCGGCCCCGGCGCCCACCGCCAGCACCGCGCAGGGCTCCCGCGCCGGCAGCGCGGCCCGCTCGGCCAGCACCTCGGCCGAACCGCGCTCCTCCAGCAGGGCGCGCGCCGCGTCCTCCACCAGCCGGCTGTCGGCGCCGCGCGTGCGGTGGTGCAGCAGATGCGGGGCGGCGGCCCGGGACGCGGCGCGCAGCGCCTCCGCCGCGTTCGGCGACAGCGGCCGGCCCGCGACCGCCGCCACCCAGACCGAGCCCAGCACCTCGCCGCCCGCGCGGACGGCGCACACCAGCCGCTCGGGGTTGTCCCCCTGGGCGCGCCGGTGCAGCACGTCGTCCGTGGTCCACAGGGCGCGGAAGAAGCCGGCGTCGCGCATCGCGGCCACCCGCCAGGCCGGCACGCGCCGCCCGAGGATCGTCAGCCGGCGCATCTCGTCCACGTTCTCCTCCGTCGAGGAGTACGCCAGTACCCGCGACTCGGTGTCCTCGATGGTCACCGAGCCGCCGACCAGGGCGGCCACCGCGTCGGCCAGCCCGTCGAGATCGCCCAGGACCAGGCCCCGGGCGGCCGGTAACGGCGGCACTCCCGCCGCGGCGAGCCCGGCCCGGAGCACCGCCACCAGCTCCTCCCACCGGTACCAGGTGCGGAACAGCACCGCCGTACCGGCCTCGTGGGCCGCCGACCGCAGGGCGCCGAGGGACCCCTCGGGGCGTTCCGGTCCGAAGACCACCCCGCAGGCCCCGGCGGCACCGGCCCGGCGCACCACGTCCACCGCCTGGGCCGACCCGGCCGCGACACCGACCGCCAGCACCAGTTCCCGGGGCCGGATCTCGGGGGCCAGCACATCGAGCACGGTGGCGCCGCCGACGGCCACGGCCGGGCCGCCGGGCGCCGTGTCCAGCTCCAGCGCCCCCGAGCCCACCACCGACAGCAGCCGTTCCAGGGTCACCCTGGGCCCGCCGGCCGCCTCCCACTCCGCGTGGTCCCGCGCCTCGGTCACGCTTCCCCCTCGTCCCGCCGGCGGCCCGGTCCCCGGCCGCTCCCGGAAGAGGTACGACACCACACACCGGGCGCGCGCTCAATGGGCTACGGCGCCACGCCCGGTGCGGGGGTCAGAGGTACTTCTTCAGCTCGCGGCGCGCCAGCGACCGCTGGTGCACCTCGTCCGGGCCGTCGGCGAGCATCAGCGTGCGGGCACTCGCGTACAGCTCGGCCAGCGGGAAGTCCTGGCTCACCCCGCCCGCGCCGTGCAGCTGGATCGCCCGGTCCAGGATGCCCACCACCGCGCGCGGAGTGGCGATCTTGATGGCCTGGATCTCGGTGTGCGCGCCCTTGTTGCCGACGGTGTCCATCAGCCAGGCCGTCTTCAGCACCAGCAGCCGCAGCTGCTCGACGGTGACCCGGGCGTCGGCGATCCAGTTCTGTACGACGCCCTGCTGGGCCAGCGCCTTGCCGAACGCCGTACGGGACACCGCCCGCCGGCACATCAGCTCGATCGCCCGCTCGGCCATGCCGATCAGCCGCATGCAGTGGTGGATCCGGCCGGGACCGAGCCGGGCCTGCGCGATGGCGAAGCCGCCGCCCTCCTCGCCGACGAGGTTCGTCACCGGCACGCGCGCGTGGTCGAAGACCACCTCGGCGTGGCCGCCGTGCGAGTGGTCCTCGTAGCCGAACACCCGCATCGCGCGCTGGACGGTGACGCCCGGGGTGTCGCGGGGGACCAGGACCATGGACTGCTGGCGGCGGATGTCGGCGCCGTCCGGGTCCGTCTTGCCCATCACGATGAAGACCGCGCAGTCCGGGTTCATCGCGCCGGAGATGTACCACTTGCGGCCGGTGACGACGTACTCGTCGCCGTCCCGCTCGATGTGCGTGGTGATGTTCGTGGCGTCGGAGGAGGCCACCTCCGGCTCGGTCATCGCGAACGCCGAGCGGATCTCGCCGGCCAGCAGCGGCTGGAGCCACCGCTTCTTCTGCTCCTCGGTGCCGAACTGCGCCAGCACCTCCATGTTCCCGGTGTCGGGCGCCGCGCAGTTGGTCGCGGTGGGCGCGAGGTGCGGTGAGCGGCCGGTGATCTCGGCGAGCGGGGCGTACTGGAGGTTGGTCAGCCCGGCGCCGTACTCGGCGTCCGGCAGGAAGAGGTTCCACAGGCCCTGCCGGCGCGCCTCGGCCTTCAGCTCCTCCACCACGGCCGGGGTGTCCCACGGCGAGGCGAGCGCGGCCCGCTGCTCCTCGGCGACCGCCTCGGCCGGATAGACGTGCTCGTCCATGAAGGCGAGCAGCCGGGCGCGCAGCTCTTCCGTACGCGCGTCGAACGCGAAGTCCATGGGGTCAGCCTTCCTGAAGGGTGGTCAGTCCGTGGTGGATGAAGACGGGAACGAGGTCGCCGATGCGGTCGAAGCCACGGCCGACCGTCTGGCCGAGCGTGTAGCGGTAGTGGATGCCCTCCAGGATCACGGCGAGCTTGAACCAGGCGAACGCCTCGTACCAGGAGACGGCCGACACGTCCCGTCCCGAGCGCTCGGCGTACCGCTCGACCAGCTCCCGGGGCGAGGGGTGTCCGGGCGCCTCGGCGGTCGTGGAGACGGGGGAGTCGGGCATGCCCAGCGGACGGCTGTACATCACCAGCAGGCCGAGGTCGGTCAGCGGGTCGCCGAGCGTGGACATCTCCCAGTCGAGGACCGCCTTGATCCTGTCGTCGTCGCCGATCAGGACGTTGTCCAGGCGGTAGTCGCCGTGCACGACGGCCGGGGCGGGGGAGGCGGGCAGGGCGCGGCCGAGCGCCGCGTGCAGCTCGTCGATGCCCGCCAGGTCGCGGTTGCGGGAGGCGTCCAGCTGCTTGCCCCAGCGGCGCAGCTGCCGGTCCAGGAAGCCCTCCGGGCGGCCGAAGTCGGCGAGCCGCACCTCCGCCGGGTCCACGGCGTGCAGGTCGACCAGCGTGTCCACCAGGGACAGCACCGCGTCGCGGGTGCGCTCCGGGCCGAGCGGGACGAGCTGGTCGGCGGTGCGGTACGGGGTGCCCTCGACGAACTCCATCACGTAGAAGGGAGCCCCGAGCACCTCCTCGTCCTCGCACAGCAGCACCGGACGCGGCACCGGCACCCGGGTGGGGTACAGGGCGCTGATCACCCGGTGTTCGCGTCTCATGTCGTGCGCGGTGGCCAGCACGTGGCCGAGCGGAGGGCGGCGGACGACCCACCGCGAGCGGGCGTCGGAGAGCGCGTAGGTGAGGTTCGACCGTCCGCCCTCGATCAGCCGTCCGGTCAGCGGACCGTGCACCAGACCGGGGCGCTCGCGGTCGAGCAGGGCGCGCAGCCGGTCCAGGTCCAGCCCGGGCGGGTGGTCGGCGCTCATACATCACTCCTAGGGACGGGTGAACAGGACCAGACTCATGATGCCGACCGGTCGGTATGCCGTCCAGTGCAGGAGGGAAGATCGCGCCCGACGTGACACGGCCCACGATAAGCCCGCGGGCTGGCGGAGGGTGGTCATGGCGCTCATCTGAGGGGGTACGGGGTGGGGACGAACGACGGCCGCGCGCCGGACGGTCCCGGTTGCGTGGCGGACGAGTACCCCGGAGGGTCGAGGGCATGAAGGGCATCAGCTACCGCCGCTACGGCGGACCCGAGGTGTTGGAGTACGGCGAGCTGCGCGACCCGAAGGTGGGTCCCGACCAGGTGCTGGTCGAGGTGCGCGCGGCGGCCGTCAACCCGGTCGACTGGAAGTGCCGCGAGGGCTACCTGGACCCGGTGCTGGACGCCGTCTTCCCGGTGGTCCCCGGCTGGGACGTCAGCGGGGTCGTGGTCCGGCCCGGCCCCTCGGTCACCGAGTTCTCGCCCGGCGACGAGGTCATCGGCTACGTCCGCGAGGACTTCCTCTCCCGGGGCACCTGCGCCGAGTACGTGGCCGCACCCGTGCGCACCCTGGCCCGCAAGCCGCGGTCGCTGTCCTTCGAGGAGGCCGCCGGACTCCCGCTGGCCGGCCTCACCGCCTACCAGGTGCTGGTCAAGGCCCTGGAGGTCAAGCGGGGCGAGACCGTCCTGGTGCACGCGGCGGCCGGCGGCGTCGGCTCGCTCGCCGTCCAGATCGCCGCCCACCTCGGCGCCCGGGTCCTCGGCACGGCGGGCGAGGCCAACCACGACTACGTCCGCTCCCTGGGCGGCGAGCCCGTGGCCTACGGCGAGGGCCTGACGGAACGGGTGCGGGGGCTCGCGCCGGAAGGGGTGGACGCGGTCTTCGACACCGTCGGCGGCGACACGCTGAAGGTCTCGGCCAACCTGCTCGCCCCGGAGGGCCGGCTCGCCTCGATCGCCGACCAGGAGGTGCGGGAGTACGGCGGCCGGTACGTCTTCGTCCGCCCGGACCCCGAGGACCTCGCGTGCCTGTCGGAGTGGGCCGACCAGGGCGTCCTGTCCGTCCACGTCCAGGAGACGTTCCCCCTGGACCGCACGGCGGACGCCCACCGCCTGAACCAGGAGGGCCACACCCGCGGCAAGATCGTGGTCACGGTGGAACGGGAACCGGGGCGGGGCTAGAGCACCAGCACCGCCGCGCACACCGCGAGCGCGACCGCGCACAGGACCGCCGCCGTCGCCTGCCGGGGGGTCAGCGCGGGCGGGCGGGGCGTCGTGGACAGGGCGCGCAGGCGGGAGTGGGCCACCGCGAGGAAGCCCAGCCACAGCGCGCAGCACACCGCGCACGCGAGGACGCCGGCCGCCGACGGCCCGCCGTGCAGCGCGGTCTTCAGGGCCAGCACCGTGGCCACGGCGGACGACAGTGTCGTACGCCGCCAGGCCAGCCGGGTGCGTTCGGGCTGGAGCCCGGGATCCCGGACCACCGCCTCCGGGGCCGCCGTCACCCCTCCCACCCCACCAGCACCACCACGACCATCGCGACCGCCACCGCCGCCACGACCAGGCTCAGCAGCACCGGGAACCGGGAGGCGGGCAGGTCCTCGCCGCGCCGCATCGCCCGCTCGCAGCGCACCCAGTGGTTCACCGCCCGAAGAGAGCACAGCACCCCGGCGGCGAGCAGCGCGAGCGCCAGCCCGGCCCGCCAGGCCCAGCGCAGGTCGGGCAGGAACTGGTCCACCGCGAATCCGCCGCCGATCAGCGCCAGCGCGGTGCGCAGCCAGGCGAGGAAGGTCCGCTCGTTGGCGAGCGAGAACCGGTAGTCGGGCGTGCCGCCTTCCTCCCGCACCCGCTCCGGCGCGAACCACAGCCGGATGTTCCGTACGAATCCGCTCACCAGGCCGACCTTACCGGTCGGTCACCCGGCCGCCCGGAACGCCCGCAGCCGCTCGTACGCCGCCAGTCCGTCCGGCACCCACTCCCAGCTGCCGAGCCGCCGCTCGACCTCCTCCTCGGGCAGGAAGGCGTGCCACTGGACCTCCTCCGCCTGCGGGCGCACGGGCAGGTCGCAGCGCACCTCGTACACCGCCGACCACCAGCTGTTCCCGGCGCCGTCGTCGTAGAGGAACTTGAACAGGTACGCCGGCCGCGGCAGCCCGCCGACGCCCAGCTCCTCCTCGGCCTCGCGCAGCGCCGCCTCGTCGTAGGACTCGCCCGCGCCGACGACTCCGCCGACGAACATGTCGTACAGGGAGGGGAACACCAGCTTGGTCGCCGTGCGCCGGTGCACGAAGAGCCGGCCGGCCGCGTCCCGGGCCTGGACGAACACGCAGCGGTGGCGCAGCCCGCGGGCGTACACCTCGCCGCGCGGACGCCGGTCGACGACCCGGTCGTGCTCGTCGACGATGTCGAGGATCTCATCAGCAGGATTCACACCCGCCATCCAAGCAGGGCTGCCGAGGAAGGGCGGGACGTGTTCGGGCAGGGGGGCGGGTCAGCGCCGTTGGAGGTCGGGGGTCTCCGGTTCCGGCTCGCCCGTGCCGCACGGCATCGCCGGATGCAGGCCGAGCAGCACGATGCCGGCCACCACGGCCGCGAGCCCGGCCGCCTCCCAGGCCAGCGCCCCGGTGTCGGTGCGCAGCCGGTCCCCGAGGAAGCCCACTCCGCACAGGATGCCGGCCAGCGGCTCCGCCGCGGTGAGCGCGGGCAGCGACATGCGCAGCGGGGCCGTCTCGAACGCGCTCTGCACCAGCACCAGCCCGGTGACCCCGCAGGCCACCACGCCGTACGGCTGCCAGCCGGTGAGCAGCCCGGTCAGGCCGCCGTCGGAGAAGCGGGTGCCGCTCACCCGGGTGAGCGCGTCCTGGACGCCGTACAGCAGCCCGGCCGCCAGCGCCAGCAGCACCGGGCCGCCGCTCAGCCGGGAGCGTTTGCCGTACGTCGTCAGGAGCAGGGCCGTACCCACCACCACGCCGATGATCAGCCAGTGCCGCAGCGGATCGGTGACGGCCGTGCCGGAGCGCGGCTCGCCCGCCATGATGAACGCGCTGACCCCGCCCGCGAGCAGCAGCAGACCGGCCCAGCCCTGGCGGCCGAGCGGCTGTCCGCTCTGGTGCCGGGAGAGCGCGAGGGCGAACAGCAGGTTGGTCGCGAGCAGCGGCTCCACCAGCGAGATCTCGCCCTTGCCGAGGGCGACGGCACCCAGCACCATGCCGGCCACCATCAGCGCGAGGCCGCCCAGCCAGCGCGGTATCCGCATCAGGTCGAGCAGCAGCCGGAAGGAGAGGAAGTCGTTGAGCGGCGCCCGCTGCGCCGCGTTCTGCTGGAGTACGAATCCGAAGCCCAGGCAGCAGGCCGCGCTCACGGCGAGAAGCAGAACCAGAACGGACACGCTGTGTACCTCGATCATCCGGCCGGACCACGGGCGGGTAGTGGCCGACTGTAGCGGTAAGGGGACAGCAATGCCCCGGAAGTACCCGGAACCGGGCGGTTGCACGCCATGGTCCGCAACCCGGGCGCGGAGCGCCATGGCGCACGCCACATCCGCGCCACCGATCCCGGGGCGCGCGGCCCGGTACGGCGGGGCGCGAGGGCATGGCATACGCCACAGGGAATTCCCCGCGTTCACACCCGTGACGGGGCCCACCTGCGCGGGAGGGTCCAAGTGGCCCTCCGGTCAGGGAAGTTGAAGGTGTTACCAGCCTCGTTCCGCTTGACGCGACCCTTGGTGGGGGGTTTGCTGTGCGTGATCGGTCGATGGCAGCCCGAGAAACAGGAAGCCCGCGGTGCCCCCTTCCCCGCCTCTGCTCGGCGCACGCCGGGCCGCAACGGTCCCGTCCGGCGACGGTGTCCCCGGCGCCCGCGATGCCTTCGACGCCGCCCTCGACGACGCCGAACTGCGCACCGCCCGCGCGGCCCTCGCCCAGGGCCGCCGGCAGGCCGCCCGCTCCCTGCTGGTGCACACCGGCGACGACTGGGACCGCCGCGGCCACCGCCTCACCGTCCTCGCCCGGGACCCCCGGGCCACCGCCTGGGCGGACGACTGGCTGGCCGCCGAGCCCGGCTGCGCCGACGCCGCCGCCCTGAGGGCCCTGGCCCTGGTCCACCGGGCCGTACGCGGCGAGGAGGACCCCGGCCGGGCCCGCGACTCCTGCGCCACGGCCGCCGCGCTCGCCCCCGCCGACCCCACCCCCTGGTTAGGGCTGCTCCTGCTCGCCCGCGCCGTCGGCCCGGAGAGCGCCCTGCTCGGCGCGTTCGCCGAGCTGCGCCACCGCCACCCCGAGCACCACCACGCCCACCACCTGCTGATCGCCTGCCTCGCCGAACGGCCCGGGTGCGACGCCCGCGCCGAGGCCCACGAGGTGTACGACGCCGCCGAACTGGCCGCCGCCGAGGCCCCCGCCGACTCCCCGCTGGCCGTCCTGCCGGTGATCGCCTACGCCGAGCGGTACCGGGTCCTCGCCGCCACCGGCCTGGCCCCCGCCGACCCGGCCGCCTCCCGGCACTGGTGCGGCCCGAGGGCCCGGAGCGTGCTGTGCGCCTCCTTCGACTGGTGGCTGGAGTGGGAGCACGACGAGCACCCGCGCCGCCTCATCGACCTCAACCACCTGGCCTTCGCCCTGTCCTGCGCCGGCCGCCCGGCCGAGGCGGCGGCCCTGTTCCAGCGCATCGGCGACCACGCCACCCCGGCCCCCTGGTCCTATGCCCACCGGGACCCGCTGACGGCCTTCCGCACCGCCCGCGCCCACGCGCTCGGCCACCGCTGACGAAGCGGAGAGCGCGAGCGCGGACGACGAGGCGGAAAGCGCGAAGGCCGGCCCGCCGGCCGCGGGGAAGCCCCGCGGCCGGCGAGCCGGCACTCCGTGGCGCGCCCGGCCGGCGGGCGCCGTGGCGACCCGGACCGACGCGCTTCTGGACGATCGCGTCCCTAGACGATCAGGGACAGCAGCAGCACCAGACCGCCCGCGACCACCGAGATGATCGTCTCCATCAGCGACCAGGTCTTGACGGTCTGCCCGACCTTCAGCCCGAAGTACTCCTTCACCAGCCAGAAACCGGCGTCGTTGACATGGCTGAAGAAGAGCGAGCCCGCGCCGATGGCGAGGACCAGCAGGGCCGTGTGGGCGGTCGACATGTCGGCCGCGAGCGGTGCCACCAGGCCGGCCGCCGAGACCGTCGCCACCGTCGCCGAGCCGGTCGCCAGCCGGATCGCCACCGCGATCAGCCAGGCCAGCAGCAGTGCCGGGATCGACCAGTCCCGCGAGATGTCCAGGATCATCTGGCCCACGCCGGAGTCGATCAGCGTCTGCTTGAAGCCGCCGCCCGCGCCGACGATCAGCAGGATGCCGGCGATGGGCATCAGGCCCTTCTCCACGGTCTGCTGGAGCCGGTCCCGGGTGAACCCGGCGGGCCGGCCCAGCGTGAAGAAGCCGACGATCACGGCGGCGAGCAGGGCGATCAGCGGGGAGCCGACGACGTCGAAGACGCGCTGGGTGTGGTCCGCGGGGTCGTCGACGACGATGTCCACCAGCGCCTTGGCCAGCATCAGCACCACCGGCAGCAGCATGGTGGCGAGCGTCGGACCGAAGCCCGGACGGCGCTCCACCTGCTCCGAGGCGCGCTGCGGCAGCATCCGGTCGGGGGCGGGCACGTCCACCCAGCGGGCCGCGACCTTGGAGAACAGCGGGCCGGCGATGATCACGGTCGGGACGGCGACCACGATGCCGAGCGCCAGGGTCACGCCCAGGTTGGCCTTCACCGCGTCGATGGCGACCAGCGGACCGGGGTGCGGCGGGATCAGGCCGTGCATCACGGACAGACCGGCCAGCGCCGGGATGCCGATGCGCATCAGGGAGTAGTTGCCGCGCTTGGCGACCATCAGCACCACCGGGATCAGCAGCACGATGCCGACCTCGAAGAACAGCGGCAGGCCGACCACGGAGGCGATCAGCACCATCGCCCACGGCATCGCCCGCCCGCCGGCCCTGGCCAGGATCGTGTCGACGATCTGGTCCGCGCCGCCGGAGTCGGCGAGCAGCTTGCCCAGGATCGCCCCGAGCGCGATCAGGACGCCCACGCCGGCCACCGTGGAGCCGAGCCCGGTGGTGAAGCTGGTGATGGCCTTGTCGAGCGGTGCCCCGGCGACCGCCCCGAGCGCCAGCGACCCGATGGTCAGCGCCAGGAAGGCGTGGAGCTTGAACTTGGTGATGAGCAGGACGATGAGGGCGATGCCCACCAGGACGGCGATGCCCAGCTGGGCGTGTCCGGCGGAGGTGATCGGCGGAGGGGCGTCCGCTGCCAGCATCTCGACGCTGAGTCTGGTCACGGGGGTTTCCTTGCGGTTACAGGGGTTTCTGAGGGTGCTACTTGGAGCTGCCCGCGGGGTCGGGAAGCGTCGCGAGGGCCCGTACGGCGCGCTCGGTGATCTCCTCGGGGCCGCCGGCGACGTCCACGGCGACTCCCGCCTCGTCCGCCTGGAGCGGCTGGAGGGTGGCGAACTGCGAGTCCAGCAGCGCGGTCGGCATGAAGTGGCCCTGGCGCCGGGACATGCGTTCCTCGATCAGCCGCCGGTCGCCCGTCAGGTGCAGGAACACGATCCCGGGCGCCACGGCCCGCAGCCGGTCGCGGTACGACCGCTTCAGCGCGGAGCTGCTGACCACTCCGCCCAGGCCGGCCCTGCCGTGCGCCCAGTGCCCGATGGCGTCCAGCCACGGCCACCGGTCGGCGTCGTCGAGCGGGATCCCGGCCGACATCTTGTCGATGTTGGCCTGCGGGTGGAAGTCGTCGCCCTCGGCGTACGGGACACCCAGCCGCGCGGCGAGCAAGGGACCGATCGTGGTCTTGCCCGTCCCCGCGACGCCCATCACGACGACGACCTGGGGGGTTCGCATCACTGCCTCGCTGTCTTCCTCGACATCCGACGCCACTGCGGCGTCGCCACACTGAAACCCATTAGGTACGACGAATTCAAGAGACTGTGATGTATAAGTCTGACTTTTTATCTCTGTGATCCAAGTCGTACGCTGAGTGCATGAGCACACCGGGCCGGGGGCTGCACGGCCATGTACTGGACACCCTCGGCCCCGCGATCACGTCCGGCGCATACCCGCCGGGCAGCGTGCTGCGGACCGACGAACTGGCCCAGCACTTCGAGGTGTCCCGCTCCGTGATGCGCGAGGCGGTCCGCGTGCTGGAGTCCATGCACCTGGTCGAGTCCCGCCGCCGGGTGGGCGTCACCGTCCGCCCCAAGGCCGAGTGGAACGTCTACGACCCGCAGGTCATCCGCTGGCGCCTGGCCGGCGCCGACCGCCCGCACCAGCTGCGCTCGCTCACCGTGCTGCGCTCCGCCGTCGAACCCGTCGCGGCGGGCCTGGCCGCCCGGCACGCCACGGCCGAGCAGTGTGCCGAACTCACCGAGTGCGCGCTCGGCATGGTCGCCAACTCGCGTGGCCACCGGCTCCAGGAGTACCTGCTGCACGACGTGGCCTTCCACCGGGTCATCCTCAACGCCTCCGGCAACGAGATGTTCGCCCGCCTCGGCGACGTCGTCGCGGAGGTGCTGACCGGCCGCACCCGGCACGAGGTCATGTTCGAGGACCCCGACCCGGCCGCCGTCACCCTGCACGTCCGGCTCGCCGAGGCCGTCCGCGCCCGGGACGCGGCCCGCGCCGAGGACCTCACCCGGGAGATCACCGCGGGCGCCCTCCAGGAGCTGGAGATCCTGGTGCCCTGAACGACGGCCGGGCGCCGTGGGCCCTAGTCCTGCGGGAACTCCCCGTCCACGTACACCCACGCCCCGTCCACCCGCTCGAACCGGCTCCGCTCGCGCAGCGCGCCGCCCCGGTAGGAGGCGCGGAACTCCACCGTGCCCGTGGTGTGGAACGCCGACCCGCCGGCCGTGTCCAGGATCTCCAGCCCCGTCCACCGCATCCGCGGGTCCAGGTCCAGCCGCTCCGGCCGGGTCCGCGGATGCCAGGTGCGCAGCAGATACCCCGCGTCCCCCGTGACGAACGCGCTGTACCGCGAGCGCATCAGCGACTCCGCGGTCGGCGCGGCGGCCCGCCCCGTGTGGAAGCGCCCGCAGCAGGCGTCGTAGGTCGCGGGGAGTCCGCAGGGGCAGGTGCGCGAGGTCATGGCGCCCATTGTGCCCGCCGGCAGCGGAGGCGTCCGGCACGGGCCGGGTGCACAGTGGAAGAGCTGGACCGCACGCCGGCACAGGGAGGAGAGGTCGAGAATGACCGGACCGTTGAGCAGCCGGCCTCCCGCCGTCAAGGAGTGGCGGCTGAACCTGTACCTGTCCGAGCACGATCCGGACACCACGGCCCGGATCGTCCTGGACACCGGGGACAACGTCCTGGAGAGCCACGCCGAGGCCCGCCGCAACCCCTACGACCGGGCGATGCCGGACATCGGCGACGAACTCGCCGCCGGGCGCGCCCTCATCGCCATGGGACGCCTGCTGCTGCGCGCCGCCGACGGCGACATGAGGGCCACCGGAGCGGCCGGCACGGACGGCCCGGCCCCGCTCTGGCTGTCCCGCGAGTGAAGGAGTGCCGCCGTGCGTTTCGCGAACCGTCTGCAAGCCGGACGGCGGCTGGGCGAGCGCCTGGAGTACCTCCGGGGCCAGGACGTGGTGGTGCTCGGACTGCCCCGCGGCGGGGTTCCGGTCGCCGCGGCGGTCGCCGAGGCGCTCGACGCGCCGCTGGACGTCCTCCTGGTGCGCAAACTCGGCGTCCCCTACCAGCCCGAGCTGGGCATGGGCGCGATCGGCGAGGACGGCGTCCGTGTGATCAACCAGGAGGTGCTGCGCGCCACCGGCGTCGGCCCGGACGATCTCGCGGCGGTCGAGGAGCACGAGCGTCGGGTCCTCGCCGAGCGCGGCGCGCGCTACCGCGGCGCGGCACCCCCGGCCTCCGTCGCCGGCCGGACCGCCGTGGTGGTGGACGACGGCGTGGCCACCGGCTCCACCGCCCGGGTCGCCTGCCGCATCGCGCGTGCCCGGGGCGCGGCCCGCATCGTGCTCGCCGTCCCGGTCGCCCCGCGCGACTTCGCCCGCCGCCTCGGCGAGGACGCCGACGACCTGGTGTCCTTGGACACCCCCTGGGACTTCGCCGCCGTGGGCCAGTTCTACGCCGACTTCACCCAGATCCGGGACGAGGAGGTCACCGCCTGTCTGCGGCGGGCCACCGAACGCCACCGGCACACCGCCGGCGCCGCGTCCGGCGCCCGGGAGGTCACGGTGACCGCCGGCGGCGTCCGGCTCGGCGGCCGGCTCACCGTGCCCGACGGCGCCACCGGCGTCGTGGTCTTCGCCCACGGCAGCGGCAGCAGCCGGCACAGCCCGCGCAACCGGTTCGTCGCCGAAGGACTGCACCGCGCCGGGCTCGGCACACTGCTGTTCGACCTGCTCACCGACGCGGAGGAGGCCGACCGCGGCAACGTCTTCGACATCGGACTGCTGGCCGGCCGGCTGCTGGACGCCACCGCCTGGCTGCGCGAGGAACCCGACGTCGAAGGGCTCGCCCTCGGCTACTTCGGCGCCAGCACCGGTGCCGCGGCCGCCCTGTGGGCCGCCGCCGACCCCGCCGCGCGACCCGCCGCCGTCGTCTCCCGCGGCGGCCGGCCCGACCTCGCCGGCGCCCGGCTGCCCGACGTGACGGCACCCACCCTGCTCATCGTCGGCGGCGCCGACCCGGTGGTCCTCGACCTCAACCGCGACGCGCAGGCCCGGCTGCGCTGCGAGAACCGGCTCGCGGTCGTCCCGCGCGCCACCCACCTCTTCGAGGAGCCCGGCACCCTGGAGCGGGTCACCGAACTGGCGTGCGCCTGGTTCACCGACCACATGGCACCCGCGCACGTATAGGCCGCCGCCGTGCCCGAGGCGCCCGTCACCCTGTTCCTCGCCGGGGACGTCATGCTCGCCCGGGGCATCGACCAGATCCTCCCGCACCCCGGCGACCCGGCGCTGCGGGAGACCTGCGTCCACGACGCCCGGGACTACGTCGCCCTGGCCGAGGCCGTGAACGGCCCGGTGCCCCGGCCCGTGGACCCCGCCTGGCCCTGGGGCGCGGCCCTGCCCGTCCTGGAGCGGGCCGCGCCGGACGCCCGGGTGGTCAACCTGGAGACCGCCGTCACCGCCGACGGCGACTTCGCGCCCGGCAAGGGCATCCACTACCGGATGCACCCGGCCAACCTGCCCTGCCTCACCGCCGCCCGCCCCGACGTCTGCGTCCTCGCCAACAACCACGTCCTCGACTTCGGTCCCGCCGGCCTCGCCGAGACCCTTCGCCGGCTGGCCGCGGCCGGGCTGCGCACCGCCGGGGCCGGCCCGGACGCGCGTGCCGCCTGGCGCCCGGCGGCCGTCCCGCTGCGCACCGGCGGACGCGTCCTGGTCCTCGCCTTCGGCATGCCCTCCAGCGGCATCCCGCACGGCTGGGCCGCCACCGCCGAACGCCCCGGCGTGGCCCTCGTCACCGGTCCGACCACGGCCGCCGCCGCGGACGTCGCCGACCGCCTGCGGCAGGCCCGGCGGCCCGGCGACATCGTCGTCGCCTCCGTCCACTGGGGCCCCAACCACGGCTACGCCGTCACCCGCGACGAGGCCCGCTTCGCCCACGCGCTCGTCGACGCGGGCGCCGACATCGTCCACGGCCACTCCTCGCACCACCCGCGCCCGCCGGAGGTCTACCGCGGCCGGCTCGTCCTGTACGGCTGCGGCGACCTCGTCAACGACTACGAGGGCATCGACGGCCACGAGAGCTACCGCGACGACCTCAGGCTGCTGTACCTGGTCCGCGTCGAGCCCGGCACCGGCCGGCTGACCGGACTGCGGATGGTCCCGCTGCGGCCCCGCCGGATGCGCCTGGAACCCGCCGCGCCCGAGGACACCGCCTGGCTGCGCGCCACCCTGGACACCCACGCCCGCCGGCACGCCACCCGCGTCGACGCCGCGCCCGACGGCACACTCACGGCACGGCCCCTGTCCTGAGACGGCCGGCCTTCCGCAGGACGCCTCGCAGCCGGGCCGGCGGCCAGGCGCCGATCACCTCGTCCACCGGCGCACTCCCGCGGCAACGCCCCGGCCTCGCCGTCGCCCCGGGCCACGCCTCCAGCCCGGAAACCGCCCCGGAGCACGCGAAAGGCCCCTGCGGAGCAGGGGCCTTGCTGGTGTCCGAGGGGGGACTTGAACTCTCCTCTCGGGCACCAGCCCATAACTACTCTGACCTGGGGAAACGCCCGTCGATCGGCTTCATTTCGGCGGGCGCTTCTCCTCTTCTTTCCTGCCGTTTCAGGCCCTCTCGGGCGCCTGTTGGTCATGCGTTGGTCACGTGACCAACCCTCGGGCCCTGGCCCTGATCAGGACTTTTCGATGACCTCGAAGATATCGGCGTCCGTCTCCTGCTGCCATGCCGGGAGGTCGGGCCAGTCGGCGACGTACCCCGGCTTGGGGCTCTCGAAGTGCTTGAACATCTGCGCCGTCCAGCACACCGCCACGAACCGGCCCTTCTGCTCACGAGACAGCTTCGCCGTGTGACCGTCACTGATCTCGATGAACCGGCGGACCTGGTCATACACGGCGCCTGCGGCCTCGCGCTCCCACTGGGGCGTGTCCTCCCAGGGAGTGACGTAGCCGGGCTTCGGCTCCCCCGGGAAGTGGCGGTGCACTCCTTCGATCCAGGCTTCCCGGAACACTCGTGCGCCTTCGACCTGCGACATGCCAACCCCTTCTCGTCACGGCGTGCTCAGCGTGGCGATCTCCGCCCCCAGCTCCGCTACCCGGCGGTCCCTGCCTAGGGGGCCGAGCTCATCACACAGGGCTTGGAGTCTACGGGCGACGAACCCGGACGATGATGCTTGGGCCAACCGGATGGCCTCCCGTCCGTACGCGACGACTTGTTCTGGGTCACGCCGCTTAGCCCCGACGGCGGCCAGGTCGGCCAGTACGGCGCCCCTGCGCCGGTACGACTGACCGGAGGCAAGGGCGGTCTGGGCCAGTGCCTGCTTCAAGGCTTCCTCTGCCAGATCGAGGCGGCCAAGCTGTACGTAGCGCGCGCCCCGTTCCTCGGCCAACCGCGTGCCATCGAAGCGCAGCCAGCCCCCGTTGGCGCTGTCCGTGCCCAGTTCCAACACCCGCTCCGCCTCGTCCAGTGCGCGCTCACACGAGGCCAGGTCGCCAATGCCGGCGTACGCCTCGGCCTGGACAGCGGCGACCCAATGACGGGTGGCGAGGCTGCTGTCTCCGCGCTGGGCCAGTCTCTCCGCCGCTTCCAGGATCTGCGCGGCCTGCTCGTATCGGTGCTCGTACACGTCCACGTAGGCGTGCCGCACGAGGGCGCACGCCCACAGGTCGAAGGCTCGGGCGTCCTTACTGACGGACGCCGCCAGGGAGTAGGACGCTGCCGCGTCGGTGTATCGGTTGGCGTCGAAGGCGACTTCCCCCGCGAGCTGGAAGAGGTCGGCTGCCGCGTTCAGGAGAGGGCGGGAGTTGCCTCGGGTGTCCGCCAGGGCTTCGTTCAGTGTCGAGAGCTGGTCGCGGACGATGGGGTAGACGGAGCCCTTGGAGCGGGCTAGCTGGTAGACCTGCCACAGGTGGCTGTTCATCCGCATGAAGTCGGCAGGTGCGCCCCTGCGTACTCCGTCGGTGAGGGCTTCCGCCTCATCCAAGGGCAGCGTGGTCAAGGCTCCGCTGACGGTGAGTATGCGGAGGAATTCGCGGCGAATCATTTCGTCAGGGTCTCCCGCGCCAGGATGGTCATCGGACTGCTGCCCTGGAATTCCCTGGCTGACTCCTCGTGACTGCGCCAGGAGGGCGTCAAGCTCGGTGAGGCTGACTTCGAGGGCATCGGCCAAGCTCGGTCGCTGGGGCGGCTGAGGGGTGCTTCTGCCGCTCTCCCAACGCCCGATGGTCGTGCGGTCCACTCCGAGTAACTCGGCCAGTTGCTCCTGACTGTAGCCCAGAGCTTTACGCCGTTCGGCCATGCTCATGGCTGCCCCTCTCCGTGACCCGCGCCGCCCTGCCCCGTGCACGGAAGTGCATCAAGACTGCCCCATTGATGCCGTGGGATGAACGGCCCTCCGGCGCTTTTCTTGGAGTTGTTGCCGAACGGCAGTCGCCCCTGGCTGACCGCTCGGCGCCGGACCAGGAAGCGACCGACTGACGAGCGCGGATCACCTAGTGATCCGCCCCAAGCCCACCCGGAACGGAGACACAGGTGACCAACGTCGACACCGCGACGATCACGGTCGAACTGCCCGACGCGTTCGACCCGCGCTGGAACCGCCTGCCCGGCATCACCGTGGACGGCAAGAAGATCACCCTCGACCCGGCCGAGTACTTCTTCCGGTTCGAGGCCAACACCTGGCTGGTCATCGACTGGCAGACCGTGACGGACGGCCTGCTGAACGCGGACGAGACCGAGACCGCCACCGTCGAACAGATGGCGCTGGAGTTCGTGAAGGCCCACGGCCGCTCGACCAGCGACGCGGGCGAGGTCCTGGCCATCGCCTACCAGGTGTACTCGTACCTGTTCCGAGACGAGCACCTCGCCACGCTCGGCCTGCCGGACGTCACGGCCGAGCACCTGAAGATGCTCCGCGAGGCGGCCACGTTCATGGCCCTGAACAAGGTCGAGCTCGACGGCCACATCTCCAACGTGGGCCCGTGCTGGTTCTTCCCCTCCGCGACCGGCGTGGTCTTCGACCTCTCCGACGAGGGCGGCCAGATGCTGGACGAGGTCTACCACGGCGGGTGGTTCAACGAGCACCGCCGCATCGAGGGCATCAAGGCCCACGCCGCGCTCGGCGGGCGACTGGTTCACGGCTGCCAGTCCAAGCCCGACCAGACCGGCGGCGTCGTCGCCCCCTACGGCGCGTCGATGGCCACGTTCGGCAAGGAGCTCGCCGAGATGAAGGCCGAGTGGATCGAGCAGGTCAACTCCTACCGGGTGACCGCCGCCTGATCCCACCGTTGATCCACGGCCCGGGGCGGCAAGCGCGCTGTCGCCCCGGGCCTGGCCCCCGACCCACCCCTGAACGAACGGAACCGCCCCCGTGGACAGCAAGCTCACCGCCGCCATCCTCGCCGACATCTGCGCCCGCACCGGCCAGCCGATCCCCGCCCGCGAGGAGATGCGGGTGTGGGACATGTCGGGTGTCGAGCGCTTGCGCTTCCCCCCGCACATGCGCACCGCGATCTACAAGTACGCCGTCGAACCGTTCGCCAACGAGGACGAGATCCTTCGGGCCGCCCGCCTGTCCGGCATCCCCGTGCCGGAGGTCATCGGCTCCATCGTCCGAGACGGAACCCTCGGCATGGTCATCGAGGACCTGGGCGAAGAGGTCCGCGAGGCACAGGACACGGATGGCATCGTGGCCGCTGCCGCCCTGCACCAAGCGCCCGCCGCCCCGTCGCTCCGGGAGATGGACGAGGACGCGCTTGCCGCCCTGCCCGAGCTGGCGCTCGGTCATCTGCGCCGCCTGCGTGATGCCGGCCGCTGGAACGAGGACACCGCCGAGCTGTCGTTTGCGCTTGGCTCCCTCGCAGCGTCGGCGGAGAAGCGGGCAACTGGTGCTGAGCTGGCCCCGTACGGCTGGGTGCACTCGGAGTTCCACCCGACCAGCCTCCACATCGGCGAGGACGGCTGGCGCTTGCTCGACTTCGCCCGCGCGTTCACCGGTCCCGGCCTGCTCGACCTCGCGTCCTGGCACGGCACCACTGGTGACCCGGACCCAGCGAGGCTGCGCGCCTTCATCGAGGCGTACGTGAACGCTGGCGGTGACAAGGACGCGCTTGCCGAGCGCGGCGGCTTGCCTGCGGAACGGTGGGCGCTGGGCTGGCATCGGGTGTGGGCGAGTGAGTGGTTCATGGAGCAGTCGCTTCGCTGGATCAACAACCCCGAGGATGACCCGCTCTACATCAAGGTCGTCCGTAAGCACCTCCTCGCGGCCGTCAGGCTGCTGGAGGCGTGACGTGGATGCCTGGGATGCCCACGCTGCCCAACGCTTGGCAGAGGGCCCGCTACGCCCCCTCGAAGCGCCCGCTCGGATGGAGTGGACACAGCGCCCCGGCATCGGTCCTAGCGCCGAGATCCTCGGCGACGAACTGGCAGGGCGACGGGTCATGGAATTGGGCTGCGGACCCGGCCACAACGCCGCCCACCTGACCAGCCTCGGCGCGAAGGTCACTGGAGTGGACCGCTCGGAGGGGCAGATCCAACGAGCGCTCGCCCACTACGGACACCACGGAACCGAGTTCGTTCACTCCCGAGCGCTGGGCTACCTCACCCGCGAGAACGGGCGCCTGGACGCCATCGTCTCGGTCTTCGGAGCGATCGGCCTGGACGAACCGTCGAAGCTGCTCAGCGCCTGCTCCCGCCGCCTCGGGCGCAAGGGCGTGCTCGCCTTCTCGGTACCGCACCCGCAGCGAACCGGCACCATCCCCGTCAGCCCTCGCACGCGTGACCGGATGACTCTGCCGGACGGCACCGCCACCACGGTGGACCGATGGGACATCGACCCGGCCGCGTGGGTGCGGGCACTCAACCGCGCCGGACTGCTGATCACCGGCGTGCAAAACCTGTTCGCCCCGGCTGATGCCCGCTGGCCGACCACCTTGCTCATCACCGCACGGAAGCCCTGACACCCGACCGAACCCGGGAGGCACCGATGCACCAAGCCCCGTTCCTGCTGTTGGACATAGACGGCGTCTTCATCCCGTTCCCCGGACCGGACGGCGCCACCCCGGCTACTCACCCCCGCCACACGGTGAGCACTGACGACGTGGCCAAGCCCTTCGATGTCTGGCTCAACCCGGACCACGGCAAGCTCATCATCGACGCCATCGGCACCGGACTGGTCCGCCCCGTGTGGTGCACGAGCTGGCGACGCGACGCCCGCCGCATCATCTCCCCGCTCATGGGGTTGCCCGACTTCGATCACATCGAGCTGCCCAACCTGCCCATCAAGACCAGCCACCCCGACGGCTACCTGTGGAAGCGCAACCACGTCGCGGACTGGCTGGCCACCGCTCCGGCCGTGTGGATCGACGACGACTTCACCCGCCTCGATCACCAGTGGGCGGCCGACCGTACCGCGTTCGGAAACCCGACGCTGTTGATCGAGCCCGACCCGCACGAGGGCATCCAGCCCGAGCACATCGCGGCTGCGCTGGAGTGGGCCGCCGACCACGTGACCATGAAGGAGGCGGCTTGATGTCGGCTCGACATGCGGCCCCACCGGACCGTGACCGACTCGGCACGGTGCTCACCGCGAGTTGGGCCGTGCTCCACCTGCTCGGATTCGCCACGCTCGGCCTGCTATTCCATGAGCGTCCGGCTGTCGCCGACCATCGGGCGACTCCTGCCGATTCCGTCCCGGACTCGGAGCCTGCGCCCGCCTGACCTGCTGTGCGCCCCTGTGCTTGCCTCTCTCGGTCCTCGCGTGGGCTGGGCGGCCGGGGGCCGTCCGAGCCTCTCAGGTAGGTGCACAGGCCCGTGCATGACAGCGGCCCCCAACTGTTGCTGGGGGCCTGTCTGTGTCCGTGTGCGCCTGTCTCAGGCGCTCTCACCGATGTGCCGGTACAAGGTGGCCCGAGAGATCCCCAGCGCCTTGGCGATGGCGGTGACGCTCTCTCCCTTGGCGTGCCGGGCACGGGCCACGGCTAGCTTGTCGTCGTCCACGACGGAGGGGCGTCCACCGTGGTTGCCCTTGCGGGCCGCAGTGTCCAGCCCCTCCAACGTCTTCTCCCGGATGCCTTCCCGCTCTACCTCTGCGGCCACGGCCAGGACGGCGAACACGATCGCGCCTGCCCCGTTCGGGTCGTACACACCCTGCAAGGGGCCGGAGAGGAGTTCCAGTTGGATGCCGTCCGCTTGCAAGGTGGACGACAAGGTCATGAGCTCTGCCGCGTTGCGGGCAAGGCGCTTCATCTCGACCACGGTCAGGATGACGGGCTGGTTGGGTGCGGCTGTCCTGATCTCCCGAGCGAGGGTGAGTGCCTTGTCCAGTTCCGGCCGTTCCTTCACGCGGGTACTGATCTTCTCGGAGAAGACGCGGTGACAGTCGGCACGGGCCAACAGGTCCAACTGGCTGTCTAGTTCCTGCCCGACCGTGGAGCAACGGGCGTAGCCGATTCGTATTGCTGCGCCCGGTATCGCCTCGGGTGCCTGCACCACAGGGGCGCCTTGCGTCCATGCCTTGCCGGGGTTGCGGTCGGCCGGAGTCTTCACGGCGAGTTCCGCCTTCAAAGACGGCACGAGGGCGAAGCGGCCCGTGTGGTAGCTCGCTGCCACCTTGCCCGCACTCGTACGGCAGGGGCTACCGGCAGGGGCTTCGCACTTCGGGCAGGGGTGACGCTCGACCTGATCGGCCGGGGTGTTCGTGATCATGACCAGACAGTCTCATAAACGCGTCTCGAAAGCCAGTCGCGAGACGAATCTTTTGAGACGGGTTTCGAGACGCTGGAGTGAGGGCGAAACGGACACACCCCGGAGTCCGGCGGATCGTCTCACTATCGAAGGTTATTGAGACACCCTGTCGTGATCACTCTCCGCGTTGCCCGTGGTCCTGGTGCTCATGCTCGCGACCCCGGACAGTGGGGCGCTGCCGCGCCCCGGCTCGCGCTTGCTCTCTGCCCTGACTGCCTGCCCTGTCGTGAGGCTGTGCGCCTGCCTGAGCGCCCGCCGCTTCGCTCTCGTCACCTCGGGAGTCGTGCGGCCTGTCGGCCGCTCACAGAAGCGCACGGCCGTTCGCCTGCCATACGGCACGGGCAAGCCTGCCAACGACGGAGGGAAGGGCAGGGCTCACACCTGCCAGGGCGACGGCGAGACGGAACAGCCGAGACGTACGAGGCGACGGCGAAGGGGGTGGGGTATGACCCCTAGAGCGGAAAGTCGAGGACCGCCATGTCTTAGCCGCTCAGATCCTGCCACGGTTCCAGACCTCGTCAGGGCTGCGGCGACCGTAGGCAGCGGCGGAGAAGTAGCAGGTGGGAGCGCTGCGCCTAGCCTGGCCGGCACTCGGAGCCTGCATGAGAATGACGGCTTTCGAGGCTTACCGTAAGTGGCTTGGCTCTTTGGCCGCGTGAGCGGCCCACGTCCCTTGCCGCAAGTCGGAGGGGGCTTCCCGCTGCGGGGGCGCGCAGCGCCCCACCTGGCTGGCTTCTTGGCCTTCCTGATGTGCGGCCGGAGGCCGCCCCTGTCGCCTACCTGTTCGCCGTCGCGCTTGCCGTTTGATGGGGGCGCTGCGCGCCCTACTTCCCTTCGCCGCTGCACGTGAGTGCGTACTTGGCTTCCCGCTGTCGGCCCCCTTGGGGCCGCCTTGTCGAAGCGGCTTTCGACTGTGCGGCCGGAGGCCGCGACTACTGCTTACCTCTTCGCCGCTGAACGTACGTAAGTGTCTTCGTCCGTCGGCCCCGAGAGGGGCACAGGCTCGTAGGGCTTTGAACCTACTGAGATAGATAAAGAGGAGACGAACGTTTGCCCAGGTCAAGGCATAGACCACGACACGCGGGGCGTGTCCCTCCGCCACGCCTGACGTGTACTTTTCGGGAGTTTGTACACGTGGCGCGTGTCGGCCTGCGCGGGCGCTCGCTCAGGCCGCGCGTGTCCAAGGTCTGGCGTCGCCGTGCACGCTGCACCTGCGGCCCCCTCGGCCGCCCTTCTGGAAGTGGTGATGGGGCAGGGTGAGGCACCGGACAGTTGAGTCGTGCCCGACGAGGGTCAGCGCTTTCGCTCGGCCGACCGCGTTCGTGACGCTCTGCCTGGACGGAATGACCCCGTCATCACTGGCGAGGATTCCGGCTAGCTCACCGATGCGGAACTCGGCGTGACCTATCTGGTTCGCCCTCCACAGGGCGGCGAAGTAGACGCGGTAGGTCAGGGGGTGCCGATCGTCCCTGGCCATGCATTCGCACTGCGCCTGAGAGAGGCCGCCCCACTCGATGCCGGGTCCGAAGTCGATGCGCACTGAGTCGTGGTCCTTCCCGTGTGGCGCGGTGTGCGCCGGTAGTCGGTGGTTCGCATGTGCTCCCTTCTGGTAGGCACGGCCAGCCGTCAGGCTGGCTTGGGAGTGGGACTCAGGTCAGGCGGCTTCCCGGCAGTCCCGCTCGATCCAGCGGTCTACGTCGGCGGGCCGGAAGCGGAGGTGTCCGCCGATCTTGCAGGCGGGGATGTTGAGCGCTCGGTGGTTGTTGTAGACCCACGCGGGCGTCACGCCCAGGTACTCGGCCAGGTCGGCGACGCTCATCAGGCGGGCGTTCTGCAAAGGACGGCTCCTCGGTTAACGGAGGGGAGGGTTCCCCTCGGGCTGCTCATCCTGAGCTATCAGTCTGGTTCAGTCAAACCCGGATGCGTCACACCTTGACTTGCCTGATGCGGTTCAGTTCCGTACGTTGTCGACCATGACGAAACCCAACGACCACGAGGGCGGCGCTGCGCCCCGTCCGGGCCTCACGCATGTCCAGCGCATCGGGGCGTGGAAGGTCACCATGTGGCTTCCGCTCGACTCCACATCGGCCAACCCCCGCGACATCCGGATCGAGCCGCACGAGGATGCCGACCTGCAAGAGGTGGCGCGCGGCATCACCAGCACGATCCTGCGGCAGATCGACACGACCGCCTTCGCGGAAGAGGTGGGGCCGCTGGCGGAGCTGGCCCGTGCTGGCCAACGGGAGGCCGAGAAGTTCCGGCGGGAGCTGGCCGGCCTGCCCAAGGGGGTGTCGGACGAGTACCTCGCGGTGATCTCCGCCCTCTACGTGCGCTTCGTGAACGCCGGGCGGACCGCTCCCGCCCAAGACCTTGAGTGGTGGACGAGGACGAAGCAGGCCACGTTGAAGGGCCACCTCCGGGCAGCGCGACAGCGCGGCTTCCTGACCAAGGTCGAAGGCAAGGCGGGCGGGCAGCTCACCGACAAGGCGATCGAGATTCTGAAGAGGACCAGTGTCAGTAACGTGCGACTGCCGTAGCGGACAGGGCAGAGGGAGGGGGAACTAGCCGGGTGGCAAAGCGCGGCAACGGGCTCGGTGGGACTCCGGTGGAGATCCCGCGTACGGGCCGACCGAACACCTGGGGCGTGCGTACGCCCCTGCACTTCAATCCGGCAACAGGTAAGAGGGAGCGCTACTGGATAGGCCGGGAGTACAAGAACAAGACCGAGGCGGAACGGGCGCTGCGCAAGTGGCACACCGACCACGAGGCAGGCACCCTCACGCCCCGCTCCGACATGACCATGGGACAGCTCATGGACGGCTGGCTTGCCAAGCATCGGGGCGAGGACACCACGAAGGAGGGGTACGAGCCGAAGATCCGGCTGCACATCAAGCCGCACATCGGCAGGGCGAAGGTGGTGGAGGTGACGGACGAGCGGCTGGACGAGCTGTACCGGCTCCTGGAGAGCACGCCCATCGAGGCGAACGGCAACAAGCCGCTCGGACCCAAGAGCGTCCGCCACATCCACAACATCATCTCGGCCGCGCTGGACTCGGTGACCGGACCGAGGAAGCTCCTCGCGGTCAACCCCGCCCACACTGCCAATCCGCCCACGGAACGGCAGATCAAAGCGGCACAGCCGGACTTCCCCACGCTCAACGATCACGAGACGGGGCGGTTCCTGGCGGACATCTGGAAGCCATGCGGCAACCGGGCCTGTGACGGCGGGCTGACTCACCACTGCCTTCGGGACGCCCCGCTGTGGACCTCGTACGCGGCCACCTCATGCCGACGCAGCGAAGTGCTGGGGTGGAAGTGGTCGCTCATCCACTGGGATGAGTGCGCCATCGAACTGGCCTGGGTCGTAGTCGAAGAGGGCAACACCTACCGGCTGCGCAAGCTCACCAAGGATGGAGACGACAACGCGATCATCTACGTAGACCAAGCCCTGATGAACGTCCTCAAGTGGCAGAAGGAACGCCAGGACGCGGAGCGGGAACGCCTCGGGGATCTCTGGGTGGACCATGATCTCGTCTTCGCCCGCGACGGCTTCAAGCTGTACCGGGGCGAAGCAGGCGGACCACAGGACCCCGAGAAGGTGTCGGCCCGCTGGCGGACGGCACGCAACCGTCTGCACCTGCCGGAGAACTTCCGGCTGCACGACTGGCGGGCATCGAAGATCACGAACGATCTCGACAATCACGAGAACCCGGTAGAGGTCTCGGCCAACGCCCGGCACCACTCGCCGGGCTACACCATGGCGCGCTACGGCAGGCGTCGCGCCGAAGGGGCGAAGAAGCTGGCCGCTTCCAGCGCTGCCCGAATCGGCCTGTCATCCCTGGTCTGACCAGGAAGTTCGCTCGGCTGTTGGTCACGTGGTTGGTCACGCCACAGCCGGAGAAACAGAAAAACCCCAGATCAACTGGGGTCTCTGCTGGTGTCCGAGGGGGGACTTGAACCCCCACGCCCGATAAAGGGCACTAGCACCTCAAGCTAGCGCGTCTGCCATTCCGCCACCCGGACAAGGTGTCTGTCGTGCGAGATCTTCCCTTTCGGCGGGGTTTCCCTCGCGGCGACGAAGGAAACATTACCAGGCTTTCGAGGGTGTCCGATCACCCCCTGTCCCCGCGGCCGGCGCACGTGAACGGCGTGTCACAGGCCGGGTCCGGTCTTGGGTACCGGGCGGGGCCGGAGAGAGGATGAGGGGGACCACCAGCAGCGACAGCGGGAGGAAGCATCGTGAGCGAGACGGGCGCGGCCAGGACCGTCACCGGCGAGGACGAGGTCGTGGACCTCTGCCGCGAGCTGATCCGGTTCGACACCAGCAACTACGGCGACCATTCCGGCCCCGGCGAGCGCAAGGCCGCCGAGTGGGTCGCCGAGAAGCTCGCCGAGGTCGGGCTGGAACCGAAGATCTACGAGTCGCATCCCGGCCGCGCCTCCACGGTGGCCCGGATCGAGGGCGAGGACCCGTCCCGGCCCGCCCTGCTCATCCACGGCCACCTGGACGTCGTACCGGCCAACGCGGTCGACTGGACCCACGACCCGTTCTCCGGGGAGATCGCCGACGGGTGCGTGTGGGGACGCGGCGCCGTCGACATGAAGGACATGGACGCCATGACCCTCGCGGTCGTCCGCGACCGGCTGCGCAGCGGGCGCCGGCCCCCGCGGGACATCGTGGTCGCCTTCCTCGCCGACGAGGAGGCGGGCGGCACGTACGGCGCCCGCCACCTCGTCGACCACCATCCCGAGCTGTTCGAAGGCGTCACCGAGGCCATCAGCGAGGTCGGCGGCTTCTCCTTCACCATCGACGACCAGCGGCGGCTGTACCTGATCCAGACGGCCGAGAAGGGCATGCACTGGATGAAGCTGACCGTGGCCGGCACCGCCGGGCACGGGTCGATGATCCACCGCGACAACGCCATCACCGAGCTGTCCGAGGCGGTCGCCCGGGTCGGCCGGCACACGTTCCCGGTGCGGGTGACCAAGACCACCCGGGCCTTCCTCGACGAGCTGGGCGACGCGCTCGGCACCGAGCTGGACCCGGAGGACATGCAGGCCACCATCGCCAAGCTCGGCGGCATCGCCAAGCTGATCGGCGCGACCCTGAGCAACACCGCCAACCCCACCCAGCTGAACGCCGGCTACAAGGTCAACGTCATCCCGGGCGAGGCCACCGCGCACATCGACGGACGGTTCCTGCCCGGTCACGAGGAGGAGTTCCTCGCCGACCTGGACCGGCTGCTCGGCCCGCACGTCCGCCGCGAGGACGTGCACTCCGACAAGGCGCTGGAGACCGGCTTCGACGGCCCCCTGGTGGAGGCCATGCAGGCCGCGCTGCTCGCCGAGGACCCGACCGCCAAGGCGATCCCGTACATGCTCTCCGGCGGCACCGACGCCAAGTCCTTCGACGACCTCGGCATCCGGGGCTTCGGCTTCGCCCCGCTGAAGCTGCCGCCGGAGCTGGACTTCGCCGGCATGTTCCACGGCGTGGACGAGCGGGTGCCGGTCGACGGGCTCCGGTTCGGGGTGCGGGTGCTGGACCGGTTCATCGACGCGTCGTGAACACCGGGCGCATGGCCTGATATTCGGGCAGTCGTACGAGACGCGCTGAGACGAGTGAATGCGACGATCAGTTCGTAGCTTCATTGGTTCCTCCTCGTTGCATCTGATGTGATCCCGCGCCTTGGGGTCGCCTTGCCAACTAGGAGGAACAATGTTCAAGAAGGTCGTCGCCGCTGCGGCCGCCACCGGTGGTCTGGTCCTCGCGGGTGCGGGTCTCGCCGTCGCCGACTCCGGCGCCCAGGGTGCCGCCGTGAACTCCCCGGGCGTCGTGTCCGGCAACGTCATCCAGGCGCCCATCCACGTCCCGGTGAACGTGTGCGGCAACACGATCGACGTGGTCGGCGTGCTCAACCCCGCCTTCGGCAACGCCTGCGTCAACAAGTGACGCCGGCTCCCTGAGGGGCGTCCTTTTACGAGCCGTCGGCCCCGGAACGCGCGCCGCGCGCTCCGGGGCCGACCGGCTTTTCCGAGAACGAAAGCACGGAAGGCAGGGGGGAATCCAGCATGCGACAGGGCACGCGCAAGGGCCTGATGACCATGGCCGCCGCGACCGGCGTGATCGCCGCCGCGAGCGGCTACGCACACGCCGACTCGGGCGCGACGGGCATCGCCGGGGGCTCACCGGGCGTACTGTCCGGCAACACGGTGCAGGCGCCGGTGCACGCTCCGGTGAACATCTGCGGCAACACGGTGAGCGTCGTCGGACTGCTCAACCCGTCGGCGGGCAACAGCTGCGGCCACCACGCCGGCACCCCGGCGGACCGGCCCGGCGGCACCGGCGGCTCGCGCGCGCACGGCCACACCGGCGGCTCGCCGGGCGTCGGCTCCGGCAACACCGTCCAGGTGCCGGTCGACGTCCCGGTGAACGTGTGCGGCAACAGCGTCGACGTCATCGGCGTGGGCAACGCCACGACGGGCAACGACTGCGCCGACGACGGGGGCTACGGCAACCCGCCCGGCAGGCCGGGCGGACCGGGAGAGCCGGGGCGTCCCGGACAGCCGGGCCGGCCCGGTCAGCCCGGCAAGCCCGGAGAACCGGGCCACCCCGGCCTGCCGGGAAAGCCCGGCAACCCCGGTCACCCCGGCGAGCCGGGTCACCCGGTCGAGCCCGGACAGCCCGCTCACCCCGGCCCGGCCACCCCGCCCCGCGACCACGCCCCCGCTCACCACGGCGGGTCCCGGGTGACGGCTCACGCGAGCCACTCCGCGCAGCCGGTGGCCGACGGTCGGCTCGCGCACACGGGCGGTGACGTGCCGCTCGGCATCGCGCTGCCGGCCGGCGCGGGCGCGCTGCTCGCGGGCACCGTCCTCTACCGCAAGGCCCGCGCCACGCGCTGAGGCACGGCGCCGAGCGGACGGACGTGAGCGGAAAACGGAGCGGGCCCTGCCATGCCGGCGGGGCCCGCTCCGTTCGTGCCCGATCACATCCCCGGGCTCACCATGTGGCTCGCACCTGGCGGATGATCCGCCGGCGCAACCGCACCCTGCGACTGCCGTCGCGCAACAGACTCAGTCGGTCCAACTCCCAGTGTCCGTACTCGGCATGATCCGTCAGCAGACGTGTCGCCTCCTTGCGGGAGACCCCGCGCGGCACGTACACGTCGACAAATTCGTATTCCGGCATCGCATCTATTGTGCGGGCTGGTGCCTGGTACGGATAGCGTCTGCACTATGTCTGATGCTGCGCAGCCCACCGCTGCCGAGGTACGCGCCGCCGCCGAGGCGGTCAAGACCGCGCTCGACCGTCATCTCGCTGCGATCGAACGCAGGTCGGGGGAGGACGATCCGGCCGTCTCCGAGGCGTTCAACCAGTTGGCCGCAGCCGCCGAGGCGTACGACGAGCTGCTCTACGACCGTTTCGACGAGGTCACGCCCTTCGAGATCCCCGGCGCGGAGGACACGCTGCCGCCGTACGCCGGGCCCGAGGAACCCCATGCGATCAGTGTGCTGATCCGCCGCGACTACACCGTGGCGGAGCCCCACCGGCTGCTGGCGCAGGCCCAGCGGGTCGAGGCGGCGGACTACGACGACGGCGGGGACGACGAGGCCGCCGGGTCCGTCCCCGGCGCGCTGGGCATCCTGTTCGGCGAGTTCGAGCCGGACGAGATCGCCTCCCGGCACAAGGAATTCGGCTTGGAGGAGGGCGACTCCACGCTCTGGGTCACGGCGACGGAGGAACCGCCCGAGGCCGGGGAGTGGCTCGCGGCTCCCTTCGAGCACATCGATCCGCAGGCGGTGGTGTGCCGCTTCGACGTGAGCGCGGTCTTCGACGACGACGCGACCTCCGACGACGAGGACGACGACGAGCTGGACTTCGTCGAGGACGACGAAGAGGAGCTGGAGCCGCTCGACGCCGACAAGTGAGGCGGGCCCGGCGGTGCCGTGCGGGCCGGGCCCGGTACGGCACCGCCGGGCCCGGCCGACGGAGGACGGGGTCAGCTCGCCGGGACCTGCGGGCGCAGCAGGGTCTCCAGACGCGTGGTCCGGGGCTTGGCCGGGACCTCCGCGACCGCCCTCGGCAGGGCCTGCTCCACGCCGTGGACCACGGACAGATGCCGTTCCGCCCGGCCGAACGCCGTGTACACCCACGGCCGGCTGAGCGCCTGGCCGGCGTCGCCGGGCAGCACCACGACCGCCGCCGGCCAGCGGGCGCCCACCGCCTGGTGCGCGGTCAGCGCCCAGCCGTGCCGCACCCCGCCCTCCACCCGCTCGCGCGGTACGACGACGGGCGCGCCGGCGCACGACAGGTGCAGCCCCTCGGCGTCGGCCTTCACCACCACGCCCGGCACCGCGCGCCCCGGCGCCGGGGAGTAGACGATCCGGTCGCCGGGGTCGAAGCCGCCGAACCGGCCGGGGCCGGGGTTGAGGCGTTCCTTCAGGGCGGCGTTCAGCGCGCGGGTGCCCGCGGCGCCGCCGTGGCCCGGGGTGATCACCACGGTCTGGTCGGCCGGGACGCCGAGCGCCCGCGGCACCGAGTCCGCCACCAGCTGCACCGTCCGGTGCACGGCCTCGCCCGCGTCCCGCACCGGCACGATGACGATCTCCTTGCCGGGCGCCGCGACCTGGTTCAGCTCGCCGACACCGATACCGGAGACCAGCTCGCCGAGGGGACCGGGGTCGGGGACGCGGGAGACGGCCTGCGGGCAGACGCGGGCCGCGAGCACGTCGGCGAAGACCCGGCCCGGCCCGGCCGACCACAACACCCCCGGATCACCGCTGAGCACCAGCCGGGCGCCGTCGGGCAGCGACTCCACCAGCATCGCGGCACTCTCCACGTCGAGCTGCGGCGCGTCCAGCACGATCAGCAGATCGAGCTCCAGAGCCCCGTCGGCGTCCCGCCCGGGCCCCTCCGCCCCGGCCAGCAGCCCGGCCACGGTGACGACACCTCGCGCGGCGGGGCCGACGGCCGGCCACGCGGGCTCCGCGACCGGCCGCTCGGCGGTGTCCGTGGGGTGTCCGCCGTGCGGCGCGGGCTCCGTGTCCTGGTCAGCGGAGGCTTCGCCGGGCCACCCGGCGTCCGTGCCCCGCCGTACGGGCCCTTCCTCCTGCCGACCGCTGTCTCCGCCCGGCCGGCGCGGGTCTCCGTCCTGTCGCCCGGCGGCTTCGTCCACGTAGGCGGTCAGGCGGTGGCGGCCGTCCGGTGTGTGGCAGGCGGCATAGGCCCGCAGGCCCGCCGCGCGGGCGGCGGCGAGCAGCGCGGCCGGTTCGGCGCGGGCCGCCTCGCCGCCGATGTGCAGCACCAGGCCGTGTCCGGCGACCGCGCGGGCCAGCTCGCCCGCGCCGCCGGACAGTTCGGCCGCGACCGCCTCCCACGCCTGTCCGGCCTCCTCGGGCACGGAGCCGGCCAGCCGGGCCAGACCGTCGGCGAGACTCTCCTCGGCCAGGGCGTACCGCTCCAGACCGACCAGGACCCGGACCGGCCGCTCCTGCTCCTCGCCGGTGTCCTCGGGCGCCGGCGCGCCGGGCTCCTCCAGGGCGTCCTGGAACGCCAGCGCCTCGCCCTCGGCGAGCGCGCCCTGCACCGCCGCGTCCGGGTCCGGCACGCTCTGCCGGCCGAGCGCCGCGATGAGCGCGGGCAGCTCCAGCGCGGTGTGCCCGGCGACGGCCGCCTGCTCCAGCAGCCAGACCGTCAGCGCGCGGCCCCGCCGCTCGTCGCCCGGGCCGCACTCCGCTCCGAGCAGCGCCCGCGCGAAGCCGTCGGCCTGCTCCGGCCGCACGCCGCCGACCCGGAGCAGCTGCCAGGGGTCCTCCCGGAGCGCGGTGCCGGCGGCCTCGCCGAGCACCGCCGCCACCTGCGGGGCCATGCTGTCCGGCGCGCCGCCCTCGGCCAGCACCCGGCGCACGGCGTCGACGGTCTCCGGCGCGGGGCGCCGGGCGCGACCGGGGCGGGGGCGGGCCGGGGACGGCGTACCGGCTCCGGGGCGGGACGGCGCGGTGCCGGCGCCGGCTCGGCGAACACCGCGGCCGGCGGCTTCTCGCCGCTCTCCACCGCCCGGACCGCCGCGAGCAGGTCGGCCGCCTTGCCGCTGAGCTTGGCGCCGCTGGTGATGGGGGCCTTCTTTTCGGCCTTGCGCCGCTCGATCCGCTCCCGCTCGATCCGCTGCGCGGCCAGCTCGGCCTCCACCTCGGACAGCCCGGCCGCACCACCTTCGCCGACGACGTCCCCGGCCTCCTCCGAGGCGTCCGTACCCTCGGCAGCCTCCGTACCCTCGGCCGTATCCGCACCGTCGGCCGTCTCCGTACCCGTCTCCGGGCCCTCGGCCGTCACGTCCTCGGTACCCGTGCCGGTGTCCCCCTCGTGTGTCTCACGGGTGTCCGGCGTCCCCGGCCCGGCTTCCTCCGTGGTCTCCGGCTCCGTGCTCACAGCGTGCTCCAGTCGTGATCGGGATAGCGGTGCACGGGCGCCGACACATCGTCCAGCGCCCGGCAGATCTCGTCAGGAAGACTAAGGGTCTCCACTGACAATGCCGCCGTGAGCTGCTGCGCCGTGCGCGCGCCCACGATCGGCGCGGCCACCCCGGGCCGGTCCCGCACCCACGCCAGGGCCACCTGGAGCGGGGTCACCGCGAGCCCGTCGGCCGCCGTCGTCACCGCGTCCACGATGCGCGTCGCGGTGTCGTCCAGATACGGCTCGACGAACAGGGCGAGGTGCTCGGAGGCGCCGCGCGAGTCCGGGGGAGTGGTGTGCCGGTACTTGCCGGTCAGCACGCCCCGGCCGAGCGGGGAGGACGGCAGCAGGCCCACGCCGAGGTCGAGCGCGGCCGGCAGCACCTCGCGCTCCACACCGCGCTGGAGCAGCGAGTACTCCATCTGGGTGCTGGCCAGCCGGGTACGGGTGCCCGGCGCCGCGAGCTGCCAGGTGGCCGCCTTGGCCAGCTGCCAGCCGCAGAAGTTGGAGACGCCCGCGTACCGGGCCCGGCCGCTGCTCACCGCGAGGTCGAGGGCCTGGAGCGTCTCCTCCAGCGGGGTCCCGGGGTCGTAGGCGTGGACGTGCCACACGTCGACGTACTCCGTGCCCAGGCGGGCCAGGGAGGCGTCGAGCGCGGCCAGCAGATGGCCCCGGGAGCCGTCGAAGCGGCGGTCGGGGTCGGGCACGCTGCCGGCCTTGGTGGAGATGACCAGATCCCGGCGGGGCACCAGCCCGTCCATGAGCCGGCCGAGCAGATACTCCGCCTCACCGTCGCCGTACACGTCGGCGGTGTCGACGAGGGTGCCGCCGGCCTCCCAGAACGTCTTCAGCATGTCAGCGGCGTCGTGCTCGTCGGTGTCCCGCCCCCAGGTGAGGGTGCCGAGTCCGATCCTGGACACGCGCAGGCCGGTACGGCCGAGATGCCTCTGCTCCATGCGGGCGAGATTACTGGCCGGAACCGGTGTGGTGGGTGGCCTGTGGACAACCGCGCCCGAAGGGGCACGGGGCCGCGTTCTCCACAGGGCCCACGCGGGAGCGGAACCAGCCGCCGCTCTGCCGTCTCCCGCCGTCCCCGCGCTAAGGTCTGCCCCACAGGCACGTTACTCACGGGTAAGGGGAATCGCGCATGCAGCTCGGGATCAACCTCGGTTACTGGGGTGCCGGAATGGACGGCGACAACCTGGCCGTGGCACAGGAGGCCGACCGGCTCGGCTACGCGGTGTGCTGGGCCGCCGAGGCCTACGGCTCCGACGCGGCCACCGTGCTCAGCTGGGTCGCCGCGCAGACCGAGCGCATCGACGTCGGATCGGCCATCTTCCAGATCCCCGCCCGCCAGCCCGCGATGACGGCGATGACCGCGGCCACGCTCGACTCGCTCTCCGGCGGCCGGTTCCGGCTCGGCCTCGGCGTCTCCGGCCCGCAGGTGTCCGAGGGCTGGTACGGCGTCACGTTCGACAAGCCGCTGGCCCGCACCCGCGAGTACGTGGAGATCGTCCGCAAGGCGATGACCCGGGAGCGGCTGACGTACGACGGCGAGCACTGGACGCTGCCGCTGCCCGGCGGCCCCGGCAAGCCGATCAAGCTGACCGTGCACCCGCAGCGCGAGCACATCCCGCTCTACATCGCGGCCATCGGCCCGAAGAACCTGGAGCAGACCGGTGAGATCGCCGACGGCGCGCTGCTGATCTTCCCCTCCGCCGAGCACCTGGAGGAGACCACCGTCAGGCACCTGCGGGCCGGCCGGGAGAAGGCGGGCCTGACGCTGGACGGGTTCGACGTGTGCCCGACGCTGCCGATCGCCGTCGGCGACGACCGGGACGTGGCCCGGCTCGCCGACACCTTCCGCCCCTACACCGCCCTGTACGTGGGCGGCATGGGCAGCGCCAAGCAGAACTTCTACAACCGGCTCGCCCAGCGCATGGGCTACGAGGAGGAAGCCGCCGAGATCCAGCGGAAGTACCTCTCCGGGGACAAGCAGGGCGCCGCCGCCGCGATCCCGCAGGACCTCATCGACCAGACCACCCTGCTCGGCTCCGTCGACCGCATCGCCGACCGGATGCGGGCCTACGCCGCCGCCGGCGTCACCACCCTCAGCCTGTCCCCGGCCGGCTTCACACTGGAGGAGCGGCTCGCCTCGCTGCGGGCCGGCAGCGAGGCCCTGGAGCGCGCCGGGCTGGCGTAAGGAGAGTTCCACGGCCGTGGTGGGGGCTCGGGGGTCTTCCCCGCCACGGCCGTCACCGGGAACAACGCGCCCGGCGCCGCACGGTTACGACCCCCGGCGCCCTTCTTCCGCACCGCCGCACCCGTCCGTCCGAGCCGGCCCACGGCCCCGCCGCGGCCGGCCCCGCACGACCGCCCTCCGCGTGCCCGGACGCCGCGACACCCACGGCGGCGCGCACCCGGCCGCCGGGCCCAGCGGCGCCCCTCACAACCAGCCGCGCCGTTTGAACAGCCCGTACAACAGCACCTCCAGCACGGCCATCAGCACGATCACCACCGGATACGACCACAGCCAGTGCAGCTCGGGCATGTGGTCGAAGTTCATGCCGTAGATCCCCGCGATCATCGTGGGCACCGCGGCCATCGCCGCCCACGCGGAGATCTTCCGCATGTCGTCGTTCTGCCGGACGCTCATCTGCGCCAGATGGGCCGACAGGATGTCCGACACCAGCCGGTCCAGGGCCTCCACGGACTCGTTCACACGCGTGAGGTGGTCGCCCACGTCCCGGAAGAAGGGCCGCGACTTGTCGTGCACGAACGGCACCGTCGTGCCCAGCGGACCGTTTCCCGCCAGCCGGGTCAGCGGCAGTGTCAGCGGCCCGGTGGCCCGGCGGAACTCCAGGATCTGCCGCTTGAAGGTGTAGATCCGGGACGCGGTGTTGCGGGAACCGCCGGAGTCCGGCCGGAACACCTCCGCCTCCAGCTCGTCCAGGTCGTTCTGCAACTCCGTCGCCACCTCCAGATAGTGGTCGACGGTGGCGTCGGCGATCGCGTACAGCACGGAGGTGGGGCCCTTGCCGAGCATCTCCGGCTCCTCCTCCAGCCGCTGCCGCACGGCCTTCAGCGGCGCACCCTCGCCGTGGCGGACCGTCACCACGAAACTCTCACCGACGAAGACCATCACCTCGCCGGCCGAGACCGCGTCGCTCTCCGGCTCGTACACCACCGGTTTCAGCACCATGAACAGCGAGTCGTCGTACACCTCCAGCTTGGGCCGTTGATGTGCCTTCAGGGCGTCCTCCACCGCCAGCGGATGCAGTCCGAACTCCTGGGTGACCAGGTCGAACTCCCGCTCGGAGGGCTCATGCAGGCCGATCCACACAAAGCCGCCCCCGGCCCGCGCCCCGGCGAGCGCGTCGGACAGGTCCGAGGGCCCCTCGGTGCGGTGCCCGTGCCGGTAGACGGCGCAGTCGACGATCACGGAGCGCATTCTCCCTTCGACCGGTCATCGGCGCACTTCCCGATGCGCCTACCCTTGCCGCATGCCCACGCTGATCCTCGTAAGGCACGGACGTTCCACCGCCAACACCTCGGGACTGCTCGCCGGCCGCACGCCCGGCGTCGCCCTGGACGAGCGCGGCGCCGCGCAGGCCGCCGCCCTGCCCGGCCGGCTCGCCGGACTGCCGATCTCCGAGGTCGTCACCAGCCCCCTCCAGCGCTGCCGGGAGACCGTGGCCCCGCTGCTGCGGGACCGCCCCGGCCTGCGCTCCCACACCGACGAGCGGATCGAGGAGTGCGACTACGGCGACTGGTCCGGCCGCAAGCTCGCCGAGCTGAACGACGAGCCGCTGATGGAGGTCGTACAGGCCCACCCGTCCGCCGCGGCCTTTCCCGGCGGCGAGTCCATGCGGGCCATGCAGACCCGCGCCGCCGAGGCCGTACGCGAGTGGAACGCGCGCGTGGAGCGCGACCACGGCGCCGACGCCGTCTACCTGATGTGCTCCCACGGCGACATCATCAAGTCCCTCGTCGCCGAGGCCCTCGGCCTGCACCTCGACCTCTTCCAGCGGATCTCCGTCGAGCCGTGCTCCGTCACCGCGATCCGCTACACCCGGCTCAGGCCGTACCTCGTCCGGCTCGGCGACACCGGCGATTTCGCTTCGCTCGCGCCGCGCGAGGAACCCGGCGAGGGCGACGCACCGGTCGGAGGCGGTGCGGGCGCACCGTGATCGTCGGCCGCAGTAGGGTGAAGCGACCCTTCCCGTTCGCTTTCCCGTACGGCCAACCGCCGAACCTCTGGAAACCACGACTCAATGGAGACAGGACGTGTCCCGTCAGGTGTTCCTCTACGACCAGCCGGACCGCTTCGTGGCCGGCACGGTCGGACTGCCCGGGCGCCGTACGTTCTTCCTCCAGGCCATCGCAGGCTCCCGGGTGACCAGCGTGGCCCTGGAGAAGACCCAGGTGGCCGCGCTCGCCGAGCGCATGGACGAACTGCTGGACGAGGTCGTACGGCGTAGTGGCGGCAGCGCCGCCGTCCCCGCCGTCGCACCCGCCGAGATCAGCGACACCGCACCGCTCGACACTCCCATCGAGGAGGAGTTCCGCGTCGGCACCATGGCCCTGGCCTGGGACGGCGAGGACCAGCGCATGATCGTCGAGGCGCAGGCACTGGTCGAGCTGGACGCGGACACCGAGGAAGACCTCGCCGAGGCCGAGGAGCGCCTGCTCCAGGACGAGGAGAACGGACCCCCGATGCTGCGGGTCCGGCTGACCGGCGCGCAGGCCCGGGCCTTCGCCAAGCGCGCCCTCGACGTCGTCAACGCCG